>CAZQIZ010000004.1:0-94426 GCA_964593585.1 uncultured Ignavibacteria bacterium
GGTGCGTGATTATGAACAGAAATGACCGACACACAAAATTCCTGACAGGCCCCGCGCGAGAGGCAAGGGGCACTCCACCCCTTGCCTCCGACGCGTTCAAAGGCACGATTTGTCCGATACGAACTGCAGTTGCAAGACCTGATCGAACCCCATCGTCCGGACAAGGGGCTTTCAGCCCCTCGGTGGCCCAAGCGAAGCGAGGGCCGCCTGCGCAGACTCCATGTTGTGACTCGTTACCCATAGCACCTGGATCATGGGAACCCTCGATCTGACTGACACTCCTAATCCCCCCTTGCTTTCGACTTAGAATGCGGCTATTTCCGGCGCATGAGTATGACGCCCACGACCGGACTGCCCTCACGCGCCACCTTTCTCCCCTTTGCGGCGCCCACCGTCGGCGAGGAGGAAATCGCCGAGGTGGTCGATACGCTGCGCTCGGGATGGCTAACCTCCGGCCCCAAGGTGAAACGGTTTGAGGAGGAGTTCGCCGCGAAGGTCGGGGCGGCGCACGCCATCGCGGTCAATTCCTGCACCGCGGCGCTGCATCTGGCGCTGGAAGCGGTCGGGGTGGGCGAAGGAGACGAAGTGCTGACCACGCCGATGACCTTCGCGGCCACCGGCGAAGTGATACGCTACCTTGGCGCCACCCCGCTTCTGGTCGATATCGACCCGGTCACTATGAACATCGATGCCGACTCGCTGGCCGAGGCGACGCGCAAGGCCTGGCGGGCCAAGGCGGTCATCCCGGTGCACATCGGCGGACTCATGTGCGACATGGACTCCATCACGCAGATTGCCCGTGCCCACGGCATGGCGGTCATCGAAGATGCCGCCCACACCTTTCCCTCCACCTACAAGGGCCGGATGGTCGGCACGCTCGGCCATGTCACGTGCTTCTCCTTCTACTCGACCAAGACGATCACCACCGGCGAAGGGGGCATGGCCACCACGCAGGATGAGGGGCTGGCCGAGCGGATGCGGATGATGAGTCTGCATGGGATCAGCAAGAACGCCTGGACGCGCTACACCGCCGCGGGTTCATGGAAGTATGACATCCTCTACCCCGGCTTCAAGTACAACATGCCCGACATCGCCGCAGCGCTGGGATTGGCGCAACTGCGCAAGGCCGAGGAGTTTCACCGGCGGCGCGCCGCGATCGCGCAACGCTACACCGAGGCGTTCGGCGCCATCGCCGAGTTGGTCGAGCCGCCGCCCGATGCGCCCGCCGGCGATCTGCACTCCTGGCATCTCTACATCCTGCGTCTGCGTCTGGGGGCGTTGCGAATCGGGCGGGATGAATTCATCGAGGAACTCAAGCGCGCCAACATCGGCGTGTCGGTGCATTTCATTCCGCTGCACCTGCATCCGTACTATGTCGAGACCTACGGTTACCAGCCGGAGGATTTCCCGCACGCGCTGGCCAGCTACCAGCGGTCGATCAGTCTGCCGATCTACCCGAAGATGACCGATGACGACGTCGAGTCGGTCATCGCCGCGGTCACCGCGATTGCCCGCGCGCAGGCGAAGTGACGATGGGCAAACGCCTCTTCGACCTGGTCTGCGCCGCGGCCGGCCTGATTATCGCCTCCCCCCTGCTGGCGCTCATCGCGCTGGCCGTGGTGGGAACCAGCCGCGGCCCGGTGTTCTTCCGTCAGGAGCGGATCGGCCGCGGCTTCGCGCCGTTTCGGATCGTCAAGTTCCGTACGATGTTCGAGGGGATCGACGGACCACTGGTCACCTCGCGCGGGGACCGTCGTGTGACGCCGGTCGGACGACTTCTGCGCCGCACCAAACTCGATGAATTGCCGCAGTTGTGGAATGTCGTCTGCGGCGACAT
Organism: uncultured Ignavibacteria bacterium; assembly: GCA_964593585.1. Lineage (GTDB taxonomy): Bacteria > Zixibacteria > MSB-5A5 > WJJR01 > WJJR01 > JACQFV01. The sequence goes on from CAZQIZ010000004.1 coordinate 1,838, forward strand.
GAGTCTGGTCGGACCGCGTCCCGAAGTCCGCCGTTATGTCGAGATGTTCCGTGCCGACTACGAGGTAATCCTGCGGGCGCGTCCGGGGATCACCGACCCGGCAAGTCTCAAGTTTCGCCGCGAAGAACTGCTGTTGGCCGCCGCATCAGACCCTGAAGCCAAGTATGTGACCGAGATCCTGCCCCAGAAAATCGCGATGGCGAAGGAGTATGTCCGGACACGCTCCTTCGCCGGCGATTTGGTTCTGATCCTGCGCACGGTGGCGCATCTGTAAGCGGCTTACGATTTCTTCAGATTGGCAATCAAGTAGTCGAAGTCGGGCTTGATCTCCGCGATGGCCTTCTCCGGTCCCGTGAGCTTGAAGAACAACGGACCTTCGGGGGCTTCGACGATCGCGCCGAGCAGACGGAACCCCGGCTTGGGAACCGGCGCCTGGCCCATCATGCCGCCCGACATGTAAGTCCCCGTCAAGTCGATGGTGGTGACATGCAGGCCATTGGCTTCGAAGTGGCCGGTTTGCGCCTTGGCCTTCGAGTCGGAGCCATCGGGTTGCTGGAATTGTCCGATCCAGCGGTTGATGTTCGACTGGACATCGCCGCCCTGGCCGGTGCCGAAGAAGAAGACGGCGCACTCGGATTCGTTGTCGCCTTCGCCGATCAGGTAAGTGGCGGCCCGCATCGGCCGTGCGCCCATCACCGCCCACCCCTCGGGAATCGACCAACTGACGCCCGCGGCGCTGGCGGTGGCGCCGGCGGCGCTGCCCGAGCCGCCGCTTTTGGGTGTCGTGGCCGACGACGCGGCGGACTGTGGAGTGGTCCCGTCCTTCTTGACGGTTTCGACATTCGAATCACCGCAGGCGGCAAACAGCAACGACAGTCCGACGGTCAGCGTCAGTGCGGCAACAGGCAGACGATTTCGCACGCGTGGTCTCCGTGTGAGGGTTGGCAAACAGCGCCGGATAATCCGGCGTGTGCGGTTCTTTAAGGTGAGAGCGGGAGACGGGACTCGAACCCGCGACCAACAGCTTGGAAGGCTGTGACTCTAGCCAACTGAGTTACTCCCGCGTGGTCAGGCATTTCAGTATACAACGGCCGGCCGGGGCGAATCAACGAGGAAGCGCGCTGGGTCAATCCCGCGGCAGCCAGGCCAGTTTCAGGACTTCCTCGATGATCTCGGTGTGTATATGGATCAGATAAACCGCAGGGGCGGCGTCCCCTCCGGAGATGGTCCGGCCGTCCCACGTCCCTTCGCCGGCGCGGATTTCCCCTTCATAGACCAAGCCGCCAGCGACCGTGAAAACGCGGAAGTCACCGTCGCTGTTCGGGCCGCCGGTGATCTTGATGGTCACCATATCATAGGCGGGATTGGGACGTAATTCGACGGTCCCGTCAACGCGGTTGCAATCAAACGGCCGCACCGGCTCGATCGCATTGGTGTCCAGTCCGGCCGCCACGGCCGCCTGCACCAGCCCCCATCCGTAGGTGGGCCAGGGCTTGATGGCCTGATCGGCGGTGGAGCGCAAAAGCAGGATCAGATCAAAGGGTGAGAGCGCCGGGTTTTGCTCCAGAAGCAGCGCGCAAACACCGGCCACCAGCGGTGTGGCAAACGAGGTTCCGTTGCCGGGTTGGTACATCCCGGTATTGGGCAGCGCAAGCCAGACACCCTGCCCGGGAGCGATCACATCGGGTTTGATGCGTCCGTCGCTGGTCGGCCCGCAGGAGGAGAAGCTGGCGCGCACCCCTTCGAATGTCGAGGCGCCGACGGCGAGCACCGAATCGCCATCGGCCGGAACGATGATGCGAATGTCGCCATCACCGCAGCCATAGTTGCCGGCGGCGTTGACGACCAGCACTCCCCGCGCCGCCGCCAGATCGGCCGCGATGGTCGATGGCGCGGTGTTGCCGTCGAAATCATCCTGGCCATACCAATTGACATACCCCAGCGAACTGGACACGATGTCGCAACCCATCGAATCGAGCCACTCGAGGCCGGCGACCCAGTTGTCCTCTTCGGCTTCGATTTCCAGATCGACCAGCTCGGTCTTGGCAACGACAAACTGGGCGCCGGGGGCGACTCCGACCATTTGGCCCTCGTCGAACCCACCGCAGAGCGACAGGGTTTGAGTGCCATGGCGCATCTGGGAGGCCTCGTTGTCGCCGACATCGTCATCGCCATTGATGAAATCGCGCGTGCCCTGGATGTCGAGGCAGTCGAAGGCGCGGATGCCGAGCGAGAAACCAGTGTCCATCATGCCGATGCGCACACCGCGTCCGCTTAATCCGGCGCGATGAAGGTATTGGACGCCCAGCAATTGAATCTGCGCCGTGGCGCCGCCGTAATCGAACACATCATCGGATGTCACGGCGCGGCGCGGTAAAGGCGAAGGCAGATCGTCCAGGGCGATCTCGGGCCGGCGAAAGGTCACAACCGGCCGGAGAGAGTCGACAAACGGCAGTTGCGCGATGGCGGGCAGGTCCTCGGGGTGAATCCAACCGGTCACGGCATTGAGCCAGCGGGATTCGTTTTTGATCACCATACCGGCCTGTTCGAGGCCTTGGCGATAGCCGTTGTGCACCGGCAGGTCGATGCGCGGGTCGCAAGTCGATCCCCGCGCGGCGATCCGTGCCGCGGCCCGCGGCGGCAGGATTTTGGCGCCGGCGCGCGCATCGGCGTCGGGTCCTTTGTCGGAGATGAAGACCCAGACACGGTCGCCGGCGGCGGCGGCCTGACGCACCGGGTCGGAGAGGCCTGTCGCGTTCAACATGCCGGCGTACCCGGCGACGATCAGTAGCAGCAACAACAAACGCATGCGGGAGAATCTCATGGCAGTTTAACGTAACGACACGGGCGATCGTTCCCTCACCTACAGCATACGGTGGAAGAACTCGCGCACGCGCGGATCGGCGGCGCCGTTGAGGATTTGGTCCGGCGGGGCGCACTCGATGATGCGCCCGTTCTCAAAGAAGGCGATCCGTCCGGCAACCTCGCGGACGAATCCGAGTTCATGGGAGACCACGACCATGGTCATGCCCGCGGCGGCCAGATCGCGGATCACCGCCAGCACCTCGCCGATCATCTCGGCATCGAGCGCCGAGGTGGGTTCATCGAAGAGCATGACCTTGGGTTGCATGGCCAGCGAGCGGGCAATGGCAACGCGCTGCTGTTGTCCGCCGGAGAGTTCGGCCGGATAGGCGCCGAGCTTGTGGCGCAGTTCGACGAGGACCAGTTTCTCTTCGGCCAGACGCCCCGCATCGGCGGCGGACAGTCCACGTACCACACGCGGCGCCAACGCGACATTTTCCAGCGCCGTTAAGTGCGGGAAGAGATTGAACTGCTGGAAGACCATGCCGATCTGGGCGCGCACGGTGTGAATGGACTCATCGCGCGGATCGACCTTTTGCCCCGCGACGGTGATCGTGCCCGAATCGACCGACTCCAGCCCATTCAGGCAGCGCAGGAAGGTCGATTTGCCCGCGCCCGACGGTCCGACCAAGGCCACGACTTCGGAGTAGGCCACATCCAAGTCAACATGGTCGAGCGCGACAAACTTGTCGAAGCGCTTGCAGAGCGCTTCGGCGCGCACGACGGGACGATCGTCGATCCGGTTCAATGTCGCAACCCTCCGGCGCCGAACCCCCGCACCGCGAAGCGGCGCTCGAGGTGACGGGCCAGTTTGGTCAGCGCCAGCGTCATCACCAGATAGAGACAGCCGACCAGAAACCAAGTCTGGAAGTCGACGAAGTACTGCGAGTAGTACTCGCGCCCGGCGCGGGTCAATTCGCGCAGGCCGATGATCGAGACCAGGGACGAATCCTTGAGGCAGGCGATGAACTCGTTGGCGGCCGGCGGGATGATGGTGCGGGTTGCCTGGGGCAGGATGACATGACGCATCGCCTGCGCGCGCGACATGCCCAGTGCCGCGGCCGCCTCATGCTGTCCCTGGGCGATCGATGAGACGCCCGAACGGATGATTTCGGCCAAGTAGGCCGAATAGCCGATGCCGACGGCCAGGATCCCGGCGGCGAAGCGATTCAGATTGAGGACAGTGCCCAGGCCGAAGTAGATGAAGAAAATCTGGACCAAGAGCGGCACGCCGCGGAGCACATCGACATAAACGCGGGTGAGAAAGGTCAGCGCCCGACTGCGCACCAGTGGCGCCAGACCTACCAACGTGCCGAGTACAACAGCAATCGCGAAGGAAGACAGGGTAATGCCGATGGTTGTCGGCACCGCCGGCAACAAGAACTTGAGGATTCGCAGCGCGAGCGCGCCCTGTTCGGCGATCAGGTCGATTGGGCCTCCCGGAGGAGTTCTGCCTCCAGACGACACAACTTACGCTGTCGGTGAGATGGTTACAATCCCTTTTGTGTGAAGGGATTACGCCGTTGCCTGCCCACAATCAAGTGGCGGAAGGGCCGAACCACTTGGCGCGGATGCTCTCATAGCGGCCATCGGCCTTGATCTTGGCGAGGGCCCGGTTGATCGCCGCCAATAGCTCTTTCTCGTCTTTGGCCACGGCGAAACCATACTCCTCGGCGGTCAGACTGGGGCCGACGATTTTGGCGGAGCCGCGCTGGCGGATGATCAGCTCGGTGGTCGGCTTGTCGTTGATGACCGCATCAACACGGCCGTTTTCCATATCGATGAAGGCGGCGCCGATGTTCTCGAAGGCAATGATCTCGGCGTTCGGAATCTGAGAGGCGCGCCGCTCGCCGGTGGTCCCGAGTTGCACCGCAATGGTCTTGCCGCGCAGATCATCAACACCGAATGTGGAAGTGTCATAGATCGGTACGGCGATCGACTGGCCACCATCGTAGTAGGGCTCAGAGAAGGCCACTTGGAGGGCGCGTTCGGGAGTGATGGTAAAGGTCGAGGCAATCATGTCGTACTTGTTGGACACCAGCCCGGCGATGATGCCATCGAAAGGGACGACAACAAACTCGGCCCGGCAACCGAGTTCCCGGCAGATTTCGCGGACCAAATCGATATCGAACCCCTCGACTTCGCCGGTGGCGGTGTCAACCCACTCAAAGGGCGGATAGGTGGCGTCGGTGCCGACACGCAGCACGCCGGAGGCGGTGACACGCGCCAGCCCGTCGCCGCCGCCGACACTGCAACCCGCCGGCAGTCCGGCGAGAGCCACAAGCCAGACCAACAGGACTCCTCGGGCCGCCTCGCGTATGGTCGAATGCATCTTCATCCCAGCAAAAAATGCCGCTTGGCGCGCGGCGGTTCAAGAAAAAACCCCGCGCCCTAGGCGCGGGGTTTGAGAATCGCGGCCGGTCCACGTCAGATCGACTCACCCTGCGACGGGCCGGAGGCGCGCCGCAAGCGCAGCGAACTGAGCGCCGACTGCACTTTCATTTCGATCTTGATCGGGGCCTCCTCGAAGCCGGCGGTCTCGCTGTGGTCGCCCCGGTCGATCAGGTCAAGGTTGGTATAGGACAGACGGGAGATCGCGCCATCGCGATGCAACCTCAGTCCCGCCGATGGCGGGATGGTGATCTCGACGGCCGAGACGCCGCAGTCGATTTCGCAGACGATCGACGACGCCAGAGAGCCGAAGACCACGTCGATGTCGGCGGCGCCGGCGTCGAGTTCGAGCGATTCGATCTTTACCGCGGTCAGATCAAGACGCATCTTCGCCGCCCCACCCTGGACGATCAGGTCCACCGGCAGGCTGTCGGTCAGCTTCATCGTCCATTGATCGCGTCCACGGTGACGTGAGCCTTCATCCTGCACAACTCGGATGGAGCGGACGCCGCCCTCCAGGGTCGAGGTGGCAATCGGTTTGTCGCCACGGTGGCTGGCGCGCGCGACGAGAATGTTGCCGGCATCGCTGCCCCCACGCACCGTGAGGCGCCCGCCTCCCAGTTCGAGTTCGAGCTTCACCCGCTGAACCTCGGGCGTGAGTGGCTCCGACCAAGTGGAGGTCGCGGTCGAACCCCCGCTGTCGGAATCATCCCACTGCCACTCCCAGTCGCTGGACCAGAAGTTGGCACGGGGCTCGCGCTCGCCGGCGATGACCGCATAGGAGACGACGCCGACGATGATGACCGGCGAAAGCCAGGCGAGATTGCGCACGCTTGAAGACTGGGCGGAGGTAAAGATCTTCTCGATGCCGATCGCAACGAGGATGAGCGGCCAGAGTTTGCCCAGCCAGCGCCAGAAGCCGAAGTCGACCGTGCCGGTCGTGTTGAGCAGCAGCAGGACGCCCAAGGCGATCAGGATCACACCGGTTCGTACCTTACCGACTGCCATTGTGCACCTCCGCAATGTCGGTGGCGGTGTGCTCTTCGCGCCGCGCATCGGGCTTGACGGCAAAGTAGATGAACACCACGCCGGCTCCGACCAGGAACAGCGGCCAGACATAGTCCCAATCAAACCAGAAGAAGAGATTGTCAAACAGGAAGGCCATGCCGACGAGGATGAGGATCACGCCGGGCAGAAAACCGGCGCCACGGCGTTCGGGCAGGCGCGCCGGCGCGGCGTTGGCCGGCAGCGGTGTGGCCTCGGCCGGATGCGCAAGCGGACCGCGTGGGATCACAATCCAGGCCACGATGTAGGCCACCAGCCCGAAACCGCTGGCAAAAATCAGCAGGACCGCCAACAGGCGAATCCAGGTCGGATCGACATCGAAGTACTCGGCGATTCCGGCGCACACCCCGCCGATCATCGCCTTGTCCGGCGTGCGAACGAGCCGTTTTTGCATCACACCTCCCCGTGCACCGGCGACCACCCGGTCGCCTGAATGGAGCACGTCATAGTTTACGACACCCTCCCGCCGAAGTTTCGCAATTCGGACGGGCGGACAACGCCTTAGCGCGGTGTCGTAGAGTCGGAGGGACGGGGCTTTTCCGCCTCCCCGGTCATGGGGACAAAGCGGACGGGAAAGAGTGTGCGGCGCTCCACGCCGGCGGCGGTTTTTGTCAGCAGGATCAGACTTTGATCCTCGTCGCCAACGGGCAGGATCATGCGCCCGCCGACGGCCAGTTGGTCCACCAGCGCCGACGGAATGTGATCGGGGGCGGCCGTGACGATAACGGCATCGAAGGGGGCCTTCTCGGGCCAGCCGCGGTAACCGTCGCCGATTTTCACCGTGATGTTGCGGTAGCCGAGCGCAGTCAGCGTCGATTCGGCCCGCTGCCCGAGCGAGTCGAGGATTTCAATCGAGCATACTTCATCGACAATCTCGGCCAGCACCGCCGCCTGATACCCGGATCCGGTGCCGATTTCGAGCACCCGGTCGCGCGGCTTCAATTGCAACGCCTCGGTCATGGCCGCGACGATGTACGGTTGCGAGATCGTCTGGCCGTAGCCGATCGGCAACGGCGTGTCGTCGTAGGCATCATCCTGGAACTGCGGCGGTACAAAGCGGTGGCGCGGGACCACACGCATGGCATCGAGCACGACCGAGTCGCGGACCCCGCGCCCCTCGATCTGACGATGCACCATCTCGGCCCGCGCGCGCGCGAAGGCCTCGTCGGCGCCGGGCGTCGGCGTGGGTGGCTCCCAGGAAGAAGCCCGCGGTTCCGACCAAGCCATCAGCAGGCAAACTCCCGATATGAGCGTTGCGGTCCACACGGCGTCACAACAAAAACCTACCGTCCCGCCACCGGGTTGGCAACCGAATTCAGCGCGCCGGAGAAAGCCCCGCCGGTCGCATCGACCAGCGGGGCCTGTGTTGCAGCCACCACGAACGGGCTTTGGGATGCGTTAATTCGTCAGCGTTGCAGCGCGGTCCGTCGGTTCTCCAAATGCGTCCGCCGATTCTGCCACTCGCGCGCGGTGGCGGAATCGCCGGGGACGGTCCGGGTGAAGTAGTCGACCGCGACAATGGCGGAGTCGACGACAACCTGCTGGTCGGAGAGCATTCCCAGACGGTACCACGCGGTCGACCACTGACTCCACTGCGACATGGCGCGGCTGGACGGCGGCACCGTCTCCATATGGGCGATCAGTTCGCGCAACTCGGCGATTTCATCGAAGCGGCGCATCTGCTCGGCCGTGGTGAGACGTTCGGAACCGCGTGACGGCGCGGCCGCCGGTCCTTCCAGGAGACGGGTCAGCGTGGATGCCGCGCCCGCCGTCTCGAACCCCTGATCGGCCAGCGCCATCTGGCGCTCGTAGGCGCCGAAGGGGTCCTGCGCGGCCAGACGGCCATCGTCAGAGGAAGACTTCTTATCGGGGGCATTCGAATCGACCTGCCCCATGATCATGACTTGTCGATCAGGCCAGAGCGTCTCGGACGGTGTGGTCCCACGCCGGTCGGCGACTGCCATCGTGGGCTCGGCGGACGACGACGCCGGGACATCGGCGGGCACTGTCGCCAACTCCGGCTCAGCTGCAGTGGTCGCGCCGGCGGTGGAAGGCGCCGGGGCGGTACGCAGATCGCTCTCGGCCTGCCGACGCACCGGAGCAGTTGCGGTCGCCGACGGCTCTGTGCTCGGGGCCGTCTCTTCGACAATGGCGAATTCAGATGTATTCGGCGCCTGCGAGAGGGCTTCCACCCGCGACTGGAGCTCCGCCTCAGTGAGGATGGGGACCGACTCGGTGGTCACCAGCGCCCGCTGGTTGGCCACGACCGCGACCAGGACAACGGCCATGGCCGGCGCCCAAGCGCGCGCCAGGATCCGCTGCCAGCGGGGAGTGGCCGGTTCCAGCGAGATCACGGTGGTCACCGGGGCATCGAGACGCCGTGCCACTTGCTCGCGCATGTAGGCCCAATACTCGTCGCCGGGCTCGGGGATGGGCATGGCGGAGATGGAGCGGTCCAGCAGACGGACCTCCTCGATCAAGGTGCGGCAACCGGGACAGGCGGCGGCATGCTCCACTACCGCGGCCGGGAGATTCCCCGCCCCTTTTGTCCAGACCCAGTTTTCGACCCCACGGCAATTCATCGTCTTACCTTTCCCCTGTCCGGCCGAAGCCGGACGCCTGCCCTTTCCCCTATTACCATCGGTCGGGCATTCTATTCCCGCAGATCGTCCATTAAGTCACCCAGCGCCTCACGAAGCCGGTGGCGGGCGCGGGCGATCCGGGACATAACGGTCCCCATTGATACGCCAAGTGCTTTGGATATTTCATCATAGCTCATTTCATCGCGGATGCGCAGGAGCATAATCGTCCGGTACAACGGCGGCAGATCGTTGATGGCCGCTTCGAGTCGCTGCAACACACGTTTGCGCCGGAATCCCGCATCGGGCTGGGCCGATTCACGCTCGAAATCGGACGGATCGGGTCGGTTCTCCTGCGCCCATTGGGTCCGGAATTGCTGCTTGCGCACGATATTGAGTGCCACATTGACAGTGCTCCGGCACAGCCAGGCACCGAAGGGGCGATCGGGATTGACCCGGTCGATGGCCTGGTAGGTGCGCACAAAGACATCTTGTGCCACCTCGTCCGCAAGGTCATGTGTACGAACAACATGGAAGGCCCAGCGGTATACCTGCCGCTGGTAGATCCGTACCAATTGGTCGTAGGCGCGACGGTCCCCTTTTTGGGCCAGACGGATCAGCTCGGGCTCGCTGAGCGCCGGATAGTGCTGATCACCGCCCGTGTCCGTTCTGGTTACCATCGGCGATTCGGATTATTCCCCATTGCGAACAGCGGACAGGTCCAGGAAGGCATCACGGGGAATGTTTCGTCCAGCCACAATCCGCCAGACAAACAACTCCCAGGCAAGCACGGGACTGGCCTTGGAAGTCTTTACCATGTAATCGGTTTCGAAGGCGGCCTCGCAGGTGCGGATCAGGGCATCAAAACCCAGATCGGTGGCTTGCTTGTACAGTTTCCGCATGAGGAATGCGTGGATATGCATCTGCTGAGCGATCTGCTCGATGGGCCGGTCGGATAATTCGAGAATCTTCAGGTAGCGCTGGCACTGGCCAAAGATCAAGGATAGCAAAACGGGCAGTTCACCAAACTGGCGACTAGCGGAGGCCGCGAGAGTTCGGGCAATTGTCAGGCCACGCTCAAAGTCGGAGCGTGACGCCGCCTCCAGGAGTTGGAAGACATCGTACTCGCCCTCGCCGGCGAGCACGACCTCAATATCCGCGGCTTCGATGCGACGGCGCTTGCCGACGTACAGAGTGACTCGTTCGATCGTCTGGCGCGCGGCGAACAGGTCGGTGCCATGTACACTCGCGATCAGTTCTACGGCCGGTGGTGCCAATGTCGTGCCGAGATCGGCGGCGATGCGGGTCACCCACCCGGAGATCTGATCGGGGTAGACGCGCTTGAATTCCTCCACCGGGCCTAGCGTGGTCAGCTTCTTGCCGAGCACCGTGCAGCGGTCCAGCTCCGCGGCGGTCAGAAGCCACTTGGTCGAGGGCGACGATTGCTGCAGGATCCGGATCAGCTCTTCCTGCTCCTTGCCGGTGACCTTTTCGACGTCGCGAATCAGGACCAGTTGCGTGGTTTCGAACATCGGCATGGTGGCGCCAGCGCCGAGGAGACGATCGAAGTCGATGTGGGGCGCGGTGAAGGTCTCGACGCGCAGGTCGTCGCCCGCCTGCCGCCGCCAGATCGTCTTCCAATGCTCGGCGGCTTCCCAGAGCAGATAGGGATTCTCCGCAATGAGAAGATAGAAGGAGCCGAACCTGCCCTGCGCGCGATCTTCCGAGAAGCTCATGATGTGTGCGATGCGTGCGTTGTGTCCCGCCCCCGCCGGCGGGCAGGACAAACATATACAGCCGGCCGCCCCTGCGCCAAGCACTTCGGCGGCGATCGCAAGATCGGCCGATTCTTCGGTCAGCGAGGAACGTCGCTGGGGCGGGCGGGATTGTCCGCCGGCGGCACCCAGCCGATCGTGTAAGGAATGCGTCGTTTGAGCAGCAGCGCGACGTTGCGGAAGTTTTCCAGCCCCCGGGCGCAGTCGCGGCGGTCGTTCACCTGGCTGACCACCGAGAAGGAATCCCCAAAGATTTCGAGCGTCTTGTTCTCGAAGACACGGGGATTGATCTCGACGAATTCCAGCAACGCCAGCAGACTGGCGTATTCGCATTCGCCCGCGGTGCCCTGGTAGCGGGCGCGGAAGGTGATCTTCAGTTCGGGGATGACGAAGGAAACAAATCCGGCCCCGGGCTCGTCGGGCTGGCCGGGTTTAATCGACGAAAAGTAGCATTGCATCCGTTCTCCCTAGATGTTCGCAGGTCGACCCCCGCTGTCAGTGGATGCAAAGCCCGTGCCGTGCCCTCAGCCCAACCCGGCGCACTCTGCCAGGAATGGCTAACCTGCTTGTGGACTTACACTCGGCGCGGCGCGCCGGAATGACGACCACCGCCGGTGTGCATATCGGTGCAGAGTTTCTGCCCGGAGGCAGCCGGCAGGTCAGACTTTCTCGAAGGGATCGAAGAGCTTGCGGTGCTCAAGCATGGCGTAACGATCGGTCATGCCGGCGATGTAATCGCAGACGACCTGGCGCACATGCGCCTCGTCGGCATCGCGGCCGTTTGCGATTTTGGCCAGATACTGCGGGGCCAACTGGCGCGGCTCGCTGACGTAGGCGTCGAAGAGCGCATGCACCATCCGCTCGGCCTTCAGTTTCATCCGCACCAACCGGTAGTGACGGTACATGCGTTCGTAGAGGAAACGTTTTAAGGGGTCGATCTTCGCTTGGAATCCGGGCGAGAACTTCATGAAGATCACCGCAGCGGCGCGGACATCCTCGAGCGAACGGATGTTGTGCGTTTCCAGCAGCTGATGGGCATGGTCGACCAGATCAGTGACTTGGCGGTTGATCAGCAGCCGGACGATGTGGTGCCGGCGTAGGCGCCGGTCGAGGTCCGGGTACGCGCGACGCGATTCCGCGTTGAGTTCCTCCCAGAGCTCGATGCCGCTTAAATCCTCCCAGGCGAACATGTCGGCGCGCAGGCCATCGTCGAGGTCATGGGAATTGTAGGCGATCTCATCGGCGAAGTTGACCAGTTGCGCCTCGAGGGTGGGACGCCACTCGGGGTGGAATTCGGGCAGACGCGCCTCGGGACGGTCGTAGACGGTCTCGTGTTTGACAATCCCCTCGCGGACCTCGAAGGTGAGGTTCAATCCGGTGTGTCCGGGATAGCGTTCCTCCAGCACCTCGACCACGCGTAATGATTGGCGGTTGTGCGAAAATCCGCCGTCGAGCGCCATCTTGGCGTTGAGCGCATCCTCGCCGGCATGGCCGAACGGGGTGTGTCCGAGGTCATGGGCCAGCGCGATCGCCTCGGCGAGATCCTCGTTGAGCGCCATGGCGCGGGCGATCGAGCGGGCAATCTGCGCGACCTCGATGGTGTGGGTGAGACGGGTGCGGTAGTTGTCGCCCTCGTGATTGACAAAGACCTGGGTTTTGTATTCGAGACGACGGAATGCCGCGGAGTGGATGATCCGTTCGCGGTCGCGCTGGAATTCGGTGCGGTAGGGGTGCGCCGGCTCGACATGGACCCGTCCCAGCGTGCGCGCGCTAAGCGCGGCATATGGGGCGAGGACCTGTGCTTCCAGTTCGGCGAGGTTGCGTCGGGTCATTTCATCCTCAGGCGGCGGAAGATACGATATGGGCGGAGTGGAAACGACCGGATTTCGGCTCACCGGCTCCACGCCAGACCGATGGCGTGTGTGCCGCCCAGTTCGGGGTGCCCCTCATAGGTGTAGACCAGCGCGCCGCCGCGGTAGCGGAATCGTCCGCCGAGAGCGTAGCGCACCGGATCGAAGCGCAATCCGGCCAGGAACTCCACGTTGTCGGTCAGTGAGAGAACCTGCCCCAAACCGAAGCGATGATCGCCCTCACGCGTCCGGCGCCAGAGTGCGCCGAGAGCCACTTCTTCTCCGGCTGTCCACGCCGCCGACAGTTCGACTACCGGATCGGAGGGGTCATTCTCGTAAACCCGGTCGAGCGTGATACTGTGAAGCGCGGCGGCGAGGTGAAGCGACGGCCACGGACGTGCCGCAACGGAGACTGTGCCGAAGGCGCCGGCATACCGTGAGAGATTGTCGCCGAATTCGGCGCTGGTGTACATGAGCGACACGCCGACGGCAAGTCGTCGCAGGGGCGTCATGGCGATTGCGCCGGTGAGGCGATACTCCTGATACAAACCTGCCTCGCCGGAGCGAGTGATCGTGCCACCGGCGCGCCAGCGGCCGATTCGGTGCGCGGCGGCCAGCGTAAGATCCTCCAGTTCACTCAAGCCGAATGGTTGGCGATAAGAGAGTTCCAGCGCGGTGCGTGTGTCGGCAAGACCCGACAACGCCGGATGCGTGCCCACGACCGCCGGAGCCCCGGGCAAAAGCGCGTAGACCTCTCCGACGCTTTGCAGCACCGCTGAACCGAATTCATAGTCCTGCGCCAATGCGCGTTTCGCGAGGACCAGCCCGAGAAGGGCGACCAGCGGAATCAGGAGTCGTCGCCGGGTCATGGGGCCAGCACCACCACGAGTTTCTTCGTCGATCCGGCCGGTTCGGAGCGGGCCAGCAGGATGTATGGGCCGGGGCGGAGGTCTGCGCCGTCATCGCCGGTGCCATCCCAGGCGATCGTGCCGGAGGCGCTGGGCGCATCATCGACGATGGTGCGCACCGTGTGGCCGTCGCGATCGAAGATCTTCAGCGTGAGCCGTTCGCCAATGTCGATACGGTAGACGATGTTGGCGGTCTGGCCCGCGGCGCGGAAGATGGGATTGGGCGAAACCGCCACATCCAGCGGTCCGGCGGCGGCGGCATCGACGGAATTGGGCGCGCCCGGTGTCGCGCCCACGACTGCGACCGACGCGGTCCAATCGGCACGGGTGGCAAATGTCGGCGACAGGGAGATGCGTTCCCACGATCGGTTGTCGCCGGCTCCCTCCGCATACGTCAGCGAGTCGATGATCTCGCCTAGGACTCCGCGCAGGCGGATCTTGTCGCCGTCGTTGTTCAACTCGCGCCAGTTGCGGACTTCGATCAAGTTGCCGATGAAACCGGGATACCAGGCAAGAAAGGCGTTACGCTCCCGGCAGAGGACGATGTAGTCGCCGGGCGCCAGCACGTACGGCACGGAGATCGGAAGCGGCGCATAGGCAACCGAGTCGCCCAGGCCGCAACCGCGCAGGGCAAGCATCATGTCGGAGGCGTTGTAGAGTTCGACCCATTCGCCGGGGCCGGGACTGGCGGGATCGGCCAGGTATTCCGCGATGACCAGCCCGGGAAAGGCGTGCCCGACCTGCATCGACCGGGTGGCGCTGTTGTTGTCGCCGAACTCATCATGCGTAACCGCCGCGTGCAGATTGTATAACCCCGGCGGCAGGGGCCCGAACTCGAAGGATACGACCACGGTTGACTCCGGCGCCAGGGATGGCAACGCAGTTCGCCAGACTTCCGTGTCGGTGATCCCATCAACGATGCTGATCTCAGCCTGTTCGACGGTGGCGAAGCCCTCGTTTGCGATTTCAAGCCCGCCGGTGATCGCAGACGGCCAGAAAACGCCGGTCGCATCCAGACCAAATCCGGTCAACGCCAGATCGTTGTCGTAACGGGCGATTGAATTGGGGCGTCCCGGTGTGGCGCCCCAGAGGTCGATGCTGTATCCCCAATCGCGACGGTCGGCGGGTACAGGGAGCAACCGCCGGCGTTCGAGCGATCGCCAATCCTGCGGCAAGGCGGCATAAGTCAGCGAGTCGATGATCTCAGTGCCCGCGCCAACCAGTCGGATGCGATCGCCGCCATCGCCCAGAGTGCGCCACGCGGGCACGGTCAGGACTTCGCCGGCGAATTGCTGGTACGTGGCGCGGAACTGGTCTTCATCCTGGGCCAGCACCACAAACGCCCCCGGCTCCAGAGTGGATGCCGTTGGCGGAAGGCTGGACAGTCCCGTGCTGTCGCCGATCTGGACACCGCGCAGGTCGATGGGAACAGTGGATGCGTTGTACAATTCGATCCAATCACCGGATAGTCCGGCGGCGGGCGCGGCCATGTACTCGGAGATAATGAGCAGCGACGGCGGACAGAGCACGGTGATCACGGCCGTGGCGCTGTCAACTTCGACTCCCTGAGCATCGCGCAGCGAAAATTGCAGGCGCTGCAACCCGATGGGCGCATCGATCCAAGGCAGAGCGAGGATCGCCGACTGGCCCTCGTCCATTTCCGCGATTGCGATTTCTGCGATCGGTTCGCGCTGCGCGCCGGGATTGGCGAAATCGAGTTCGCGTAAGACAGTCAGCACAAAACCCGAGGCCGGACCGAAGCGGTGATTGCGCAGCGCCGCGGCCAAAGTGAGCGAGTCGCCCCAACGACGCACCGGCGGCTCGATCCAGACGGAGTCAAACATCAGTGACCCGGTTTCGCCGCGCGCCACCGAATTGGGCGCGCCGGGGGTGGCGCCCAACGGCGCCTCGGAGACGGTCCAGTCGCCAGGCGCCGAATACGATGACGTCAGTTCGACACGTTCCACCGATCGGTTGCCGGGATAGGTCAGGCGAAAGGAAAGCGAGTCGATGATTTCGCCGGAGGGACCGACCAAGCGAATACCATCGCCGGTATTGTTGAGCGCGCGCCAGCCGGGGATGCCGGTGAGCGCTCCCGTAAAGTCGGGATAGTGGGCGCGAAAGGCGGCCGCGTTTTCGGCCAATACATGGAATCCACCGGCGGGGATGCTCCCGGCGGCGGCGGGAATCGGCTCGCTGTTGAGCGAATCGCCGACACGCATCCCTTCGAGACGAATCCCCCAGTCACTGACGTTGGCAATCTCCACCCATTCCTCCGGGCCGCCGGCCTCGGGATTGGCGAGATACTCGGAGATCACCAAATACGGTCGATCGAAACGCACGCTGACCGGCACCGTACGCGCATTGTTGGCGCTGTCAGCGTCTTCGTTGAGCCAGGCCGTGATCTGACTGATCCCCGGTGGCGGGTTTGGCCAATCAAGCACGAGCGTGAGTTCGCCAGTTTCAGGAATGGCCGGGTAGGGTTGCGCAACGATGACGCCGGCTGCGCTCCCCTCGCGTCGCAGCGAGAGCGTGCCTCCGGCGACATCGCCGAAGCCGACATTGCGGATGCGCACTGCGACGCGCACCGTATCATCCGGCGTGGGGAGAAGCGGGCCCGTGACGACCGTATCGATGGCCAGATCGCCGCGTGGCGGCAGCACCGAATTGGGAGATCCCGGTGTTGATCCGGAAGGCGCAACACACGGCGCGAAATTGGACGGTGCATCGTTGTCACCGGGACGAATCCGTTCGATCGAACGTCCATCGCCCGCATCGGAAGTCCAGAGGATGAGCGAGGTATCGCCGGTGGGCGACACCAGACGCACGGTGTCGCCGGCGTTGCGCAACGACATCTGGCCCACCGTGATCAATGGGAATGATTCGCCGGGCGCGTCGCCCCAGACACCGGAGGAGTCGCCCCAGCGCGTTTCAAAACTGGCGGCGCCGGTCGCTTTGCGCGCGAGAATGGCAAAGCCGCCGGCGGGGATGACAAGCAAGGTGTCAAGGGTGATGATCGACCCGCCATCGAGCAATCGGTATCCCTGCAGCGAAACGTCGGCTCCGGTGTCGGGCCAATTGAGGATTTCGATCCACTCGAGTGTGGTGGCCGAACCGGGCTCGTTGGCAAGGGCCTCGTTCAGGATCAACTCGGCGCGGGCCGGCATTGCCATCCCGAGGATCACACCGACCGCAAGGAGCAATGGAAGCATCCTGCGAAGCATGCTATTACCTTAATGCAAGCCGCAGCCGCAATTCAACCGGATCATTGGCATTCGGGGCCTCATATTTCTTCCAGACCAGCGCCGCTTCGAACTTCAGGCCAGCCGCCGGAATGACCGTTTCGGTGAAATAGAAGCACCAGTATCCGTCGCCGGGTTGATCCAGATCGGGATCGGTCCAGCGGATGGCCGGCGCCAGACGCACAAGCCGTCTGATCCGCCACTCCAGACCGGCGCCGGCGCGGACAAACGGCGCTTCGTGACTGTAATGGCGGCCATACTCGGCGCGCAGATTGAGGCGCCGTCGTTCCGTCCCCCACCAGAGATAGTTGCCCAGCGAATAGGTTTCGCTTTCGTCCTCGTCGATGCGGGCACGGATGAAGGGCGTCAGCCGCAGATTGTCGCGTTGGACCTCGGCACGGAACACGCCGTCGTGTTCCAGTTTTTCGCCGGGCGCCTCGCGGTGGGTCATCCAGTCCCAGCGCAGGCGCACGGTCGGTGCCACATCCAGCCGGGTGGAGAAGTCGAAGCCGCGCTCGCCAGCGGTGCGGGAAGAGAAGGCACGATTGCGCGATTCGAGCCCGACCACACGTGTGTCACTGTTTCCCGGCCCGCCTCCGAGCGGATTGGTAAAGCCATCACCATAGGACCAGAGCCGGGCATGGAAGCGGCCGCGTTGGAGCGGCCAAAGCAGTTCGACCGCCTTGGCGGAGACACCACGGTTGTTAATGGCGAATTCGGCGAGCAACTGCCGCGGGCCATGCCACAGGCGTGCGTGAGCGCCATAGACGTTCTCGACATGAGCGGAGGATAGCACGAATCCCTCAGCTTCGGGTTCCTCGATGCCGTTGACACTGCTGGCCCAGTTGAGGCCGACATCCATCGACTTCCGGGACCACCGCAGTTGCGTCCCGCCCGACCATTCAGTCAGACTATCGCTCTCGAGAAAACTGAGAAATCCGTCTCCCCTCACGGAAGGGGCCAGCGCGATGCTTGCGGCGATTCCATCGTGCCGCCCAAGCGTAGGTTGCCAGAAGGAGCCGGAGCGGTCGACGGAGCGCACTATCCGCGAGCGGCGTCCGACCACCAACCCTCTCCCCCAGCGCGGTTCGAGGTTGCCCAGTTGCATCGTGACCCGGCGTGTCTGCCAGATGAGGGTGCGCCGTCGCCAGCGACCGCCCTCGTCGCGGTCATACTCCCAGTCGAACAGGCCACGGAATGCGCCGCTCTGCCAGCGGACCACCGTGTACCCATCGCAGCCAGCGGGTTCGTTCAAATCGGCATTGATCCCGCAGCGCCACGAGGTCAGAAGCGGCAGGTCGACACGTTCGGTGACGGCGGCGGGCCGGGGTTGAGTGATCGGCTGAGATGAATCGGCGGCCAGGTAACCGGCATCGGAACCGGGGAGCGCCTCCCAGTCGGAGGGAGGGTTTGTCAACGTGTCGGTGCCGCCGCGGACCAGTTCCAGAAGGTCGAGGAAGTCATCGAAGCTAATCTCGCCTTGGTCGAGCGCTTCCCAGAGATCCTCCTCGGACTCGTAAGGGCGGATATCGGGTTGTTGGGCGGCGGCGGATGGGGCGAGGACGGATAGGGCCAATACGACCAAGAGGGCAAGTTGGACCGATGCGACGAAGCGTTCAGAGGCCATACTCGCGAATTTTGCGGTAGAGTGTACGTTCGCCGATGCCGAGCAGACGGGCCGCCTGCGAGCGGTTGCCGCGGGTTTGCTGGAGGGCCAGCGCGATGCGTTCGCGTTCCACCTCGCGCATCGAGGCGAAACGGTCCCCGCCGCCGACGGCGTGGTCGGTGTCGGCGAGTCGGTCGACACGACGCTTGAGATAATCCAGGTCGCGTTTCAACTCGGAGAGCGCGGCGAAGATCATCTCGCGTTCGACATTCTCCGCGCGCCGTCCGGTGGCCACCGGGAGGTTGACGCCGGGGCGGACGTTTTCCAGCAGCTCGCCGACCCGCTCGGTGTCGAGCGTCAGGCCGGGAAAGCGCACACCGGCACGCTCGACAAAGTTGCGCAGTTCGCGGATGTTGCCCGGCCAGTCGTAGTCGACCAGCCGCGCCAGCGCGGGTTCGTCGAGGAATCCGGTCAACGCGCCGCCGGCCTGGCCGCGATGATGAGCCAGGAGCGCCGGAACGTCGGCGCGGCGTTCGCGCAACGGCGCCAGCGGCAACTGCACCACCGCCAGACGGAAATACAGATCGCGGCGGAAGTGTCCGTCGCCGACGGCGCTTTGCAGGTGACGGTTGGTGGCGGCAACGATACGGAAATCGACCGGCAACGCCCGGGTCGCGCCGATCGGGCGCACCTGACGTTCCTCGAGCACACGCAGAAGACGCGCCTGCACCGCCGGGCTGGTCTCGCCGATTTCATCGAGGAAGATCGTGCCTCCTTCGACCGCTTCGAAGATGCCCTTCTTGCGGCCGAAGGCATCGGTGAACGCCCCCTTCTCGTGGCCGAAGAGTTCGCTTTCAAGCAGTGTCTCGGGGAAGGCCGAGCAATTGAGGGCCAGGAAGGGTTTCGCGGCACGGGCGCTGTTGCGATGCACGGCGCGCGCGGCCAGTTCCTTGCCGGTGCCGGATTCGCCTTCGATGAGCACGGTCGCATCCGACTGCGCCGCGGCCAACAACAGATTCGAGGCGGCGCGTGCCTCGGGCGAAAGCCCCACCCAACCGCAACGCGCCACCTGGTCGCGCTCCGACCAGAGGGTGGTCAACCGCGCCCGCAGTTGGGCGATCTCCTGGTCGCGCGGCAGCACATTGGCGCCCCACCGCGCGGACAGTTCACGCCACGTTGTCGGCTCATTCCAGCCACTCTGATCGATATCTTCGACCAACAACATGTCGGCCATCGGCGCGCGATGACGAACCTTTGCTGCCAATTGCTCGGCGGTCAGACCGGTGTTGGCGAGATCGAGGAGGATGATTTCCGGAGAATGATCGGCCAGACGACGTAGCGCCGTCATCAGGCCATCGAAGGCGGTGTGCGATCCACCAAAGGGTTCGATCGCCTTCCGCCAATGCTCGGCCAAGCGGGGATCGGCGGTGATCGTGCAGATTTGACGTGCCTGCCTTGCCATATGAGCCCTCGATTTCTGCCATAATAGCAGAGATCTGGCCAGAATGGCAAGCACCCGGATTGTTATGCGGACGGTCAGCGACGACGTGATCGTCGCCTATGGCGGCGCGCTGCGCCGGCTTTGGGCTTTCGGGGTGATTCCTCGGCGACCAACTCCAGGTCGATCTCACGACGTTCGGCATCGGTGCGGATCAGGCGCACGCGAACGCTTTCGCCGAGACGGAAGGTCCGTCCGCGTCGGCGTCCCCGCACCTGCCAGCGTTCACGATCCCAGACATAGAAGTCATCGTCGATGCCGGAAAACCGGACCAGCCCATCGGCGCCGATCCCATCCAGCGAGACAAACATGCCGAACTCGAGGAATCCGGAGACCTTGCCGGTGTATTCGTCGCCCAGGTGCTGCGAGAGGTATTCCAGTTGCTTGATGCGGACCGATTCGCGCTCGGCTTCCTCTGCCTGCCGCTCACGGTCGGAGGTTTGCCGACCGATGGCCGGCAGCGCGGCGCGCATTTTGTTCTGTTGCGCCACCTTCCAGGTGTTGGACTCGAGTTTCTTGATATGCCGGTGGATCCACAGATCGGGGTAGCGGCGAATCGGCGAGGTGAAGTGCGTGTAGTGCGGGAACGCCAATCCAAAGTGCCCGACGTTGTCGGGTTGGTAGACCGCCTTCATCAGCGAGCGCAACAGGATCTGGTGGATCATGTCCTTGCGCGGGTCCTCGCGGATCTGCTCGAGAAACTGCGCGAGTTTTTTCGGCGTGACGCCCCCTTCGGCGGAAAAGCGGAAGCCCAGGTGCTCGGCGAATCCGGCGAACTCCTCCATCTTTTCCGGGGCCGGCGGCGCATGGACGCGGTAGAGGCAGGGGAGGTTTTTGCGCAGAAAGCGGTGGGCGGCGCACTGGTTGGCCACCAGCATGAATTCCTCGATCAACTGGTGTGATTCATCCGAGTGCCGCAGCCGGATGTCCACCGGGTGGCCGTCTGCGTCGAGTATCACCTTCGCTTCCGGGACATCGAGATCAAGACTGCCGTTGGCGAACCGCCGCCGTCGCAGCAGGCGCGCGAGCGCCCGCATCATGTCGAGCGTGTCGGCCAGCGGCGCGATGACCCGTGTCTTCTCCCCGGTCGCGAAGTAGTTCATCACCATCTCGTAGCTCAACTTCGCGCGGGAGCGGATCACGCCCTCGACGAACCGGTACTTGGTCACCTCGCCGGTTTCGCTCAGGTCGATGATGCAGGAGAGCGTCAGCCGGTCGACCTTCGGCCGCAGACTGCACAGATCATTGGAGAGCCGTTCGGGGAGCATCGGGATGACGCGGTCGACCAGATAGACCGAGGTGCCGCGCTCGTAGGCCTCGCGATCGAGCGCGCCGCCTTCACGGACATAGTGGCTGACGTCGGCGATGTGCACACCCAGACGCCAGTGACGGCCGACGCGTTCGATTGAGACGGCGTCGTCGTGGTCCTTGGCATCGGCGGGATCGATGGTGAAGGTAATGGCGTCGCGAACGTCCGCGCGACCCTCCAGATCACCCGGACGGATCGATTCGGGAAACGCCTTGGCTTCCTGAAGTGCCTCGGCGGGGAAACGTCGCGGAAGATTGTAGGAACCGATAACTCGTTCGATGTCGACACCCGGTTCATCGGGGAAGCCGAGCACCTCGACGATCTTCCCGGACGGGGAGGCATCGGGGGAGTCCCAGTCGGTGATTTGCACAATCACTTGCTGGCCGATCTGCGCCTTGCGGGTGTGGGCGGGCGGAACATGGATTTCGCGCAGCGGGTGCGGGGCATCGGGCACCACGTAGGAAAAGTGCCGCGACTTGTGGTAGATGCCGACGATCGGTTTGAGCGCCCGCGCGAGAATCTTGATGATGGCCCCTTCCTCAGCGGGCCCGTCTTTTTCCTGATGCAGACGCACCACCACCCGGTCGCCGTCAAGCGCGGTGAGCCGTTCGCGCGGGCGGATAAAGATTTCGCGGCGCGGCGCCCCGGGGTCCTCGTCGGGCGGATCGAGACGCACGAAGAAGTGCTGCCCGCGACGCACCGCCACGGTGCCGATGATCAGGTTGAGCGGATCGGGCGGCGCCAGACGCCCGCGCTTGAGCGTTACCAGCCGTCCGGACGAAAGCATCTGCTTGACCAGGCCGCGCAGTTTCGGGTAGTCGCGCTCAGGCAAATGCATCAAGTGCGACAGTTCGCGCAGCTTGACCGGCCGTCCGACGTCCTGGATCAGAAAGCGGAGAATGCTGTCGATTGTCAGGGTCATGCGAAGGGCTCCAAAGGCAAACAAGGGGCTTACGCCCCCTGTTCACCATCATATCGAACGGACAGACACATCGGATCAGTCGCGACGGCTCTTGATCAGCACCTTGCTGAACATCGGCATGTTTTCCAGGACCCGTCCGGTGCCGCGCACCACGCAGGTGAGCGGGTCATCGGCGACGTTGACCGGGAGATTGGTCTCCTGCCGGAGACGGCGGTCGAGACCGCGCAGAAGGGCGCCGCCGCCGGTGAGGATGATGCCGCGGTCGAGGATGTCGGAGGACAGTTCGGGTGGGGTGCGTTCGAGCGACTGACGGACCGCCTCGACGATGGCGTCGATCGGTTCCTCCAGCGCCTCGCGCACCTGCACCGACGAGATCTTCATTGTCTTGGGCACGCCGGCGATCAGGTCGCGCCCCTTGATCTCGATCGATTCCTCACGGTCCAGCGGCGCGGCCGAGCCGATCCGGATCTTGATTTCCTCGGCGGTTAGTTCGCCGATCAGGAGGTTGTAGTTCTTCTTCAGGTAGAGCACGATCGACTCGTTCATCTCGTCGCCGGCGATGCGGATCGACATGTTGTTAACGATCCCCGAAAGGGCGATGACGGCGATTTCGGACGTGCCGCCGCCGATGTCGATCACCATGTTGCCGGAGGGCTGGTCGACCGGCAGCCCGACGCCGATGGCGGCGGCCATCGGCTCCTGCAACAGGAAGACCTCGCGGGCGCCGGCGCTTTGGGCCGAATCGCGCACCGCGCGCTTTTCCACTTCGGTGATCCCCGACGGCACGGAGACCACCACCTTGGGTTTCATCAGGTAGCGGTGGCGGATCACCCGGCGGATGAAGTCCGAGAGCAACTTCTCGGTGATCTCGAAGTCGGCGATCACGCCATCTTTGAGCGGACGCACCGCGCGAATTTCATCGGGGGTGCGTCCCAGCATCTCCTTGGCGGCCGAGCCGACGGCGAGGATGCGTCCACTGCTGACCTCGGTGGCCACCACCGAGGGTTCATTGAGCACGATGCCGACGCCGCGCACCCAGACCAGCGTGTTGGCGGTGCCGAGGTCGATGCCAATGTCGGAGGAAATCAGGTCGAAGAGTCCCACTGCCCTATCCTATTCATCTGCGACGGCGGCCGTTCCCTGGTCCCGCCCGCCGAAGTACATGTGCCGTCCAATCAGATTGACAAACTCGCTCCACGGCCGGTCGCCGGTCTTTTCGGCGACGTGGCGCAGGGCGCCCATTTTCGAGTCGATCTCGTCGGCGTAGTAGAGAATGAACGCCTCGCGTGTCTGCGGCACCACCGGCGATCCGGTTTCCATCTGTCCCTGGTGCGAGATGATCAGGTGCCGCAGCAGTTGTTCGGTCCGTTCCGGAAATCCCTCGATCGCCCGCATGGCGCTGGTGACGCGGAAGTCGCCGGAGTTGATGTGCCCGACCAACCGGCCCTCATCGGAGTAGTCGATCATCGACCCGATGGCATACTGCTCGATCTTGCCGATGTCGTGCAACAGCGCGCCGCAGATCAGAAGATCGCGGTCCAGATCGGGATAGACCTGGCAGAGCAGCTCGACGATGCGCGCCATGTTCAGCGAGTGTTCGGCCAGGCCGCCGAGCGAATCATGGTGCCAGCGCTTGCCGCCGGCCGCCTGCAGATAGGCCGCGCGCGTGGCGCCGTCGCCGAACAGCGCCCCCAGCAACCGTGAAAGCCAGGGATCGGCGATCGACCCGATAAAGCGGTCCAGTTCCGCCGCCAGTGTTTCAGACGGGACCGGCGCGCGGGGGACGAAGGCCGATTTGTCAACTTGGTCGTCGGCCCCGGCGGGACGCATCCTTTCGATGCGAATCTGCGGACGATCGCGGTAGGTCCCGACCAGACCGCGGACCTTGACGATATCGCCGGCGCGCAACTGGTCGAGCAGGGTTTCATATCCCTCCCACATGACCGCTTCCATGCGTCCCGAAGCGTCGCCGAGCTCCAGCGTGAGCCGTTCGCCGCCTTGGTGCTCGCGGCGCTCGAACTTGCGGAGCGCAAAGAAGTCTTCAACGCGGTCGCCGGGCGCAAGGTCGCGGATGGCCATCTTCCCCTCTTAAACTCGCTGGACCCCAATGGGTTCCGTAAACGGCGCAAAATCCCTTCCCCCGGCGGTAAAGTCAAGCAGAAAGCCCGTAAGTGCCGTTTGTGGCGCAGACTTATGAACTGTCGGTATCAGAAGGCGGGGTCTATATTCACGCCGCATGTCGCGACTGGACCGATACATACTGCGCGAGCACTACGGGCCCTTTGTGTTCGCGCTCGTGGTCGTCACGCTGGTCCTTGTCGTCGATTTCATCCCCAACGTGGTCAAGATGGTGGTGTCCAAGGGCCTGCCCGCCTGGGTGATCATTCAAGTGTTTGTCCTCAATCTCGCCTGGATGTTCGCTCTGGCGGTGCCGATGGCGGTTCTGTCTGGGACGTTGATGGCCTTCGGCCGGATGGCGGGCGACTCGGAGACCACGGCGATGAAGGCGGCCGGGGTGTCGCTATACCGAATGATCGTGCCGGTGCTGATCCTGGCGGGGGTAATGGCGTCCGGGCTGATTGTCTTCAACAACGAGGTCTTGCCTGATGCCAATCATCAGGCGCGCAAACTGATGTCCGACATCCGGCGCAAGCGTCCGACGCTGGACCTGAAGGCCAATGTCCTCGAGGACCGGATCGCCGGCTATCATCTGCTGATCAAGTCGCTGAACGAGAAGACCTCCGACATTGCCGATGTAACGATTTTCGATCACAAAAACCGTGCCGAGCCGCGCACGGTGACGGCGAAGACCGGCACGATGCGCAACTCGGAGGATGGCAACACGCTGATCCTCGAATTGTACGACGGCGAGATCCACGAACCCGATCCCGCGGACCGTGTCAAGTACCGGCGTACGCGCTTCGAGCACCAGACCTTCTACCTCGGCGGGGTGGGCGACGAGTGGACGCGGACCGACACGGAGTATCGCACCGACCGCGAGAAGTCGGCGGCGCAAATGAACGAGGACATCGCGGTCTGGCGGGCCTCGATCGATTCGCGCTGGCGCACGATCAACAGCACCTGCTCCTCCTGGGTGGCGGCGGTCTTCCTCCGACCGCCCGATTCGCAGATGGTCGCCTATCCCATGCCGGTGGACCGTCCCGATTTCCTCCCCGCCGCCGACAGCCTCAACGCCCGTCAGCGGGCCGCCGAGCGGGCCTCACGGGTGGTCGCCATGATCGAGCGCGAGCGGGCGGCGATGGACAATCAGCAACGGTTGATCGATCAGTACAAAATCGAAGTGTACAAGAAGTACTCGATCCCGGCGGCGTGCGTGGTCTTCGTCCTCATCGGCTGTCCGTTGGCGGTGCGGGCGCGGCGCGGAGGGATTGCCACCGCCATCGGCGTGTCGATCGGGCTGTTTTTGCTGTATTGGGCCTTTCTCATCGGCGGGGAGAAACTGGCCGACCGCGGCTTTGTCTCGCCGTTCTGGGCGATGTGGAGCGCCGATCTGCTGATCGGCGCGGCGGGGGCGCTGCTTTTGTGGACAGGGACCAATGAGATTCCGCTCTCCCCGCGGGCGATCTGGGCATTGACACGCGGCTGACGCCGGGCTGACGGCATGTTGATACGCATCGATCGCTACCTCATCGGCAAGTTCGTCTTCAGTCTGCTGTGGGCGCTGGTCGCCTTTTGGGCGATCTCGATCATCGTCGACCTGGTGGAAAACATCGACAAATTCATCGACAAGGGCGTGCCCTTTGTCTATGTCGCGCTCTACTACCTGTACTACAGCCCGTATGTGCTGATCCTGGTGACGCCGGTGGCGGTGCTGCTGGCGACTCTCTTTGCCGTCGGATTCCTGGCCAAAACCAACGAACTGGTGGCGATGCGCGCCGCCGGGCTGTCGCTGTGGCGGCTGTCGGCGCCATTCCTGGCAATGGGGCTGGTTGTCACGGTGTTGGTCTTCATGGCCGGCGAGACCATCTACCCGCGCTGCGAGCGCAACCGCGCCGATCTGCGCGAGCGGCTGATCAAGGGGACCGCGGAGCCGGCGCGGCTGCTGCTGCAAAATGTCTTTCTCGTCGGCGGCGGCGGACGCGTCTACCACTTCAAGACCTTCAACACCAAGCAGAATCTCGGCACCGATGTGACGGTACAGACAATCGACAACGGCCGTCTGACCCAGACGGTCGAGATGAAACGAATCTGGTATCAGGAGTCGGCGTGGGTGGCCGAAGACGGGGGCATTCGCAATTTCTCCCCCTCGGGCGACAGTGTGGTGTCGTACGAGCCGTTCAACGTCACGGCCTTCCCCGCCTGGACGGAGACGCCCGAGGATGTGGTGCGCAAGCGGGTCAACCCGCAGCAGATGACTTATGGAGAGCTGAGGCAGACGGTGGTTCGTCTGCGCGGCACCGGCGGCGATCCAACGCTTGAGGAAACCGAATTGGCGCTGAAGATCGCCTTCCCCTTCATCAATCTGATTGTGGTCATGATCGGGTTTCCGATCGCGGCACGGACGCGTCACGCGGGCATGGCGCTGAATTTCGGCATCGCGATGATGATCACATTCGTGGTGCGCGTGTTGTACGAAATCTTCCGGTCGCTGGGGCACAGCGGCGCGTTGCGTCCCCTGTTGGCCGATCTGTATCCCGCCTGGGTTCCCCACGCCGCGGTCGTGGCCGCCTGGACGCCGAATGTCCTGTGCTTGTTGGCAGGGCTGATCGCGCTATGGCGGGTGCGGAAGTAGGCCCCTCCCCTGGCGAACAGAGATTGCTTCGCCCCGCATAAAACCGCGGGGCTCGCAATGACGGTGTAGCAGTCTAACGCACTACAAATCGTCATTGCGAGACGGCCCGGGCGCTGTGCGCCCGGGCCGTCGAAGCAATCTTTGTTTCTCACGGGGCTGTATCGGATGCTACGGGACTTCGACGACGATGAACTTCGCCGCCGACTGCGCGCGGATCTTCAGCTCCTTCTCCCCTTCGATGCGCGCCTGGTCGTTGGTCTCCAGAAGCGCGCCATTGACCTCCAGCACGCCCGCGGTGACATAGAGGAAGATCCGTCGTCCCGCCTCATTGCGGAAGACATGCTCATGCCCGGCGTCCATGTCCGACAGGTAGATTACGGCGTCGGTGTTGAGCCGCACAACGTCCCGGTATGACGGATCGCTGGAAGCGACCGCCAGCAGGCGGTTCTTGTAGTCGGCGACGCGGGTGGTGCGCTGCTCGTAACTGGGCGTCAGCCCGCGCTTGTCGGGCAGGATCCAGATCTGGTACAGATGCAGCGGCTCGTCCTCGAAATTGAACTCGGAATGGCGCACACCGGTGCCGGCGGTCATGCGCTGGACGTCGCCGGCGCGAATGACAGTTTTGTTGCCCATGCTGTCGGAATGGGTGACCGCGCCGGAGAGGACGATGGTCACAATCTCCATTTCGCCGTGCGGGTGCGGCGGGAATCCGCCCCCGGGCGCGACGACATCGTCATTGAAGACGCGCAGAGCGCCGAAGTTGACGTTGTTGGGATCGCGGTAAGTGTCAAACGAGAACAGCCAGTAGGTTTGCAGCCAGCCGAAGTCGTTGAAATGACGTTCCCGCGCGGGGATGACTCGGATCATGTTGCCTCCCGTGGATTGAGGTTCTACGGTTTTCGGGCGCGTTGTCGCGCGTTCAATCGGTAGAAACGCCCAACCGTACGGCAAGTTCCCGCAGTGATCCGACGATGTAATCGGGGCGGATCTCGATGCCGGGCGGACGGACCGCGCCGCCGGACTGGCCGCGGTAGCGATCCACCCAGGCGGTGGCCAGCCCCAGCGCCTTGGCGGGGACATGATCATGGTAGAGACTCTGCGCGACATGGAGGACGCTGTCGCGACCGATGCCCATGTTCGCCAACATCGACAGGGCGCGATCGAACATGCAATGATCGGGCTTGTAGACGCCGACATCCTCGGCCAGCACCAGCGCGTCGAAGCGGATGCCCAACGACCGCTGGGTGCCGGCGAAGGAGGCATGATCGGTGTTGGAGACGATCACCAGCTTGAAGCGCGTCTGCAGATTGCGCAGGGCGGCGACGGTGTCGGGAAAGGGCGGCCAGTCGCCCACCGAGACGGCGAACGACTCCGCGGCGGCGGCGTCCTCGGGTACTTCAAAGGTCGATTCCAGAGCCCGGTGCACGCGGCGCAGAATCTCGGTATAGGGCAATGTCGGGTGCTCGCGTTCGATGCGGCTTTCGGCGTCGCCGAAGGCGACGAGCAACTGGCCACCATCGATTCGGTCACCCAACCGCTGCCGCAATGGACGCAACGCCGTGAGAATGCCCCGCTCCCAGTCGATCAGGGTGCCATAGCAATCAAAGGTCAGCGCCTGGAATCGGGTCACGTCGCTCATACAATCACAGAATAAATCTCACGGTGCCCGGAGACAACCAGTGGAACGAGTTTGGCATACCACTGCTGCCATTCCTTCTGGTTGCCCAGATCGGCCAAGGCCTTCTCAAAGGCGCCCATGCTCTCCCAGGTGTTCTCCAAGACGAGCGTGTAGAACGGCCCGGACAGATCCATGTAGGCGCGATGCTCGATCAGTCCCGGGGCGGTCAGGGCCTTCATCCCGGCCTGGATAACGGCCTTGGCTTCCTTGGCCTTGCCGAACTGCAGCTGGAAGGTGTTGCGGACCAGAATCATGGAACCTCCTGTGGATTAAAAAGTGGACATTTCCAGTCCGAGTATAAAACGCGACGGCGCCGTGTTCAAGCACGGCGCCGCCGGAGACAGCGAAATTGTGGGGCCGATCAAGTGCCCATCGTCCACTCGGCGAGATACTTTTTCTGCGCGGCGGTCAGGGTGTCGATCTTGACACCCATCGACTTGAGTTTCAGCCGGGCGATCTCCTTGTCGATGCGCTCCGGGAGCGCGTGCACGCCCAGCGGGAGTTTGCCGCGGTTCTTGACGATGAACTCGACGCCCAAGGCCTGGTTGGCAAAGGACATGTCCATCACCATCGCCGGGTGGCCCTCGGCGGAGGCGAGGTTGATCAACCGTCCCTCGCCGAGCAGATGGATGCGACGGCCGTCGCGCAGCGTGTACTCCTCGACCTCGTGACGGACCTTGCGCTTGCCCTTGGACATCTTGTCGAGGGCATCAATGTCGATTTCGACGTTGAAGTGGCCGGAGTTGCAGACCACGGCGCCGTCTTTCATCTTCGCGAAGTGCTCCTTGCGGATGACGGCGAGGTTGCCGGTGAGCGTGATGAAGACATCGCCGTCCCTGGCGGCCTGCGCCATCGGCATGACGCGGAATCCATCCATGACCGCCTCGATCGCCTTGACCGGCTCGACTTCGCAGACGATGACATCGGCGCCCATGCCGCGGGCCCGCACCGCCACGCCGCGTCCGCACCAGCCATACCCGATCACGACCACCTTCGATCCGGCCAACAGATGGTTGGTGGCGCGCAGGATGCCGTCGATGGTCGACTGTCCGGTGCCATAGCGGTTGTCAAAGAAGTGCTTGGTCTGCGAATCGTTGACCGCGACCATCGGGAACTTGAGCACGCCCTCGCGCGCCATGGCGCGCAGCCGGATGACACCGGTGGTGGTCTCCTCGAGGCCGCCCCAGACACCGGCGGCGATCGCGTTGTTGCGCTCCTGATGCAGCGCGGAGACCAAATCGGCGCCGTCGTCGATCGTGACCTGCGGTTTCATCGCCAGCACGGCGTCGATGTGTTTGTAGTAGGTCTTGTTGTCTTCGCCGCGGGTGGCGAAGACGCCCACCTTTGTGTGCTTGGCCAGCGAGGCGGCGACATCATCCTGGGTGGAGAGAGGATTGGAGGCGCAGAGGCGGACTTCGGCGCCGCCGGCCTTCAGCGTTTCCATCAGGTTGGCGGTCTCGGTCGTGACATGCAGACAGCAGCCGACGCGGATGCCCCTGAGCGGTTTTTCCTTGGCGAAGCGGGCGCGTATCAGGCGCAGGACGGGCATGTTCTTCTCGGCCCACTCAATGCGCAGCGCGCCGGCTGCGGCCAGCGACAGATCGGAAACGTGATAATCCATATCGGTTGAATTCTCCCCGTGCGGATTGGTTTAGCGGTCAGGCATCCTTGGCCAGCGCCGCGGCCATGTTGGTCTTTTCCCAGGTGAACGTCGCTTCGGTGCGTCCGAAGTGCCCATAGGCGGCGGTCGCCTTGTAGATCGGCGCGCGCAGCCCCAGGTAGTCGATGATCCCTTTCGGGGTGAGGTCCCAGTGCTTTCGGACCAGTTCGCTGATGCGGGCCGACGGGATGCGTTCGGTGCCGCTGCAATCGATCATCACCGAGACCGGCTCGGCGACGCCGATGGCGTAGGCCAACTGCACGGTGCACTGCTCGGCCAGGTCGGCGGCGACGACGTTTTTGGCGATGTGGCGCGCCATGTAGGCGGCGGAACGGTCGACCTTGGTCGGGTCCTTGCCCGAGAAGGCGCCGCCGCCGTGCGGGGCCATACCGCCGTAGGTGTCGACGACGATCTTGCGTCCGGTCATGCCGGTGTCGGACTGCGGGCCGCCGATAACGAATTTGCCGGTGGGGTTGACGTGGAAGATCGTGCGGTCATCGAGCAGCCGCTTCGGAATCACCTCGCGCGCCACCGTGTCGATGAGTTGTTCGCGCGCGGCGTTGGTAATCATCCTGCCGGTGCCGTCGAGAATGGATTCGTCGTGCTGGGCGGCCAGCACCACGGTGTGCACGCGGGCCGGGACACCGTCTTTGTATTCGATGGTGACCTGCGACTTGCCGTCGGGCCCGAGGTAGGGCAGGATGCGCTTCTTGCGCACTTCCGCCAGCCGGCGGGTCAGGTGGTGCGCCAGCATGATCGGCATGGGCATCAGCTCGGGCGTTTCGCGGCAGGCGAAGCCGACCATCAACCCCTGATCGCCGGCGCCGCCGGTGTCGACCCCCTGCGCGATGTCGGCCGACTGCGGGCCAATGGCGTTGAGGATGCCGCAGGAATCCCAACTGAAACCGCACTGCGTGTAGCCGATCTCACGAAGCGTTTCGCGCACCAGCCGATGGATATCGATGAAGGCGCTGGTGGTGATCTCGCCGCCGACGATCACCAGCCCCACGGTGGCAAAGGTCTCGCAGGCGACACGGCCCATCGGGTCCTTATTCATGACCTCATCGAGGACTGCGTCGGAGATTTGGTCGCAGACTTTGTCCGGGTGGCCTTCGGTCACCGATTCGGACGTAAACAGAAAATCGCCGTTCATTCATCCTCCCGCCGCCGGCCCGGGGCCATCGTTGCGGCGCTGGTGTTGAGGGGGTGCAAGCTCAGGGCAGGCCCACGGCCGATGAGTCGCCGACGTTGAGACGTTTGGCGGTCCCTTCCACCGTGGCGCGCGCACCGACGAGCGAATCTTCCATGACACAACGGCTCACCTGGGCCTCGTCGGCAATGATCGAATTGCGCACGACCGTGTCCGCAACCCGGGCGCCTTCGCCGATGGAAACATACGGCCCGATCACCGAGCGTACGACCACGGCCGAGGGCGCAATATACACCGGCGGCAGCACAATGGAACCGTCCAATTGATAGTGTAACGCGCTCTTGCCGAGCAGGTGGCGGTTGGTTTGAAGGAGCGTTTCGACCTTGCCGCAGTCAAACCAGCCATCGACAGGGACCGCGCGCATCCGGCTGCCGCGTTCGACCATCAGCTGCAGGGCATCGGTCATTTGAATCTCCCCCGCGCTGGTCCGGGCGGAGCCAATGACATCCTTCAGGCAGCGGCGCAGAAGCCCGGTCGAGTGGATGCCGTAGAGCCCGACCACCGCCCACTTCGACGGAGGGTCGGCGGGTTTTTCCACCAGACGGGTGATGTAACGGCCATCGGTCTCGATCACCCCGAAGCGGCGCGGGTCATCGACCTCCTTGACGCCGATGGCATCCTCGGGCCCGGTCACGAAGGAACCCAAATCGACATCGAGGATCGTATCACCGAGAATGATCAGCACCGGGTCGTCATCGGGCGTGTCCTCGAGCGCGAGGTGCACGGCATACCCCAGGCCGAGCAGTTCGGCCTGCTGGACGAAACGGACATTCAGATCATAGCGGGTCCGGACATACTCCTCGATCTGGTCGCCGAGGAAGCCGACGACCAGCCGAATGGTACCGAGGCCGTCGACGGCGGCGATGCGATCGAGGATATGGCCGAGGATCGGCTTGCCGGCCACTGGCAGAAGCGCCTTCGGAGCGGTGTGTGTGTGCGGGCGGAGGCGGGTGCCGACGCCGGCGGCGGGGATGATCACGTTGGTCATGCGTCTGTCCGGCTGGCCCGGTACCGCGGGCCAGTCGGACAGATTGCGCAATTTGCAGACCCATAACAAGCGGATTATGGGTCCGGGTGCATGACCGATCGGCTACGCCGCCTTGGGACGGGCGACATCCCAGCGGCGCATGAGGTGCCGCACTCCGCCTTCGGTGATCCCCAGATCGCGCGCCGCGGCGCGTTGGTTCCACACGTTGCGTTCCAGCGCCGCCCGCAGGGCCTCGCGCGAGACCCGCGCGCCGACATTGGGCTCATGGATGATGTCAATCTGCTCCAAAAGCCGCATCGCCCAGTCGGCGAATTCGGGATCGGAGGGGCGCTCGGCGATCGCCACCAGGCGATGGATAAACGAGCGCAGTTGGCGCACGTTCCCCTCCCAATGCCCATTGTAGGCACGTTCGACCCACAGTTGCATGTCCAGACATGAGAGCTCCGAGACCGGCACTCCGTACCCGACCAGGAAATGGCGAATGAGCGGGAGGATGTCGCCGCGCCGTTCACGCAGAGGCAGCAGATGCAACGGCGCGCCGGCCAGGCGAAAGTACAGATCCTGCCGGAATCGTCCGGCGGCCACCGCCGCGCGCAAATTCTCATTGGTCGCCGCGATGAAACGGACATCCAGGGTCAACGGTTCGGTCTGCCCTACCGGACGGATCCGTTGCGAATCGAGCAGCTCGAGAATCTTGGCCTGGAACGGCAGCGGCAGGTTGCCGATCTCGTTGAGGAACACCGTGCCGCCATTGGCCGACTCCAGCAGTCCGATCTTGTCGGCTGTCGCACCGGTGAAGGCGCCCTTGCGATGGCCGAAGACCTCGCTTTCCCAGAGCGATTCCGGGATGCAGGACAAGTCGATCGGCACAAAGGGGCCGTCGCGACGCGGGCTTTGGGCGTGGACATAGCGCGACAACTGGTCCTTGCCGACGCCGGTTTCGCCGGTGATCAGAATGGCGATATCGACGCGCGCCAGCCGATCGGCAAGTTTGAGCGTGTCGCGGGTGCGGCTGTCGGCGCTGATGAACAACGCGGAACCGACAGTCTCGGCGGCGCGGGCGCGGATCTCCCCGACCCGGTCGTGCAGGAGGTCCTGCGCGGCGCCGCGGGCCTCTTCGATCCAGCGCTCGACGCCGGTTTCGCCAAAGAGCCGTTCGGCCTCGGCCAGGAAGGCGTATCGTTCGCGGCGGGAAAAGACCGTCGACTGACCGGCGGCCAGGCATGACTTGGCCCGCTCCAGCCGCGCGCCGATGGTGCGCAGCAAATCTACCGACTGCTTGTAGGCGGCGCGGGCTTCGGGATTCTGATCGAGCCGGTGGTGGGCTTCGCCGAGCAGGCGGTAGATCACGCCCTCTTCAAAGCGCTCGCCGACGCGCCGGACGGACTCGAGCGCGCGGTGGCATTCGGCGATCGCTTCGGGGAAATTGCCATCGGCCAGCCGCACTTCGGCCAACAATCGGCGGGCTTGGCCAACGACCGACTCGTCACGGCTGGGTCCCGATCCGATGGCGATGCCGCGGGCCAACTGTTCGGCTGCCGCCTTGAGGTTGCCTTCCCGCAGTTCCAGTTCGCCCATGTACTCACACCAGGCGCCCTGCTCGCGCAGATGCGGCGAGTCGAAGACGGCCGATTCCAGAGCGCACAACGCGGCGCGTGCGCCGGTGTGGTCGCCATCCTGAATCCGTACGAAGGCGGTGAGCAGGTCGCTGCGCATGACGTTGAGCGGATCGGACACCTGCGCCAGCGCTTCGCGATTGTCGGTCAGCGTGGCCAGCGCCTTCGGGATCTCGCCGCAGAGGGCGAAGGCCTTGCCGAGGTTGTAACGTCCGACCGCGACCCAACGGGGCCGGTCGGCGGTGTCGGCCAGGGCGATACACTGCTCATAGGCACGCACGGCGTCGGTCAATTCCGAGCGGTCGAAGTGGATATTGCCCAGCCAGTTCAGACTGCGGCAGGCGCCATCAGTGTCGGCGGCGCGCTTATAAGCATAGAGGGCGATGCGCGCGTTCTCCAGCGCCTCGGCGGTCTGGCCGAGGTAGAACTGCGCGATGCCCATGATCAGCGAGCCACGCGCGTAGAGCGCATGCTCGCTGGAGACGCCAAGGGCTTCCAAAAGCGGTCCGCAGATCTCCAGCGCCCGACGCTGTTCGCCCAGGAATGCGTGGCACTCGCCTTCGATGAGTCGGAGGCGGACAGTGTCCGTGCCCGTATCGCCGCCCGCCTGCGCGAGCGCCGACTGGACGAGGGCCAGGGCGCGTTGATACTGGCGACCGGCCAGGAAGGCCTCGGCATCATTCGCCAGATTTGTGATGTGGGCCTCGGCCATTAGCGCGCTCCAGTCTTTGTCGAGGGTAGTTCCTGGGAATGCGACCCGGACAGGCGCAGGCCGGAGAGGTCCAGACGGAAGACATAGGACTGGGACAGCCCCAGGCCAAAACGCAGCACCAGAATGCCGGTCGTTGCCGTGGGTGTGGACACCGCCGCGGTGAGCCGGCCGATGTCACCCGCCGGGTGGCCCCGCCGCACGGTAATGGTCTTGCGATTCCGCGCCCACGCCGCCGGCGCGACCAAAAGCGCGCACAGAAGCGACACGAGCATGACTCGTAGGAGCGTCCTGTTCATGGCGTACCTCACTGGATCAGGTGTAATGTTGACGCTGCACCTACCACTGTGCAGACTATGATTTGCGGTGCGAAGGGTCCGTAAGTTTTGGATGCGAGGGTGCCATTTACCAGTAAATGGGCTTTCCCGTTTTTGTCAAGTCCCCGCGGCACCCAAGCTGCAACCGGCGGGCCGGTCGGTACGCTCTGAACCGGTCGCGGCTGCGTAGCACTTCGCACGGGGTGCGTAGCACTACGCACTCCGGCGTGGGCTTCTGCGCGCTACGGGTCCGATCCATGGACTCCTCTCGAGAACTGGGCGCGATCCTCTGACTGGCATTCATGCAGTTAGAGGAATTTCAAGCGATCAATCGCAGAGCTGTGCATGCTGGGTCTTGTTCGGCACGACGTTTGTTAATGCGGATCCCGGGGAGCCCGTTCCGGGCGTGTCTTCGGGGGAGCGAAACGTTCCCTCACCACCCTGCCGCCGGTCAACTACCACGGACGGTCCCGTCGCCGGCGGCAGGGAAATTCTTTTTTATCCACAGGTCAATTGCCATATCGTGCGCCACAAACGCCCTAAGACCGGCAATGGGTTGGCAATGGACGCCACCGCGACAATCATCGAGCGATACTACCACGAACTGTGGAATCAGTGGCGCTGGGACCTGATACCGGCGCTGATCGATCCGGCTCTTGTCTTTCGCGGATCGCTGGGAAAGGACGTCGTCGGTCAGGAAGGGTTCCGTTTGTACATGGAGCAGGTTCGTGCGGCCTTTCCGGACTTCCACAATACGATCGACGAGCTCATCGTTAACAATGACCGGGCGGCTGTCCGGCTAACGTACACCGGCACGCACAGCGGCCCGATCTTTGGGCTTCCGGCAACGGGCCGACCGATTCGATACGCGGGTGCCGCCTTCTTCTCGGTCCAATCGGGGCGAATCACTCAAGGCTGGGTACTGGGAGATTTAGAGGGGCTGAGGCGGCAGTTGGCCGGACGGTGAAATCCGCCGTAATTGTCTGTCGATAAAAGGGTTGCGCGAACAGGTTTTAGACAGGTCTGATTCTCGCCTTTCTTGACTTTACTGGTCGGGCGGGCATACTTGGGCCTCTCGCCGGTATTCACCGACGGGGGGAAGGACGGAAACTCACTTGGAATCCAAGCACATAGGGATACTGACTTCCGGCGGCGATGCCCCGGGGTTGAATGCGGTCATTCGCGCCATCGTGGTCAAGGCCATTAAGCACAATCGCTGGCAGGTCACCGGCATTCTCGACGGCTGGAAGGGACTGCTCAAGGGCGGTTCCACCCGTCCGATCGCACTGCGGGAAGTCTCGGGCATCATCGGTCAGGGCGGGACGATCCTGAAGACCTCGCGCACCAATCCGGTCAAGAAGGAAGGAGGCATCGACCAGGCCAAGCAGACGGTCAAGAGTCTGGGTCTGGATGGGATTATCGCCATCGGCGGCGAGGATACGCAGGGGGTCGCGCATGCCCTGTTCGAGAACGGCATTCCGATCGTCGGCGTGCCCAAAACCATCGACAACGATCTGGCCGGCACCGATTACTGCTTCGGATTCGACACGGCGGTCAACACGGTCGTGGATGCGATCGATCGCGTGCGCACCACCACCGAGTCGCACAAGCGCGTGATGGTGGTCGAGGTGATGGGCCGTCACGCGGGCTGGATCGCCCTGCAAGGAGGAATCGCCGGCGGCGCCGACGCAATCCTGATACCGGAGCGCCCGACAAACATCGATGAGTTATGCGCGCTCATCACCCGTCGCCACGAGGGCGGCAAGGACTGGTCGATCGTGGTGGCGGCCGAAGGCGCCTCGTTGACCAAGGCCAACGGCAAGGGCGGCGAGGGCAAGCTCGTGACGCAGGACAGCGAGATCGACGAGTTCGGGCATGTCCGTCTCGGCGGTATCGGGCAGGTCCTGGCGCGCGAGATCGAGGCCCGCACCGGCTACGAAACGCGCGAGGTCATCCTCGGCCATGTACAGCGCGGCGGATCGCCGACGGCCCTGGATCGCTACATGTGCACCCGATTTGGATTGCATGGAGTGCGCCTGATCGAGCAGGGCCAGTTCGGACGCATGGTGACATACCGCAACAATCAGATCACCTCGGTTCCTCTCGCCGAGGTGGCGGGGAAGACCAGGACAGTGCCACCGGAATTGTTTGAGGAAGCCGCCTATTTCTTCGGATAACGAAAGCGAGGCATGGATGCGCGGTCGGAGAGGGATCAACATCGGGCTGGCGGCGATGGCCGCGATCATCGCGCTGCTGGCGTGTCCCGCCGATGCGTCGGCGCAGCGTCAGGGGGACCGTTTCGGCGTGCGTGTCGGCGCCTGGCCGCAGCAGGACTTCGCCGGATCGCTCGGATACGTATATTTCCACGAAGACCCCGACACGCTCTACCGCGCCGCGGTCGAAGAAGACGGACAGATTGCCCCCTTCCTCGAACTCTACGGGCTTTTTAATGTTAAGGGGATCTGGTGGGTCGAGATTGGGGCGGGATTCGCCCAACGAAATGACGTTCAGGTCGATGGGATACAGGGGGAACCGCCGATAACACCAGTGGACCCCAAGGGGGACACGTCGCAGGCCGGCAAAATCCTGCTCGGCGACGGCCGTGTCGATTTCATCCCGCTGTTCCTTGGGGCGCGGGCGATCCGTGAGTTGGGCACAACGGCTCATCCGCACAACATCTACGCCCGCGGCGGAATCTCGGTGCTGATTGCCAGCGAACAACCCAGCAACATTCACCCGCGCCTGGGGCGGAATGTGTATGCCGAAGGCACAAAGGCGGCGCTGGGATTTCTGATTGGCGCCGGCGGAGAGTACTACTTGAATGGACGGTTCGGGTTGGTGGGCGACATTGCCTACCGCCTCAGCGACCTGAATTACAGCGACGAGGGTGAGTTCGATTTGTCCGGGTTGTGGGCGTCAGTCGGTGTGACACTGCGCGTTCGGTGACCAAAGGAGCGGCTGTGATCAAGACCGCAGGGATCGCGTTGATGAGGGCCGTGCTGGCGGCGCTGATTCTGGCCGGGCCGTTGGCGGCGCAGCCGATGGGCGTGCCGAAGGAAGCGCGTCAGGAGCCGACGCCGGGCCAGTGGGGCAAGGCGCTGGTCGGCGGGCAACTGGGACCGTGGTTCACACGCGACCTGGGCAACGAGATCACCGAACCCAACGCCCGATTGGATGCTTCCAACACCGCCTTCCATCTCGAGTTTTTCTACCAGCCCCACATGGCGGGCATCCTCAATCTCGATTTCAGCATCGGCGCGATCAACCGCGGCGATTTGCGGGTGCGGACCGGCGAGGAGGATGACTTCGGCCAGGCGGACATCTTCGGCAATGCGACCATCTACCCGCTCAGCGCCGGCATCATCCTCTACCCCATGGCCAAACGGACGCAGCAGAAACTGCAGCCCTCGCTGCGCGCCGGCGGGTCGCTGGTGGTCGGGACCGAACTGTTTGAGATCAATCTCACGCAGTCGAACGTCGTCGGGTTAGACACCCAATCACGCACGGCTCTGGGTTATTACTTTGGCGCCGGCGCCAATTTGGTGCTGTCCTCGTCGTTTTGCCTGACCGGCACGGTCAAGTATCAACACGCCAAGTTTGACAAAGAGTTGTTCGGTGTCAAAGACTACTCGGGAACCATGGTGCTCATCGGAGCCGCCTACATGTATCGTTAGCCCCGTTGTGGCCCGCGCAGATCGCGTTCGGACCTGCCGCACATCACATCCCAAAAGGAGTCGGAGGACTTATGGCAATCAAAGTGGGGATCAATGGATTCGGACGTATCGGACGGTTGGTGTACCGCGCGGCGATGAACAATCCGCAGTTGGACATTGTCGGCATCAACGACATTTGCGACGCCCCGACGATGGCACACCTGCTCAAGTACGATTCCATCCATCGCCGTCTCGACGTGACGGTGAAGGCCGACGGTGACGCGCTGGTGGTCGGCGCCAAGCGTATCAAAGTAACCGCCGAGAAGGATCCCACGAAGTTGCCGTGGAAGGAACTGGGCGCCGAGACGGTACTCGAGTCGACGGGGCTGTTCACCGATCGTGAGAAGGCCGCGGCGCACCTGACTGCCGGCGCCAAGCGCGTGCTCATCTCCGCGCCGGCCAAGAAGGTTGATGGAACCTTCGTGATCGGCGTCAACGACAAGGACTACGACCCCAAAAAGCACATGGTCATTTCGATCGGCTCCTGCACGACCAATTGTCTGGCGCCGGTGGCCAAGGTGCTGGACGCCGAATATGGCATCGTGTCGGGATACATGACCACGGTGCATGCCTACACCAACGACCAGCGCATTCTCGATCTGCCGCACAAGGACCTGCGCCGGGCCCGTGCCGCGGCCATGTCGCTCATCCCCACCTCAACCGGCGCGGCCAAGGCCATCGGCCAGGTCCTGCCGCAGTTGGAGGGCAAGCTCGACGGCGTGGCGGTGCGCGCCCCGGTGCCGGACGGTTCGCTGGTCGACCTGACCTGTGTCACAGCCA
The DNA here is from genome assembly GCA_964593585.1 of uncultured Ignavibacteria bacterium. Lineage (GTDB taxonomy): Bacteria > Zixibacteria > MSB-5A5 > WJJR01 > WJJR01 > JACQFV01. Next base: position 41,269 of record CAZQIZ010000004.1, read on the forward strand.
AACCGGCCACAGTGGAAGGGATCAACGCGGCGATGAAGAAGGCGGCCGACGGTCCGATGAAGGGCATCCTCTACTACTGCGACGAGCCGATTGTCTCGATGGACATCGTGGGCGATCCGCACTCCTCGATCTTCGATTCGAAGGAAACACGCGCCAACGGCAATCTGATCAAGGTGTTCTCCTGGTACGACAACGAGTGGGGCTTCTCCTGCCGTGTGGTGGAGATGCTGGCACGGATGCACGACTGAGGCGATTGACGATTGACGATTGACGATTGACGATTGACGATTGACGATTGGCGATTGACGATTGGCGATTGACGATTGGCGATTAGCGATTGGCGATTGCGGATTGAAGAGCGAGCGATGAACAAGAAGACCATTGATGACATTATCGGGCAGGTGCGCGGCAAGCGGGTCCTGGTGCGCGTCGATTTCAATGTGCCGATCAAAGACGGGCAGGTCACCGATGACACGCGGCTGGTGGCGGCGCTGCCGACGGTCCGTCGGCTGGTCGACGCCGGGGCACGGGTCATCCTGGCCTCGCATCTGGGGCGCCCCAAGAATGGGCCCGATGCGAAGTATTCCCTCCGTCCGGTCGCCGATCATTTCAGCCGTCTGATCGGTCGGCCGGTCGGGTTCTCCGAAGATTGCATCGGTCTTAAACCGGAGAACTGCTGCCGAATTCTGAATGACGGCGACATCTGCCTGCTGGAGAATGTCCGTTTCCACGCCGCCGAGGAGAAGAACGACCCCGAGTTTGCGCGCCGCCTGGCCGCCTGCGCAGAGTTGTATGTCAACGACGCTTTCGGCAGCGCGCATCGGGCGCACGCCTCGACCGAGGGTGTGACCAAGTTCCTCCGCACCGCCGTCGCGGGCTACCTGATGGAAAAGGAACTCGATTACCTGGGACGCCTGCTGACCAATCCGAAGCGGCCACTCGTGGCGATCCTGGGTGGCGCCAAAGTCTCGGGCAAGCTCGAGGTGTTGACCAATCTGATGAAGACGGTGGACACGTTTCTCATCGGCGGCGGGATGGCGTTCACCTTCCTCAAGGCACAGGGTAAGCCGACCGGCAAGTCGCTGGTCGAAGAGGAGCTGGTCGACACCGCCAAAGGGATTTTGCATGACGCCGAGAAAAACGGCCGTCGGATTATCCTCCCGTGGGATTGCGTGGTCGCCGCGGACCTGACACCGGAGGCAATGCACCAGATCGTCGCCGTCGAGTCGATCCCCGCCGACATGGCCGGATACGACATCGGGCCGCACACAATCAAAGACTTCGACGAGGTGCTCGGCCAGGCCGGGACGATCTTCTGGAACGGTCCGATGGGCGTCTTCGAGACACCGCCTTACGATGAAGGCACCAAGGCAGTGGCACGGTCGGTGGCGCACGCCACCGACCGTGGCGCGGTCTCGGTCGTCGGCGGCGGCGACTCGGTGGCGGCGGTGCATCAGGCTGGTGTCGCCGAGCACATTTCGCACATCTCGACGGGCGGCGGCGCCTCGCTGGAATTTCTCGAAGGCAAGACCCTGCCCGGAGTGGCGGCGCTCAACAACAAATAGGGCGCACAGGCAGTGCGGCGCCCGTGCACTGGCATGACCACATAGCGGCGCGCGCCGGAGGCGTGTGCGCCTATCAGGCTGATATGACCCGAAAACCATTTATTGCCGGCAACTGGAAGATGAACGGGGATGTCCCGACCACGATGGAGTTGTGCGCGGCCTTGCAGGCCAAAGAGGGGGGCTGGAAGCATGCCGATGTGGCGATCTTTCCCCCCTATGTTTCGCTATATCCGGCGGCCGACTACCTGCGGGGCAGCCGCATCATGTTGGGGGCGCAGAACATGCATGAGGCGGCCGCGGGGGCCTACACCGGGGAAATCTCGGCGGGCATGCTGTTGACGGTTGGCTGCCAATTGGTTATCTTGGGACACTCCGAACGGCGGCAGTTGTTCGGCGAGACCGATGCGGGAGTCAATCGCAAGGCCCATGCGGCGTTGACCGCCGGGCTTTGGCCGATTGTCTGCGTCGGTGAGACTCTGGAAGAACGCGAGTCGGGCCAGACCGAACAGGTGGTCGAGCGGCAGTTGGCTGGCGGCCTGAAGGATTTGACCGACGCGCAGATGGAGAACGTCACGATCGCGTATGAACCGGTGTGGGCGATCGGCACCGGCAAGGTCGCCACGGTGGCCCAGGCCGGCGAAGTGCACCGGTTCATCCGCCGCTGGCTGGCGCAGCGATTTGGCGCGACGGTGGCCGAGCGCACACGGATCCAGTACGGCGGCTCGGTGAAGGCGGACAACGCGAAGGGATTGTTGGCGGATCCGGACATCAATGGCGCGCTGGTCGGCGGCGCATCGCTGAAGGCCGATGAGTTCGACGCCATCATCCGTGCCGCAGTTTAGTTGAGCATTGTCATTGCGAGGAGACCCGTCGTGCCGCAGGCGCGCGGGACGACGAAGCAATCTTTTTTTCGACCCGGAAGAACGCACCAGACGCTGGAGGACTTGTGTACGGAATCTTCATCGGCATTCATCTTCTGATCTGCGTGGGCTTGATCATCTCGGTCCTGCTGCAGTCGGCCAAGGGCGAGGGTCTCGCCGGCGCGTTCGGGGGCGGCGGGATGACCGGCACGGTCTTCGGCGGCCGTGGAGCGGCGACCTTCCTGGCCAAGGCGACCACGGTGCTGGCGATCTCGTTCTTCGCTTCGGCGCTGATCCTGTCGTTTCTGCATCCCTCGACCGGCACCGCCACTGGCGGTCTGCAGGGCGAGAGCGCGGTGCAGGAGGCGGCCAGCCAGTTGCCGCCGGTGGCGCCCGCGACCACCCCAACCGATCAGACGCAACCGGCGACCACCGAGCCGACGCCGATTGACCAGTTGAACCCGGAGCAGAATCAACAGCCGGCGGGTGAGACACAGCAGCAACCGGCGCAGACGCCGCCGAATCCAACCGATTCGCCGCGATAGGTCTTGTGTGACGCCCGTGGACCTCGATGGGCGACGGTACACACCACGTGCGCGAGTGGTGGAATTGGCAGACACGCCATCTTGAGGGGGTGGTGGGGCAACCCGTGCGGGTTCAAATCCCGCCTCGCGCACCATCGGAAAAGATGATAGACAGGGCCTTCGGGCCCTGTTTTGTTTTGGGGAGGCGGCGCCACTTGCTGGATGGCCCTCACCCGACGCCTTCGGCGTCGGCCCCTCCCGGAGGGTAAGGCGGGCGATCTGGACGATGCGTGTACCTGTGACAGAGCTGCAATGAAAGTCGGAGACTACTAACTTGGATTCCTGCCTGTTCACCTCCCCCTCCGGGGGAGGTCGGTCCGCCGCAGGCGGACCGGGTGAGGGGTCGCTGCGACTCATTCACCGCAGGCGAGATGCGGCTCCCTTCGACAAGCTCAGGGCAGGCAAGAGCCGCTTCTACGAGATGTGATATGACCACAGAAAAGATTCGCTGTCCCTGGCCGTCTGATGACCCGCTCATGCTCGAGTACCATGATCGCGAGTGGGGCGTGCCGGTGCATGATGACCGCAGGTTGTTCGAGTTCCTGATTCTCGAAGGAGCGCAGGCCGGGTTGTCGTGGCGGACGGTGCTCTACATGCGCGAGAACTACCGACGGGCCTTCGATGGGTTCGATCCGGAACAGATCGCGCGGTACAACAAGCGCAAGGTCGAGTCGCTGCTCAAAAACGAAGGAATTATCCGCAACCGGCTCAAGGTCGAGGCGGGGGTCACCAACGCAAGGGCGTTTCTTGAGACCGTCGAGGAATTCGGCAGTTTCGACGCCTACATCTGGCGTTTCACCGACGGACAACCGATCGTCAATCGCTGGAAGACCACCAAGCAGATCCCGGCGTCGACCCCCATCTCCGATGCCATGTCCAAGGACCTCAAGGCGCGCGGATTCCGATTTGTCGGCACGACAATCATGTACGCCCACATGCAGGCGACGGGGATGGTCAACGATCACTTGGTGAGTTGCTTCCGGCATGCGGAGTGTCAGTCCGACCTCAGGTAGGGGCGAATTGAAATACGCCCCTTGCCGCGAAGTGAGGTGGGGCGTATGCAATACGCCCCACTACATTGGTGATGAGATGATGCAATTGAGCAGTGCGGACCCACAATCACAACGTCCGCGGGTCTCGGTCTTCCTCGCGGTGAGTCTGGATGGATTCATCGCGCGCGAAGACGGCGGGATCGACTGGCTCACGCGCATCGAGGATCCGGGGGGCGAAGACTACGGCTTTGCCGCGTTCTTCAACACGGTTGATGCGATCATCATGGGCCGCAATACCTATGATCTGGCGCTCACCTTCGATGCCTGGCATTACGGCGACAAGCGCATAATCGTGCTCACTCATCGTCCCCTGTCGCCGAAGCACAACGAGACAGCCTATGCGGGTTCGCTTTCTGACCTGATCGCGACGATGGGACGCGAGGGTGTCAGGCGAATCTATCTCGATGGCGGCCAGACAGTCCGTGAGGGGCTGGCCGCGGGGCTGGTCGATGACATGACGCTCACGTTGATTCCCACGCTTCTGGGGCGCGGCATTCCCCTCTTCGGCGCGGAAGTACCGGAGAGCATGTGGAAGCTTGCAGGATCGAGGAGTTTTGCGAATGGGTTGGTGCAGGTGAGGTATGAGCGGGCGGGGTAGGCGATTCGGCGCGTACCATTCGCAGCCAATATCCTCTGCGCTTCCGGCCTTTCGCGTAAGTTTCAAGACACCTCAATTGCCACAATGCGCTTCGGTAGGACTCGCCATTCACTCGCTCGGCCTCATCGAATTTCGGCGGGATCAGCGTTCCAGCGCGACACCGCGGGTTCTGACATAGAAGGAGAACGATGCACTGTCAGCGGCATCAAGCGCGCTGGCCGGAAACAGATGCAATTCGAGATCATCGCCCAGTTCTCTCTGCGTTTCGATGATCAGCCGCATCCTGCGGTCCAGAGTCCAGCCTTCCAAGCCATCGATGAAGAGCGCGATGTCGATGTCGCTATCCGGGTCCGCGGTCCCGGCAACCTGTGAGCCGAACAGAAACGCGGCGCGAACATCCGCATGCTTCAAGACACGTCTAACGACGCCCTGAGCGCGATCCCGGACTACATGATCGATGACAGCCATTGAATCGCAGCCTCCGTCCTTACGATCGTCGCTCCAGCCAACTGCGGTGTGATGCCGCCGGCGATGGCTGAAAGCTCCTCGGGGTAACGCGATTGTATGTAGTACTGAGACAGCTCGCGAAAAAAGCCGGCGCGTTCCTCATTGACTTCAATGCCTGCACGCTGAGCCAATTGCATCAAGTTGTGAATCCGGGGCGGCGTCTGGTTTGACCTCTTGGCGATGATGCTCTTCAGCATCTTCTCGACGGTCTGCTGGCAGAAGAACATCACATAGAGGTATCTGCCGCTCTCAAAGAGCGTCGTCGCGACTTCAAAATCATACCGGGCCTGGGCGGCCCATTGTTCATGGGACGGAGTCATACTGAGTCCGAAAGCTGCATGATGCTCGCGGGGAAAGCAAGAGCCGGCTCGGCCCTGTCGGGCCTCGTCTTCCCAGGATCACAGAGCGAAGCTAAATCATCACCCGCGGTGCGAGATAGTCGCCCAGTTTCGCCATGCTGATGCGTTCCTGCTCCATCGAGTCGCGGTGGCGGATGGTGACGGTCTGGTCTTCCAGAGTCTGGGAGTCGACGGTGACGCAGAACGGGGTGCCGACCTCGTCCATGCGGCGGTAGCGGCGGCCGACCGCGCCCTTGTCGTCGTAGAAGACCTTGAACTTCGTGCGCAGATCGTTGGTGATGTTCATCGCGATCGTGTCCATGCCGTCGCGATTGACCAGCGGGAAGATCGCCACTTTGATCGGCGCGATGCGCGGGTCGAGTGAGATCACCACGCGCTTCTCCCCTTTCACCTCTTCCTCCTTGTAGCCGTCGACGAGACAGACCAGCGTGGTGCGGTCGGCGCCGGCCGAGGTTTCGATGATGTAGGGGACATAGCGCTCGCGGGTTTCCTCGTCGAAGAAGGACAGATCGACGCCCGAGGCCTCCTTGTGGCGGCCGAGGTCGAAGTCGGTGCGGTTGTGGATGCCCTCGAATTCCTTCCAGCCGAAGGGGAACTCGTATTCGATGTCGTAGGCGTCCTTGGCATAGTGCGCCAGTTCGCCGGGGCCATGCTGGTGGAAGCGCAGTTTCTCGCGGCGGATGCCCAACTCGAGGTAGAACTTGAGCCGTTCCTCTTTCCAGTATTCAAACCAGGTCTGGTCGTCCTTCGGATTGATGAAGTACTGCATTTCCATTTGCTCGAACTCGCGCGAACGGAAGATGAAGTTGCCCGGCGAAATCTCGTTGCGGAAGGCCTTGCCGATCTGCGCGATGCCGAACGGCGGCTTGCGGCGCATCGGGCCCATGACGTTGAGGAAGTTGACGTAGATGCCCTGCGCGGTCTCGGGACGCAGATACACGACCGCGGCGTCCTCCTCGATCGGACCCATGAAGGTCTTGAACATCAAATTGAAGTTGCGCGGCTCGGTGAACTTGCCCTCGGCGTGGCACTTGGCGGCCTTGCGTCCCTTGTAGGCCGGGCTGCCGCACTCGGCCTCGTCGATCTGGTCGAGACGGAAGCGCGCCTTGCACTCCTTGCAGTCGACCAGCGGGTCGGTGAAGCCGGCGACGTGGCCGGAGGTGACCCAGACCTGCGGATGCATGAGGATGGCGGCGTCGATGCCCTCGATGTCCTCGCGGCGGTGGGTCATCGTCTTCCACCAGTGGTCCTTGATGTTGCGTTTGAGTTCCACTCCCAGCGGGCCGAAGTCCCAGCAGGAATTCAGGCCGCCGTAAATCTCGGAGGACTGGAAGACAAATCCCTTGCGCTTGCAGAGGGAGACGATCTTTTCCATCAAGGGGTCGGCTTTCGGTGATGCCACAGGTCCTCCGGTGTGTCTCGATGTGTTTTGTGCGCGCGGCTCGGACAAGGATTGCTTCGTCGCTTGATCCCGCTGCACGCGGTCGCGCTCCCCGCAATGACGCGCACAACCGTCATTGCGAGACGCCCCGGCGGCTTTCGGCCGGGGCGGCGAAGCAATCTTTTTTGCCTCACACCGCACCCATGCGTCGGGCAAAATCGAGCGACTTGATCCGGGAGCCGCCCAGATGGTACCGGGCGAAATCCTCGACCGCCGCGGCGATGTCGTTCAGCGCGCCATTCTCCAGTGCGGGCTCGCTTTGCTGTAATATCGGCTTATTCTGGCGGCGGCGCAACTCGGCCAGCGCGGCCGGGCCGAGGCGATGGGGACGGGCCCCTTCGGCACGGCCTTCACGGCAATCGCGGCAGATGACCCGTCCGGCGGCCGCATCGAAGACCACTGTCTGGTCCGGCTCCGGCTCGCGGTCGCAGGTAGTGCAGCGGTCGAGTTCGGGACGGAATCCCAGGCAATCCAGGGCCCCGAGCAGATAGCCCCAATACTGCCGCGCCAGGGCGTTATCGGGCAGACGGGCCAATGAGAGCAACGCGGCGCGCGAGAGGTCATACAGTTCGGGGTCGCGTTCCTCGTAGCTGTGGCGGTAGAGAAACTCGACCACGCCGAAGGCATATCCCGCTTGCGCCAGCGAGGCGGTCAAAGGCACCCAAGGCACAATCGCCCGGCAGGAGGACAGAAGGTAGATTTGCTCCTTGGGTTTCTTGTAGACCACGCACTCGGAGATGGCCAACGGCTCCAGATGCCCCCAGAACTGCGACTTGGGCCGGAACGCCCCCTTGGCGATGACCGAAATCCGTCCCCAGGCGCGGGTGTAAAGCACCGCAATCTTGGAGGTCTCGGAGAATTTCTGAACGGTCAGGCAGATCGCTTCGGTGACGTCGGGGGCGGGCATTGCGCACGGGCTCGTGGTAAGGACATCGCCGGCTACTTCCGGGTGTGCGCCGGACGCGGGACCAGTTCATAGACGGTCTCGCCGGGGCGCGAGAGTTTGAATTCGCTGCGGGCCACCTGTTCGATAAACAATGTGTCGGTCTCCAGCAGGCGTTTGCGGGTGTCGAGATCGACCACCTCGGCGGCCAGCGCCAGTTCCTCGGCCTGGAGTTGGTCGTGCAATTGGTGCAGCGACCGTAAACGGAGCAACCCGAGGTCGCCCGAGATCAGAAAATACAGGAACGCCGCCATCGCGGTGGCGGCAAAAGCGACCTTCGCCTTGGCCGACCACTTGTTTTCCACCGGACGCGGCAGACTGGAATAAGTGTATTCACGGATCGTGACATAGCTGGCGCGACGGGCGTGCTTTTTGCGGTTAAACAGCCAAGCCATCCCTGCCCCCTGAAGGTGCGTTGTGACGGGTGCGCCACGGCCGCCGGTTCCCTGTTCCGGCGGCCGCGGCCCCGAGTTCCTACATCTGACGAAACGCGGCGCGTCCGAGATAGACCGCGCGACTGCCCAGTTGCTCCTCGATGCGGAGCAATTGATTGTACTTGGCGATCCGGTCGGTGCGGCAGGCCGAGCCGGTCTTGATTTGCCCGCATCCAGTGGCCACCACCAAATCGGCGATGGTCGTGTCTTCGGTTTCCCCCGAGCGGTGCGAGACAACCGACGCGTACCCGGCGCGTGTGGCCAATGCGATGGTGTCCAGCGTCTCGGTCAACGTGCCGATCTGATTCAACTTGATCAGAATGGCATTGGCGCAGCCGGTCTCGATGCCGCGGCGGAGCCGTTTCGGGTTGGTGACAAACAGGTCATCGCCGACCAGCTGCAGTTCGCCGCCGAGCCGTTCGGTGACCATCTGCCAACCCTCCCAGTCATCCTCGGCGAAGCCGTCCTCGAGAGAGATGATCGGGTAGCGCGAGACCCAGTCGGCCCAGAAGTCGACCATCTCGGCCGGAGACAGCGAGCGTCCTTCGCCTTTCAGTTCATAGCGATTGCTCTTTTTGTCGAAGATCTCAGTGGCGGCGGGATCGAGCGCGAAGACGATGTCCTCGCCGGCGGTGTAGCCGGCGCGGTCGACCGCCTCCATCAGCACCGCGAGCGCCTCCTCGTTGGACTTCAGATCGGGGGCAAAGCCGCCTTCATCGCCGACGGCGGTCGACAGCTTCTTCTGGTTGAGCACGCGCTTGAGGGAATGGAAGACTTCGACGCCGGCGCGGAGTCCCTCGCTGAACCGTTCGAAGCCGACCGGCACGACCATGAACTCCTGAAAATCGACGTTGTTGTCGGCGTGCTTGCCGCCGTTGAGAACATTCATCATCGGCACCGGCAGGATCTTCGCGTTGGGTCCGCCGAGGTAGGCGTAGAGGGGCAGCCCGGCGGAATCGGCCGCCGATTTGGCCACGGCCAGCGACACGCCGAGCAGGGCATTGGCGCCCAGTTTGGACTTGTCGGGGGTGCCATCGAGTTCGATCAGAAACGCGTCGATGTCCGCTTGATTGAGGGCATCGAGACCTGACTCGGTCAGTTCGGGACCGATGGTCTCGTTGACCGCTTCGACCGCGCGCAACACGCCCTTGCCGTTGTAGCGGTCCTCGTCGCCGTCGCGCAGTTCCAATGCCTCATGCGCGCCGGTCGACGCGCCCGACGGCACGGCGGCGCGTCCGACGGAACCATCTTCCAGTCCGACTTCCACCTCAACGGTCGGATTGCCGCGACTGTCGAGGATTTCGCGTGCGATGCAAAGATCGATAGCCGGCATGTCCCACCTGTGCGGAAGGTCTCCCTGCCCCCGCTCCCGGGTAGGACGGCAAGATTGGGGAGGACCGGCAAAGCGTCAATGATTTTTGCGGGAATGTGACACCCCGGGGCGGGAACCGGCTTCGCGGCGCGTGGCGGAAAAAGCAGACTCTTCGCTGCGCTCGGAGTGACAGAATGGTGTGGGATGGATCCTGGGTGTCCTGCAGCGGCGACTACAGGAGTTGTTTGCGGCGGCGGACAAACCACTCGATCGAGAGCGCGGCGATGAAGATGGTAAGGATCAACCAATGATTGCCAAGCGCCAGCTCGAGTTTACGCTCCCGTTCGACCGGGGTCAGATCGAGCGAGTCGAGTACGGCGGGGGGCTCATCCTCGGAGTAGTACCGGCCGCCCGATTCGCGGGCTATGGCGCGCAGAGTTCCCTCATCCAGCGATGCGAACCGTTGCTCCAGACCATAGGGTTCAATGCGGAACATCCCGCCCGACAGCGGCAGGGTCTGATCTTCGACTTTGGCGACGCCGTCGTAGCGGTAGGTCCCCGGCGGCAGGGCGCTGACCTGGCCCTGGAATCGGTCACCGGCGCCGGGATTGAGGACCAGACGCACGGTATCGGGCCCTTCTTCCGGCCAGATACGGGCCGAGACTTCGGCGCGGTCAATGAAGCGGTAGGCCTCGTCATACACCAAACCATCAAGGTTGATCGGCTCTCCGGCGTGGTAGACATCCAGGTCGGTGCGCACCGCCAGTCGGTCGGCGTCATCGGTGAGGGTCAGCCAGCGCAGGGCGTTGCCCCAGAAATGCTCGTACTCTTCGGGCGCCAATCCCGAGGCGGCATTCTCCATCGCCCAGCGCCAGAGCGGCGCGCCGGCCACGATCAGCGCGCGGCCGCGTTTGAGCGGGCGGGTGAAGACGACCGGCGCGTCGCGTCCGGGAGACACGGCGGCCCGGACCAGGACATCGGCATCAGCGGGCAAGGAGTCAAAGAGGACGAGACTCGACCAGGGCGGACGCGCGGTCCACTGACGGCGCGTGTCCTCCCAGGTGTTGGCCGGATTGAGACGGACCAGCGGGTGATTCTGCCGTGTGGCCATCGGATCCGATGAATATTCGCCCATTGGGAACGCCAGCCCGCCCTGAACGAATTCGAGCGGCGGCGGCAACGCATAGGTGCCGCGCGAGAACTGGTCATTGAGTAGGATGATCGTGCCCTTGGTCGACTGCGACATGGCCTCGACATGCGGCGCCCAGTCGCGCGCCAGTTGGTCGCGCGTGGGATGTAGCAAGATGGCGACATCGATCGTCTGCCACTCCGAGTCGGTGGGGATTGAGCCCTTGCCGGAAGGGCCGGCGATGTACTCGATCAACTCGACCCGTTCCTGACGGGACAACCAGCGCCGCAGCGCGCCATATTCCCAATCCAGACGGAACCCGGCGAGGAAAACACGCAACTTTCCCTTCATGGCATTGATGAAGGCGGTCTTGCCGGCGGCGGGGATCACCTGGCCATCGGCGCCGAGCAGTTCGATGCGCAGATCATGCATGCCGGGTGTGTCGTATTGGCCGGTCAAGGTCAGCGGCAGACGCTGCCCCGACCCGGCGAGGGTCGCCTGCTTCTGTTCGAGGGTCCGTCCCCGCGACGACATCCGCACGGTTACGTTTCCGGGGACGCTTACCCCCTGCAAATCGACGGCGACTTCGAAGGGTTTTCCGGTAAAGACGAGCTCGGGAGCGGTCAGCGCAGCCACCTGCGCCTGCGCCGCTCCCGGCGCGCCGAAGCCGACGCTGATGATCGGATATCCCAGACGGGCGGCGACGCTGGCCGGATCGATGCCGCGGTTGGAGGAGCCATCGCTGAGCAGGACCGCAGCACGGGGCGGGGTCTCGCCAGCCGGACGGCGTCGCAGTTGCTCGAGCGCATCGCCGATCGCGGTGGCCGTCCCCAGCGAATCGGGCAATGGATCGGCGGGATCGCGCAGATGGTCGTCGAAGTAGAGCGACACGATTTCAGCGCGGTCTGCCAACGGGCCGGTGAGGTGCTTTGTTAGATACTCGGAGGCGCGGGACAGCCGGTCGGTATCGGCGTCATCGCGCTGCGCCATGCTAGCGGAGCGGTCGAAGAGGACGACGATTTCCTGGCGGTCCTGTTCGACACGGATCGCCGACCAGAGCGCCTCGGCCAGCGCCAGAAACAGCGCCACCGCGGCGATGATCCGCAGGGCCAGAAGCGGCGACTTTACCGACCAGCGCAGCGGCGGCATGGTGCGCCGGTAGTAGAACCACGTGGCGGCCATCGCCAACAACAGCACAAGCAGTCCCCACACCCAGTACGAGGCGGTGAAGCTGAGCATGGCGAGGAATGGGTTCATGGAGACGGTCGGTGGTATCGACAGCGGGATTCTACACGCCAGCGGCGGTTGCGACGACGCAATCTCCGGGACCGGGGTGTTGAGATCTACGATTGGCGGCTGACGGAATGGTTCACGACCTCGATCAGGGCGCGTTTGTAGGCCGAATCGGCCAGGTCGGCGATCTGTTCCAGCGCCAGATTGCGGAAGTTCTCGGCCTTGGACTGGGCGTAGTCGAAGCCGCCGCGCGCGCGGACAAAGTCGACCACTTCGCCGATGCCGTTGTCGGAGCCGCCGGACAGGACCCGGGCGATGTCGCGGCGTTCGGAGTCCTGCGCGTCGCGCAGGGCATAGATGAGCGGCAGGGTGACCTTGCCCGCCTTCAGGTCGTTGCCGGTGGGTTTGCCGATCCGGACGGTGTCGCCCCAGTAATCCAACAGGTCATCGGCTATCTGGAATCCCAGCCCGACGTATTCGCCGAATGAACGAAAGCGCTCGCCCCACTGCTCGTTGCCGTGTGTCAGGGCGCCGGCCTCGCAGGCGGCGGAAAACAGCGAGGCGGTCTTGTCGCCGATAATGCGCAGATAGATCGCTTCGGTGGCGGCGATGTTGCCGGTCTCCTGCAGTTGCAGCAGCTCGCCGACCGCGACGCGTTCGGTCGCCAGCGAAATGGTGCGCAGGATGCGGGGGTTGCCGGTGGCGACCATGACGCGGAAGGCCTTGGCGAACAGGTGATCGCCCATTAGCACCGCGGCCAGATTGCCCCAAATGCGATTGGCCGAGGGACGTCCCCGCCGCTGGTCGGCGTTGTCGTTGACATCGTCGTGGAGGAGCGTGGCGGTATGAATCAGCTCGATCGCCACCGCCCCCTCGATAGTCACCTGGCGATCGGGGCTGTGGACGTAGGAGGAGAGCAGATACATCGCCGGACGGATCCGCTTGCCGGGCGAGGCGAGCACATGGGCGGCCATCGCGCCGATCAAGCCGGCATGGCCCCCCAATTCCTCGGCGAACCGTTTCTCGAACTCCTCGAGTCCGCCCGAGATCAGAGTCAGCGTGTCAGCAAGCCCCTTATCCATGATTCCGCCAGACTTGCATTTAATCCACTGGCGCGATGCCAGTCAACGGAAAAGGCCCGTTGCGGCAAGCGAGCACAAGAGTGGTCCACCCCCTTGAGTATGAGTGTGCGAGCGCGCATCCCAAGGCACTCTTGCCGCGGTATTGACAGCGATGAAACAGCGTCGCGGGATCAAGTGGATATGTGAACAATTTCACCAGCGATGTGGATGACTGGGCGGTCATCCTGGGCAGGAGATCATTACGCAAGGCGGGCTGGCCGAAGTGGTGCTTCTCCCCCACGGTGATCGCAGCCGCTGGTACTGCGCCGCGCTCTACAACCGCATCGACTCGGACCTGGATGTCTACGACTACGACACCATCACCGGGCACATCGGCTATCTGGTGCGGACCAACATCCGTCTGACGCTGGAGAACACCTACGACATCGAGGATGAAGAAAACCGTCTGGTCATGGGGGTGATCACCGCGTTTTAGCGGCCACCCATACACGCACGATGCGCGTCAGGGGCTCCCCTGGCGTGCATCGATTTTTTCAACTCATCTTGTCCGATCTCAATCGCAAGGATTGCAGAAGTGCGTCTCCGGCGGGAAGGCGCGGAAGACGACATCAATCATGCGGACGGCGTCGATTGCGTTGGTGGCGCCGGAGCAGTCGACATCGGTGTTAGCCAACGGACAGCCGTTTGTCAAGGTAACGGGGCGTCCGCGGTAAGCGACATCGATCAACATCACCACGTCAGCGGCATCGAGCACGCCATCGCAATAGGGATCACCGGCGCAGGCGCAGGCACAGCGCTCGGGGTAGGATGTGTGTCGGACATTGTATTCGTAGCCGATGCCCAACTTAAAGGCGACGCCGTTGGAGGTTTCCGGGGTCATCGTTCCGACGCCCATCAATGGCTGGCTGAACGTCGCGACGATTCGCACCGGGGTCACGGCGGACCGTTTGGCGCCTAAGAGGGCCTTGGTTTTGGTGGTCGTTGTGCCCACCAAACTGGCGCCCTGGAATTCGGAGCCGTCCATACGGATGGAGGCGGCGGCGCTGACAGCCAGCGCGGCCACCAACAGGGCCGCACCGACCGCGCCCAGCGTGCGTCCCGCCACCTTCCGCGGAGAGAACTTCGTGTCGACTGTGTTCATCACAAGGACTCCGGGGGTGGCCTACTTGGGTTCGCTCACGTCGAATTCAAAGACCTGCCGTGCCGGTCCGGGGTTGGCGACGTTGTCGCCCTGCACATCCAACAGGCGCGCGGAGGCGGGAATGCCGGGATCGCCTGCAGACGCCGTGTTCATGATCGGGCCATAGGCGCGCGGGAAATAGGTCGCGGTGATCACCGGATTCCAAATCGACTTGGTGCCCTGGTTGTTGCCGTTGACGGCCTCGAGACGGAACACGTAGGTGCCCGCCGTGGCCTTGTAGTAGGTGCGGCGAATCGAGATCGGCCACCAGGTGTTGGCCACCGCCGCCGAGGCGCCGAAACCGACGCGCTGGTAGTGGTTGATGTCGATCAATCCCCCGGCGGTCTCATCGATCTGGAAATCAAAGTAGTTCGGGTCGTTGACGTTGGTCCCGGCGAAGCGCGACTGGCCGTTGGCTTCAACAACGATGTATCCCGGCGCGGGAGTGGTCAGGGTGCAGACCACCACATCGCTGACCGTCAGCATCGCGGTTACATCGACGTCGCCGGCGCGCAAGCCCTGCGCCAACCCGGGCTCATCGAGAATTTCGCCGTTGGAGATGGCATCATCGGGAACCTGTACCGAGGCATCACCAGCCGCGTCGGGCGCCAAGGTGATGACATTGGCGTCGCCCTCAACGATCACCGTGCCAAGGATCGCGCCGCCGGACGCCTGATCGACTGTCCCGACGCGGTAGGCATAGGCAACGCTGCCGATCTTGCCGCGCGGCTCATACGGATCGGCGTTTTCAACCAGTTGGATTTCCAACCAGCGGTCGGGGCCGGAGAAAACCGAATCCGGCACCGGGGCGCTCAGGCCGAGGAAGGTGTTGAAGAGACCATTCTCGGTCGGCAACGTCTGCGTTTCTTCCCACAGCGCGGTGCCGCCGGTGGCGGCATCGAAGATGCGGAACGTCAGATTGTAGACACCGTCGGGCACGACTCCTTCGACCGAATCCAGCAGGATGCCCTGGAAGTTGAGGCGCTTGGGAACTTCGGCGCGAGCCGTCGAACCAGCGGCCACGACGACCAGCACCACGGCCAGTAACAACTTGCGCATACACATAGGGCACACTCCTCGCAGAGTCCGGACTGGCTCTGTTGGGTTGACAGCGGCGAAGTACACAGGACCTTAATCAAGCGTGGTACAGGACAGCGGACGAAAGTAATCGACTATCCAAGGCCGGGACAAGGGCTATCTGGAACAAAAATCGCGTCTCCCGCCATCGATTTGGCGCTGGAGCCGGGGGGAATAGCGGCCGGGGTTGGAAGTGGGAGGGAAAGCCATTAGATTGACACCCATGGCCGAGCCGACACACATCGGGCGATTTGAGATTCAAAGCGAACTGGGACGGGGAGCCATGGGGGTAATCTACCGGGCGGTAGACCCACACCTGGGACGGCCGGTGGCGCTCAAGGTCCTCTCCCCCGGCCTAGCCGCGGATGCCGACATGGTGGCCCGGTTCAACTCCGAGGCGCGCAACGCCTCCCACCTGCTGCACCAGAACATCGCGACGGTCTTCGAGGCAGGCCCTTCGGATGTCGGCTGGTATGTGGCCTTTGAGTTGGTTCAGGGCCAGACACTGCGCGGGATCCTCGCCGGCGGTCAAATGCCGCTGCCGCGGGCCACCAATTTCCTCCTCCAGATCGCCGATGGTCTGGCGGCCGCCGGGAAAGCCGGGATCGTCCACCGCGATCTCAAGCCGGAAAACATCATGGTGACCCATGATGACGTCGTGAAAATCACCGACTTCGGGCTGGCCAAGAAGATGGGCGATCCGGGGCGAACCCGGGCGGGGACCATCCTCGGCACCGCCTACTACATGGCCCCGGAGCAGGCGCGCGGCGGGGATGTCGATGGACGCGCCGACTGGTTCTCGCTGGGAGTGATTGCCTATGAGATGTTGACCGGGCAGCGTCCCTTTGATGGTTTCCACGAAATGGCGGTGCTCTATGCCATCGTCAACGATGACCCGGCGCCGGTGACATCGTTGCGCGCCGACCTGCCGGAGGGGTTGGTCGAAGCGGTCGGGCGGATGATGCAGAAGGACCCGGCCTCCCGGCTGACCGACCTGCCCACGCTGCGAACATTGATCGCCACGCCGGCGGGCACCTCCAGCGCCGCGGGCATCTCCGCCGTGCGCTCAGCGCCGTCGGCGCCCGAACTGTCGGTGCTCGTGGTCCTCCCCCTCGAGAACAAAAGCCCCGATCCGGAATTTGCGTTCTATGCCGAAGGATTCGCCGAGGACATCGGCGCGACGTTGAGCCGCTCGCAACGCTTCAAGGTCCTGCCGCACGACCGCGTGCTGGCCGGCAAGCCATCGAGCGGATCCTCCGACGACTGGGGACGGGCGCTGGGGGCGCACTATGTCGTCTCCGGCAGTCTGTTCCGCGCCGGCGACCAATTGAAAATCCGCCTCTATCTGCGCGATCTGCGTTCCGACCATCAGGAGTGGTCGGAGTCATTCTCCGGGCGCACCGACGACATCTTCAAGTTTCAAGAGGAAGTCGCGCAGAAGGTCGCCTCGGCGCTGGCCGGCGGCGCGGCGGTGGCCTCGGTGGCCATGGTCGGCGGCACACGCAACGCCGAGGCCTACGACTACTATTTGAAGGGCCGCGACTATCATCGCCGCGGCGGCCAGGAGAACATCACTTTCGCCATCGACATGTTCAATCGGGCGTTGGAAATCGATCCGAAATACGCGCAGGCGAATGCGGCGCTGGCGGAATCATACACGCAGATGTACGTCATGTACTACGATCGCGACCAGCGCTGGCTGAAGAAGGCCGAAACGGTGGCCAAGACGGCGCTGATGATCGACCCCAACCTGCCGGAGGCCCATCGCGCGCTGGGGCGGATCATGATGGAGTACGGCCGCAACGAGGAGGCCATTGAGGCCTTCCAGACCGCCATCCGGCAGAAGCCGGATTTCCATGATGCCTACCGCACCCTCGCATGGATCTACCAGGGCATGCACCGCTACGAAGACTCCATCGACTGGGGTATGAAATCACTGCGCATGAAGCCGATGGATCGCGAGACGTACCTGCTTTTGGGGCTGAACTACCTCGATTTGCGCGACTGGGACAAGGCGCGCCATCATTTCGAGCGCGCGATCGAGCTGTCGCCCGACTACGGCCGCGCCTACCTGCATCTGGGCAATGTGCACCAGAAACTGGGGTTCCTTGAGGAGGCGATCCGCCAGTACCGCACGGCGATGAAGTACCTAACGGATGTCAACATCTACCTCGACCTGGGCTGGGCGTTGCTGTTGCAGGGTGACCACGCCAGCGCGCGCGAGTCATACAATACCCTGATCACCCTGGGCAAGGTCGAGTTCCTCGCCTTCTACTATCTGGGCTTGATCGACGCGCTCGACGGCGCGACCGAGCGAGCGATGGCGCGTTTCGAGTCGACCGTGTCGATGTGCCGCAAGCAACTGTCGGGCGATCCCGACAATCCCTACTGCGTGGCGACGCTGGCGCAAGCGCTGGCCCGGCTGGGCACACGCGACGAGGCGGTGGCTCAGGAAGAGCGTGTGGGCCATTTGGAAGGCGGCAATGGCGCGCTCACGCTGGAGCGTGCCCGGGTGTACGCCATCCTCGGCGACACGGGCCGCACGCGCGAACTGCTGACACTGGCCCTCTCGCAGCCGATGGGGCCATCCGACTTTGAAGTGTCAGTGGATCCCCACTTCGCCGGCATGCAATCGCCCGCGCCATCGTCGTCGATGACCCAACAATAGCGAACGCCGACGGCCCCGATGGCACGGGGCCGTCCGGCGGGTGGACCGTCGCGGCGGTCCGCAATCAGTTCGGCTTGGAGGCCGTGGTGGCGGTCGACGACTTGGTCAACTGCGCCAGCGTCTTCGAGGTGTTCTCGTCGGCCTTCTTGGCGGTTCCGGCCAGATCGGCGCTGGCCATCTTGTGGCAGGCCTCCGAGCAGCACGCGTACTGCTTTCCGCCCTGCGTGACATAGGGCGTGCTGGCTGTCGGCGTAAACGCCTTGCCGCATCCGCAGACCGCGATGAAATTGGCGGCCGCCACCGGCTTCTGGGCTTCCTCCGCCTTGGCCGCGGTCGTGGTGGCGGCGGTCTTGGCGGCCTGATCAGCCGGCTTGGTGTCGCCGGCAATCACGCCCAGCGTCCCGAACGAGAGAAGTACGGCGGCGATGGTCGCGAATGTGATGAGACGACGTGCCATCGAGCTCCTCCTTCGTGCGAATTGTTGAACTCCCCGGCCCTCGTGCGAGGGCCGCTTCACCGATTCAGGGCATTGCACACCCCCGCGCGAAGAGAGTTCCGTAAAATCGGGAGAAAGTACAGCGGGATTGCGCACGACGTGCGAAGTCGGGGGGCGACAACTGGCTAGGCGCGGACAGCGGCCGGGGCCGATGCCGTTGTCGGACAACGCTTGAAGTAGATGGTGAAGGTCGTGCCCTCGCCCTTGCGTGTGTCAACCAAAATCCGACCGCCGCAGTTGTCGACCAAGCGCTTGACCACGGCCAACCCGAGACCTGTGCCATTGGTCTTGGTCGACACGAAGGGTTCATAGAGCCGGGCGAGGACTTGATCGGGGATGCCGGTGCCCTCGTCGCAGACGGCGATGGCGGTCCAATCGCCCTCGGGCAGGATGCCGTCGGGACGATCGCGGCGGGTGACGGTGTGATTGCGGAGCCGAACCACAACGCGGCGGAGACCGCGCGGCGATTCAAGGCCATTGAAGATCAAGTTGAGAAGAATCTGCTTGAGATGGTCGGGATCGGCCTCGACCATCACCGTGCGGTCGGCGATCTCCGCGTCCAACTCGATCGGACCGATGCCCAACTGCTGAAAGCGGCGCCGGGTGATCTCGAACACTTCATCGAGCGCGGTGGCGACACAGACGCGGCCCGTGACGACCGGCGAGATGCGCGCATACAGCAGAAAGTCGCTGAGGATCTTGTTGAGCCGCGCCGATTCCTTCACGATCAGGTCAAGCAATTGCGCGTTCTCGCCGGAGACATCGAGGTCATTGCGCAAAACTTCGACCGAGCCGGAAATTGCCGCCAGCGGATTGCGGATCTCGTGCGCGATGCCGGCGGACAGTTCGCCGATGGCCGCCAGACGGTCCTGCCGACGCATCTTCTCCTCGATCTCCTTCACCTCGGTCAAGTCGGCGAAGACCGCGATGATGCCGCGCGAACGGCCATTGGCCCCCGAAAGAACCGACGTGGAGATGCCCACGGGCAGCGTCTTGCCATCGGGACGATGGATCGTCAGCTCGGAACGGCAGTCCATCTGTTGCGTGGCCAGCACCCAGTCCAGACGCTCGGCCAATTCCGGGTAGGCAACACCGAGCGCCTCGCGGAGGTGGCGTCCGCGGATCTTCTTTTCGGGGATGCCGAGAATTTCTTCGGCGGCGCGATTGAAGTAGACGATGTGCCCGCCCAGATCGAGCGTGAGCACACCGGAGCGCAGGTGCTTGAGAATGTCGCCGGTTTCCAACTTGGCGATCTTGAGCGCTTCGGACGTGTGCGCCAGCGCCTCGTCCTTGGAATAGAGGCGCTCGGCGAGGTACCCCCCGGCGAAGGCGCAGAGGAAGAAGATGCAGAGGCGCAGGAAGATGGTGTAGAAGTCCTCATCGGACAGTTGCCCCAGCGCGCCCCAGAGCTCCGGCGACCACAGTTGGCGGGCGTGACGGCCGGCTTCGATCCAGACCGCGGTGAAGAATGCCCCCGAGGCGATGCCCGCCACCAGCAGGGTGCCGACCAGCCGGTACGACAACGCCGCCGAGATGATTGTCATCAGGTACAGCGAGTTGTACGGCGAGCGCATGCCGCCGGTGAAGTACACGATCATGGAGATGACCGCCAGTTCCGCGGCCACCTGCAATCCGAGAATGTTCGAAAAGAGAAACGGCACTCGCAACCGGCGGCCCAAAAGCAGCAGGGCGACCGCGGCGGCGCTCAGCGCCACGTAGATCAAGAGCGCGGTCTGCAGCGAAGGGGACACCGACAGGTGAGGCCAGGCGAGCGCGGCGGTGACCGCGCAGGTCACGGCGCGGGTGGCTAGAATCCAGGCCGGACGTGCGCCCTGATGCTGGCGGCGGGAGTAGATCAGCATGCGCGTAATGCCCCGGCAGACCAACGGCGGCGCTCGCCGCAAAGGCGCGCGCCGCCGCTGGATCGGATGGTTGTCACCTACTTGATCTTGCCGATGATGTCGAACATCGGCAGGTACATGGCAATCAGGATGCCGCCAATCACCACGCCCATGAAGACGATGATGACCGGCTCGATAATCGACGTCAGCGCGCTGACCGCGGCGTCGACTTCCTCATCATAGAAGTCCGCGATCTTCGAGAGCATTTCGTCCAGACCGCCGGTCTTTTCACCGACCGAGATCATCTGGGTCACCATCGGCGGGAACACGCCGGTGTCGCGCAGCGGCCCGGTGATCGTGTCGCCTTCGGCGATCGACACCACCGACTTGCGGATCGCATCCGAGATGACCCGGTTGCCCGCAGTCTTGGCCGTGATCTCGAGGGCGTCAAGAATCGAGACACCCGAGGAGAGCAGCGTACCCAACGTCCGGGTGAAGCGCGAAATGGCGCTCTTGCGAATCAGCGTCCCGATCAACGGCGCGCGCAGCATCATCTTGTCGAAGCGCAGGCGCCCCTTGTCGGTCTTAACCCAGTAACGGAAGGCGATGGCGCCGGCGATCAGGCCGCCGAAAATGAACAGGATGTTGCTGCGGAGAAACTCGGAAATACCGAGCACCACCTGGGTGGGCTTCGGCAGTTCGGCGCCGAGTCCGGAGAACATCTTGGCGAACACCGGCACGATGTAGGTGAGCATGGCGAAGGTGACGCCGACCGCGACGATGACGATGACGGTCGGGTAGACCATCGCGCCGCGCACCTTGCGGATCAGGGCGTCGGCTTTCTCACGGTAGTTGGCCAGACGGACCAGGATCGTATCCAGCGCGCCACCGATTTCGCCCGCCTCCACCATGTTCACGTAGAGATCGTCGAAGACCTTCTTGTGCTTGCCGAGCGCCTCGGCCAGCGTCGAGCCGGACGAGACTGAGTCCTTCACCTGAGCGATGATCTTGCGCAGCTCGGCCGACTCCATCTGCTTGGACAGAATGTCGAGGCACTGGACCATCGGCAGACCGGCGCTGATCATCGTCGCAAACTGCCGGGTGAAGCGCGAGATGTGGATCTTCTTGATCCCCGTGCCGAGCTTGATGTGGATTTCGGAGGATTTGCGGTTGACGGAATCGACCGCAATCTTCTTCTGGCGGAGCAGACGGTCGAGTTCCGTCTTGTTGCGGGCCTTCAGTTGCCCCGCCACGACGGTTCCGGCGGCCGTCTTCCCTTTGTACTCAAACAGAGGCACGTTCCCCTCCTAACCCGGCGCGCGCACGGACCGAACCGGTTTCCTTGGCGCGCGCGATGATGTCGTCGAGTTCCTGCGGGTTCGACGACCGCGCGACCGCGTCACCGTATGTAATCTTCCGCTGGAGGTACAGTTCCGCCAGCGACTGGTTCATGGTCCGCATGCCGTACTTCTGACCGGCCTGAATCAAACTGTAGATCTGGTGAATCTTGTCGTCGCGGATGGTGGCTCGGATGGCCGGCGTGCAGATCAGGATCTCCATCGCCAGGACGCGCCCGCCGCCGATCTTCGGAATCAGTTGCTGGGAGACAATCGCCTGCAGCACGAACGAGAGCGCCACACGCACCTGCTCCTGCTGGTTGACCGGGAAGACGTCGATGATACGGTTGATCGACTCGGCCGCCGAGTTGGTGTGCAGGGTCGCGAACGCGAGGTGACCGGTCTCCGAAATGCTGAGCGCCGCCTCGACGGTTTCGAGGTCGCGCATCTCGCCGACGAGAACGACGTCGGGGTCTTCACGCAGGGCGTACTTGAGCGCCGAGGCGAACGACATCGTGTCGGTGTTGACTTCGCGCTGATTGACGATCGAGGACTGATGCCGATGGAGGTACTCGATCGGGTCCTCCACGGTGATGATGTGCGAGAAGTGCTCGCGGTTGATCTTGTCGATCAACGCCGCCAGGGAGGTCGACTTACCCGATCCGGTCGGTCCGGTGATCAGCACCAGGCCGCGCGGCAGATCGGCCAGTTCGGCCACGACTTTCGGTATCCCCAGCTCGTCGAAGGTGGGGATGCTGAAGGGAATCTGGCGGATGGCGATGGCCACATTGCCGCGCTGGACGAACACGTTGCAGCGGAAGCGGCTGAGATTCTCGATCCCGAACGACAGATCGAGCTCCCAGGTTTCCTCGAAGCGCTTGCGCTGCTTCTCGTTCATGATGCTGTAGGCCAGCTTCTTGGTCTGCTCGGGCGTGAGAACGTCCGCGTCCAAACTTTGCAGACGGCCGTCGATGCGCAAACGCGGCGGCGATCCGACCGTCAGGTGCAAGTCGGAGGCGCGGCGTTCGGCCATGAGCTCCAGCAATTCCCGCAGGGTCATCATAGTCTGTATTCTCTCTGTTTCCGGCGGCGCCGGCCGCCCATCGGCACCTCTTTACGAGTATCGGCGGCGAGCGCCGCGTTCTTGACGGCGATTACGCCGACTCGGCAAGTACCTGCTCGAGCGGGATTTCGCCCCTTTTCATCTTTTCAATGGCCGCCATGCGCAGAGTCTGCATGCCTTCCGCGATGGCTTGCTGGCGGATTTCCTCCGAACTGGCGCCGTCGAGAATCATGCGCTCGATCTTCCCGGAGATCGGCATGACCTCGAAAATACCGGTGCGTCCGGCCAGGCCGGTGTTGCCGCACTCGCCGCAGCCGCGCCCGACGAAGATGCGCAACCCCTTGCTTTCTTCTTCGGACATGTTAAGCGCGGCCAGATGCTCGGGCTCGACCGGGATCTCCTCTCGGCAGGCGCTGCACAGTTTCCGCGTCATGCGCTGCGCCATGATCAACTTGGTGGCGGAGGCGACCAGGTAAGCCGGCACCCCCATGTCGACGAGACGGTGGATGGTGGAGGCCGAGTCATTGGTGTGCAGGGTCGAAAACACCAGATGTCCGGTAAGGGCCGCGCGGATGGCGATTTCCGCCGTTTCGCCGTCGCGAATCTCACCGACCATCACAATGTCCGGGTCTTGGCGCAAGAACGAGCGGAGGGCCGCGGCGAAGGTCAATCCGATATCGGTGCGCACGAGCACCTGATTAATCCCCTCGAAGTTGAACTCGACCGGGTCCTCGGCGGTCATGATGTTGACATCGGGGCTGTTGAGCGTCTTGAGGGCCGAATACAGCGTCGTCGTCTTGCCCGAACCGGTCGGGCCGGTGACGAGAATCATGCCGTACGGCAACTCGATCGCCCGGCGGAAGTTGTTCAGGGCGACCTCGGGGAATCCCAGTTTGGTCAGATCGGTGCGCAGCGCCTCGGGGTCGAGGATACGCATCACGACCTTTTCGCCAAAGATGGTGGGCAGGACCGAGACGCGCAGGTCGATGGCACGGT
Organism: uncultured Ignavibacteria bacterium; assembly: GCA_964593585.1. Lineage (GTDB taxonomy): Bacteria > Zixibacteria > MSB-5A5 > WJJR01 > WJJR01 > JACQFV01. The sequence continues at coordinate 65,026 of CAZQIZ010000004.1, forward strand.
TGCGCATCTTGACCTTGATGCGGCCGTCCTGCGGCAGCCGGCGCTCGGAAATGTCCAGATCGGCCATGATCTTGATGCGCGAGACGATGGCGGCCCGGTACTTGAACGGCAACGGCGGCGTCTCGCGCAACTGGCCGTCGACACGGTAACGCACCCGCAGGACTTTCTCGTAGGTTTCGATGTGAATATCCGACGCGCCGCGGGTGATGGCGTCCATGATGATTTTGTCGACCAGTCGGACGAGCGGCTTGTCCTGCACCTGGGATTGCAGGTCCAGATCGTTGACCTGATCCTCGGTGTCGATGACTTCGAGTTCGCTGCCTTCCTCGAGGCCCTTGATCAGGTCGTTGATGCCGGCGGCATCGGCGTAGTATTGCTCGATGGCGCGGGCGATGGCGCGCTCGGGCGAGATGACCGGCTGGATCGAGCAGCCGGTGATGAACTTGATAGCGTCGAGAACGTAGATGTTGTGCGGATCGGAAATGGCCACAACCAGCGTCTTGTTGACGCGCGAGACCGCGATGACGTTGAAGCGGCGGGCGATGTCCAACGGAATGAGATTGACGACCTCGGGGTCCAACTCGACATCGGACAGACGCAGGGCGCCGATGTTGAGCTGGCGGCCGATGAAGTGGGTCAGCTCGTCCTCGTCGGCGATGGCGCCGATGCGGACGAGAATGTCGGAGAACTTCTCGTTGGTCTCGCGCTGCTGCTTGACGGCGGCCTCGAGTTGCTCGGGAGTGATCCGCCCAGCCTGCACCAGCATGTGTCCCAGTTCCTGCGACACGTCAGTCACCGTCCGTGGTCGTTGGAGTCATCGTGGTGGGCCGGCATTCGACCGACCGTGTTCTCAATTTGTGCGTTCCCCGTCCCTGCGGGAGCTCGCGCTCCTACTCCGTGAACATGCTGTCGATGCGCTCGTCAGCGCTGGCGGTGAAATCCGCCGACAAATCCGCCTGCGCATTGGCGGCCATCGTGGTCAGTTCCTTGAGCCGGTCGGCCGTCTCCTTCGCGTACAGGCGCACCATGCCGATGGTCGTGCGGTCATCGAAGACGATCGCGAGGATGCAGCGATCGCCGACCAGGCAGATGTGAATGTGGTCGCGCACACCCTGGTGGAAGAGCACGGAGAATTCCGGTTCGCCCACCAGCCGGGCAATCTCGCGGGTCGAGGCAAAACTGCCCGCCATCAGCGCCGCCAGCGCGGTGGTGTCCAGCGACTGGGTGAACCCCTGGCGCGTGATGAGATGGCCGTCCTTGTCCGCCAGAATGGCGCACTTGGCCTCGGCCTTCTTCAGCAGGCGCAACATGGCCGCGTTGATGCGGTCGATCTGCTCTTCATATAGGACAAAGGTTCCCGATGACATCCAAGACCTCCTCTAACGTCCAAACAGCCAGCCAAACAGACGATCGAACAGTGAACGATGACGGTGGCGAATGCGCATACTCTTCTGGGCTGAAATGATCGGGGCGTGTCCGCGCGACGTCGGATTCGCCGGTGTGACGCCGCTGGCGCCCGCGCGAATTGGGCCTGAGGCGGTGGCCGGGACTGAGGGTGTCGCGGGTTCCGGATGCACCGCGATGGTCGGCTCCTGCACCGCCACGGTCGGCAACTCCACGCGGCCGGTCTTCCAGGCGTCCGCGGGCGTCGATTGCGGCAGCCGCGACACCGGACCGGAGGACGCCAGCACATCAATAGACGGCTCCGGCGGCGTCACCAACCCTTCGGCACGGGGCGCCGGGGCCGACTGGCCCGACGTGCGACGCTTGGTATCTTCCAGCACGAGCTTCGTGATGCGCTTCATCGTGTCGAAGACACCCAGACCCTTGACCGCACTGGCCTCCGTATAGGGACGGCCCTCGGGGTTGAGAGTCTTTTCCAATTCCTCGATGGTGGCGATGTCCGGCAGATCGCGCTTGTTGTATTGGAAGACGACCGGGATCGTCGCCGGGTCGATGTCGTTTTCGCGCAGATTCTCAAACATGTTGGCCAGGGACTCGATGTTCTCGTCCATCTTGGCCTTCTGCGAGTCGGCGACGAAGACGATGCCGTCGACGCCGCGCAACACCAGCTTGCGGGTGGCGTTGTAGAACACCTGCCCGGGGACGGTGTACAGCTGGAACTTTGTGGAGAACCCTCCGATGTCGCCCACATGGATGGGCAGGAAATCGAAGTAGAGGGTTCGGTCGGCCTCGGTGGCCAGGCTGATCAGGTCGCCGCGGGACTTGGCCGGGACTCGGTCGTGTACGTACTGCAGATTGGTCGTCTTGCCCGACAGACCGGGGCCATAATAGACAATCTTGCAGCTGATCTCGCGGAAGGCGTAGTTGATTGAAACCATAACTCCTTCGTCTCTCCGTCCACCGTGGGGGGGTGGCTGGCTCCTGTTAGAGGCGCGACAGGGCGCCGATCGTGTTCCGGATCTCCAGGCGCACCAATCCGATGTTGACCCGCGGTTCGGTGGTGACCACCAGCGTGCCGATGCCGGCATCGGTCAGGAAAATCTTCTGATTGTCGGCTTCGACGGTGATCTGGGCGAAATCGTGTCCGCCGAGTTCGGACATCGAGCGGCGCACGGTGGCCGCGATCGAGGAGGCCAGCGCGCCGAGGGTGTCGTCATCGGTCTTTTCGTCGAGATCCGCGGCGATGACGATCCCGTCATGGCCAACCAGCATGCTGCCGGTCACGCCCATGGTCTTGTTCAGTTCCGCCAACTGTTCATACATATTCGGCCTCCCCGGCGGCGACCAGTCGGCCGCTTTCCGCCTGCAAGTGTCGGTCGATCATCTCCCGCGCACGGGTGATGCGCACATTGATCAATTCATCGGTGTCGGGCTCGGTCAGGACACCGAGCCAGAAATCACGGACCGCCTCCACGACCAGGCGTCCGCGGTCGGTGCAGATTTCCACGCGATCCGGATGGCAGGGATCGCCGCCAGCCGACAGCCGGCGCTTGTGAAACTCCATCATTTCCACGCTGACCGGCGCCCAGAAGTCGGCATCGCCGGTGTATTGCTGCCGCTGCCAAACGGCCAGGGGCAGGCCTTCGCTGTCGGCGATCCAGCAGAGGCGCACGCCGGAATACTCGCCAACGTACGACACCGCATCATCAAAGCTGGGCTCGTGCGTCATGCCGGCGCCGGACATCGCCACCCGCGACGCCGAAGCGCGCGCCGGCGCCGCAGCGCCAAACGCAGGCGCGATGAATGTCGAGCGGACCGCGGCAGGACGCGCGGCGCGCGGCGTCGGCCGCGTCGACATCAATTGTTCCCAGAGCGGGCTGGTCATAATCGGCGCGATCAAGACCTGCGGAATCAGTCCCAGTGGATACGACCACATCATTTCCGGGACGGTCTGCCCTAGTGGCAGGCCGTGTGTCCAACTAACCGCGCATCCGGAAACCGCGCCCACGATCAGACGTGTCACCACGGTGAATCCGGCGGCGACGACGCGGGTGGAGATTCCCATGCGATCCGTGGCGATGCTGAAGACGGCGATGTAGAAGGCCCACTCGAGCAACCCGACGGCCGGATTGAGATCCAGCGCGGGGAATCCGAACCGGCGCGGGTAGACCAGGACGGGAAGCAGAATCAGTCCTGCGACAAACAAGCCCATCCGCCGCAGCGCCAGCGTGATCGAACGATCGCGTGCATGCATTCGTGTCATTGTCGTCCTCACCTGACCGTCTCTGTGGGATGAAGGCGTTCGGCGCCGTCGAGCGCCTGTTGCCGCGTGGCGCCAAAGGCGAATCCACGCTCACCCGCCAGCCCGATGACGCAACCAGCCATCCGGCGGCACCACCATTCGCGTTCGGCCTGTTCCACCCGCAGCTCGCAAAGGTGCCCGCGGCCCTGAGCGCGGCAGTCGGCGTCCACGGCGGCGAACAGAGCCGCGCACACGCCCACCACATCCACGCCATCGAGGCCCCGCCCGTGCTCGGCGATGACGGCGAAGGGCATCGTTTCGCCCTCCGACAACGAGATGGCAAAGGCCTTGAGCACATGCGGACGGGCGGCCAATTGCGCTGCCCACGTCGGCCAATCGAACGATTCGGAGGTCACTGTCTCGGCGGGCGCGGTCGTGACATTCGGTTCCCCGCGCTCGAATTGATCCGACTCGGCTGCGCGCTCTGGCGCGGCGGTGACTTCGCGCAATTGCAGGAAGAGTTCGCGCAGCGCCGGATTGCCGCGATCGGTTGAGCGCAGGCGATCCAGAATGGCGCGGGCGCCGGGGACATCGCGCATACCGATGCGGATTTCGGCCTCGAGGTATTCGGAGGCGCGGCTGACGCCCTCGGCAGCCTCACAGCGCTTCAACGATTCCAGAGCGGCGGCATGCATGCCCTGGTGGAGGAAGAGCTTGGCCATCACCAGGTGCGCCGGGCCATAGTCGGGATGGTGCTTCAGACCGCCCTTGCAGACCGCAAAGGCCCGTCCGAATTCACCGCGTTTGCGATACGCTTCGGCCAGTGCGGCAAACACCTGTGAATGCGGATTATCCGCCAGGATGGCCAGGCACTTCTCGATGCGTTCGTCCAATTGCGCCACGCTGAGCATGCTTGCCCTCATGTGATACAGCACGTCACAGTCCCGCCCCAATGCCCTGGCGGGGATGTCGGCCATAGGACACTAATTGATATCGACTTGGACGGCGTTGGACTTAACCCTGGCGGCGGCGGCAAATGCGGTGAATTTCTGTGCGCCAGGCGCTGGATCCTGTAAACCCACTTTCGTGGTGTGGGGAAAATCCCACAGCCGAAGGGATCGCGTCCCTCCGGCTGTGGGGCATCGTGGATTACGCCATGATCTTGCGCAGTTGATTAATGCCAACGAAAAGCAGAAGCAGCGACACCACACGCAGGGCATCGACCCAGATCGTTGTCAACGGCAGGAATCCCATTTGCCCGGCAAAGAGCATCGCCTGACCAGCAGCAAAGACCAACAGCCCGGCGAAGACCCACAACCAGCCTTGGGCGACACGTCCGCCGCGAATCGCCGTGTGCAACTTCAACGCCGCCAGCACACAGCCCAACGCCACGAGCAAGGCGACCGCCTGCAGGACCATCGATCCCTGCGAGGCGCCGGCCGCCGTGGTCTCGCCGGCCGTGTCGGCCAGCGCGGTCGCGGAGGCGGCCAGCAGGCCGGACACTGTCAACAACATGAGGCGCAACTGCTTCATGGCATCATCTCCCCTTCAGAACCGCGAAGAATTCATTGTGGATGTCATACTTATCGCCCAGCGCGCGTTTCTGCGCCAGCAGCACCGCCAAGTCCTTCTTAATGGTCTCCGCCACGCGCCCGCGGACCGGTTCGCCGAGTGTGTCGCGCACGACACTCATTCCCTCGCGCACCAGCGCCTGCGCGGTGGAGACGGCGCGGTGGAAACGTATCGGGGCGGGGATGCGACCGACGCACTCACGGAAGGTCTCGGCGGCGTTGTTGCCCTCGGAATCGAGCAATGGCGCAGCCAGTTCCCAGGGATCGTCGTAGCAGGCGGCGGGCAATCGGAAGTACAGACGGTCGCCGGCGGCGCCGAGGAACTCACGCAGCGTCGCATGCACCGTCGCCAGCGCGTGCGCGTGCAGCTTGAAGACAAATGCGGTCAGCTCGTGCTCGTCGGCCTTCTGCTTGGCCGCGCCGGCCACCTCGGGACAGGGCTCGATCAGATGCGAGGTCAGCAGTTTGTGCAACGACTTGGAGGCGGCGTATTCGCCGTAGGAAGAGGTCGCCACGATCTCCGCCACCGAGCGATGGCCGTTGACCGCCGAGAGCACATCGACATCTTCCGCCGACAGGACGATCTCCGGATCTTTCAGCAGCGGCGAGGGAACCAGCCGCAACACGGTTTCTTCGGCCGGGAGGGTGTTGGCGATGCCGGAGTACTCATCGAAGCGCCGGGCGCCTTCCATCATCACGGATAGCGTGTTCAGTTCGACGAGAATCTGCGTGCCTTCGGGCTTCTCCCCTTCGTTGAAGTGGAAGTCGCCGTCGGTCCACCCGAAGACACCGTAGACAACTTCTTCGACCTGCATGCGCAGGGCGTTGGTGACCTCGTCGCGTTTGAGCAGACTGAGTTCGACCAGGATCTGCCCGAGACGGCGTCCGGTCGACCGCTGACGTTTGAGCGCCTTGTCGAGATCCTCGACGCTGATCAGCCCCTTGCGGAGCAGCACCTGGCCGAGACGGTCTTCGTCGGTGGGTGGATCGGAGGTGGCGGCGATGATATCACCGGAGCGGAAGAAGATCTTCTTGCCGCGGTGCGGGCGCTGGAGAACCAACGCGCCGGTGCGGCGTCCGGTGGAGATCAACTGCAGCACGTCACCGAAACTGACAGTCTTGAGATTGCCTGCGAAGCTCATCTGGCGCTCCTGCCCAAAGGATTCCCTGGCCCGCGGTATCCTCCGGGGGCCTTTCATCTTATCGGGGCATTTCCGGGAGACCTTTATCCCGCCGGCGGCGGGTTTTTCGCGACGGTCGGATGGATGATCGGACCGGTGGGACCGCATTCGATGGTGATGCCGCCATGCGCGCCGGACTGGTAGATCGGCAATTGCGGAAATCGCAACTGCCAGAATGCCAATGCCTCGTCCGGGTCGCGTGGGTGAAAGGTTGATCCGTAGAGAATGAGCGACGATGGCCGGCAAGCGTCGACGGCCGCACGGATCCAGGCCGGCGACGCGGCGGCGGGCACAATCAGGATCAGCGGCCCGGCCGAATGTGAAGGCATCTCCCACGGCAGCCGCAAATCGCGGGGCGGGACATCGCGGAACATCAGGATCGTGCCTTGTGCCGTAGACCAATGATCGGCCCAGACTCGTCGCTGCCCTGTCGTGTCCACCTCCGACGACACGAAGCGTGTCCAGCGGGGACCCTCGCCGTCAGCCGCCGCACTGATCGGCCGGGCTGACCGGGCATCGCGCCGCCAAGGCAGCCACGATGCGGCATCGTCCTGTCCGACGGTGTAGCGAAGGAAGGGCTCAACGATCCACTGGCGCAGATCGTCATCGAGTCCCGGATCATCGACCAACCCGGTGACGTCGCCTGCGGCATCGGCGATGATGGCCACACGTCGTCCGCCGGTATCCAATAGGGAAATGGTGGGCGCGACCGTCTGCTTTGTGAGCAGACGGTGGATCGATAGGCCGAGGAGGAGAACGACGGCATAGTAGGCCAGCGGCCGGAACCAGAGGTAGCGATGACGCAGATTGAACAGCAGGACTGTCGCCAGGAGCAGATGCAGGATCATCCAAATCGACGGCGACGGCCACGACAGCACCGCCGACGGCAGCGCGGCGAAGTACTGTGCGACCGCCACGGTCACTTGCAGCAGATGGGCGATGGCCCACGCCAGGAGATCGGCGAGGGTCGCCGACAACGGCGAAAGCGCCAAGAGCAGAAGCCCCAATTGCGCCGTGAAGCCGGCCAGCGGCACCATGATCAGATTGGAAACGACACCGGCGATCGGCACGGTGCCGAAGTGCCACGCCGACACCGGCGCGGTGGCGACGGTGGCCGCCACCGAGGCCACGACGAACAAAGTCGCCGTGTACACCCACTTGCGCCGCCAGAAACCAAGCAGGCACGGTTCGACTTTCGCCACAGCGACCAGGATGCCGATCACCGCCGCAAACGAGAGTTGGAATCCGGGACGAAACAGGTGCGCCGGAGCCACAATCAAGATCAAGAGCGCCGCCGCCCCGACCGCGTTGAGCGGCGCTGCGGGGCGCCACAGCAGTTGTCCGATCAGTATGAAGCCGACCATCAACGATGCGCGCACAACGGAGGGCTCATTGCGGGTCAGAAAGCTGAAGAGCAGGATGACGGTCAGAGCCAGCAGAGTGCGCGGCCAGCGCGGCACCGCCAGCCAGTACATTGGCAGGAGGATCATTCCCACCACCAGCCAGACATTCGCGCCGGAAACCGCCAGTAGATGCGAGGTTCCCGACTCGCGAAAGACATCGTAGACCGGTTTGGGCAGACGGTCGGTGTCGCCCAGGAGCAATCCGGTCAAAAGCGCATCGGCGTCAGCGTCCAGATGCGCGGTGAAGACGGCGCGGATCCAGCGGCGGAGCGGATCGACAGTATTGGTCAGCGACCAATCTTGCTGCTGCGCCCAGTGGGTCAGCGGAGATTCCGGACGGACCGTGGCGTCGAACCCCTGCCGATGGAGATAATCGGCGTAGTCGAATCCACCGGGGTTGCGACGGATGGAGGGCGCGAAGACCTGCCCATCAAAGCGCAGGTAGTCGCCATAGCGTATGCCCTGAAGCGACGGGATCGAGGTCAAGAGAACCCGTCCGGACACCGGGATGTTGCCGGAACGGCCGCGCACACCGACCAAGTCCAGCGGCACACGCCAGCCGCTGGTCTTCTGAAATGGCGTGCCATCGACGCGCGCGAAGATTTCAACGCGGCGATGGGCCGACATCAATTCAAGCAGGGCGGGCGAGGGACGTCCCGTGTTTTCCGCCGCGATACGCCAGCTTCCCAGCGACGCCAACGCCGCCAACGTTGCCAGCGCGGCGAGCACACGCAGTCCGGGGCGCGCGAAGCCGGAGAGCCAAAGCGCGAGTGGAAAGATCGCGAGCGCCGGCAACAGGAGATAGATCGGGGCGACATCGAGCGTGTCGCCGATGAATACACCGATCGCCACCGCGGCGGCCGCCAACAGCGCCGGGTGCCGCGGGCCGCGCGCGGCAATCCAATTGCGGCGGGATGAAGAGGTCGAGAGTTCCGTCGCCATCACACAAAGCGCGCATCATGGGCGCGCGATCTATGGTGTGCTGGACTTGCGCAGACTGCCCAAGTTGCGATATCCGGCCAGCCAGGTGACGCCAAGATACAACACCGCGGCGACGGCCACCATCGCCAGCGCCTGCCCCACAACGCCGAACGGCATAAACGACAGCCAGGCGTTCGACCAGAGGTAATGGCCGGCGCCGACGGACAGAGCGGCGATCACGGAGAAGACCAATGCATGCCCGGCGATCGACGCGTATCCCATCGCGCCATAGCGGCGCGACGCCACCACCAAGAGGATACCGACCTGAAGGACGGCCGACAGTCCTACCGAGAGCGCCAGTCCGGCATATCCCAAGATGGGGGTCAAGATCGCCATGCCGGCCAGATTGGCGACCACGGCGGCGACGCCGCAGAGCGTGGGCGTGCGAGTGTCCTTGTGGGCGAAAAACAACGGTGTGCATGCGCGGATCGCGGCCATCGCCGGCAGACCGAGCGCATAGAACGCCAACGCCCGCGCAGTGTGCGCGGTGGCGTCGGCGCCAAATTCTCCGCGCTCATAGAGCGCGGCGCAGATCGGCCTGCCGAGCGCCACAAACGCCACGGCGGTCGGAATGACCAGATAGAGAACGGTCTGGAGCGCCTGACGGTATGTCTGACGGGCGCGTGCCTCATCGCCATCGGCGACATACTTCGACAACCGTGCCAGTCCGACCGTGGACGCGGCGACGGCGAAGACACCGAGCGGAACAAAGAGGATGCGGAAGGCGAAGTTGAGGTAGGCCACCGGGCCATCGCCCAGTTCCCAGGCGGCGCGGGTTATAGCCAGGATATTGATCTGCACTGCCGCCTGCCCGAGGAGCGCGGGCACCAGCAGACGTCCGATCTGATGCACCCGCGAGTCGCGCCAGCCGGCGACCAACCGCAGACGATGGTCGAATCCCTCGCGATGGATGACCACCGCCTGCACCGCCCACTGCAGGAAGCCGCCCGCCAGTACACCCCACGCCAGCGCCAGCACCGGCGGATCGACATGCCGCGAAAACAACACGGCGCAGAGGATCATCCCGACATTGAAGCCGGCGGGCGCCAACGCCGGAATACCGAACCGTCCCAGAGCGTTTAACGCGCCCATCAGCACCGCCGCCAGCGAGATGAGCAGCAGGAAGGGGAACATCCAGCGGGCCAGGTGAACCAGGAGCGCGATCTTGCCGGGGGTCTCTTCGGTTCCGCCGGAGAGCAGATGTGCGATCTGCGGGGTGAAGATGATGCCCAGCACGCAAAGGATGGCCAGCGCGGGCACGAAAACGCCGAGCACGCGTCGCAGCAGTTCCATCGCCGCCGGACGCCCCTCCCTGGCGAGTACTTCGGAGAAGGTGGGCACAAAGGCGGCGGAGAAGGCCCCTTCGGCGAGGAAGTCGCGAAGCAGATTGGGGATGCGGAAGGCGGCGACGAAGGCATCGGTGACCGCGCCGGCGCCGAAGTAATAGGCGATAACTTGTTCGCGGACAATGCCTAAGACGCGTGAGACGAAAGTCGCCACCGCCACCACCCGCGTCTGACTCGCAAACCGTCTCCCCGATTGTGCGGCCTCGGCGGCCGAGGAAGCGTCTTTGGCAATTGTCATTTCTGCCCGCATTGGTTATATTGCCAGTCTGTAGGATAGCCGCCCGCACAGGGTTGGCAATGGCTAAAACAATGTACGACTAAGGATTTCCTGTGCCGAGAAAGCATTTATCCGTTCGCAAGCGTCACCGCCAGAGTCTGGTACGTCGCGCCCGCAATCGCTCGGTCAAATCGGCCGTGCGCGGCGCGGTCAAGTCTGTCCTGAGCGCCGCCGGTGTCGACGAGAAGAAAGAGTCGTTGAAGACCGCTTCGTCGGTGGTGGACAAAGCCGCCGCGCGCGGTGTGATTCACAAGAACAAGGCGGCGCGCATCAAGTCGCGTCTGGCGCGCAAGGTAAACACCGCGAAGTAGACCGCACGGACATCGATCATCGAAACCCCGGCCCCGGCCGGGGTTTTTGTTTGGGTGGGCTCACCAGACCACATGACGGGCCAGCCGCAAAAGTGACGGACGGGCCCGCAGGGCCTTCTTGATCACATCGATCGGATCGATCGCGGTCACGGTCTGGTCGTTGTAGAGTTCGCCGGTCGCGGCGATCACGGCATCGAGATCGGCATTGGACATGCGCAGGAAGATCTGCCGCGCCCAGAGGAAGTAGCGCATCTGCCGTCCGCGCGCCGCCGTCCAGCGCTCGGGATACCGCTTAAGAATGGACAAGTCGCCGCCGCCATCGCGCAGAAACTCGACGGCGGTCTCCCCTGCCAACCTGCCCGACCAGAGCGCGTTGGCGATGCCGGCGCCGGTGATCGAATCGAGAAGACGGGCTGCATCTCCGGTGACCAGCACGTTCTTTTTCAGCATGAACTTGCGTCCGCAGAATTCGGGAATGCCGCCGACCGTTCGTTTCAGAGGCGTCGGGGCGGCGGCGCCGAAACGACGTTTCATGAACTCACGCAGCATCGGCATCGCCTTGCGCGATCCGGCGACTGCCGGCGCGAGCGCAATGCCGACATTGGCCAGGTCGTCCCCTTTCGGGAACACCCACGCATAGCCCCCCGGCGCGATCTCGGTGTCGAAGTAGAACTCCATGCGGGTCGAATCGAGATCGGGTACGCCGGAGAATAGAAATTGCGCCGCCGAATCGAGACGATCGGTGGGCAGGAGCGTCTCCAGGCCCGCCCAACGGGCCACCATCGATTCGATGCCGTCGGCGGCGATGATGACGGCGCCACCGGCGATGTACGCGCGGCCATTCTCCTGCAAACGAACGCCATTGAAGCGGCCCGCATCGTCGGCGACCAGTCCGGTGGCTTCGGTGTTGGTGACCACGTCACATCCGTGCGCGGCGGCGATGTCGGCCAGGCCCTGCTCAAAACGGCGGCGCGAGAGCACATAGCCCGCATCGGGGTGATGCAGGCGCAGTTGCCGGCCGCCGGGAGAGTAGAGCACGCAGCGCTCGATGTCGGCGTCGATCCAGCGACGGTCCACCGGGATGTTGTCGTTGAGACCGCACAGCGAGATGCCTTCGGCGCAGCAGAGCGGCTCGCCGATCACCGCGTGCTTTTCCACCAGCAGGGTGCGCAGTCCGGCGCGCGCGGTGGTGATCGCCGCCAGACCCCCCGCCGGCCCGGCGCCGACGATCACCACATCATAGCTGCGATCAGATACCGGCATCAGCCCGTGCGCCTCATTCGATGGACAGCGCCTCGGTGGGGCAGGCGATTACGCAGGCATCGCAGAGCACGCACTCGCTCTGGATGACTTCCAATTCGGTGGCATGGAGGACCAGCGCGTCATAGCCGCAGACGGCCACACAGAGGCCGCACTCGGCGCAAGCCGCTTGATCAAGCTGGAGTTCCTTCGCAGTCATGCCGTTTCCCGCCGCCGGCGGCGGCCGGAAAACACTAACGGAAACGCTCCGCAAAGGCAAGCGGGGGCAACGCGGCGGGATTATGATTTGGGCGAAGACGGCGACGACTTGCGGGGGCGCGATCCGGTCTGTATCTGGATGTTCACTTTCAGCGGCGCCATGTCGAGCACGCCGGCGATGGCGCGGTTCTGCTCCGGCGCCACCCAGGACAATTCGAAGGGGATCTTCTCTTTCAGAGCGCGCACGAGGGTCCAGACTTTCAATTCTTCCGGACCAACGGGCATGCGCTGATTCAGATGCTCGATCAAGGCGCTGGCATCGGTGAGGACTTCGAGGCGCTGACTCTCGAAGGCCTTAGGGTTGTCCTCGACAAACCGCAGGAGCGCCAAGAGCGCGGCGTACTCGCAGACGGTGGCCGTGCCATCCTGGGCCACACGATATTGCAACCCCCAGTCGGGAATGGCAAACGAGGCGACACCCCGGCCCCGCTGGGCACGGTCGCTCTGATTGTTGGTCCCCCAGATATAACAGCGCATAGTGTCAGACCAGCAGTGGCCTGGGAGTAAGTGGGGCAAACCGGATGCCGTTGATCGGAGCGGGGCCGAAATCGCGCCGCGCCGCTAATGCGCAGAATACCAACGCGTTACAATGCTTGGTCGAGCGCGTCCATGCGGCGTCAGTCGAACAGGTTGCAGCGCAGTGCAGATTCGCGACGTTCAGCAGAGGTCGAGTGTGGCTAGGCGGATGATCCCGTCGGCCTCCAGGCGATAGCGCCTCTTCATCGAGACCACTCTGAACCCGACCGACTCATAGAGCCGCTCGGCGCCGGTGGGGTTTTCGGAGTCGACGGTCAGCTCCACGGCGGCGACACCGCGGTCGGTGAGGGTGCGGATGGAGTGTGTGAGCAGAATGCGACCCAAACCGGCGCCGCGATGGCCGCGGCGGATGCCGATGGCGAGGACTTCGCCGAGCGTGTCGTCCTGCGGTTCGATGCGGCAGAACGAGAATCCGGCGAAGCGGCCATCGGGATGCACAAGCACGATGTCCAACGCGGGATCGTAGTCGGGATCGGACTCGATGTCGTGGAGGAAGTACTCAATCGTCAGGGGCGTGAAGCCATAGTGATCCACCCAGGTGTCGTTGAACATGGCGACATACTCGGCGGCGGCCTGTGCCCCGGGGCCGTGGATGTAGGAGTATCCCGGAGGCGGCGGCAATTCGACGGTGGCCGCGGGATTGTCGAGCCGCATGATGCGGTAGAAGCGGATGGCGCGAAACCCGGCGTCTTCGAGGAATTCCCGGCGCGGCAAATCTTCATCCCTGACCATTTCCACCAGCACGGTCGGGGCGGCGGTCGTGTCGAGTTCCTCCTGCATCCGCCGCGCCGCCCACAAAAGCAGCGCGCGCGACAACCGTATCCAGTCGGGCACGTCAGGGGGCACCCGGCACTCCAGTCTCCCCTGCCGGACACCGGAGACATCGTTGATCGACAGCACCGCATAGCCGCCGATCCCGCCATCGGCGCATTCGCACACGGCGATGTCGCGTCGCGGGTCGATGCCGGGTATGGTCAGGTCGTAGAGGATACGTTCGGAGGAATACGGTTCGCCGTTGGCCAGCGCGGCGATGCCGGCGAGCGCCGCGGTGTCAGCCGCCGGATCGTAGGGACGCAGGTTCAGGGGTTCCACGATCATGGGAACGCGCGCTGTCAGGCGAGTGATTGGGTGAGTCCCTCGATGCGCGAGGCCGCCTCGAGGTACTTGCCGGTGGCGGAGGCAAAGATCGTTCCGTCGTCGCCGATGATTTCGCCGGATGTTTCCAGCAGACGGCCGCGGTCGCCGGTGACCCGTCCGACCAGCCGCAGCGAGGTTCCGACCGGGATGGCCTTGCGGAAGCGGACTGTCATCTCCACCGTCATGCAGTACCGCTTGCGCGCCAGAACCGCCTTGGCCATGATCTCATCCAGCAGGGTCGAGACCAGCCCGCCATGGAAGATGCCCTTGTATCCCTGGTATCGGCCATCGGCGACATAATCAGCGACGGCCTCGTCGTTATCGGAGTAAAACGCGATGCGCAGTCCGTAGGGGTTTTGATCCCCGCAGACAAAGCAACCGCTGTACTTGACGATCTCCTCCACGCGCGCACGATACGCCCGCGCGAGCCGGGGATCAAGGGCAGACGGTGTAGGTGTCCGATTGCGCGAAGCGGCCGGACGCGAGACGCAGATTCACCGTCCCGTCGACAATTGCGCCGCTGAGATCCCAGGCGAAAACGACATCGTAGCCAAGGATGACGTCAAATTCGGTGCGACGGATGCGGCCGCTGACCTGTCCGGAGAGTGTGCCGAGATCCCAGACACCGCCGCTCTTGTCAAACGCGGCATCCGTGATGGCGATCACCACCGAGTCGCACGGTTGTTCGTTGCAGCGCTTGCCAACGGAGTAGGACGCCCGCAAATTGGCGGAGAGGGTAGCCGTCTCTGTGTCCAGATCATCCAGCGTCACTTTGAGCACGCCTTCCCACTCCACCGCCCCGTCGCCGAAACCGTCGATACGACCGTAGATCACTTCATGCACGACACGGGAGGCCTCGATCGGCGAAGTGTGAATCAGCACACCGGTGTCAACCAGTCGTCCGAGATCCCAGAAAGCCACATAGCGGGTGGTGTCGATGACCCGGTTGTAGCCGACGCCCCAGCTGGTGTTTTCGTCGACGAAGTTCGAATTGCCATCGCGCCGGCGGGGCGGCATCGGGAAGGGCCACTCGAGGCCGGGGATGGCGCCGGTGTCGGTCTCAAGACGGGCCACCAAGGCATCATTGATGACCACGCACATCTGTGACAACGCCGAGTCGACCGCCAACTGTGCGGCGGGGTAGCGTTCGGCCTCCAGCGGCGTATCGCCGTTGGCGCCCTTGTCATCCATGCAGCCGGCCATTCCCAGGAGCCCGGCCACCGCCACTGTCAGACTCCAGCCAATCCATGTGCGCGTCGTCATCGTATTTGACCCTCCGGTTCCGCTATTACCGGCGGGCATTAAGCATATTCCCGGCGAAAAAAACAACCCCGCCCACACGATGCGAGCGGGGTCGGGATCTTCGCCATGGCCAATCAATCGGGGGGATAGCAGGCCTGGCCGCTGAAATCCTCGCTGAAATCGCCGGATTCGACATGCAGCGTGGCGTTGCCGCCGCCGGTAAAGGTGATCGAAGCGTCCCAGGAACCCTCGGCTTCGGCCTCGTTGTCGCCCTGCCGGACTTCGAGCGCCACATCCAGTCCCGCGGAAACTTCGCCGCTGGTGGGACAGAGTTCGCCCTGGAATTCAGTCAACGGGACCACCACCTCATCGTAATCGGCCGTGAAGTCGAAGTCAAATTCGGCTTCGGCGGTGTCGCCGGAAGCCGCTTCCAGCAGGAATCCGACATCGGCGGCACCGTCCACCTGCGCCGTGAGGGCGTCAAGTTTATTGACAGCGAACCGGGTTGCGGTCTGCGCGCTCAGCGATAGGTAGTCACCGGCGCCGGCGGACAACGGCGCCACGGTACCGGCAATCAGGCTTTGCAGCCAGAGCGACATCTCGACGCTCATCGTGGTCACCGGATCGGGCTCGATTTGCGGGTTTCCCTGGCCGTCTTTAAACCGGATCGAGTCGCGCGCGATCACCTGAAACTCGCTTTGCGCGTCGATGCTCGAAATGCGGTAGTAGATCTCCCACCATCCTGATACGAAGTTGTAATCCACGTACAGCGACTCGACGTCGACCGATGTCACCCCGGCTTTGCCCAGCGGCAGCGCACGTTTGCCGAGCATGACCACATCGGAGGTGTCGATGCCGTCCCAGTACTGGCCCGCCATCAGGCCCAGTACATAGCTGGTGATGTCGACCGCGCCGGTCTGGTTTTCGGGATCAAACGAAAAGTACTGCTGGATGATCTCGAACTGTTCTTCCTCGGACAGCTGTGCGGGGCCGGAACCCTTGTCGTCATCGCCGCAACCGAAAGCGAAGACGCCGATCCAGAGCGCCAGCGCCATTCCGGCGGCTGGCTGGAGCCATTTGCGCATGCCAGTCTCCTCCTTGTTATGTCGCTTCGTTTCTCCGCTACCGTCGTGCCAGCAGCTGCGCCATGATGGCGCCCTGCGCCCACATCCGGTTTTCGGCTTCGTCGAAGACCACCGCCTGTTTGCTGTCGAGCACCTCGGCGGTGATTTCACGCCCGCGTTCGGCGGGCAGGCAGTGCATCACGATCGCCGTGGCCTTGGCGTGCTTCATCAGGTCCGTGTTGACTTGGAAGGGCTTGAGCAGTCGCTCGCGCTCGTAGGCCAGGTCCTTCTGCCCCATCGAGGCCCAGACATCGGTGTAGACGACATCGGCGCCGGCCACCGCCTCCTTGGCCTCGTGGGTGATGGTGATTTTCGAATGCCCTTCCTTGCGCGCCATTTCGACCAGCGCCATGTCGGGCAGTGTCTGCGGCGAAGTGGCCAGGCGCAGGTCCATCGGGATGCGCGCCGCCAACTCGACCCAGGAATTGAACACATTGTTGCCGTCGCCGAGGAAGGCGACGGAAAGATTGTCGATGCGGCCCAAATGCTCGCGCGCGGTCAGGATGTCGGCCATGATCTGGCAGGGATGCGACGCGTCGGTGAGGGCGTTGATGACCGGCACGGTCGCATAGCGCGCAAGTTCCTCGACATCCGACTGCTTGAAGGTGCGGATGACGATCATGCCGAGGTAGCGCGACATCACACGGGCGACATCGGCGATGGTCTCACGCACGCCGAGCTCGATTTCCCGGTCGGTGATGAACATGGGATGCCCGCCGAAGCGGACGATGCCGGCTTCGAAACTCTGACGAGTCCGCAGCGAGGGTTTGTGGAAGATGCAGCCGACCGCCTGGTCGATCAGCGGGCGCGGCGCAACCTTCCCCTTCTTCCAGGCCAGCGCCCAGTCGAGGGTGGCGCGAATCTCGGCGGTGGAGAAATCGCTGACGCGCAGGAAATCCTTGGCCTTGACGCCGGCGGGCATCCCGGAGGAGGTCTTCGGTTTGGGACGCGCGGCGGCCTTCTTCGGTTTGGCGGGCGACTTGGATGTGCGGGCGGGTTTGCGGGCGGTCTTCTTCTTGGCAGACATAGGGTGTCTCCGAGTTGTTGGGCACGAAACGCGCCGCGAATGTTACACAACGGCGCGCGGGTGATCAAGCCGATTCAAATGTCGGAGACCTTGGCTGCGAAATTGTGGCACGCCAGAGAAGCGGTGGGCACAAAGAGCGTGCCCACCCTACGACACGAAGGCAGCGTCACGACCCCTCAATCACCAATGCCATTCCGAGCGAAGCGAGTAATCTGCTTTCCTCCCGCCTCAGGAACGCGGAATCTCCATGCCGCCGGGCAGCGGTGGGCATCGCAACGACAATGGGTCGATCGTGTGGACGGCGCCCTACAGAATGTAGCGGCTCAGGTCCTCGTCGTCGACGATGTCGCGGAGGGCCTTTTGCACATCGCGACGGTCGAAGACGACCTTGCGGGGCTTCTGGGACGGCGCGCGGAACATCAGGTCTTCGAGGAACGTGGTCATGATGGTGTGCAGACGGCGCGCGCCGATGTTCTCGGTGCGCTCGTTGACCAACTGCGCGGTCTGGGCGATCTCATCGATCGCCTCCGGCGTGAATTCGATTTCGATTTTCTCGGTGGCCAGAAGCGCCTTGTACTGCTTAATGAGGGCGTTTTGCGGCTCGGTCAGGATGCGCACGAAGTCGGCGGCGGTCAGTGAATCGAGTTCGACGCGGATCGGGAAGCGACCCTGCAATTCCGGAATCAGGTCGGAGGGTTTGGCGATGTGGAAGGCGCCGGCAGCGATGAAGAGGATGTGGTCGGTCTTCACCATGCCGTAGCGGGTCATGATGCTGGTCCCCTCGATGATCGGCAGGATGTCGCGCTGGACCCCTTCGCGCGAGACATCGGGGCCGCTGGAGGACTTCGAGCGGTCGGCGGCGATCTTGTCCAGTTCGTCGATGAAAATGATGCCCGAGTTCTCCACCAGCGAGATGGCCTGCGTCACGCAATCGTCCATGTCGACCAGTTTGTCGATTTCCTCAGCGGCGAGGATGCGCCGGGCATCGGCGACCGACACTTTGCGCCGCTTGGGTTTCTTCGGCATCATCGAGGAGAACATCTCCTGCACGTTGACGCCGAGATCCTCGATCCCGGCCGGCGAGAGCACCTCCACCACCGGGAAGCGGGGTGCGGACGCGTCCAGCTCAACCTGCTTGTCATCGAGGAGATTCTGCTGCAACTGGGCGCGCAGTTTTTCGCGGGTGCGCTCCCACTTGGCCAGCGCGTCATGATCGGGCGCCTCGGCGGCGCCTTGACGGGCGGTGCGCCGCGGCAAGGGCGGCAACAGCAGATCGAGAACGCGTTCATCGGCCAGGGCCGACGCCTTTTCGGCGACCTTGCCGGCGCGTTCGCGCTTGACCATCGCCACCGACAGATCGATCAGATCGCGCACCATCGACTCGACATCGCGTCCGACATAGCCAACCTCGGTGTACTTCGAGGCCTCCACCTTCAGGAAGGGCGCTCCGGCCAGCGCCGCCAGCCGTCGGGCGATCTCGGTCTTGCCGACGCCGGTGGGACCGATCATGATGATGTTGTTGGGCATGATCTCGTCACGCAGCGGTCCCTGGACCCGCTGACGGCGCCAGCGGTTGCGCAACGCGATCGCCACCGCGCGCTTGCCGCGGTCCTGGCCGACGATGTAGCGGTCCAGCTCGGCGACGATCTGCTGCGGGGTCAATTCGGCCTGAAGATTGATCTCGGGCGACTCGGGATTTCCACTGGTGTAGACGGGATCGGGCATGGGATGGCTCAGAGCACCTCGACGGTGATGTCCTTGTTGGTGAAGATACAGATGTCGGCGGTGATTTCCAGCGCGGTGCGCACGATCTGATCGGGCGGCAGTTTGGAGTGGCGCACCAGCGCCCGCGCCGCCGACAGGGCAAAGGGCGCGCCCGAGCCGATGGCGATGATGCCGTCATCGGGCTCGATCACATCGCCGTTGCCGGAGATGATGAGCCCATGCTCGGCGTCGATGACCGCCAGCATCGCCTCGAGACGGCGCAGGTACTTGTCCAGGCGCCAGTCCTTGGCCAGTTCGACCGCGGCGCGCGGCAGGTTGCCGTTGAAGTCCTCGAGTTTCATCTCGAAGCGCTCGAAGAGTGTGAAGGCGTCGGCCGAGGCTCCGGCGAAGCCGGCGAGGATCGGCCAATCGCCCAGTCGGCGCACCTTCTGGGCGGTGTGCTTCATGATCGTGTCGTCAAAGGTGACCTGGCCGTCGCCGCCCATGGCCGTCTGCCCGCGCAGAGTCATGCCGAGCACGGTTGTCGAACGCCATTGGTGATCGCGCATCATCATGAGCCCGCCTTTTCGCCGGGAAAGTGTTTGCGGTAAACCTCCGCCAGTCGGTGCGGAGTGGTGTGGGTGTAAATCTGCGTGGTCGATACGCTTTGATGCCCGAGCAATTGCTGAAGCGAAAGCAGATCGGCGCCGCGGTCCAGCAGATGGGTGGCGCAGGTGTGGCGCAACCGGTGCGGCGAGGTATGGCCGCCGGTGGCGCGGGCAAACGAGTCCGCGATGATGTTGGCCACGGCGCGAGTGGTGAGCCGTCCCTCGCGGCGATTGACGAAGACCGGTTTGCCCGGCGCGGTCGCGGCGACGGGACCGGCGGCGGCCAGCATCTTCAGCGTCGCCTGCACCTGCGCGCCAAGCGGCGCCATCCGTTCGCGGCGACGTTTGCCGTAGAGGCGCACGAGGCCATTCTCGAATTGCAGATCGCTCCAGTTCAATCCGACGACCTCGGCCACGCGCGCGCCGGTGGCGTACATGAACTCGACCAACGCACGGTCGCGCACTTCCCAGCGTGTCCCGGTCGGCAGCGCCACCAGCCAGCGTTCCATCTGCGACTCACCGACAAAGCGCGGCAACGACGGTGCGAACTTGACCGAGGGCACCCGTTCGGCCCAGTCGGCCTCGGTCGCGCCCTGCCGGTACAAAAACGAGAGAAACGAACGCAGCACCGCCGCGGAGCGGGCGATCGAGCGATTCGACAACCCGTCGGCGGCCAGTGAGGCGAGATGATTCTGGAAGCGTTGCGGCGAGAAGGCGCGTTCGCCGGGGGGTGTGTCGCCGAGTTTCTGCGAACGGAGAAAACGGGACAATTCGCGCTCGTAGGCCACAACGGTCAAGGGCGAGTAGCGACGCGCCCCCGCCAGGTCCGTCATAAACCGTCCCGCCCACACCGTCAATGTGTCCGCCATGCCCCCATCCCGGCGTTCGCTCGGCCGCCTGTCCGCGGGTGGCGGACACGGCGAGACTCGACAAACGCGACGGCACAAGGTATCACAGCAGCGGTCCCGATGCAACCGCAGGAGATTGATGGATCGGAACCAATGCGCGTGTTCAACTTCCGGACACACACCATCACAACACGATTCCCCCTGTGTCGAACGCAGGCGATGGCCCGAATCACCAATGTGCCAAGGCCCTGAACGGTGACGCTCAGGGCCTGATCTTAACTGACGAGAGATTCTGTCGGATCGGTCAGGCTTCGACTGGCTCGGGTTGTTCCACAGCCGTTTCGGCCATCACCACATGCTTGCAAACCGGGCAGAGGAAATGCTCGCCTTTGGCCTTGGTCGATTTGGCCAGCATGAACGGCGAGTGGCATTGCGGGCACTCGCGCGGCACGGGACGATCCCAAACGGCATACTTGCAGTTCGGGTAGTTCGAGCATGAATAGAAGGGCCGTCCGAAGCGAGTGCGCCGCGGCACCAGTTCGCCGTTGCAACCCTCTTCCGGGCAATTGACGCCGGTCGGGATCGGCTTGGTGTTCTTGCAGGTCGGATAGGCGGAGCAGGCGAGGAAGCGCCCGAAACGTCCGCTCTTGATTACCATCGGCGCGCCGCACTTTTCGCAGACCTGGTCGGTCGGTTCGGCGGCCGCCGCCTCCTTGCGATCGGGATCGCTGGTGTAGCGGCATTTCGGATAGGCCGAACAGGCAATGAACTTGCCGGAACGTGACCAGCGCACGATCAACTGCGATCCGCATTCGGGGCAGGGATCGGGCAGGACTTCGCGGTGCGACTGTTTGATCTCGGCGACGCGCTCGGAAGCGTGCGCCAGCGAGCCGGACAGCGGACCATAGAAGGCGTGCATGATCTCGGTCCAGGTTTCAGTCCCTTCCTCGATACGGTCGAGTTCAAGTTCCATCTCGGCGGTGAACTCGACATTGAACATCTCGGGGAAGGCGTCGACCAAAATCGCGTTGACCGTCTCGCCCAACCCGGTCGGATACAGACGGCGCTCCTCCAGCTTGACATAGTTGCGTGCCAGGATGGTGGAGATGATCTGGGCGTAGGTCGACGGACGGCCGATGCCATTGGCCTCAAGTTCCTTGACCAGCGAGGCCTCGGTGTAGCGCGCCGGCGGCTTGGTCCAGTGCTGCTCGGGGAGCACATCGACCATGACCAGCGGGTCGTTCTCCGCCAATTTGGGCAGGACCACGGCTTTCTTGCCGTTGCCATTGCCGTTGCCATTGCCGTTGCCGTTTTCCTCGGCGACATCCTCGTAAACTTTGAGGAATCCGGGGAAGACCACTTTTTCCGCGCCGGTTTTCAGCGTGTAGCGCCGTCCTTTTTTCGATTTGGGATCGGCGACCGCGGCGGTGATGTCAACCGAGGTGCGTTCGATTTCGGCCGGGGCCATCTGAGAGGCGATGAAACGGTTCCAGATCAGCGTGTAGAGCTTCAACTGATCGGCGCTCAGATATTTCTTCACGGTGGCCGGAGGAAGATCGAAGTAGGTCGGACGGATCGCTTCGTGCGCGTCCTGGGTCCGCTTCTTGGACGTGTACACCGGCGGGTTTTCCGGGCAGTAATCCTTGCCGTAATCGCTCACGATCAGCTCGCGCGCGGCCTGTTGGGCTTCCTGCGCCACGCGGGTCGAGTCGGTCCGCATGTAGGTGATGAGGCCGACCGCGCCCTTGTCGCCGACTTCGACGCCTTCATAGAGCGCCTGGGCGACCGACATGGTCTTCTTGGGCGAGAAACGAATCCGTACCGCGGCATCCTGCTGCAGCGTGGAGGTCACATACGGCGGGTAAGGCTGGCGCTTGCGGTCGGTGGTCCTAACCGCGGCCACGCTGTACTCGGCCTCGCGCAATTCCGCTTCGATGCGCCGGGCGGTGGCGCCTTCAAGAATGTCGAGTTTTTCGCCGTCGCGCTCGGCGACCGCGGCGGTGAAACTGGCCTTTGCCTTGTCGCCTTTCTTGTATAGCTCGACGTCGATCGACCAATATTCCTGCGGCACGAAGGCGCGGATCTCAGCCTCACGCTCGCAGACCAGGCGCAGCGCGACAGATTGGACCCGGCCGGCCGACAACCCCCGGCAGACCGTCTTCCATAAGAAGGGGCTGATCTGGTAGCCGACCAGCCGGTCGAGGACGCGGCGGGCCTGCTGGGCATCGACTTTGTTCTGGTCGATGGAGCCGGCATTCTTCAGCGCCTCAACCACGGCACTCTTGGTGATCTCATTAAATGTAGCGCGGCGTAGTTTGGCCTTCGAGCCCTTGAGAATGCCAGCAACATGCCATGCGATGGCCTCTCCCTCGCGATCAGGGTCGGGAGCGAGATAGATAGTGTCGGCCTTCTTGGCCGCATCTTTTAAGGCCTTGATTACCTTCTCTTTACCTTCTATCTGTTCGTATTCGGGCCGGAAGTCGTTTTCCACATCGACACCCAGTCGGCTGCTCGGCAAGTCAACTATGTGCCCCATCGTGGCGGCAACATCATAGTTCGCTCCGAGAAATTTCTTGAGCGTCTTTGTCTTGGTCGGCGACTCTACGATTACTAAGTTCTTGGCCATATTAACCTTACGTTTGTGTTGGCTGCCCTGACCCGCCCCGTTCCAACGTCTCCGCATCCGTTTCTGTTCCCCGGCCGGGTCAGATTGAGGGCCGGGAGAGGATACGAGTTGGGTTATCGGATCATTAGGTATTGGGTTTAGCCAACAGCCAAAAAGCGATACCAGTTCCTCCCGGTGTCGGGGCAAAAAGGGCCGCCAATCTGCCCGGTCGCGACTAGGTTTGACAAGCAAAATTGACCGGCGGATCCATCCCGCCGGTCGATTGCGCACGCCAACTCGTTGCGAATCAGCGAATTATATTATTTCTACTCGATGGATTCGCTCGGCCGCTCGACTTTGATCTTGCCCTCGATCAGCTCAGAGAGGGCAAACGAGGTCATCTTCAGCCTTTTCAACTCGGCGGCCTCTTCCATGCCCCGTTCCTCCATGGCCACTTTCTTGGCGTTGAGCTGACGGGCGCGGGCCGCGGCAATCAAGACACCCTCGTAGCGGTTCTTGGCGTGCTGGCGCAGCCCCTCCAGCGAGATGAGCCGGCCGTGCTTGCCGCCGCGCAGGGTCAGCCGTCCCTTTTCGAGGCGCGGCTGCACCGGGGCAAATGTCTGCTCGTCGTGCTCGTCATCCATCGCGTTGCGATCGTTGGTGTCAACCATAGCCATTCCCATTAGTCCTTCCTCCGTGCGTGTGATTTCAAGCCGGCGACGTGGCGGCGGCGGCCTGCGACGGGTGCCGTTCACGTCGCAACATTTCGGCGCGGATCACCGCTTCGCAGTCGGCAATACAGTCCTTCAGGTCATCGTTGGTCACCAGATAGTCATATTCGCCGGCGCGGCCCAGTTCGGTCCGGGCGGTCTCCAACCGCCGGGCGATGGCCTCCGGCGACTCGGACCGGCGGCCCTTCAGGCGACGGACAAGCGCGCTCATCGAAGTGGGCAGAAGGAAGATGCTCACCACGCCGGGCAGGGCGCGACGGAGAGACGCCGCCCCTTGAACGTCGAGGTCGAAGAGCATGATCCGTTTCTGACGTTGGGCCCGCTCGATGTTGGCGCGCGGCGTGCCATACGACTTGTCATGCACCGTCGCCCACTCCGCCAGTTGGCCCGCGTCCCTCATACGCGCAAATTGCTCCGCCGTCGCAAAAAAATAGTGTGTGCCGTTGCGCTCGCCGGCGCGTTTGGCGCGGGTTGTGACCGACACCGAGTAGAGAAATTCGGGGTGCTTGCGGCGCAGGGCGTTGATAACGGTGGTCTTGCCGCCGCCCGACGGGGAGGAGATCACCACCAGCATCGCGGTGCCCGTCCAGCGCCCCATTCTCATCGGTCTCCGTGCCCGTCCCTTACTCGATGTTTTGCACCTGCTCGCGGATGCGCTCCAACTCTTCCTTCAACTGCACCGCGAGACTTGAGATCTCTGCCGAGACCGACTTGGAGGCGATCGTGTTCGCCTCGCGGTTCATCTCCTGCAGGAGAAAATTGAGACGCCGTCCGGCGGCCTCGCCGGCTTCGAGCGTCTCGACAAAATGCCCGGTGTGCACCAAAAGCCGCACGCACTCCTCGGTGATATCGGCGCGATCGGCCAGGAAGGCGACCTCCTGGGCGATGCGCTGCGGCTCGACGCCGGTCTGGCCGAGCAGCTCCTGGATGCGGGTATTGAGGCGGTCGCGAATCGTCGCCGGGACGGTCGCGGCCAGTTGTTTCACCTGGCCGACACAGGATTCGATGATCGCCACCCGTTCACGCAGATCGCGCGCCAGCGCTTCGCCTTCGCGGCGACGCGCCGTCACCAACTGCTCGAGGGCCGCGTTCAACGATTCGGTCAGCACCGACTCCACCGTGGCATCGATCGTTTCCGCCTGCGTTCCCCACAGGTCAGGAATGCGCAGCAGATCGCCGAGCGCCAGCGGGCCAAGCGATGTGTGTCTTGCGCCGATGCGCTGCAGTGTTTCCACATACCAATCGACCAAGGCATCGTTGGGCGCCTGGTTCGGCGCGAATTCGACACGCTCCCAAGTCAGTTGGCCGAAGATCTTGCCGCGGGACAGACGCTTGTCGATCAACCCGCGCAGTGGAGATTCCATCCCCATGAGCCAGCGCGGCAGGCGCAGGGAGATTTCCAGGAAGCGGCTGTTGACCGAGGAGAGCTCAAAGACGGCACGGTAGCCGTCGCGGACAACCTCACCGCGGCCAAAGCCGGTCATGCTTTCGATGTAAGCGCTCTTTCCCGCCATAATAGAAACGTCTATAATCCGCTATTCGCGGCCGGAAGTCAATCGATTATCCGCCGAGCGAGAGAGCCAAGGCATTGGGACAATGAAAGTTATCGGCTGGCAATTGGTGCGTTTGGCCCGCGAGGCGCAAGCGCTCCTTGTGGGGTGCCAGATTGAACAGATCCGTCGACGCCCCGATCGGGCGCGAATCGGTCTGGTCGCCGGATCGTCGCGCGGGAAGTTCCACATTGTCGTCGGCATACGCGGGGAAGCGGCGGCGCTCTATTGGTCGCAAACCAAATCACGCATTGCCGACTGGGAACTCTATGAACGCACCGAAGCATTCAACCGTCTGCGCTCGGCGCGTCTGACCGCCGTGGGCATCGCCGCCAATGACCGGATCCTGCGATTCGAGTTCGACAAACCCGGCGAGGCGCCGGAGGAGGACCGTCGTTACTCGTTGGTCGCCGCCTGGACCGGGAGCGTGGCCAACTTGTGGCTGATCGATCCGACGGATGAGACCATCCTGGAATCGCTGCACCCCGACACCGAGGCCGAGGATCGCGGACGGCGACGCGCGTTGAGTCTTCCTGCGCCGCCCGATCTGGCCGATTGGCGGACGCTGACGCGAACGGACTACAAGAAACTGCGCCAGTCCGACCAGACGCTTGACCTCGGCGACTTTCTGCGGCGGCGTTTCTGGGGGATCGATAGCGGCTTGGCCCGTCAGATCGAGGAACGCGTCGGTGCGATATCACAATCGGAGATGGCCGGTGAGCATTCGGCGTTGCGCGACTGGGAGGAGTTCCAGGCGTTGCAGGAAGTCACAGGAGCGGCGATCGATCCGTCCACTCCGTTGTCGCTGACCGGAGTCGGCAATGACCCATCGGACATTCGACTCGCCGGCGATGACCCCGCCGGGACGACATCGTTGGCCGAACTTCTGGTCGCCTGCGATCGCGCACGCGCCGCGGAGGCGCCGGGATCGGGACCGGTGGCGCACATCGCCGGCGCCTTGCGCGACCTGCTGCGCAAAAACGAGCGCCGTCTGGCCTCGCTGGCGCGGACCGAGGCGGAGGGAGCGCGCGCCGACGAATACAAGCGTCTGGCCGACCTGCTGTCGGCGCATCGTGCCGACCTACGCAAGGGGATGGCGGGAATCGACGTGCCGGACTGGCAGGGGGGATCAAAGATCACCATCCCGCTCAATGCGGCGCGTTCGCCGCAACAGAACATCGAGGACTACTATCGCAAGGCGCGCAAGGCGGCCGATGCAGTGGCCGCGGCGCGCAACGAACGTCCGCATCTGGCGCGCGACCTGGAACGGTTGCGCGCGGCGCTGGCGCGGATCGATGCCGGACTGGTGGAGGGTGAGGCGCTGCGTGAGATCGCCGTAGCTTTCGGTATCGACCCGGAAGCGCCCCCGGTGGGACGTCGTCCGGCGCCGCGTCTGCCCTATCGCGAGTTCGTGATCGGGCGCGACCGCCTGCTGGTGGGACGTTCCTCGCGCGACAACGATGAATTGACGCTGCGCCATGCCCGTCCGCAGGACCTGTTCTTCCATGTGCATGGCTCGCCGGGATCGCATGTGATCCTGCGCCGCGAGAACCGTGATACGCCGGTCGACAAGGACACGATCACGCTGGCCGCGCAGGTGGCGGCCTACTTCAGCAAGTCCAAGCATGCGGGGTTGGTGCCGGTGGTGTACACCGAGGCCCGGTATGTGCGCAAACCGCGCAAGGCCCCGGCGGGCACGGTGAGCGTCGAGCGCGAAAAAACCATCATGGTCCGTCCCCTGCCGCCCCCGGGTTACCACGACAAGAAGACCCCGGATTAGCCGGGCCGGGTGGCGCCAAAGCGGGTCTTGAGTGTATATTAGGAGGCGCGACCGTCCGACCCAACCTGACCATGAAGATCAAAATCGCCATTGTGACCGTACTCATCCTCGCCGCCGTCGGCGTGGTCTGGATGTACCAGTCCGGCCAGCTGGGCGTTGTCGATCCGCAAAACCGCAAGGTCGAACAGCCGATCGACGAAGACACCTTTGTGAAGGCCTATGTCGAGCTGGCCACATTGGCCGAGACGATGGCCATCGGCACGCCGGAGTACGAGCGCGAGAAGTCGCGCGTGCTGGAGGGACTGGGGGTCACCTCGGAGGCAGTCGAAAAGCAATTGGCCTCCTACAACAACCGCCCCGACCTGTGGCATCCGATCTGGGAGAAGATTCAGGCCGAGCTGCAGAAGCGGGCCGGGACCTCGGGCGCGGCGGGCAGCTAAGGACAGCAGACCGATTACCCGACGCCGCCCGCTGGAATTCGCTGGCGGCGTTTGATTTTGGCCGAGCTACTGCCTTCGTCAGGGATTATTTCCGCGAGATGATTGACAGCCGCAAGATGCCTTTCCTTACTTGGCAATCAGCAATCTGACTCGCTCGGGTGCGCGGAATCTCCGACCGCCCGGAGGCGGAGCGAAAACATGACAATAATTATCCGCATCCCCGGACCATTGCGCGCGACCTGCGGTGGCGCGACCGAAGTGTCGGTGTCGGCTCCAACCATCGCGGCGGCCCTCAACGAAATCGAGCGGCAGCATCCATTGCTGTATCGCGGCGTCTGCGACGAGACCGGTCGGGTGCGTCGTCACATTAATCTGTTCATCAACAAGTCACTGGTGCGTGGCCCGCAGGGGCTGACAACACAACTGTCGCCGGGGGATGTGATTACGATCATGCCCGCGGTTTCGGGAGGTTGAGCATGCCGGAACGTGTGATTCTCTGCCTGGGAACCAAGAAGGGACTGTTCGTGGCCGAGGCGGCCAAGACCCGTCGCCGCTTCGAATTACGGGGGCCGTTCGGGCCGGGCGTCTCGGTCAATGCGGCGCTGGTCGATCGCCGCGGCAAGCCGCGCATCTATGCCTCCAGCTGTAATCCGTTTTTCGGCATGAAGGTCCTGCGCTCAACCGATCTGGGCAAAACGTTCAAGGAGACCAAGTCGGCGCCGACCTTCCCGAAGGACGATGGGCGGGCGTTGGCGAACATCTGGTCGCTGGAAGCGGGGCGTGACTCGAAGGACCTGTGGTGCGGCGTTGAGCCGGCGGCGCTGTTCCACAGCGAAGACGGCGGCGATTCCTGGGAGATGGTGCCGGGGATCAGCAACCACGAGCACGCGCGCCAGTGGCAACCCGGCGCCGGCGGGCTCTGCATGCACACCATCCTGATGGATGGCGAGCGCATCCATCTCGGCATTTCGACCGGCGGGCATTACTTAAGCGAGGACCGCGGCCAGAGCTTCCGCCCGGCTAATGTCGGCGTCGGCGCCGGATTTGTCCCCGATCCGTTCCCGGAATGGGGGCAGTGCGTCCACAAGATCGCGGGGCATCCGGATGCGCCGGGCCGATTCTACATGCAAAACCACGGCGGCTGGGACGAGCGACCTGGGATCGGTGTGCTGCGCAGCGACGACCACGGCCACACTTGGTGCTCGATTGCCAAAGGGCTGCCATCGGACTTCGGCTTCCCCATCGTGGTACACCCACACAATCCCGATGTCGTCTATGTCGTGCCGCTGGAAGGGATGACACGGACTTGTCCCGGCGGCGCGCCCGCGGTCTGGCGCAGCGAAAGCGGCGGCGATTCCTGGAAGCGACTGGCCAAGGGATTCCCCAAAAGGGACTCGTACTTCACCGTGCTGCGCGACGCGCTCGACATCGATGACCTGAAGTCTCCGGCGCTCTACTTGGGCACGACGACCGGACAACTGTGGATGGGACGCGAGGGCGGCGAGGAATGGACCTGCCTCTTCGATTCGCTGCCGCCGATCCATTGTGTCAAAGTCGCGGTTGTGTAATCCCGCCAAGATCGACTTTGCATTCCCCCTCTCCCCCGCAGGGGGAGAGGGCTGGGGTGAGGGGTCACCCTGCCGCATGCAACAGCCCCTCACCCTAACCCTCTCCCCTTTCAGGGGAGAGGGGACTTTTCATGAGTCAATCGCACTGCATGCACTACGCACGGCCCCTCTCCCCCGCAGGGGGAGAGGGCTGGGGTGAGGGGCTACCCTGCCGCATGCATCAGCCTCTCTCCCTAACCCTCCCCCCTTTCAGGGGAGAGGGGAAT
>CAZQIZ010000004.1:94526-150313 GCA_964593585.1 uncultured Ignavibacteria bacterium
TCTCATTCCTCAGTCACCATAAATACACGACGCTCTGCCCCCTCTCCCCCACAGGAGGAGGGGGCCGGGGTGAGGGGCTGCCTCGGCGCATGCATCAGCCCCTCACTCTAACCCTCTCCCCTTTCAGGGGAGAGGGGAATTCTCATTCCTCAGTCACCATAAATACACGACGCTCTGCCCCCTCTCCCCCACAGGGGGAGAGGGCTGGGGTGAGGGGATCTTGGTTATTCCAGGACGAAGGCGGCGATAGTGTGAATCAGCGGCGGCTCTTGGCCAGCGGGGGCGGCGGCGCCAATCGAGATCGTGTCGAAGCGAAAGCTGTTGTGCGCGGGACTTTTTTCGGCGAGGTAGCATTCGGCCGCGCGGGCGATGGCGGCCTGTTTGCGGGAAGTGATCCAGGTGATGGGGTCGCCGTATTTGGCGGTGCGGGCAGTCTTCACCTCGACAAACACGAGGCAGTCGCCGTCTTCGGCGATGATGTCCAGCTCATTGCGGGCGCCGGGTGCGCGCCAGTTGCGAGCGATGATACGGTAGCCGATCGCGACCAGATAGTCGGCAGCGCGCTGTTCACCGCGCCGCGCCAACCGCTGGCTCGGGGTGGGATGCCTGGGCTTGGGAGTCTTGCGCGGTTTCTTGCGACCGACCATCACAGTTCGAGGGAGTTTTGCCGCCACTCGCGCACCGGCGCGAAACTGCGGCGGTGGATGGGCGATGGACCAAGACGCTCCAGCGCCTCCTGGTGTTCCGGCGTGGCATATCCCTTGTGATGCGCGAAGCCGTAGCCGGGGTATGTCTGGTCGTATTCCTCCATCATGCGGTCGCGGATTTCCTTGGCGAGGATCGACGCCGCGCCGATGGTGATGCTGGCGCTGTCGCCGCGGACGATGGCGCGTTGCGGGCAGGACAGATCGGGGATGAGGGCCTTGCCGTCGACCAGCACGGCCTCGGGCGGCATGGCCAGTTGTTCGATGGCGCGCCGCATGGCCAGATAGGTAGCGTTGAGGATGTTGATCCGGTCAATTTCGGCCGGCGCGACCAGCCCCACGCCCCAGGTCAGCGCCTGCGCGGCGATTGACGGGAAGAGGGTAAGACGTTCGGCCTGCGTGAGAGTCTTGGAGTCGTGGACACCGGGATCGTCGAAGCTCTCGCTGAGAATCACGGCGACGGCGATGACCGGACCCGCCAGGGGGCCGCGTCCGACCTCATCGACACCGGCCACCAGACGCATTCCGCTCTCCCAAAACCGCCGTTCATGGAGCCAACGGTCGAGGGCATCGCCGTTGGCTTTTGATCCGCGCGCCACGCGTCGCATGGGAGTCGCCGTTCGTTATTGCGCCAATGGAACTTTCTTGCGGTAATCCCCCGATTCCACGTACGGCTTGAAGCGTTCGATCAGGAAGTGATGCCAGACACGATCGACGATGTCGGGAATCTCCGGCTCGATCTGTCCGGCGGCATTCACGGTCAGCATGAGCAGCGTGCTGTCGCTTCCCTGCGCCGTGAGCTCCAGCGTATGCACCATGACGATGGCGCGTCCGGTCAGGCCCAGAGGCCCCTCAAAACGCAGGAGCCGTCCGCGCCAGGCGGTGATCACGGTCGCGTGCAACGCGCCGTTGCCGGAATCGTCGAAGACCTCATAGAATCCGCCCCCGGCCTTGGGCTCGATGTAGAGCGCCTTGGGATGCTCGGCGATGGAGTGATCCCACCAGTCGCGGATGTCGCCGGTGAACGCGTCAAAGACTGCCACCGGCGATGCCGGCAGCGTCAGTTGGTGCGTGACGGAAAATCCCGTGGGCGCAAGCGGCGCGACCGCCCCCTGTCCCACCCGAAACGGCAACGCCGTCAGAAACGCCGCGACTGCGGCCACGCGCAGAAGGCGTGTCACGTTACTCGCCGCCCCCGGCGGTCACGTCGGTCTTCTTCTCTTTGACCCGGGCGGCGCGTCCGGTCAGCTCGCGCATGTAGAACAACTTGGCGCGGCGGACCTTTCCCTGCTTGACCAGTTCGACCTTGGCCACGTTGGGCGAATGGGTCGGGAAGATGCGTTCGACAAACACGCCATGCTCCGAGAGCTTGCGCACGGTAAAGGTGGCGTTGGCGCCGACCCCGCGCTTCTGGATGACGGTGCCCTGGAAGACCTGGATACGTTCCTTGTCGCCTTCCTTGATCTTCACGTGGACGCGGACGATGTCGCCGGGATTGACCGGGGCGGCTTCGGCCTGCGTGTCCTTGAGTCCGATGGTGTTGAGGTTGATCATCGCGATACTCCTTCAAGTATGATTGTTTTCTATCCTTCACCGCCGACATCGAACTCGGCGTCCGCATTCTCGAGAATCCGTCGCCGGCCGCGGGCGGCCAGGTCGGGACGGTACAATCCGGTCAATTCGCGCGCCTGTTCCGCGCGCCAGTCGGCCACTTGGGCGTGATGCCCCGACAGCAGGACCGGCGGCACTTGCAGACCGCGCCACTCGGCGGGGCGCGTGTACTGCGGCGCGCCCAGGCCGCCATCGTCGCGCACGAACGAATCGTTGCGCGCCGCTTCGTCGTTGCCCAGGAAACCCGGGACGCGTCGGGCGGTCGCCTCAATCATCACCATGGTCGGCAGTTCGCCGCCCGAGAGCACGTAGTCGCCGATGCAACGCCGCACCGGCCGCAAGTACTCGAACACGCGCTCGTCCATGCCGGTGTAGTGCCCGCAGACGAAGATCAGGTGCGACCGTCCGGCCCACTCGTCGGCGTCATCCTGGCCAAACAGCGAACCATGCGGCGTGGGAATGATGGTCACGCAATCCTCGGCGCCCGGACCGCCGCCGAGCGATTCGACGGCGCGCGCGATCGGCTCGGCCTTGAGGATCATGCCGCCGCCGCCGCCGAACGGGGTGTCGTCGATGGTGTGATGCGCCGGGTCATCGGACCAATCGCGCAGATCATGAACGCGCACCGACAGAACGCCCTGGGCCAGTCCACGGGCCATCAGCGATTCACCGAGAAATCCGGAGAACATCGCCGGGAAGGCGGTGATCACATCGATGGTCAGCCCCTGTGTGCCCATGTGCCTGTCAATCCAGCAATCCCGGTATCGGATCGATCACCATGCGTCCGGTCGTCAAGTCGATCGACTTGATGAAGACTTCGACCGCCGGGATCATGAACTCCTTGTCGCCATCGCGGCAGACATAAATGTCGTTGGCGGCGCCGTCGATAATCTCCACGATCGTTCCCACCGCACGGCCATCGGCGGTGACCACGGTCAGGCCGACGATCTGATCATGGAAGTAACGTCCCTCCGGCAGTGCGACCCGCTCGGCCGCCTCGATTTCGACATCGCCACCCAGCCAGATCTGCACATCCTCGGGCGTCTGGACCGCGTCGGTGCGCAGGATCACGAATCCGGCGGCGATCTGGACGGAGAGGACGTTGGCGACGGCAGCCTTGGGGCCCCGGGTGAGCGTTACCCGCTTCAGCGCGGCGAAGCGCTCCAGATCATCGGCGTAGGGCCAAACGCGGAACGCGCCCTGGATGCCATGCGCCTTGCCGATCTTGCCGAGGGCGACACGGTCGGTCACCACAGCGCTCCCTCTCCCGCCAACCGAAGGGAGATTACTCCTCCTTCTTGGCGCCGGCGGCCTCGGCCATGCGGGCGCGTTTGCGCGCCTTGACCTTGCCAGCCTTCTCGGTCACGGTGTCCTTAAGGACGAGATTTGAGTAGTCCTCGCCCTTTTGCGCCTTGGCCCAGATCATGTCCAGTCCGGTATGGACAAACAACGTACGGACCGTGTCCGACGGCTCCGCGCCCATCTTGAGCCACTTGAGGGTCTTTTCGATATCGAAGGAGACCTTGCCGGGCTTCTCGGTGGGACGGTACCAGCCGATGATCTCAATGAATCGGCCATCGCGCGGCATGCGCGAATCCGCCGCGACCACGCGGTAAAGCGGGGCGTTGCGGCGCCCGCCGCGGCGAAGACGAATGGTTGCTGCCAATCAAAACCTCCGGTGAATATGGTGAATCGTTAACGAGACTCCATGCGATCAGCCCATGGGCATGCCGAACGGCACGCGCAGGGGGCCCTTCTTGCCTGCCTTGGAGAACTGCTTCATCATCATCTGCATCATGCCGAACTGCTTGATCAGGCGGTTGACGTCCTGAATCGAATTGCCCGAGCCGCGGGCGATGCGCGCGCGGCGCGCGCCGTTGAGGATTTCGGGACGGCGACGCTCTTCGGGAGTCATCGAGAGGATCATCGCCTCCATCCGCCCCTGCGCCTTGGGATCAAGGGACATCCCTTTCAACTGGCGCCCCACGCCCGGCAACATGCCGAGGATGGAGTCCAGCGGCCCCATCTTCTTCAATTGCTGCATCTGCTCGAGGAAATCCTCGAAGTTGAACTGCGCGCGCCGCAGTTTCTCTTCCATTTCGCGGGCGCGCTGGGTGTCGATGGTCTTCTGCGCTTTTTCCACCAGCGAGACGACATCGCCCATGCCGAGAATGCGCGAGGCCATCCGATCGGGGTGGAAGGGTTCGAGGTCTTCGACCTTCTCGCCGACGCCGGTGAAGAGGATCGGGACGCCGGTGACTTTGGCGACCGAGAGCGCGGCGCCGCCGCGGGCATCGCCGTCGATCTTGGTGAAGATCACGCCGTCGATGCCGACTTTGTTGGCGAAGGCCGAGGCCGAGCTGACCGCATCCTGTCCGGTCATGGCATCGGCGACGAAGAAGGTCTCGGTCGGGCGCAGCCGTTCCTTGATGCCCCTGACTTCGTCCATCAACTCGTCGTTGACGTGGAGACGTCCGGCGGTGTCCACGATGACCAGATCGCAGTGTGCCTGGGCGGCGGCGGCCAGACCGGCGACTGCCACGTCGAGCGGGGAGCCGGCGCCGGTGTGCACCGGGATCTTCAACTGCTGGCCGAGTTTGCGCAATTGTTCGATCGCCGCGGGCCGTTGCAGATCACAGGCTACCAGCATTGGCTTGCGTCCGCTCTTGGCAAAACGCGCCGCGAGTTTCGCGCAGGTGGTTGTCTTGCCCGATCCCTGCAACCCGACCAGCATCCAGATTGTGGGATGGGGCGACTTGGCGAATTGCACCGGACGGTGCTGGCCGCCCAGGAGCGCGACCAGCCGGTCGTAGATGATCTTGATTATCTGCTGACCCGGCGTGACCGAATTGAGCACCTCGGAGCCGAGCGACTCGCGCTGGACGTCTTCGAGGAACTCCTTGACGACCTTGTAATGAACGTCCGCCTCGAGGAAGGCGCGTCGCACCTGCTTGAGCGCTTCCTCGATGTTCTTCTCCGAGACCTTGCCGTGACCGCGCAGAGTCTTGAAGACGCGTTCGAGACGTTCGCCGAGTTGATCAAACATAGTCTATTCCATCCACCATCCACCGATGGCGCAAAAACACGGATGCGGTTTGAGCCCGCAGCCGTTGCAGCCGAACTAAAGCGGTCCGGCGCAAACTTTAAATATACGAGGGGCTTAGCGGAATTTCAAGGGAGCACTGCAATCGCCCCGGCACAGGCGCAAGGGACATGGGGGCTTCTCAACGTATTCCCAGACAACACCTTACGTGATTCTCAGCGATTGCGCGAAATGACCAAATCGATCTCGCTGCCCAGCGGGAGTTCTTCACCGGGCGTCTGGACCTGCTCGAGAATTGTGCCGGCATCGCGGTCGCGATCATAGCGTCGGTCAACCCGTCCGACCAAGAGCCCGCGCTCGCGCAGGAGGATGCGCGCCTCTTCGATATTCATGCCGATCAAATTGGGACACCAGGTGTAGTCCTCGCGCAGTTCGGCGTTGACGAGCAAATTGACCACGGCGCGTCGCGGCAGACGGCTGCCGGCGCCGGGGATGGTCCCAACCACCGTGCCGGTTGGCAAGGAGGCGTCCTCGGAGCGGGCGCGTCCGCCGACAATGAACCCGGCCTCCTGCAGGATCAATTCGGCCTGACGGATAGTCTGGCCGCGGACGCGCGGCACACCGATCAATTGCGACCCGCGCGAGACCACGATACGGAAGAGACGTCCGCGCTTGATCGGCGATCCCGGCCCGGGACGTTGTTCAATGATGACGCCATCGGGATACTCGGGAGAGAAACGGCGCTCGACAATCTCCATGTCGCCATCGACCACGGCCAGGATCGATTGCGCCTCCTCCAGTTGATGCCCGACCAACGTGGGCGCGGGGATTTCCTCGCCATGCCGGGTGATGATCGGCATCACGACCTTGTCGACCAGCAGGATCAGGGCGGCCACGACGAGGAGCGGAATACCGACGATCTTGACCAACCGCCGGAACCACGCCTTACGCCAGGCCCGTTGCCAGGGGGACAGTTCGCTCACGTTTGCGCGCGTCGCATCCGCGCGGCGAAGACGCCGTCGAGACCATCTTCCGGCGGGCGGGTGGAGAGGTAGCCGGCGGGAGTGACGTATTTGTGCGGCACCCGGGTCCCGGCGGGCTCGAGCGTAAATTCGGGATGATCCCGCAGGAAGATCTCGACCACTTGCTCGTTTTCCTGCGGGGAGAGGGTGCAGGTGGAATAGACAAGCACGCCGCCGGGGGCGACATGGACGGAGGCCGCGGTCAGCCAGATGCCCTGCGAGCGCGACAGACGGGTGATGTCGGCCGGCGACTTGGTCCACCGCACTTCGGGGTTCTTCGGCAGCGTACCGAGCGCCGAACACGGCGCATCGGCCAGAACCCGCGCGGCGGCGCGATCACCGAGACTGGTGACGTCGGCGGCGATCGGCAGGATGTTGTTGTAGCCCAGACGCAGCTTGTTTTCGGTCACGCGTTCGAGGCGTTTTTCGCTCTTGTCCACCGCAAGCACCTGTCCGGTCTCACCGACACGCTCGGAGATGGCCAGCGTCTTGCCGCCGGGAGCGGAGAACATATCGATGATGGTCTCGCCCGGTTGCGGATCGAGCAATTGAATGACCAAACCGGCCGCCGGATTCTGGACCCAACCATACGGTCCGGCAAAGAGCGGCGAACCGACGGTCAGCGCCGAAGTGGCGACGGACACATAGTTGTGGAACTCCGGATGCACCCGCGCCGAACCCAACTCGTGCTCGGCAATCATCTTCAAGACCACGTCCGCATCGACACCCTGAGCCAGCCGGAAGAAATAGGACGGCGGGCTGTTGGCCCAGCGTTCGATCCGTTCCGGACGGTTGTTGCCGAAACGGGTGAAGAGGATTTCAACCAGCCAGTCGGGCATGGAGAGGCGTTCGCCCCAGTAGACCAACTCATTGTCCGTCTGCGGCGGTGCCTGTTCGGCGGCGCGCAGGTCTTCCTTTTCGCGCGCCGCGCGGCGGAGGACGGCGTTAACCAATCCGGCGATGCCTTGATGGGCGACCGCCTTGGCGGCATCGACGGCGGTGGAGACCGCCGCGTGCGGCGGGATGCGATCGCAATCGACGACTTGAAACAAGCCGAAGCGCAGAATCCACTTCACCGGCTCTTTGAGGTCCTGATACTTGCCATCGGTGAGATAACGCGCCTGGGCATCAAGACGGCGCATCCGGCGCAAGACGCCGGCGGCCAGATGGATGGCCAACGCGCGGTCGCGCTGCGACAGATGCGACAGCGCCGCATCCGAATGCCAGATATCGTCGAAATCTTCGCTGCCGCGCAACGAACGGGTGGCGAGGTCATAGGCGACCGCGCGCGGGTTGTCCGCGCCGTAGGGATTGACAGAGGGACGCGGAGCCTGCGAGGGCTTCCCAGGTCGTCGGTGATTGTTGCGCCGTTCCATGGCGGGCAGAGGTCCTTACCAGGCTTATCCTATTGTGATACGGACAAGAACGGCGAATGATCCCCACCTAACAAAAGGTATTTGGGGCAAATCGGACCGGGTGGGGTCCCCGATCTTGTCTATCAGAGGCCTAAGCCGGGCAGTTTGATACGCTTATCCCGGGCAAAATCGACGGCCTTTTGGTACCCGGCCTCGGCATGACGCATCACCCCGGTGCCGGGGTCATTGGTCAAAACCCGTTCGAGCCGTCCTTTGGCATCCTCGGAGCCATCGGCCACAATCACCATGCCGGCGTGCTGGGACAGTCCGATGCCCACACCGCCGCCATGGTGAATCGAGACCCATCCGGCGCCGGAGATGGCGTTCAGCAGGCCATTGAGCAGCGGCCAGTCGGCCACAGCGTCGGAGGTGTCGGCCATCGACTCGGTTTCGCGAAAGGGCGAGGCCACCGAGCCGCAATCGAGATGGTCGCGGCCGATCACAATCGGCGCGCTGATCTTCCCCTTGGCGACCAGGTCATTGATGATGAGTCCGAACTTGTCGCGTTCGCCATAACCGAGCCAGCAGATGCGCGCGGGCAGCCCCTGATAACGGACCTTTTCGCGCGCCATGCGGATCCAGCGGCAGAGCGGCTCGTTGTATGCGAACTCGCGCAGGACCACCTCATCGGTGACAGCGATGTCGGCGGGATCGCCCGAGAGGGCGACCCAGCGGAAGGGACCTTTCCCTTCGCAAAAGAGCGGGCGGATGTAAGCGGGGACAAAGCCGGGGAAATCGAAGGCGTCGGCATATCCGGCTTTCTGCGCCTGGCCGCGCAGGTTGTTGCCATAGTCGAAGGCGATCGCGCCGGCCTTCTGCATCGCCACCATCGCCTCGCAGTGCCGGGCCATCGCCGCCATCGAGCGCTGGATGTAACTCTGCGGATCCTTCTGCCGCAGCGCGATTGCATCGGCCAGACTCAGGCCATCGGGGACGTATCCGGCCAGTTCGTCGTGAGCCGAGGTCTGATCGGTGACGATGTCGGGGATCTCGTGACGGCGCACCAGTTCCGGGAGAATTTCCGCGCAATTTCCGACAAGACCGATCGACAACGGTCTCTTCGTCGCGACGGATTCCTTCACCCAGCGGAGCGCTTCATCTAGCGAATGGGTTTTGCGGTCGCAGTATTCCTTTTCGAGGCGACGGTCGATGCGCGATTCATCGACCTCGACCACCAGCGCGACACCGCCATTGAGCGTGACCGCCAGCGGCTGGGCCCCGCCCATGCCGCCCATGCCGCCGGTGACGACCCAGCGTCCGGTGAGATCGCCGCCGAAGTGCTGCGTGGCGACCGCGGCGAAAGTCTCATAGGTGCCCTGCAGAATGCCCTGTGTGCCGATGTAGATCCATGAGCCGGCGGTCATCTGGCCATACATCATGAGGCCGAGCGCCTCGAGTCGACGGAACTCCTCCCAATTGGCCCAGCATCCGACGAGATTGGAGTTGGCGATGAGCACGCGCGGCGAGTGCGGATGTGTCTTGAAGATGCCCACGGGCTTGCCGGACTGGACCAGCAACGTCTCATCGTTGGCCAGCGAGCGCAGCGAGGCGACGATCTGGTGGAAGCACTGCCAATTGCGCGCCGCTTTGCCGGAGCCGCCGTAGACGATCAACTCCTGCGGATGCTCGGCGACTTCGGGGTCGAGGTTGTTGTGAATCATGCGCAGGGCGGCTTCCTGGATCCATCCCTGGCAGGTGCGAGTATTGCCGCGCGGGGCGCGCACGGGCTTGTAGGTCGGCATGGGTGTCGCGGGTCTGTTCATGGCTGTTGTCATATTGCCTCGCTCTCCCCTTCCTGACTCCCCGGCGATCATCTGCTCTCTTACGCCACCGCTGCGGCGGTGACCTCCTCCATCAAGGCGGGCAGCGCGGTGAGGTGCAATTCACGCAGCGCCGTGACCGAATCGTCGATATACGGGCGCATGACCAGACGGTCGGCGACGGTCACATGCCCGAGGAACTGGAAGGACACGTCTTCGGCGCGCGCGGCGGCCTCGATGGCGGCGCGATCTTCCATCGCAAACGAAATGACGATGCGCGATTGGCTCTCGCCGAAAAGCAAGGCATCGGGACGCCGGTTCCAGAAGGCAAAGTCCCCCTCGAAGCCGCGTGTACGGTCATCCAGACCGAGACACATTTCGAAGATCGCAACCGCCAATCCGCCATCGGCGCAGTCGTGCGCGGCACAGATCCACCCTTCGCGGATAGCGCGCATCACGAATCGCTGGACCTTTAGTTCGCGCGCGAAATCCAGCGAGGGCACCTGTCCGGCGACCTGGCCATGGATGAGTTTCAGATATTCGCTTCCGCCCAGCTCCTCGAGGGTCTCGCCGATTAAGGCCACGCCGTCTTCCGGCTCCTTGAAGTGACCGGTGGTGATGAACGCCAGATCCTCGATTTTGCCGATCATGCCGATGGTGGGCGTCGGATAGACCGCGCGGGTCGGGTCTTCGTTGTAGAAGCTGACGTTGCCGCCGGTCACGGGCGTGCCGAAGGCCCGGCAGGCCTCGCCCATCCCGCGCACGCACTCGGCAAACTGGTAGTACATCTCCGGTTTGTACGGGTTGCCGAAGTTGAGGCAGTTGGTGATTGCCAGCGGACGTGCGCCGACGCAGACCAGATTGCGCGCCGCTTCGGCGACGGCGATCTGCGCGCCGAGGCGCGGATTGAGATAGCAGAAGCGGGCGTTGCAGTCGGTGGTGGCCGCCAGCGCGGTGTTGGTCTTGCGGATGCGGATCACGCCGGCGTCCATGCCCGGGCCGAGGGCGGTCCCGGTGCGCACGCTCTGGTCATATTGCCGGTAGACCCAGGCCTTATCGCAGAGATTGGGCGCGGCGACCATGCGGCGCAGAACATCAGTGAAGTCTTTGGGCAGCGCGAGCGCTCCGGTGTCGAACGCCGCGAGTTGGTCGAGGTAGCCGGGGCGTTTCTCTTCACGCCGGTATTGCGGGGTTGAGCCGCCGAGCGCCAGCGCCTCGGCGGGGATGTCGGCCTTGCGTTCGCCGTGGTGATCGACGATAAACCGCCCGCCGGGAATCACTTCGCCGATCTGGGCACAATCGAGCTGCCACTTGGCGCAGATCCGTTTGATTTGATCATCCTTGCCGATCTTGCCGATCACCAGCATCCGTTCCTGCGATTCGGAAAGCAGGATTTCGTAGGGAGTCATCCCGGATTCGCGCACCGGCACACGCGCGGTGTCGATGCGGATGCCCTGTCCGCCGCGGAAGGCGGTCTCGGAGCAGGAGCAGGTGATCCCGGCCGCGCCCATGTCCTGAATGCCGACCAGCAAGTCCTGATCGATCATCTCCAGCGTCGCTTCCAGGAGCAGCTTCTCGGTGAACGGATCGCCGATCTGCACCTGCGGGCGTTTGGCTTCGGACTTCTCTGAGAGTTCCTCGGAGGCAAACGTGGCGCCATGGATTCCATCGCGGCCGGTCTTGGAGCCAACCACGAAGACCGGCGCGCCGACCACCGAGGCCTGCGCCTTGGCGATCTTGTCGGTGCGCACGATGCCGATGGCCAGCGGATTGACCAGCGGGTTGCTGGTATAGGAATCTTTGAAGACAGTCTCGCCGCCGATATTGGGCACGCCGAAGCAGTTGCCATAGTCGCCGACGCCGCGCACCACCCCGTCGACCAGGTAGCGCACGCGCGCGTTGGCCGGGTCGCCGAAACGCAGCGAGTCGAGGACCGCAATCGGACGCGCCCCCATGGTGAAGACATCGCGCAGGATGCCGCCGACGCCGGTGGCGGCGCCCTGATAGGGCTCCACCGCCGAGGGGTGGTTGTGGGATTCGATTTTGAAGACCACCGCGAGCCCGTCGCCCCAGTCGACCACGCCGGCGTTCTCCTCCCCCGCCTTGGCGAGCATCGCCTCACCCTCGCGTGGCAGGGTCTTCAGCAGCAGAATCGAGTTCTTGTAGCTGCAGTGCTCCGACCACATGACCGAGAAAATGCCCAGTTCGGTCCAGGTCGGCTCACGTCCGAGGATGGACTTGATTTTGTCGTACTCGTCCGCGGAGAGGCCGTGTTCCTCGACCAGCGCGGGGGTGATGCGGGGTTCGTGCATGATAACGTCCTGTGCCATACGGGAATGTAGCTGAAACAAAACACACAATCAAGACTCGCGCTCTACGACACGGCAAGCGGAGGCGGGAAGCGTGACATGTTGCGGCCCACGGGCTCCGCAATTGGACATTTGGCACTGTTGTGATTCCCACCTCCGCCACAGTCAGACTCCGGCATTGAAAACTGGAATCTGATCGCTTATCGTGCGAGCGCAATGGGTCGAACCAGCTACCGCCAAGAGCGCACACTCGTGCGCGGCCTCCGGCGTTTGCCGCGAGAGGATCGTACAGATTTTAAAGCGAAGGTCGTTCGCCTTAAGCGCCACTTCGAACGATTCAATGAGGATGGTTCCCAGATATGCCAGTGGCTCATGGCGATCAGGCCAAACGGCAAGAGGTTCAATTCCGAATCGAAGCCACTGTGGGACTTTCTTCTTGGGTTAGATCGATTCAGTGCAGACGAGGGCGACGACGACACAGATCGACGCCGGCTCGCCGCATTCGACTCAGCGCTTGGACTTGCCGCTGATTTCTCATCCCTGGAGGCAGATGTCGCGGAATCCGTGCTGGCGGTCGCAGAGGGATTGGATTCCCGCGCGGTACATGGCCTGCGGGTGCGCATGCGGGCCTTGAGCGACCTGCATCGCATGATCCTGCTGAAATCGGCGTGCAATTGGGTCCATGCGAGGTATGTGCGGGGTTATGAAAATTCGCAGAGGCAAACCGCGTTGTGGCTCAAAGAAAAATCCGACTGGGAGAAGCGGCACGATTCACTGACCGAAGACGTGCGCAATCAGTTCAATGCCCTCTTCGCGGAGCTTGGGGTCAAAATTCGATCTCCCCGTGTGTGCGAATGGAGC
The DNA here is from genome assembly GCA_964593585.1 of uncultured Ignavibacteria bacterium. Lineage (GTDB taxonomy): Bacteria > Zixibacteria > MSB-5A5 > WJJR01 > WJJR01 > JACQFV01. The sequence continues at coordinate 107,252 of CAZQIZ010000004.1, forward strand.
CGGCTTCAGGCGGACCGCAATGACTGCCTCTACGCCGGGCAGCGAGTGAACGGGCGTGCACACGGCCCTCTCTGCGCGGCGTACGCCGGCTTCATCGCGAAGTCACCGCAGGCCAAGAAATACTTTGTTGAAAACGCCCGGATATACATCAAGGCTCGGTCGAAGGGCAAGACGCCCGGAGACGCCATGAAGACCGTCTTTCAGAACGCCCCGAATTCAAGGCAGTGGTTCCCGCAGGCGTGGAAAGATTATCTCGCGGCTCTCAACCTTACTGAGCAGACTCTACTGGTCTCCTACAGCGGAGTACTGCCGCACTGTACGGACTGGAATGCAGACTGCACGTGGAATCCGCACACGGATGTCTGTGCACGTTACCGTGAGCGTCTCCAAGACTGGCCCGGAGAAACGCGAGCCCTTGAGCCGCTTTACCGTGAGTGGAGGCGAGAGGGATTCTGGCGTTCGCCGCGAAAGCCGGTGTTCGCTTATCCGTCCAGCCGGACGCTCCCAATGCCGAAGATCTTCGGCGCCGGGTTCCACTCCATCGACTTTGCCCGCTCCATCCTGCGATTACGGCTCGATGACATGGCGCAGGGCGAGTACCTGGAATTCTCCTTCAAGCCGTGGCCGTCCGACTATGACCCGCAGCCGTCCCAGACGGAAGTCACCAGCGTGCACGTTTCATTTGTGGGCACACGCGCCCGCGTCGGGCTTCGCTTCAAGGTCGGTCACCGTCCTTCGCGGTTCTCGATCACGCAGGACGACTTGGACACACTCCGACGAGTGCACTTTCCGCGGGCGTCACTGGATGCGTCGTTTCTCGGCGCCGCGCGCGAGTCGCTGAAGAAGAGCTTTCAGGGCAACTTCGACTCCGACGTCCGGATCATGGCGGTCGATCTCGGCAGCAACAGTGCGGCGGTCAGCTTCTTCAAGGGACGCGAGTTTGTGCACCATCAGCCCCTCAAGATCGCCAAAGTCTCGGCGCTGTCCGACAGGTGGAGCGAGGGCAAAGCAACGGGAGCGCGCGGCCTGGGGCTGTCACTCGATCACGTCAAGCGCCACCTTGAGCGCCGCCGCGAACTGGCCGCGGCGCTGGCCTCACGGCGAAGCCAGGCCGAGGGTGCGCCCATGGCCGCGCACGATGAACGCCGGCTAACGCATCACGTCCGCTGGATGATCCGTGACTGGGTGCGACTGAATGCGTCGCAGATCATCGCAGCTGCTGTTCGCGAGAACGTAGACTTGATCCTCTTCGAAAGTCTTCGCGGTTTCGCCCCGCCCGGATACGATCGAACGGACGATGATAAGAAGCGCCGACTCGCGTTCTTTGCCTACGGCCGCATTCGTCGTAAAGTCGCCGAGAAGGCCGTCGAGCGAGGCATGCTGGTGCTCACCCTGCCCTACCGGGATTCGTCACAGATCTGCGCGCTCTGCGGCCGGAAGCAGGCCAACCACGGACTTTGGAAGAAGAACAAGCGCAAGAAGATGTTTGTCTGCGAATACTACTGTGGCGCCGAAGCGACTAACAGCGACCAGAATGCGGCGCGGGTGCTGGCACGGGTGTTCTGGGGAGAGATTTCCCTCCCCTCCAAGTAAATCGGCTTGCGCGTTGCGCCCGGGCGCGCTATAGTATTTATGTCTCATAAGTGGCAGAGCCGGCCAAAGCACGGAGGAAGACTGACCGAAGTGCGGATCCCGGCGACGAGACTAAATCCGTGAATTCGCGGCCCAGTGAGGTGTGGTTTGAGGTGTATTTCGCTTTGGAAAATCGGCCGAAGCGAATGAGGCTGAGAGGGATAGGCCCCCGAAGCTGTAGAGGGGCGTCAATTCGCGGATGACCACACCCTTGTCATACAAACTCCCTTCTGTTGTGGCGCTGTAGAGGGGCGTCAATTCGCGGATGACCACACCTAAACGTTACATTTGGAAGCACGCGAACGTGCTGTAGAGGGGCGTCAATTCGCGGATGACCACACCGAGCATTTCCACGATGACACCCAGCGTCATGCTGTAGAGGGGCGTCAATTCGCGGATGACCACACCAGGCGGAGTTTCATGCCGCGCACTCCTCTCGCTGTAGAGGGGCGTCAATTCGCGGATGACCACACCGTCGTGTTCATACCGGAACAGGAACACGCCGCTGTAGAGGGGCGTCAATTCGCGGATGACCACACCCCATGATGCTGTCCATGTTGTTTTTCCTCAGCTGTAGAGGGGCGTCAATTCGCGGATGACCACACCCGATTTGAAGCCGTCCAAAAAGGCCTTTTCGCTGTAGAGGGGCGTCAATTCGCGGATGACCACACCTCGAAGTGGATAGTTGCGCGTCCTCTTTGGGCTGTAGAGGGGCGTCAATTCGCGGATGACCACACCAGGATCAATGTTTATCGCTTCGGAGAGTTGCTGTAGAGGGGCGTCAATTCGCGGATGACCACACCCAAAAAAACGAACGATCGCTCTTTCCTCTTGCTGTAGAGGGGCGTCAATTCGCGGATGACCACACCACTGGCGGGCAGGGCAATCGGAGGACGCCTTCACCGGTGGAATGACGCGTGGGGGCGAACCTCGTGTTCGCCGGCATGCTATCTGAAACGCAAAGAAATAGGGGCGGGTCGTAAAACCCGCCCCTTGAGGATTGCGGCTTGGAGGGGCTTACTTTTCCGGTGTCGCGCCGGCGTTGCGTGACTGGGCCAGGGCGCGGAAGTAGGCCTTGATCGTCTCCTCGTACTCCTTCGGGTAGCCCTCGTCCTGATAGCGGGTGAGGAGACGGTCGTATTCCTCGTCGGTCAGGCCGGCGGCGTCGGGCAGCGCGCCCGGCGAGGTGCGTCCATAGGTCCCCTCCGGCTGCTGCGCCTGACGTTCATCCTTGAAGTCCTGCTTCTGCAGGGCATGCTGGAAATCGAGCATGCGCGTGTAGATGCGCTTTTGGCGTTCGCGGGTCTCCTCGGTGACCTGGCCGCGCTCCATGTCTTCGATCACCTTCTGCATCTCCTCGGCGAGTTTGTCGAGCCGTCCCAGCTGCTGATCCTTGCCGATTTCGGAATTCAGTTCATCGACACCCTGCTTGATCGCCTGTTGCTCGCCCTTGAGGCGCCTGAGCAGTTCGCGTTCACCCTCGGACATCTGGCCCGAGCCCTGCCCCTGCTGCGGCATTTGCGCGTTGAGGCGTCCCTGCTTCTGCGAAAGCCCGCCCATCTTTTGCCCCGCCTCGCCGGGGTTCTGGCAATTGGGGTTGGGCTTGGCGCAGGAGCTGGGATTGGGGTTGTTGCACTGGCTGTTTTTCTCCATGCTCTGGGTCAGATCCTGCGAGACCTGGTTGAGACTGAAGAGCGCTTCCTTCTGATTGTTGCCGGCGTTGGGGCCGCGGCGGTCGCTAAGACTCTGCGCCGACTGGCTCATGCATTCCATCGCCTGCCCCAGTTTCTGCGAGGTCTCGGCGGAAATCGATGTCGACTGCTTGGCCATCTCCATCAGCTGCTGGGCGACCTGCTCGGTGGCGGCGCGCAGCGCCTCCTGGCGCGCGGCCATCTCGCGCAACGAGAGCGACGTGGGATCCAGCTGGCCAGTTTCGTTGATCACCTTTTCCTGTTCCTCGGAGAGGTACATGGTCTTGTCGAGCGCCTCGCGCAGTTCCTTGGCCATCTGCTCCTGCTGCTGCGAGTTGGTTTCCTTCTGGAACTGCTTCATCTGCGCCAGCAGTTGCTGCATGGACTCAGCCGCCTCGCCGGTTTTCTGCTCGGCGCCCTTCTTGTCCTGCGATTGCATGCTTTGCGCCGCCTGCTTCATTTGCTGGGAGGCGGGGGAGTTTTTCGCCGACTGGCAGAAGCCCGCGGTCTTTTCGGGGCTTGAGAGATTGGCCTCATTCAACTGCGCCTCGGCCGCCGCCAGTTCTTCGGCAAATTCATCGAACCTCTCCTTGAGACGCTCCTGCGGCGGAGCCAGGTTCGGCTGGGCGTCCTTCGGCGATTCCCTGGACTGCTTGTTGAGCGCCTCTTCCTGCGCGGCCATCTCCTCGAGACGGCGGATCATCGCATCGACTTTCTGCTCGGCCTGCAGACGCTTGAGATAGGCGATGGTGCGGTCGAGGCGCTTGATCATCTCGTCCTGCGAGAAGTTCATCTCCTGCATGGCGCGCTTGATGTCCTCGGGATTCATCTTCTCAAGCGCTTCCTGCAGACGTTTCTGCGCCTCGCGCATTTCGGGAGTCGCGACCTCCTCGAAGAGCTTCTGCGCCTCCATCATCTTCTGGAGCATCTCCAGCGAGGCGAGTTTCTTCTCCTGGGCCTCGGCGACCTGCTTTTGCATGTTCTCGGCCAGACGGTCCAGTTCCTTTTCGAGGTCCTGGGCGCGCTGGGCGACATCGGTCACCTTCTTCTGGTCGTCCCAGTTGAGCTCCTGCTGCGGGGCCAGCTCGCGGCGCAGCGTTTCCAACTGCTTGGACAGTTCGCGCTCCGCGCCGAGCAGACGGTCGAGCGCGTTCATGTCGGTGGCGCGCTCCTCCTCGAACTCGGCCATCATCTCATCCAGCGATGGCAGACGGACCGCGTAGGTCTTGCTGATCGCGGTCTTGGGGCCGCTCACCGCGTCGTTGTCGCGGACTTCGACATAGTAGTAGACCACATCCTCGGGCATGAGGCCCCAGTCGGCCAGGTCGAAGAAATAGGCCGGCTCGAGCCGCTCGCCGGCGACGCGGGATTCGGGGATGGCGAACTCGCGCACGGCGCGTTCGAGTCCTTCCGACATCCAGCGTGTCTTCAGCGTCATGCCAGAGAAGCCATAATCGTCGCGCGCGACGATCTTCAAATTGACCGCCATGTCCTCGCCCAGATCGACGTTGTGGCCGGGCAGGACGATATCGACCGACGGCTCCCGGTCGGGAATCGCGGTGATCGTGTACTCGATCGGATTGGGATTGGAGCGTCCCGACTCATCCAACAGCGCCAGATGGTAGGTGCGGTTGTCGCGCACCACCAGTTCGGTGGTGGCGCTTTGCCCCTTGACCGTCATGGCGTGGCGGGTGCCATCGGCAAAGACCAGCGCCGCCTCGGAGAGATCGCGGTTGGACTCAACGCGCATCGCCACTCGGCTGCCCATCGGCGCGGTCACGGTGCCATCGTTGGCATCCAGCACCAGCGGCGGCAGATTGGTGTAGGCCGGCGGGAAGACCTCCAGACGCAGCGCGCCGACCCGCGGCCGGTCGACGGCGGTAACGGTGTAGACTTCCGAGGTGCGATCACCGGCGACGACGTAGTACTCGAAATCGCGTTTGACCTGCGGCAGGACATGCTGGAACTCGCGGGTCAGTCCCGACACGGCGCCCGGGGCCTTCGAGGCGACCACCGGCTCGATGTCGCCCAGCGACCGCCACTGGCCGCCTTCGGCACGGTGGAGAATGGCGACGGTCTTCGGCAGATCGGACCCCTCCACCCGAGCGGTGATGCGGAAGTCATCGAACTTGACCGCTTCGACCGAACCGGGCAGTACGGTCAGCGTGTAGGGAATCGGCTCGGCATAATCGGCCAGCGGGCGCGAGTAGGCGTCCCAGGACTTTTTGGCCAGGCCGGGAAAGAGCACGGTCAAAAGCAACGCGGCCCCGAAGCCGAGCCCTGCCCAACGCGCGGCGCGGCGCAGTCGGCGACGGTCGAGCGCTTCCATGAAGTCGATGGCGTCGCTCATTTCGGTCGCCTGACGGATTGTCAGATCGACCAGCGCCAGCGAGTAGTGCTCCGGGTTGGTACGGGCTTTATCGGCCAGTTGCAGCGAGGCGATCAGCCGGTTTTTCAGTTCGGGGTACTTGGCCTCAACCGCCAACGCCAACCGTTCGGGACCCGGCGACCAGATGGTGGAACGGGCAATCGCCAGAACCAGGATTCCAACCAGCGTCGCCAGCACCGCGCCCACGGCGATGACCCGGATGGCCGAAGCCGGAACCACAATGGCGGCCACCAGCGCCAAGAGGACAAAGGCAACCGAGGCGAGGGCGACCATCCAGCCGGCATGGGTCAGCCACTCAAAGGTGATGGCGCGCAAGCGCATCTGGCGGAGGCGGTTGAGCAGTTGCTCGAGGTTGGGCATCGGGGTCATGAAATCGGGCTCCTAAGGTCGTCTGTCAGTATTTCGGCGAGAACGAAAAGCACCGTCACACATACTTTTACGCGGGAACGCGTCGATTGGCGCGCCCATTTTGCCAAACCACCACAAAATCAGTTTAAGTTCTCTGCGACGGTCGATCATGCCGGCGTTTCAACGGCATTCGAACGCCACTCGTCTCGAACCTGTATCGTCGGTTACGATGCCGCTGGATCAATGCGTGAGGGCGTAGAATGCGATGTTCGCGCCCATCTGCAAGGCCTCCAAGCGCTTAGCAGGCGGGTCCTTGTGGACTTGCGGGTCTTCCCAGCCGTCGCCGATGTCTGATTCGTACACATAGAAGACCACAACCCGGTCGCCGTCGAGGATGGCGAAGCCGCGCGGTGCCTGGTCATCGTGACGGTGGATCTTCGGCAGTCCGCCGGGGAATTGGAAGGGCGACTGGTAGATCTCGTGGGAAAACGGCAGTTCCACCAGTTCGCGATCGGGGAAGATGCGTTTCAGTTCGCGTCGGATCGAGGCGTCCATGCCATAGGAATCGTTGGCCAGCCAGAATCCGCCGCCGGTCAGATAGCGGCGCATGGCGACCACTTCATCGTCGGTGAAGCGGATGTTGCCGTGGCCGGTGGAGAAGATGAAAGGATACGAGAACAGGCGCGGATCGGACGGCTTGATCCGCACCTCGGCCTTGTTGACGTCGAGGCCGACACTTTCATCGATGAATTCCAGCAGATTGGGGATGGCCGAGGAGCCCCAGTACCAATCGCCGCCGCCCGAGTACTGCAGACGCGCGACGGTGAAGACCGACGGGTCGACCGGCGCTTCGGTCTGGGCGGCCGGAGGACGACGCACCGGCATGGGGATAAATTCGGCCTGCGCCAACGCGCCGACCGCGGCCAGCAGCGCCGCGGCGCCGGCCAGCCAGAGCGCGCGTGATCGGATGCCTGAGCGAATCATCAATCGATCCTACTTCTTCCCCGTCGGATCGGCGTAGATGCGATCCTTGCCATCGAACCCCGGCGAGAAGACCGAAATCACCACCGCGGGATTGGAGCCCATGTTGTGAAAGGCATGCGGGGTGCCGCGCGGGACATGCACCACCTGCCCGGCCTTCACCTTGATCTTTCGGTCCCCCAACGTCAGCCGTCCCGAGCCGCGAACGATCCAGACATTCTCATCGTGAGCGGCATGGTGATGCATCTCGACCACTGTTTCAACCTGGGTCAGATGGACGCTGGAGGTGGAGTCCCAGGCGATGACGTCGCTGCGAAAGGCCTGCCCCTTGACCAGTTGATGTTCGTTGAGCAGTGAGTCAATGTCATAGACCCCCGGCCCCGGCGTGCCGGTCTGCGCCCACGCGGCGGATGCCCCGGCGAGCAGAACGACGAAAGCCAATGCGGCGGCGAATCGTTTCATGTGCACCCTCCCCCCGCGGCGCGCCCGGACAGAGCAACGCCCGTCGGAGGTTATACCCGCGACGGGCGTGGCGGCAAGCGCAAATGTGCGAATCCTACGAGGCGCGGAAGCGCTTCGGGCTGCGGTTTTCCCAGTCGACGTACATGGTGGACGCGACGAAAATCGATGAATAGGTCCCGATCAGAATCCCGACCAGGAGCGCGAGCGCGAAGTCGCGCAGGACCGGCCCGCCCACCATCGCCAAGATGATCAAACAGGCCAGCACCGTGGTGCCGGTCATGATCGTGCGCGAAAGCACCTCGTTGATCGACAGATTGACCGACGGGACGAAGTCCGCCTTGCGGTGGAATTTCTTCAGGTTCTCCCGGATGCGGTCGTAGACGGTCACCTTGTCGGTGAGCGAGTACCCGGCGAGGGTCAGGATGGCCGAGATCAGCAGAATATTGATCTCCACGCCCAACAGATAGAAGATCCCCAATACCGCCAGCACGTCATGGAAGGTGGCGATGGTGGCGCTGACGCCGAAGCGGAAATCGAACCGGATGGCGATGTAGATCAGGATCCCCAGAAGCGAGAGCGCCACGGCAATCAGGGTGTCCTTCTTGAGGTCCTTGCCCACCGCGGCGCCGACCTCGTGGACGGTGTCGAGGTTGAAATTGTTATTGGGGAAGTACTGCTTGATCAGATTGACCACCGATTGCGCCTTCTGCGTTTCGCCCTCGGCCACCTTGACGCGAATAAAGAAGGTGTAGGGCTGGGGGCGTCCGGCCACGTGCACGATTTCGGCGTCTTCGAAGCCGCCTCGTTCGAGGGCGGCGCGCAGCTCGCCGATGTCGACCGCCTGGTCGAAGTATCCCTCGACCACAGTCCCGCCGGTGAACTGGATCCCGAGGTTGGCATTGCCGGAGGCGATCATCACCGCGGCGAAAATCCCCAGGAGGACCAGCAGGGCCGAGAGCACATAGGCCGGGGTGCGCTTCCCGATGAAGTCGATGTTGGTGTCGCCAATGATGCGAAACGGCATATAGGATTCTCCGCTGCGGTCCCTTAAATCGAGAGCGTCTTGTACGACTTGCGGAAGTCGAAGACCACCCGGGTCACGACCACCGCGGTGAACAGACTGATCGCCACACCCCAGAAGAGCGTGACGGCGAATCCCTTGATGGGACCGGTGCCAAAGATGAAGAGGGCCAGCGCGGTAATCAGCGTGGTGACATGCGAGTCGATGATCGCCGACATGGCGCGGTCGTAGCCCGCGTCGATCGCGTTGCGCACCGACTTGCCGGCGCGCATCTCCTCGCGGATGCGCTCGAAGATCAGCACATTGGCGTCCACCGACATGCCCAGCGACAGGATGAATCCGGCGATGCCGGGCATCGTCAGGGTGGCATGCAACACCGCCATCACGCCCAACAGGAAGACCCCGTTGAACAGAAGCCCCACGTTGGCGATCAGTCCGGAGAGCCGGTAGTAGAACGCCATGATCAGGAAGACCGCCAACAGGCCCAGGAGCGAAGCGTTGATCCCGCGTCGGATCGAGTCCTGTCCGAGCGACGGCCCAATCACATTGTTCTCGATCACGTTGACCGGAGCGGGCAGGGCGCCGGCGCGCAGCACAATGGCCAGATCGTTGGCGTCCTCATAGGTGGCATTGCCGCCCATGGTGATCTGCCCGCGGTCCTGAATACGCGACTGGATCTCGGGGGCCGACTCAACGCGATTGTCGAGCACGATCGCCAGCGGCTTGTTGATATTGGCGCCGGTGAGGCGAGCAAACTTGCGTCCGCCTTCACGAGTCAGTTGGAAATTGACGATCGGTTTGCGGAACTGGTCGAACGACGGCTTGGCATCGGTGAGGTACTTGCCTTCCAGCTCGACCTGCTTCTTGAGCAGATAGAGTCGCTCGACTTCCAACCCGCCGACAAACTCGGAGCGAGTGCTCCAGGCGAACTCCACGTCCGGAGGGATCAGTTTCTGCACATCCGGACGCGCGAGGATCAGTTCCACCAGCGGCACTTCATCCTTGGCCACCATCCAGCCGTAGCCGCCCGACGGATCCAGCAGCGAGGAGAGCGGCGCTTCCTTGGGAATCTGCGGCGGGAGCACTTCGGCGGTGTCCTGCGTCAGGTCCGGCGACTCGGTCTGGGCCAATTCGGCGGCGCCGGTGGTGTCGGACTTGGCGGTGTCGGCGCCGAAAAGCGATTCGAGCGCGCCGCGCTCGCCGGCGGTGTCGGACGGCGCGGTGGTGGTGTCCAGTCCGGCGGCGGCTTCCAAGGCACGGTCTATGCGGTCCAAAAGCAGGGACGATATCTCCGGCGACTCAAGCAGCTTGAATTCCAAGAGCGCGGTGCGACCGATCAGCTCGCGGGCGCGCTCGGGATCGCTGATGCCGGGCAATTCGACCACGATGCGGTCCTTGCCCTGCACGGCAATCACCGGCTCGGCCACCCCGAACTGGTCGACGCGGTTGCGCAGGATTTCCTTGGCGCGATCGACGGCGTCGGAGGCCTCATCGGGGTTGAGATTTGTCTTGTCGACCTGAAGAACCAGGCGCATCCCGCCTCGCAGATCGAGGCCGAGCTTCATCGCCTTTTGTTGCAGTCTGATCCAGCTTTGCGGATCGGTTTTGGCCAGTTCTTCCCGCTCGGCCGGCGACATCATGTACAGATCGATGGTCGGGTAGAGAAACCAGAACGATCCGGCCAACAGAAAGAGGATGAGCCCGATTTTCCAGCCTTGTCCCTGCATGCTCTGAAGTCCCAGTTGGTTGACGGCACACCGGCACCAATAATTCAAAGTGCCGGAAAAAAATAGACCGCCAATATACCCCGAACCTCCGCAATGTCAAATGATTATCCCGCGGGAAACTGTCACAGTCGCGTGACGACGGCGATTTTCAACTTCCTGGCTGGCAGGGAGTTGATTGTCGGCTGCAACAGGCGCTCGCAGGGCAGTGCGCAAGCCCTTCATCCCGCTTTCGGCTTGAAACTGACGTTTGGGAATGCGACCTTCGCAGGCGATGAACAGCATGCGGCCCTCAGTCGAAAGGATCACGACCATGCAACATGCAACGCTCTTCATGTCAACAAGTTATCGGGCAGTGGCCGGGATGGCCGTTGGGGCGGTCCTCTTTTTCATCGCCGGTGCAACGTCCGCTGTCGGTCAGGCCCGCACGCCCTCGCAGACCACAGCCTATAAGGCGCCCAACGGCATGGAGATCCTGCTGAAGGAGAATCATTCCAGTCCGATGATCGCGTCGATTGTCTTTGTCAATTCCGGCGCCAAGTACGAGACCGACTTCAATAATGGGACGACGCATTTCCTTGAGCATCTGCTGTTCAACGGCACCGCCAGTCGGACCCAGGAGCAGATTTCCGACCGCATCAAGAATCTGGGCGGATACATCAACGCCTTCACGCGCAAGGAAGTGACCGCCTATATGTCGCTGGTGCCACGCGAGCATATCGCCGAGGCGCTCGACATCCAGCAGGACATGCTCTTCAACTCGATCTTCCCGGAGGATCGGTTCCCCAAGGAACGCAAGATCGTGATCGAGGAGATCCGCAAGGACTCCGACTCGCCGGACTATGTCGCCGAGTTGTTCCATGACCGCTGGGCCTATCAGGGCAGCCCCTACGCCCGTCCGGTGCTCGGCTATGAGAACCTGATCGCGACGATCCCGCGCGAGGAAGTCATCGACTATTACCACACGTATTACCAGCCGAACAACATGACGCTGCTGGTGATCGGCGACTTCGAGACCGCGGCGATGAAAAAGGAGATCGAGCGGACGTTCGGCCAGCACCCGGCGCGGCCGCTGCCGGAGCGTCCGGCGATCACCGTGCCCGCGATCTCCGGCGCGGTGGTGCAGACAACCGAGGCCGACATCGGCGAGACACGGGTCGATGTGCATATCCGGCTGCCGCTGTACCATGACCCGGCGTACATGCCGCTGGCGCTCTGGTCGGAAATCCTCAACGACGAGGCCCTCTCCCCGCTCATCAAGAACCTGACCAAGGGAGACAACCCGCCGGCCACACGGGTGAGCGTGTCGCTGGAGACGCAGGCCGAGTTCAGTGCCTACCGCATCTCCGCCGCCAGCGACAAAGCCGAGCGGGCCGACGAAATTCTGTCCGGCATCCTGTCGACGCTGAAGAACTTGTCCGCCACATCGATCGCCGACGACGACATCCGCACCATCGGGACCCGGCTGCGGGTCGAGGACATATTCCTGCGCGAGCGGCTTCATTATTACGCGATCATGAAGGCGCCGATGCTGGTGGTCACCGGCTATGATTTCGTCGATCAGTTGCCGGACCGTCTGGCGCAAGTCACGCCGTCGCAGCTGCAGAAGGCGGCCGCGCAGTATCTCCAGGGGACGGCCTATGTGGCCACGATCGTGACGCCTCCCGATTCCGCCGCGATGGCGGCGGCCCCCGCGGATCTGTCGCGTACGGTCTATCGCAAGGAGACGCTGCCCAACGGGCTGCAGGTGGTCATCAAGAGCAACCCCGATTCGCGGGTGTTCGCGCTCAATGTGCTGGGCAAGAACCGTTCGGCGATCGAGCCGGAGGGCATGGACGGCATCTCCGATTTCGTCAACCGGATGCTGACATCGGGCACCACGACGCGGACCGCGGATCAGATCAGCCGCGAGCTGACGGCCATCGGAGCGGAGCTGACCACCAACGACAATCCCTACATTCCTTACGACGATCATTACACCACGCCGCAATACACCTTCATCAAGTTCGCCACCATTGATGAATACGCCGCCGCCGGGGCATCGCTTTTGGCCGATCTGGTCGCCAACGCCTCCTTCCCCGCCGACGAAGTCGAGAACAAGCGGCGCGAGGTGATGGGGCTATTGGGGATGGCGTCGGGGTCGACCAATCAGGTCTGCCGCGATGTGTTCAATCGGACGCTCTTCGGCGACGGACCGTATGCCCGGCCGATCATGGGATCGATGGCCTCGGTGCCGCAATTCAGCAGCGAGTCGCTTCAGGCGCATCGGGCGCGGCTGTATGCGCCGGCAAATGTGATTCTGACCTGCGTGACCGGGCTGCCGGTCGACACGGCGCTGGCCCTCATCGTCTCGGCGTTCGGCGGGATGAACGGCGCGGGCAGCGCGGTGGCGATTCCGCCGCCGGCGGCGCCGAGCACGGTGCAGGCCGAGCACAAGGCCATGCAGAAAGAGCAGATCTACATCTATCTGGGCAACGCGACCGCGGGCGCGGCCTCGCCCGACATGCCGGCGCTCCTGGTCGCCAACAACATCCTTTCGGCGCGTCTGGCCAATGAACTGCGCGAAAAGCAGGGGCTGGCCTATTCGGTGGGTTCGTCGGTGCAGTTCGACCGCGACTTCGGCTGGTTCACTTGCAAGATGGGAACGGGGAAAGCCAACTTCGCCAAGGCCAAGGATGGGATTGTCGAGCAGATCCGTCGGTTGCACGATGAGCCGGTGTCGGCCGAAGAGCTGGAAACCGCGCAGAACACGCTCTGGGGGTCTTCGTTGACCTCGCGCCTGTCGCGCGTCAACCAGGCCTTCTTCATGGGTGTCGATGAGTTTCTCGGCCTCGGCTACGATTTCAGCGACCGGATGATCGAGCAGGTGCGCGCCGTGACCGTCGCCGATGTCCAGCGCGTGGCGAAGACCTACTTCCACGCCGACAGTTACATCCTGGCGACGGTCGGAGCGTTGGAATAGCCCTACGGGGTGAGCTGAAAGGTCGTGTCAAGGGAGCCGGAGCCGAGACCCGTCCACAGCGTGTCGCCGACCGCATTGACCGATCGTCGGCCGGTCTGATACTGGACTCGGAAGCGGTAGGTGCCCTCGGGGGTCGGGGCATCGATGGGAACCCAGGTCTCCTTGCCGCTGATTGTGTCGCCGCTGGGATGGACAGCGGGATCGAAGAACGTGCGCTCCAGGAGCGTCGCGGCATCCCGGTCAAGGTGGTAGCCCGTGATGCGCATCCGACGCCGCGCGGTGGAATGAAAGGCGATGCGCCATTGCAGTTCGATCCCGGTCTCGACCTTGCCGTCGGCCACGTATCCGTGGTAATCGAGACTGGCGAAACGCACCTGGGTGGTATCGACAAGGCGGCCGGAACCGCCGGACGATGTCGGGGAATCGGAGTCGCAGGAGGCCAAGGCCATGACGGCCAGCAGGCCCGTCAGCGCCGACACCCGGATCGCGGTCGGCCACGCTCGCATCGTTTGCTCCTACCCGACAATACGAAGGAACCGGCGATCGAATTGGCCCCAGGACTTGACAGACCGTCAGTCGGGAGCCTACTCTGTGCCCACACCATGAGGAGCATCCGTGAGTGAGAAGCGATTTGCCAATCAGTTGGCGCTGGTGACCGGGGCCTCGTCGGGAATCGGGGCGGCGACCGCGCGCGCCTTCGCCGCCGAGGGGGCGCGGTTGATCATTGCCGCGCGCCGCACCGACCGTCTTGAAAAAATGGCCGCGGAGATGCAGTCGGCGCACGGCAGCCAAGTCTTCGTGCTGGAGCTTGATCTGCTGAAACAGCGGGAAGCGATGGCGCGGCTGGAGGCGTTGCCGGCGGCGTGGAAGGCGGTCGATATTCTCGTCAACAACGCCGGGTTGTCGCGCGGACTGGACAAGCTGCACGAGGGCCGTTACGACGACTGGGAAGAGATGATCGAGGTCAACGTGAAGGGGCTTTTGGCGGTCAGCCGGGCGGTGATTCCATGGATGGTGGCGCGCGGCCAGGGGCATATCATCAACATCGGTTCGATCGCCGGCCGCGAAGTCTATCCGGGGGGCAACGTGTATTGCGCCTCGAAGTTCGCCGTGCGCGCGATCAACAAGGGCATGTCGATCGATCTGGTCGGCACGCCGATCCGGGTGACCTCCGTCGATCCGGCGCTGACCGAGACCGAATTCAGTCTGGTGCGGTATCGCGGCGACACGAAACGCGCGGCGATGCCGTATCAGGGACTCCGGGCGCTCTCGGGCGAGGACATCGCCGAGGCGATCCTCTGGGCGGCGTCGCGTCCGGCCCATGTCAACGTCTCCGAGATGGTGATCTATCCGACGGCGCAACGATCCGCGACGATAGTGCATCGCAACGACCACTAACCCTGACGCCGAAAGGACGGGCCATGGCCAAGCGTGTGACAATCAAGTACTGCAACGAGTGAAACTACCTTCCCCGCGCCGCCAGTCTGGCGGACGAACTGAAGAAGACATTGGGCATCGACGCGGAGTTGATCGCCGGCAGCGGCGGCGTCTTCGAGGTCAAGGCCGATGACCTGCTGGTCTTTTCGAAGAAAGTGTCCGGACGATTCCCGGAGCCGTCCGAGATCATCACGGCGTTGAAATAGGACCAATGCGCGCATGAGCGCCCCGCTCGATCTGGACGCCGCCTACGCGGCCTGCGAAACGCTTTCCGGACGGGACAAGCCGCACCTGTACGCCGCGGCGCAACTGTTCGAGCGACCGGCGGTGCGTCGCGCATTTGTGGCCACCTACGCCTCCATGCGGGTCATCGACGATGCGATTGACGGAATTCCCAACCGCGCATCGCTGACCGCCGACCGGCGACGCAACGAACTGGGGCGGGTGGCGCAGTGGCTCGCGGCGGTGCACGCCGCCCGTCAGGGGACACCGCCGCCGGGGCCGCTCTGGACCGCGTTGGCGGATACGATGGCGCGCTTTGCCTTCCCGCTCGAACCCTGGCAGAACCTGGCGGAGGCCATGTCGGCCGATGTGGTCACTCCCTCGTTCCGCACCTGGGATGAGCTGCGTCATTACATGCATGGCGCGTCGGTGGCGCCGGCGGTGGTCTTCATGTATCTGGTGCTGATGAAGCCGGGCCCGGACGGGATCTTTCGGACCACGTGGAGTTATGACCGTGTGCTGGCCGCCACCGAGGACCTGGCGGTGTTTTGTTATTGCGTGCACATCCTGCGCGACGTCGCCGTGGACCTGACGCTGGGTGAATCCGGGCTGGTCTACCTTCCGGAGGAGGACCTGTCGCGATTCGGGATGGCGCGCGAGGATCTGCATCGGCTGCGCGACGCGGGAGTCGCCAACGGCGCCTATCGCCAGTTGGCGCTCTACGAGGCGCAGCGGGCCTGGGACCACCTGGCGCGGGGTCGCGCCCGACTGCCCGAGATTCTGGCCGAGGCGGAGCCGTCCAACGGCCGGGCACTCACCATCCTGATCGACACCTACGAACGCATCCTCGGCGGACTTCAGGAACGCGAGTTCGACGTTTTTGCCACCGCGCCCACGGCCTAAATCACTTCACGCGCGGTTTTCCGTTGACGGCCGTCATGGCCGGGCGGTGATTAGCCCATCACAGGTGTCTGCGCCTCCGCAGACGAGGAGGGTCAATGGTAAAACGGATCATGATTGCGGCGGTGGCGACACTGGCACTGAGTCTGCCGACCGCGGTCGCGCACGCGACTGGCTGGGGCATCGGCGGCTTCGGCGGGGTCAGCATTCCGATCGCGCAAGACGATGCGGCCAACGGAATGGTCTTCGGCGGACATCTGCGGTTGTCGCTGGGGGGCATGCTCGGCATCGAGCCGAATTTCACGTATTTCAAGAACGGCGACTGGGAAATCGACGAGTTGCCCGGCGAAACGTTTGAGGGTTCCAAGCTCACCTCTGTGGGCATCAACGTCATCCTCGGCGGCGCCGGACCGGCGGTCGGGTTTCGCTTCTTCCCCTTCGGCGGAATCAAGTACTACAATGAAGAGAACGACTTCCGCGACTTCAGCGACGGGCAGCTGGGGTTCTGCGGCGGCATGGGATTCGAGATTGGCTCGGGTCCGCTGGGCATCGAAGCGCGCGCCTCGGGCGAAGTTTTGCCGCTGGACAATGATGGATCGCGCAAGTGGGTGCACCTGCGCGCGGGACTCAACTACTACTTTGGCGTGAGATGAAACGAGGCGAACCGACCATGACAAAAACCAGACTTCACAAAGGATACCTGGCGGCCGCGCTGACGCTGTTGCTTCTGGCCGCGGGATGTATCGTGTCCGGCCAGTTTGTCGTCGTCATCGCCGGCACAAGCACCATCACATCCGACGACGAGACGCTCGACCATCTGGCCGTCGACTTAACGGACAACGAGACCTGGCAGGACCACAAGGATGACATCCAGGCGATCGTCGACGTGAAATTCGAATGCGAGTTCGTCAACAACAACCTGAATTCCGCCGCCGAAGGCGAGCTTTACATTTCCACAGAGTTGTACACCACCGTGGAGCAGGTCCGTACCAACGCGACCAAAGTCTTCGGCGGGCTGGCGCTGGAACCCTCGGAGGTTCGGTCCGTCTCGTTTTCCGAGTCGGCCGACTACATCGAGAACCTGGAGACGGTGCTCGACTTGCTCGAAGGCGGCCAGTTTTACTTCTACGGCATCGCCGCGGAGGCCCCGTTCAACATCACGGTGCGCGGTGTGGGCAACAAACAATTCCCGCGCTTCCTAATTACGTTTTCAGCCGGTTGAGAACGCGCCACACCCGCAAATGCAAAAGGCCGGCGCTGACGCGCCGGCCTTTACTTGTCGAGCCCGACATGTCTTCAGCGCGGGACCAGCCGGGCAATCGCCTCGATCAGGTCGGTGGACTTGAAGGGCTTTTTCAGGATGCAGTCCACGCCGATCTCGCTGGCGCTGCCGCTGGAGTACTCGGACAGATAGCCGGTCATGAGAATGATCGGGATAGCGGGGTAATCCTTGCGAACCAGCCGCGCCAGCGATAGCCCATCCATCCCGGGCATGCGGATGTCGGAGACGATCACGTCGGACGGGGCCTCAGCCAGCACATCCAGCGCGGCCACGCCATCGGAGGCGGTGCGTACGGTGTGGCCGGCATGACGGACCATCAGGTCCACCACGGTCAGAATCAGGGGATCGTCATCAACCACCAACACATTGAGCGGACGGGTGGCGGTGTTGGACATGGAGCGGGGCGTGGTCATCGCGTGGATAGTCCTCTCTCTCCCGCTGTAAGATCGGCACTTCGACGAAATCGATTAAGGGGAGGGATGGTCGACGTGGAGAGAGAAAAATGCCCGTCCTATGGGAAGAATCCCATACTGGGTCAAACGGGCGGCGGCTGGCAGCGTGGGCAGAAGTGGGCGCTGCGTCCGGAGAGCACCAGACGTTCGATGATGGCGCCACACGATTGACACGGCAACCCGTCGCGTCCATAGACCTGCAATCGCGGGGCGAATCCGCCGGCTTCGCCGGTCAGGTCGGAAAATGTGTCAAACGTGGTGCCGCAGGCCTCAATGGCCGCCGTCAGGATGCGCTGGATGGCGGCGCGCAAACGGCGGATTTGGGCCCGATCGATGAGGTCGCCGGGTGAGAGCGGGTGCACACCGGCGGCATGAAGCGCCTCATCGGCGTAGATGTTGCCCAAACCCGCGATCGCCGTCTGGTCCAAAAGCAGCGACTTGATCGGACGATGAGTGCGCGCAAGGCAGCGACGCAGGTCGATCTCGGTGATCGTGTCGGCCTCGGGACCCAGTTTGGCGATGCCGGGATGGCGGTGGGCATGCCCATCCGGGATGAAGTCCGCCCGGGCAAACTGGCGCGTGTCAACCAGCACGAGGCGTCGCGCAGCGGCTGACGAGCCGCCCGCCACTGTCAGGATCAGACGGTCGTGGCGTTCGCGGCGCGCGTCCGGCGGATACAGGCGGAACCGTCCGGTCATACGCAGGTGCGCGACGAGATGGCCGCCGGCGGCAAAGGAGATAACGATGTACTTGCCGCGACGTGTGATGCGTTCGACCGTGCGGCCCGCCAGAGAATTCTTCCAGCCACGGGGATTGCCCTTGGAGATGCGCGTCGAGGCAAAGTCGACACGCTCAATGCGCGCGCCGACAATCGCCGGACGCAGGGCGCGCACCACTGTTTCGACTTCGGGCAATTCGGGCATGGGATCAAACAGCGGTGCGAAGACGCTGTCCGCTTGTGGGATCGAAAAACAGCAGCCGGTCAGCCCGCGACTCCGGCGCAACCGTGGCGCCGATCGGCAATGCGGCATGGGCTTCGGCCAGCACGGTCAGTTGCCGCTGGCCGTCGGTGACGACGCACTGCACCTTGTCGCCGAGGAATTCCTGCGAAGCGATTCGCCAGCGGCCGGCGCCGTCGGCGCGCAATTGCACATGCTCGGGACGCACCCCGACTTCGACCGCGGCCGGCCAGGCGCCGGCGGGCCGGGATGGCGCTCTCCAACCATAGGGATCAACCACCATTGCGCCATCCGATTGTCGCACGATCGCATCCAGCATGTTGATCGTCGGACGGCCGAGGAACTGCGCGACAAAACGATTCGGCGGATCATCGTAAAGCGCCTGCGGTGTGCCGATGCCCATCAGATTCCCGGACTCCAGAACGACAATCCGGTCGGCCATGGTCAGGGCTTCGGTCTGGTCATGGGTCACATACAGCGAGGTCTTGCCCAGCTCTTTCTGGCGGGCGACGATTTCACGGCGCATGCCGGCGCGCAGCGGCGCATCGAGGTTTGACAGCGGTTCATCGAACAAGAAGATGCGGGGATCGGCCGCCATGGCGCGCCCAAGCGCGACCCGCTGCCGCTGGCCGCCGGACAATTCCCGCGGACGGCGGGTCAGTTGCGCGGTCAGTTGCAGCGCGTCGGCGATCTGCCGCACGCGGCGGTCGATCTCGTCTTTGGCCACGCGGCGAATCTTCAGCGGGAAGGCGATATTGTCGTGGACCGTCCAATGCGGATACAGGGCATAGGATTGGAACACCATGGCGACACCGCGTTCCTTCGGCGGCCGTTCGGTGACATCGGCACCGTCAATCAGGATACGCCCGGCATCGGGCGATTCTAATCCGGCGACCACGCGCAGCAGCGTCGACTTGCCGCATCCCGAGGGGCCGACGATGACCAGGAATTCGCCATCGCCGACAGTAAAGGAGACCCCTGCCAGCGCGACGGTGGGACCATAGGCCTTGCGGATGTTGTCAAATTCCACGTGCGACAAAGCAATGATCCTCAAGTCGATGCACGCGCCAATGTGCGACGCGGCGTGCCCGCCGTCAAGCCGCAGCAAAGATCGTCCGTGATGTGGGTTGACTCCGGCGGAGAAAGTGCCGTCTTTGGCGCGGGGAAAATACTTTCCTTGGGAGAACAAGCGCATGCGCAGTGTGGCCAGACGGATTCCGACGGGTCCGACGATTGATATCAGCATCTTCAAAAGCTACGACATTCGCGGCATCGTTCCCGACCAACTGAATACCGAGGTTGCCCGGCTCGTGGGACGGGTGTTCCGATCCGAGTTGCCCGGCCCGGTGGTGGCGGTGGGCCGCGACATGCGGGTTCATTCCGACGAACTGACCGACGCGCTCTGCGAAGGATTGGTTGCCGGCGGGTGCACGGTCCTCGATGTCGGACGGGTCTCGACCGACGCGCTCTACTTCGCGGTGGGGCATCTGCAGACCGACGGCGGGATCATGGTCACCGCCTCGCACAATCCGCCGGAGTACAACGGCTTTAAGATGTGCCGCCGCGGCGCCGAGCCGCTGTCGGGCAGAGACGGCATCAACCGCATCGCAGAGATGATCTCGCTGGGCGATGTCGATGAACCAACCGCCGAGGGACGCATCGAAAAGCGGGACATCCTGCCGGCCTTCACCGAGCATGTGCTGTCGTTTATCGATCGCGCGAAGATCCGACCGTTCAAGATCGTCATCGACGCCGGCAACGGCATGGCGGGGATCACCGTGCCGCGCGTGTTTGCGCATCTCCCCTGCCAGGTCATCCCGCTGTACATGGAATTGGACGGGCGTTTCCCCAACCATCCCGCCAACCCGATCGAGCCGGAAAACCTGAAGGACTTGCAAGAGCGGGTGCTGGCGGAGCGCGCCGATTTCGGCGTGGCCTTCGACGGCGACGCCGACCGCATGTTTCTGATCGATGAGAACGCCAAACCCATTAGCGGCGACATCGTCACTCTGCTGGTGGCCAAGAGTCTGCTGGCGAAGAATCCCGGCGCAACCATCCTCTACAACATCATCTGTTCGCGGGCGGTGTCGGAAGGGATCATGGCTGCCGGCGGCCGTGCGGTGCGCACGCCGGTGGGGCATGCGCTGATCAAGCCGATGATGAAGAAGGAAAACGCCATCTTTGGCGGGGAGCACTCCGGACACTTCTACTTCCAGAAGAATTGGTATGCCGACTCGGGACTGATCGCGCTTTTGGTGGCGATGGAAGTCATGTCCGAGTCGGATAAGTCGTTGTCCCAGTTGGTCCATTCGCTGGATCCGTACTTCCGGTCGGGCGAGATCAACAGCAAGGTGACCAGCATCCCCAAGACCCTGCAGAAGATCGAGGCGGCCTTCCCCGACCGTCTGATCGACCGTCTGGACGGGATCACGATCCAAGCGGAAGACTGGTGGTTCAATGTCCGGCCCTCCAACACCGAACCCCTGCTGCGGCTAAACGTCGAGGCGAAATCGGCCGATCTATTGAATGAGAAGACGGAAGAGGTTCTCCGTCTCATTCGGGGCCGAAAGCGCACCGCCCCCGACACGACGAAGCCCAAGGGCAAGGTCAAGGCCAAGGCCTGACGTCGCGCGGGCGGCGCGCCAGTCCAGGAGGGATGTCGCCCGTGACCACTGCCACACCCAAGCATCTGTTGATCGTTGACGACGATCCGCGCATCCGTGGATTGCTCTCCGAGGCGTTGGGCGCGCTTGGCTATGCGACCTCGCAGGCCGGCAACGGCCGTGAGGCGCTGGAAATGGCCTATCACCACGACTACGACTGCGTGATCACCGACATCCGCATGCCGGAGATCGACGGCCTGACCCTGCTGCAGGCCCTCAAGGCGCAGAAGCCGGAACTGCCGGTGGTGATGATCACCGCGTTTGCCATCCCGCAGCACAAGGCCGAGGCGGTCGAGTCGGGCGCCGATGGTTTCCTGATGAAACCGTTCCGGCTCTCTAAGATCGAGGATGTGCTGGCGCGGGTGCTGGCGCAGGCCGACGGCAACGACCACGGCAAGCGGCCGATCCGCACGGTGTTGGTTGTGGATGACGATCCCGAGTTCCGGATCCTGCTTTTGGAGGTGCTCGAAGCGATGCGCTACAACGTCGAGAGCGCCGGCAGCGCCGAGGAGGCGCTGACCCGGATTGAGCACCACTGCCCCGATGCCATCATTGCCGACTACCGTCTGCCGGGCATGAGCGGCGAGACGCTGGTGAAGACGATCAAGGGCCTGCACCCGGAACTGCCGGTCATCATGATCTCCGGGTATGCGCCCTCGCTGTCGGGCCGCGAGTACGCCGACGGGGCGGCCGACGCCTTCCTCATGAAGCCATTTCGGATCGACCGGATCGGCGATGTGCTCCGTTCACTGGAGGCGACGCAGCGTTAGACCGACGCCGCGGGCGGCTCATCGTCGATGCCGCGCCGATCCCGAATTCGCACGCGTTCATCAACCACGGTTTCCACGCTCGCCCCGCAGGCCAAGAGCACACGGGCGGTGACCTCCACCGCCGCTTCCAATTCCGCCGGCACGACATCGGTCGCCCCCGCCTTCAGCAGCGGCTCCACCGACGAGACGAAACGCGCGCGGACCAGAACGGGGACCACCTGCGAAATGCGCCGCGCGGCGCGGACGCTTTGCTCGGCCGCCTGCGGGTCGTTGACCACCAGCACGAGCATGCGCGCGCGCCGCAAGCCGAGATGCTCGAGCACGTCGGCGCTGGTCACATCGCCGTAGACGATCGGCTCATGTTCGGCGGCGGCCTCACGCACCGTCCGTGGATTCAGATCAACCACCAGATACGGAATTCCCGCAGCACGCAGCGCATGCCCCAATTCGCGTCCGGCGACGCCCCAGCCGGCAATGATGATGTGGTCATGCAGGCGGCTGATCGGCCCTTCCTCATCCGGCGCGGGCGCGGCGCGGAAAAGCCGGATCAGCCAGGTCCGTCGGCCGGCGGCTTCCGCCAGACGCGGTCCCTGCGACATGAGAAGCGGCGCGACCACCATGCTCAGGATAATGGCCACCAGCAGTGTGTCCCCGAAGGAGTAGGCCATCAGCGGGGTGCCGTTGGCCGCCGAGATCAACACAAATGAGAACTCACCAACCTGCGCCAACGACAGGCCCGCCAGAATCGCCACGCGCAGCGGCAGGCGCATCAGCCAGACCACCAGCATCACGATGAGACTTTTTGCCGCCAGTATGAGCGCCAACCAGGCGAGAATGGGCAGAAACGTCCGCAGGATGATCCCGGGATCAAGCAGCATCCCGATCGACACAAAGAAGAAGCTGGTGAGCAGTTCCCGGAACGGAATCAGGTCCGCCATCGCCTGATGGCGATATTCACTGCCGGAGATGACCAGACCGGCGAGAAACGCCCCCAGCGCCAGAGAGACACCCGCCCGGGTGGCGACCCAGGCGGTGCCGATGCACACCAGCAACGCGGTGAGAATGAACAAATCACGTTGCCGTGTCTGCGCCACCCAATGCAAGACCCGCGGCACGAGGAAAAACGCCGCCAGCAGCACGATAATCAGGGCGGCGACAGTCACCAGCGCGGCAATCCAGATCCAGCCGCCCACCGTAGAGCCGCCGGCCAGTAGCGGAATGGCGAGCATCATCGGCACGACACAGAGGTCCTGAAAGACCAGGATGCCGAGAGTCAGGCGGCCGTGCGGAGAGTGGAGATCGCCGCGGCTCTCCAAGGCGCGGAGCACGATCGCGGTGCTGGAAACCGCGATCAGAAACCCCAGAAAGAGTGCCTGCGAAAATGTCAGCCCCAGCGCGAAGCTCAAGAGCGCGAAGATGCCCCCGGTGATCCCGACTTGGAGCGCGCCGCCGACCAGGATCGACCGCCAGAGGCGCCGCAGCCGCTCCAGCGAAAGTTCCATTCCGATGCCGAACAGCAGGAGCGCGACGCCGATCTCGGAAAGCAATGCGACTTGCTGCGGGTCACTGATGAGGGCAATCGATTTTGGACCGACGATGGTGCCGGCAATAATGTAGCCGGCGATGGGCGGGACGCCAAACCGGCGCAGAAATCCCACTACCACCACGGCCGTGGCAAGGATGATGGCCAGATCACGAAGGATTGACAGGTCGTGCATCGTCGGCCGCTACCGCGGATACCGCCCGAGTTTGATGGTGGCCAGCAGTTGCCGGTGCAAAACGGGATTGGCGGCGACCGCCTGGCCCCGGTCCAGTGTGAACGGGTTGCCGTCGAAATCGGTCACCAGCGCGCCCGCCTCCCGACAGAGTATGGTGGCGGCGGCAAAGTCCCAAGGGGAGAGTTTCATCTCCCAGAAGCCATCGAAACGTCCGGCGGCGGTCCAGGCCAGGTCCAACGCGGCGGCGCCCATGCGGCGGATGGCGCGGGCGGTCTTGGCGAAGCGGGCGAAGTGGTCCAGATTGTCGAATTCGCTGTCACGGATGTCATAGGGAAATCCGGTCGCCAGGATTGCATGGCCCAGATCGGCGGTCTGCGAAACGGATAGCGGATGTCCATTGAGATACGCCCCGCCGCCGCTGGCGGCCGTGAACATTTCCTGTCCCATCGGGTGATAGACGATGCCGCAGATCGGCTGCTGGCCACGCCACAGTCCCAAGGACACGCAAAAGACCGGCAGGCCGTGCGCGTAGTTGGTCGTGCCATCGAGCGGGTCGACATACCAAGCATACCCGCTTCCGGTTTGCCGGTCGGAACCCTCCTCGGCAATGATCGCAAAGTCGGGGAAGGTCTTCTGCAGTGATTCGACGATCAGCTCCTCGGCGCGACGGTCCATCTCGGTGACGAGGTTGATGGCGCCCTTCAGTTCAACGGTGCGCGCGCCGCCGAGATTGGCGGCCAGCAGATCGCCGGCGGCGCGGGCGATGGGGATGGCCGATTCCAGATACTCACGCCTGAGCGGGTCGCTCGGGGCGGGGGGTTCGGTGCGCGGCGTCATGGATCGCTCCCTGGTGTCAGGCGGTAAGCCGTTCGGCATCGGCGGTGTCACGGTCGGATTCTTCCTGCAGACGGTAGAGTCGCGCATAAATGCCGTCCTGGGCCATCAGTTCGCTGTGACGTCCCATCTCGCGGACCCGTCCCTTGTGCAGGACGAGGATGCGATCGGCAGAGCGGATGGTCGAGAGGCGATGCGCAATGACAATGTTGGTGCGTCCGGCGAACACCTCGGCGAGGGCCGCCTGAATCTGCAATTCGGTGCGGTGATCAACCGACGAGGTCGCCTCATCCAGGATGAGGATGCCGGGATCGAAGGCCACGGCGCGCGCGAAGGCAACCAGTTGCTTCTCCCCCACCGACAGCCCCGAGCCGCGCTCGCCGACGCGGCGCGTCAGAGCATCGCCGTTGCCTTCGCTCAGACGCGCCAGCCCGACCCGTTCGGCGGCACGGGCCAGCGTCTCCGGCGCAAGGGAGTCATCGTCGAGGCGGAGATTGTCGAGGACCTGGCCGGAGAAGAGGAAGACATCCTGCGAGATCATGCCGACGCGGCGACGGAGTCGTCGCGGGTCCCAGGCGCGGATGTCGATGCCATCCACGCTGATGCGCCCCTTCTGGAATTCATAGAGTCGGGTGATCAGGTTGGCGATCGAGGTCTTGCCGGAACCGGTGGCGCCGACAATCGCGACGGTCTCGCCGGGGTGCACGTCGAAACTGATGTCTTCCAACACCCAGTCTTCGCCCCGATAGGCAAACCAGACATTTTCGAAGCGCACATGGCCGGGCGCCGGGGGCGTGGACGCGGCAGCCAGCGCCGGATCGGCGACAACGGCGGGCCGCGTGTCGAGGAGTTTGAAGATGCGCTCGGAGGAAGCCATCGCGCCCTGCAGAACATTGTACTTTTCGGACAGGTCGCGAATGGGCGCGTAGAATCGCTCGGCGTATTGGATGAACGCGGCCAGCGCGCCGAAGGTCATCGCCCCGGCGACCACCTGCCCGCCGCCATACCAGATGATCAGCGCCAGCGAAATCGCGCCGATCAGTTCGACCACAGGATAAAAGACGGCGTAATGCAGGACCGAACGGAAGTGCGCGCCACGCAGTTCGGCGTTGCGCAGTTGGTGCTGCGCGAGGGTTTCGGCTTCGCAGTTGAACCCCTGCACCACCGCCACGCCCGTGACATGCTCCTGCCAGAAGGAGTTGACCTTGGCCACCAGCCGGCGCACCTCGCGGTAGGCCTCGCGCACGCGGATCTTGAAGATCCAGGTGGCCAGCGCCAACAGCGGCAGCACCGCAAATGTGACCAGCGCCATCTTCGGATTGAGATAGACCATGGCCGCCACGATGGCGATCAGCGTCAGGATGTCGCCGAAGATGGTCACCACGCCGGAGGCGAACAGCTCGTTGAGTTGATTGACGTCACCGGTCACGCGGGTCAACAGCCGCCCGACCGGGTTGCGATCGAAGAATTTCATGTCGAGCGTGAGCAGGTGATCGAACAACTGCGTGCGCATATCGAGCATCGCCCGCTGCCCAATCCACTGCATGGTGATCATGTGCAGGAATTGAATCACAAACTGCGCGGCGAGGATGCCCAGATAGACCAGCGCCCAGTCCAACAGCCCGGCCATGTCCTTTTCGGCGATGGGGCCGTCGATGATGCGCGCGATCACCCACGGCCCGGCGATGGCCAGGCCGGACGCGGCAATGAGAAGCAGCAGCGAGGCGAAGACCGCCCAGCGATAGGGACGCAGGTAGCCGACCAACCGCCGCATCAGGCGGTGATCGTAGGCCTTGCTGAGGGCCTCATCTTCAAAGAACGGCTCGGACATCGTTCTACATGCGCTCCAGTTCTTCGATGATCGCCTCGCGGGCCACCCAGCGGGCGTAGGCGCCGCCGCGGGCGACCAGTTCGTCGTGCGATCCGGCATCGACCAGCCGCCCCTCCTCGAGGAAGAGGATGCGGTCGACGCGCGCCAGGGTGGCAATGCGGTGGGTGATCAGGATGATGATGCGCGTGCCGAACTGCGCCGCGAGGCGGTCGGTGATTTCGCGTTCGGTTTGGGCGTCGACGGCGCTGAAGGCATCGTCGAGCACCAGCACATCGGCGTCGGCGGCCAGCGCGCGGGCCAGAGTGACCCGCTGCTTCTGCCCGCCGGAGAGCGTGATGCCGCGTTCGCCGACGACGGTCTCATACCCGTGCGGGAACTCGGCGACATCCTTGGCGAAGGCGGCGCTCTCGGCCAGCCGCCGGGTGTCATCGTCGCCGGTGACGCGACCGGTCAGGTTGATATTGGCCCGCAGTGTTTCTGAGAACAGAAACGACTCCTGCGGCACCATGGCGATACGCGCACGCCACAGCGCGCGCGGCACGGCGTTGGCATCGACACCGGCCAGAAACAGCGTGTGATCGGGCACGGGATACCGTCGCCAGAGCAGGTGGGCGATGGTTGATTTGCCCGACCCGGTCGGGCCGGCGATGGCCACCGTCTCGCCGGGATGGATGACAAAGGAGATGTCGAAAAGCGCCCACTCACGGCCACGGGCCTCCGATGCGCCGTCGGCGGCCGGGGCGGCGCCATAGGCAAACGAGAGATGGCGGAATTCCAGCGGCCCGCGTTCGATCCGCGACACCGCGGGAACCGCCGGCTCGATGATGGCGGACTTGGTCTGCAGGACCGCGCCGATGCGCTGCAGGGAGACCACCCCGCGCTGGTAGAGCGACACCACCCAACCCAGCGCGATCATCGGCCAGATGAGCATGCCGAGATAGACCGAGAAGGCGACGAGCGTGCCGAGATCGATCCGCCCTTCGATCACACCGCGTCCGCCGACGATCAGCACCAGCACGATGGCGGCGCTGGACAGCAGGGTCATCAGCGGCATGTAAGCGCCATACATCGCGACCAGACGCATGTTAAGCCGGAACAGCTCCTTGCTGTCGCGAACAAAGCGGCGGCTGCGGTCCTCCTCGCGGGAGAAGGCGCGCAGGACACGGATCCCGGCGAAGGACTCCTGCACCGACGCCGACAGCGCCGAGAACATCTCCTGAATCGCCATCAGGCGTTTGTGCGCGACGCCGCCCAGCAGGTTGGTGACGACCGCCAGGACCGGCAGCGGCGTGAGCACCCAAAGCGCCAGTTGCCAGTCGAGATGGAACATCAGCGGCATCGCCACCAGCGCCACGACCAGCGTGTTGACCCCCTGCATGATTCCGGGGCCGATCATCATTCGGACCTGCTCGATGTCCGAAGAGGCGCGGGTAATGATGTCGCCGGTGGGCGTGCGGTCGAAGAAGGTGCCGTCGAGTTTGAGAATGTGCCCGAAGAGATCGCCGCGCAGATCATACTCGATCTTGCGCGACGCCCAGATCACCGTCCGCCGCACCATGAAGCGGAAAAGGCCGGAGACCAGCATCAAAAGGACGATCAGCGCGGCATCCCAGGCCAGCAGGGAAGCATCGCCGCCATGCTCGATGCGGTTGATAGCGCGCCGCAGCACCAACGGTGACAGCAGCTCCAGCGCGTTGGTGACAACGATCGCCGCCAGCCCCCACCAGAAGTAGCGACGGTACCGCTTGACGTATGGGAAGATGAGACGCAGACGTTGCAGCATACGCGGGTCGGAGCGGCGGCCAGAACCATCCGCCGGGCCGGTCACAATCTAACGGCTGACCGGGGCCGATGTTGGCCTTTTTCTCGCTGGCGTGCGAAAAAGCGGCGAGTGTGCTCAGAAGAGCCGGACGTCGACTTTGAGATACTTCCGCGGATGCTCACGGATATCGCGCACCAGCGCGTCGATGTCCGCGGCGGTGGCTTCCCAGCGTCGCAGCAGTTGGTCGTCGTGCAAAAGGCGCGGCAGCGTGCCTTCGCCGTTCTGCAGGTCGGCGACCAATTGATGGGCCGCGCCGGCCAGCGAATCGAGGCGATCGGCGAAGTGCGCGAGATGGGCGGTGGTCGTGTCGAGACGAGCGACGGAGCGGTTGATCGCGTGCTCGTTGGTTTCCATCGTTTGCCGCAACCGTCGCGCCGCCTCGCCGAAGTCGGCCACGGCGCGGTCGACGCCGGTCTGATTGCGCTCGATCAGATCCGATGTCTGACGCGCCACTCGTTCCAGGCCGGCGGTGATCGCGGCAATGCGCTGCAGGGTGGTGTCGGAGCCGATGGTGGCGCGCACGGCAACCACCAGCTCGCGGACATCCTCGGTCATGCGGCCCATCAGGCCCATGACCTCCGGGATGCCGGTGTCGTACTCGCCGCGCGCGACCGAGTCGCGCGGCATCGGCTCGGCCGATGTCCCGGTGCGCACGTCGACAAACCGTTCGCCCATTAACCCGACATTTTTGATGGTGAATTCGGCGTCGGACCGCAGTTGGACGTCGTTGGCGAAGTACATCCCGACTTTGACCCCGCCCTCGGCCAGATCGATCGAGGCGACTTTGCCCTTGTTTACGCCGGAGATTGAGACCGGATCACCGGTCGAGAGCGTACCGATGTTGGGAAACCAGACATACTGAACGTAGCGGCTGCGTTCGAGGCGAAAGCCCTTCAGCCAGAGCAGACCGGAAATGAGGATCAAAAGCGCGATGAGAACCGTCGCGCCCACCTTCAGTTCGGCTTTGGATGACCCGTCCAAACGCCCTTCCCCTCCCGCGGCCGGCCCGGGTTAAGGCCCGGACACGCTCCCCGGCCATTTCTTACTTGTATCGGAAAAATCGCCCCGCGTTCCAGCCCCGCGTTACTCGGTGTCGGACTCGAGGTACTGCGCGGTGGCGTGCCGGCGCATCATCTCCTCGGTGAGGGCGCGCGAGAATTCGCGCGGAGTGTGGACGCCATAGACCTTGAGCATGTGGTTCATCGCGATGACCTCGGAGATCACCGTGATGTTCTTGCCCGGCGACAGCGGCAGGGTAACCAGCGGGATCTCGGCGCCGAGGATCGTGGTGTATTTGTCTTCGAGGCCGAGACGTTCGTACTCGACATCCTCCCGCCACAGTTCCAGTCGGACCTCGACTTCGATGCGCTTCTGGAGCCGGACGGCGCGGATGCCGAAGAGCTTCTCGACATTGATGATGCCGACGCCGCGGATCTCCATGTGGTGGCCCAAGTGCTCGCCGGCAGTGCCAATAATGACCTGCGGCGCGCGGCGGGTGATGCGCACGACATCGTCGGCAACCAGACGGTGGCCACGTTCGATCAGGTCGAGCGCGATTTCCGATTTGCCGATCCCCGACCGTCCGGTGTAGAGCAGGCCGATGCCGTACACGTCGACAAAGGTGCCATGGATCTGGGTGGTGGGGGCGAAACGGACATCGAGGTACACCGAGAGCCGGTTGATGAAGTCGGTGGTGGAAAGCCGGGTGCCCAAAAGCGGGATCTGGTATTTGTCCGCCAGTTCGATCATCTCGGCCGGCACCGCCTGGTTCTTGGTCACGATCACCAGCGGCACCCCGGTCTGATAAAGCATATCGAGAATGTCGCGCCGGCGCTCGGGGGACAGAGATTCCAGGAAGGTGATCTCGGTCTCCCCGAGCACCTGCGTGCGGGTGCGGGGGAAGCGGTCAACGTAGCCGGTGAGGGCCAGACCGGGCCGGTGAATCTCGGCGTTGATGATCTGCTTTTTGAGTCCCAGGCGTCCGGCGAGTACGGTCAGGTCGAATTGCTCCCGCCGGTCCTCGAGCAGACGTTCAATGGTCACCGCGTCCATGCCGCCCCCTCATTCCCGATGCGCGTCACTGGGCCAGGGTTTCGCCGTTGCGCAGGGAGGCCGTCTTGGCCTCGATGATCGCCTTCGGATCCTTCTCCTTGAGCCGGTCCTTATACTTTTTGAGTTGGGCTTCCATCTTGCCGGCGGCCTCATCGATGGCGGTGCGCATGTCGCCGGCCTCGGCGCTGCCGGTCAGCAGGGTGCCGTGCACCTGCGCCGAGGTCTCGGCCAGATGACGGTGCTTGTCGACTTCGAGAATCCAGTGGAGATCGACGATATTGGAAAAGAAACGTTCGAATTGACGGGAGCGGTGCTCAACGTGGTTCTTGATTTCGCTGGTGAGCTCAAAATGACGCGCGGTCACTCGTACGGACATCTCCGTCTCCTTTCCCGCCGCATGCTGTAAACCAGCACACGGGATTCATGTGGGCCGTGCCAGACAACGCCAAGTCGATCCAAGGGCGGCGCATGGGCGCCGCTACGCCTCCTTGTAGTGCGCGAACGCGGTGCCGCGCTGCGCGGAGTGCCGGGTTTCAATGATGCGGATGCTGCGGGTCAGCGAGCGCATCACGATGGAATGGGTGGTGGCGCCCTGCGCGGTGAACTGAACGCCGCGCAGCATGTCGCCGTTGGTGACGCCGGTGGCGGCGAACATGATGTTGTCGCCGCGCGCCAGCTCGCTTTCGGTGTAGATGCGATTGATGTCGGTGACGCCCATGGCGCGGGCGCGCTCGATTTCGGTCTGATTGCGGGGCCGCAGCCGTCCCTGCAGGGCGCCGCCAACGCAGCGCAGCGCCGCGGCGGCCAGAACGCCTTCCGGCGCGCCGCCGGTGCCCATGAGCACGTTGACGCCGGTGTCGGGCAACGCCGTGGCGATGGCGGCGGACACATCGCCATCGGGAATGAGCTGGATGCGGCAACCGATCTTGCGCACATCGGTGATCAGGTCGGCGTGCCGGTCGCGGTCGAGTATGACCACCGTGAGGTTTTCCACGGGCATGCCCAGGGCGTCGGCGACATTGTGCAGGTTCTCGGCGGTCGATTTGCGCAGATCGATGGCCTCGCGGGCCTCCTCGCCGACGGCGATCTTCTCCATGTAGGTGTCAGGTGCGTGCAGGAAGTGCCCCTTGGCGGCCATGGCGACCACGGCCAGCGCGTTGGGGCGCGCATAAGCCACCGAGTTGGTGCACTCCAGCGGATCGAGGGCAATGTCCACCTGGGGTCCCTTGCCGGTGCCCACGCGCTCGCCGATGTAGAGCATCGGCGCCTCGTCGCGCTCCCCTTCGCCAATCACCACGGTGCCATCGAAGTCAATCTCGTTGAACACCGACCGCATCGCTTTGACCGCGGCCTGGTCGGCGGCGTTTTTGTCCCCCTTTCCCAGCCATTGCGCCGAGGCCAACGCCGCCGCCTCGGTGACACGGACCATCTCAAGTCCTAAGTGGCGATCCATCGCGCTCCTGATGATGTGCTTGGAGAATGTCGTCGGTTGTCCGAAATCGGTTCCGTCCGGCCCATGAAAACGGGACAGGCCAATGATACACCTGTCCCGGAAAGCACGCAATCACGGTTGAGCAGGAGCGGATCGGCGTCAAGGCAACCTTACTCCCACAGGGTTGAGGCCGCGGACTTGGCGGCGGAGACCGAGGGCGGCGCGGAGACGTCCTCCGCCGGCTTGGCCGGACGGTCGAAGACCTTGCGGCGGAACCGCGCCGCGGGGATGTGCAGTTCCTCGCGGTACTTGGTCACGGTGCGCCGGGCCATCTTGACCCCCTCGGACTGCAGTTTCTGGTAGATCTCCTGATCGGACAGCGGATTGGAGGGGTCCTCGGCGGCCACGATCGCGGCGATCCGTTGCTTGACCGAGGTCTTGGTGACAGATTCGCCGTCGGATTTCTCAACGCCTGAGTTGAAGAAGAACTTGATCTCGTAGACCCCCTGCGGGGTCTGGACATACTTGTCGTTGGCGACGCGTGAGATGGTGGCCACATTCACACCGACTTTGCGGGCGATGTCTTCCATGATGAGGGGCTTGAGAAACGATGGCCCCTTCTCGAAGAACTCGCGCTGCTCCTCAACGATCGCCTCCATCACGCGCACCATAGTCGAACGCCGCTGGTTGATGGCGTTGAGCAGCCAGCGGGCCTGTTCGAGTTTCTCGCGCACGTACTGCTTGGTCTCTGTGGGGACATTCTGGCCGCGTTTGAGCAGATCGCGGTAGGCGCCATTGATGCGAAGGCGAGGCACGTTGCGGTCGTTGTGATAGACCACATATTGCTCCTCAATGCGCTCGACCATGAGGTCGGGCACGACGGGCCGGGCGGCGACGGTGAAACGGCCCTGGGCCGGGCGCGGCGAGAGATGCCGCAACTCCTCCATCGCCTGCTGGACCTTTTCGACCGCGACGCCGAGCGACTGCGCCAGTTGCATGTGCGTCTTGCGGTCCAGTTCGTGGAAATGCTCGGCGACGATGCGCGCCGCCAGCGAGTCGGCCAAATCCTTCTGCGCCAACTGCAACAGCAACGCTTCGCGCAGATCGCGGGCCCCCACGCCGGGTGGATCGAAGGTCTGGACCAACCGCAGCACCTTTTCCACTTTGGCGGGATCGACCTTCAAGTCGGCGGCCAGTTCCTCGACGGTCATGTGCAGGAGCCCATCATCATCGAGATTGCCGATGATGTACTCGCCGATTTCGAGGTCCTCATCGGCGGTCTTGGCCAATTGCAACTGCTCGATCAAATGGTCGTAAAGCGTGATCTCCGCCACCGGCGTGTGTTCGAGCATCTCTTCGGACTGCTCGGAGACGCGGCGCGGGACGAATTCGGAGCCCTCGTCGAGATACGTGGACCAGTCGAAATCGGCCTCGGGTCCCGCCTCGGTCGGCTTCACCTCAGTCTGCGCCGGCTCGGCGATCAGCTGCTCTTCCTTGATCTCTTCCGGCTCGGTCTCGATCGCTTCGACTTCTTCCAAGAGCGGATTGGTGGCCAGTTCCTGACGAAGTGTCTGCTCCAGTTTGAGGACCGGCATCTGCAGCATCTTCAGCGACTGAATCAGCTGCGGCGCCATGACCTGACGCAGACCCAGACGAAGTTCAAGTTTCACGCGGTTACATCCTCCCGGTGGATCGATTCCATTTCCAATATGAGTCGATCACACGCGGTTATCGACATCAGGGACGCTTCCAAGGCCCCCAAGGCAATATATCCAACCCTGCAACCCCGACAAGAGCAAACCCGTTGTGTCACAATTCGATGACACGAGGAATGTGGAGTTGATCTTCAGGCGAGCCGCCTCCACTTTACGAGTTTCCCTGTCCTATAGTACTTATCGGCGGAAAACCGCAACTGTTTGACCCGAATGCCGCCCACCGGCGGGAATCTCACTTCTTCTTGGACTTGGCGGGCTTGGTCTCGGCCACCAATTCGGGGTCCAATGTGATGTCGCAGGTCAGGCAGCGCATGGTGCCATCGGAGTAATCGATGACATAGAGGTTGCTGGAGGGCCAGGCACCCCCGATGTAGGCGATGCGCTTGCCATCTGGGGAATAGGTGGCGTAGAAGGCCGGCAACGGCAGAAGTTTGTCGTTCTTGGAACCGTCGGCGGCGGCGGTAAATATCCAGCGCTCGCCTTCGGCAGGCGCGCTGCAGTAGATCACTGAGGCGCCATCAATCGACCAGCTCGGGTTGAAATTGCCGGAAGCGGCGTCGCCGAGGACGCGCGAGTCGCCGGTGTTGGCATCGATGACGACCACCTGATCCTTGGCGCCATCGGTCGACTGGTAGCAGGCCACCTTCTGACCATCGGGCGACCAGCGCGGATTGTGCTCGGCGCCCGGCGTGTTGGTCAGCCGCTCGACGGTCGCGCCATCGAGACTCATGATGTACAGGTCCGGGTTGCCGTCGCGGTCGGAGACAAAGACGATTTCGTTGCCGTCGGGCGAGAGGCAGGGCGCCGCGTCGCGTGCGGGATGGTTGGTCAGCCGGCGCATTCCGCCGCCGTCGGCGTTCATGACATAGATCTCATCATTCCCGTCGCGGTTGGAGGTGAAAAACAACTTCGCCCCGTCCTTCGACCAGCAAACCCCGGCATCGACGACGTCATTCTTGGTCAAGCGCGTCACCAGCTTGCCTCGCAGCACCATCGTGTAAACTTCGGAGGGTTTCTGGTTGATCATCGCCGTGAAGGCGATAGCGTTGCCATCGGGCGCCCAGGCGACATCCTGGTAGAAGACGGTCGGCGTGGAGAGAGTGTCGGCGGCCCGAACGGGCGTGATGGCCCACGGCGCCAGAACAGCCAGGGCATAAAGCAGTCGGCTTCGCATCGTCGTCTCGCTTCAGTTGTAGGTCAACAAACCGTGCCAGACAGCCTGTCCTCAAGAAACGGGGACCATCCTGGTTGTCAATCCAGAAATCGGACTTGGCGGCTCCCCATCCTTATCTATCATTATCGACCGGGAGGGCGGCATCCCTAACCGGCGGTGCCGCCCTCGCAGCCCGCGTGCGATTCAAACCTCTGGCACTTCTCGTGGCCGCCCTGGTGGCGTTTGCTGCCAATTCCCTGCTTTGCCGGCTGGCGCTGGGCGGAAACACGATCGATCCGGCCAGCTTTACTTCCATCCGCCTGCTCGCCGGGGCGCTGACTTTGGGTCTGCTGGCGGGTTTCCGCGGCAGGTGGGCGTGGCTACGCGCCGGCGGATGGGGACCGGCTGTCGCGTTGGCGGCGTATGCGGTGCCCTTCGCCTTTGCCTACTTACGGCTGAGCGCGGCGACCGGGGCGCTCATCTTATTTGCGGCGGTGCAGGCCACCATGCTGGGGTGGGCGATCGCGTCGGGGGAGCGTCTCGTCGGGCGGCAGTGGGCGGGATTGGCGATCGCCATCGGAGGACTCGTCTATCTACTCCTGCCCGGCGTTGCGGCGCCACCACTATTGAGCGCCGTTCTGATGGCGGCGGCCGGCGCGGCTTGGGGATGGTACTCGCTGGCAGGACGTGACGCGCCGGATCCATTGGGCGCGACCGCTTCCAATTTTGTCCGCGCGCTCCCGCTGACGCTCCTGGTCAGCGCACTGACGTGGTCCGGGCAGCAGACAAGCACCGAAGGAATCGTGTTGGCGGCAACGTCCGGGGCGATTGCATCCGGGTTGGGGTATGCAGTGTGGTACCTGGCGCTGCGGCATATCACGACCGGCGGCGCGGCCACCGCCCAACTGGCGGTTCCGGCGCTGGCGGCCTGGGGCGGAATTGTGCTTCTGGAGGAGCCCTTGACGATGCGTCTGGTCATTGCCGCCACGCTGATCCTCGGTGGGGTTGGATTGGCGCTGTCGGGACGCGCCGGTAGACCGTAGGCTCATCGCATAGCTCCCACCAATAAGAAACGGCCCTGTCACGCCGTGACAGGGCCGTCGTTCAACTGTTTTGAATTCGCGCTACGCGCCCTTCTTCAGCGCCGCCTCGATCGACTTGGCCAGTTCCTCGCCGCGGCATTGTTCGCCGGAGGCGGCCAGCGAACCATCGCGGCCGATTAGGAACGGGCTGGGAATGCCGGAGCCATCGACCAGATAGGCCTTCACCAGCGGACCGTTCCAGTCCTGCTGATCGTAGATGTGGCGCCAGTTCATCCCCTTCTCGGCGATCCATTTCCTGTAGGCATCCACTGTGGTCCTGTCGGCGTAGTCCAGCGAGACGGAGAGGATGTCAAACCCCTGCGCCTTGTACTTCTCGTAGGCGGCCAGGATGTGCGGCAGTTCGGCGCGGCAGGGTCCGCACCAGGTCGCCCAGAAGTCGAGGAGGACGACCTTGCCCTTGTAGTCGGCCAGAGAGACCGGCTTGCCATCGAGATCGACGCCCTCGGTGGGAATCGGCCAGAGTGCGGCGACGACATCCTCGCGGAAGAAGGCGCCAGCGATGTCCATGGCGGGCTCATCGGCGCGGTAACGGTCGGTGAATGCCTTGATCTTTCCTTTCAACGACCCGCGGTTGTCGCCAGCTTCTTCGAGCGCGAAAGCCAGTTGCCAGGCCTCGGCGGCGCCGGCGTACTTGGTGCCCGGCTCGACTTTGGCAAAGTAGGCGCGGGCGGAGCCGGTGCTGGTCACCCAGTTCGGATCGGCCGGGCCCTTGGGCAGAAGCTCGCAGGTCGCGGCGACACCGGCCCGATAGTTGGCCTCGTTACGGCCATCGGCCGAAGGACCGGAGGCCAGATAGTTTTCGATTTCCTTGATCGCCGCCTTGGCGACCGCGCCCCAGGGACCATAGATGGCGCGAATGCGCGTGATGGCACGCACCCGTTCCAGCCCGGCGTCGAATTCGGGATTGCCCTTCTCCAGTGCGGCCTGCGCGGCAATCCGACGGGCTTCAAAGTCCATGCGGGCCAGATCGCTTTGCCAGGCAAAACGGACCGCGCGATGCTTGCGCCAGATCGCTTCCTGCGCCACCACCCAGCGTTCGAGCGAATCCTTGTCGGGGATCAACACGGGCGGTGTTTCGTACTTAGGCAGTCCGTTGGCAAACAACGGGGCAACCGCATTCAGATTGGCGGCGGCTTTCTCGACCAGCGGCGCAAAACGGACATCGGCACGCAGGGCTTCCAGGTCGCCGTCGTTGTTCAGGTGATCCGGGTCGTCCCAGCCGTTCTCGACCGCCTTGGCCAGCCACTGGAAGGCCGCATCGAGCTGCTTGTTGCGGCCATAGGCGCAGGCCAGATTGTAGTAGCCCCACTTCCCTTCCGGGATCAACTGGGCCTGACGTTCGAAGGCGGCGACGGCCATCTCGAGATTGCCATCGTCGAGATACTGGTAACCCGAATCCCCAACCGCACTGTAGGCATCAATGAGGCCGATCTCGTAGGTGGGCAGGGCGTTTGCCTGACCGGCGGTGGTCTGGCTGACCGCGGTCTGCCGGCCCAGCAGCCATCCGGCCAAAGCCATGACAGCCAGCGCGGCAACAATCGACATGCGTTTGAACATTTCCATTTCCTCCTGTCGTTTCGCGTCGAGGGGCGAATATACGGCATGAAACCCGCAAGCGCCGTGAAAGTTTCAGCCGGATAAAACGGCGCTCAATCGATGCGCTCGGGGTTGCGCCAGCGGAAGCGGTTGGCGCCCTTCTCGGTGCCCAGCCAGAGATAGTCGCCATCGACCTGGATGACCTGCACCAGGTTGGAGAGCATGCCATCGTCGACGGTGAACACCCGCCGTTCGCGCGTGGCGGGGACAAAGCGGACCAGCCCGCTGCGGGTGGCAGCCCAGAGGATACTGTCGGTCACCGCCAGCGAGAAGACATTGTCATCGGGAAGGCCATCGACCGACTCGTAAATCCGCGCCGGATCGCGCAGATTCAGGTCAATAACCCCGATGCCGCGTTCCATGCCGACATAAAGATGGCCGTCATGGACCACCAGCGAGCGCACACTGCGCGCAAACGCGCCATCGGCCCGATCATACCGCGTCCACTCCGCCTCGGGCTTGACCAGACGAAAGAGCCCGCGGTCGGTGCCGAGCCACACCACATCGCGGGTGGCGGCGATGGCGCGGACACGCGCGTTGCCGACTTCGTAGGAAGTGGCCGAGAACGCAGAGTCGTTGGGCAGGTAGATCGCATCGACACCGCTTTCCGTGCCAACCCAGAGGAAGTCGCCATCGAGGCAGATTGTGTTGACACGGTCATCGGTCAACCCGCGCGAGCGGCCGTAGGTACGGAAGCGTCCACTGGCGCGGTCGTAACGTACCACCCCCAGATCGGTGGCCATCCAGAGCGTCTTGCCGTCGGGCGTCCCGGCGAATTGGTAGATGGCATCGGTGGCGAACCCGTCGACATAACGCGCTTCGATGTACTGCCAACTGGAGTTGACGGTGTCGTAAATGCTGAGCGCGCCCTCGGTGGTGTAGTAGGTCGGCCCGCCAAAGAAGACCTTGCCGCTGTCGAGAAAGATCGCCGCGACGTTGTCGTGGAAAAGTCCCCACTCCTGCGGCTCGAGATCGAAGCCGGCGTAGGGCTGGCGCCAGACGAAATCCCCCCAGGTGCCGATCCACATGTTGCCGTAGGAATCCTCGATGGCGCCGGCGATGCGGTAGGAACGCAGATGCGGGTCGGTGAAGTACCCCTCGGTCAGCACGTCGTAACCCAGGGGCAGATACCATCCTTCGATGCGCGGCTCGGCCCAAGGACGCACCAGCGAATCGGGGAAGGAGGGCGAGTAACGCCATTCGTCCCACACGCGGCGGAAGACGGAGTATCCGGCCGGGGTCTGCGCGAAGAGTTCATCGGTGTCGGGGTTGTAGGCAAGTCGCTGGATGTCGTTGGAGGGCAGCCCCTCGGCGGTGGTAAGCGGTGTGGCCCAGCGCCGGGCGTAGCGATCGAAACGGGCCACACCGCCGCGGGTGCCGAAGTAGACATAGTCCGGCGCCTCGGCGGCCGAGGTCACAAAACGCAGCGACGTGAACGCCCGCCAATCTCCCGGCTTGTAGCGGGGATTGGGGTCGGCCAGCGCGATCGCGCTCCCGACGAGGAGCACGGCGGCAGTCAGCGCCATCATGGCGATGTGACAGCGTGCTCTCATCACGATTGCTTGCGCCCACGGTGTGCCGCGAAACGGATCATGGCCGCAGCCAGTCGGTCCACGTCGGCGGCTGTGTTGTAAAAGTGCGGCGACACACGAATGTTCCCCTCGCGCAGCGACACATAAATACGCTGCGCTGTCAGACGGCGATGCAAGTCCTTCGTCTGAGGACCTGCAATTGATACAATCGCCGAGCGGTTCGCGGCGCGGGGAAAAACCAGCGGCCGCCAGGGAGTCCCCACGAGCCGCTCGCCCAGCCGGCGGTGCAGCGACTGAATGTGCCGGTGGATCCGTCCGACGCCGCATTCGGCCAGGATCGACAGCCCGGCATAGGCAAGACGCACGGAATAGAATGGATAGGTCCCGACTTCCCAGAAGCGTCCATCGTTGAAGGCAGGACGGTCCCAGCGTTGCAGATCGCCCCAGGTGTATCCCCAATCGTAACCGAGCCAGCCGCCATAGGGCGGACGCACGGAACGGATCGGCGCGGAGGCGATCGCAAAGAACCCTCCGCCAGTCTGTCCCAGAAGCCATTTTTGCGTTCCGCAGGCGATGGCATCGACGCCATCGGTGGTCATGCGCAGCGGCGTCACTCCGGCACCCTGTGTCACATCAACCAGCAAGAAGCAGCCATGCGCATGGCAGAGACGGGCAAGCTGCGCGAGGTCGTGGCGGTAGCCGTTGAAGTACTGCACCCAGGACGCGACCAAGACGGCGGCGCCGCGTTTCAATTCGGTTTCCAAGACCGAGAGATCTGGCGCGCCATCGGGACAGGGGATCGGCACGACCGTCAATCCGATGCGTTCGGCCAGAGTGCGCACAGCGTAGACGGCGGCGGGGAATTCGTTAACGGGTATCAGCACGCGCTCACCCGGCTTGAGCGCCAGTCCGCCGAGGATGGCGTTGAGGCCATGGGAGGTATTGGGGCAAAACGCGACACGTCCGGCCGGCGCGCCGGTCAGTCGCGCAAAAAGCCGTCGCGACTTTTCCAGAAGCGAGAACGTCTCCGCGTCGACATCGGGATTCTCGCGGATGGCGCTCTGTTTTTTCAATAACGCGTCGACCAGCCGACGGCCACAGGACGGCACCGGGCCGAAAGACGCATGGTTGAGGAAGGTGGTGCCGCGCGCGATGGGAAACTCGCGCCGCAGCGCGCGCAGCGGATCGGCGACTTTGGGCGTTGTCATATGCGGGCCACCAGGGCGCCAACGATTGCCATTGCGCCGCCGATGCGTAACAGGTCGATGAGCAGGTTCCACAACGTGCGGTCCCAGCCCTGCTCGGACGCATCGAGCAGCCGCAGGGGTGTCGCGCCGAAGAGAAACGCAAGGAGCCCCAGCGCCAGCCCGGCCCGCGCGCCGGTGAAGGGCAGGATCACATCGATGACCGAAAGCAGTGAAATCGGGATAATGGACAGAAAGACCAGATTGGTGATCAGCAGATTGCCCCAGTCGTCGGGCCACCAACGCGGGGGCAGCGCCTCATCGATGGCGCGGCGTGACAGCCAGCGCCCCTGCCCCAGGCGTCCCAGCAGCGAGACGGCGACTGCATACAGCCAGGATGGAATGACAATCCAGATTCCGCTCACAGCCATCCTCTCTCCCGGTACCATTGCGCGGTCTGCTTCGCGCCGTCGGCGAAGGGGATTTGCGAATGATAGCCGAGCAGGCGCCGTGCCTTTTCGGTCGAGCAGGTCCAATTGCGGATGAGAAAATCGCGCGCCTTGGCGCGATTGAGCCGCGGCACAAACCCGAACGCCCTGCCAATGTAGTCGGCGGCGCCGGCGATGGTCATCAGAATGGGCTTGGGAATCTTGATGGGGATGGCCCAGGTGCCGAGCGCCTGACGGATCAGCTCCATCAGCTCGGCCAGTTCATACGAACGATCTTCGGCGATGTAAAACACCTGCCCATTGGCCCGGTCGTTGTCGAGGGCCAGCAGGGCGCCGTGCACGAGGTCTTGTACATGGACAATCGCGATTCGTTGCGGCTGCGGACCGAAGACCGGCTTGATGTGCCAGCCGACAGTCTGGAAAATGGCGAGAATGGCGGTGTCTTCGGGTCCGTAGACCGACGGCGGACGGATGGCGGTGACCGGCAGATGGTCGGCGCGTGCCATGACGGCGTTTTCGCCGGCGAGTTTGCTTTCACCGTACGGCGTGTGGGGCGCGGGCGGATCCTCTTCGGTTCTGGCCCGGTCGGACGGGCTGGGACCGCCGGCCGCCTGCGAAGATATATAGATGAAGCGTTTTAGACCGGGCGCGACCTCTTCGACAGCATCGAGGAGTTTGATTGTGCCGACGCAGTTGGCGTGGTGGTAGGCCTCCGGCGACGGGGCGCGCACCACGCCGGCGTTATGGATGACGTACTGTGCGCCTTCGGCGCCGCGACGGAGGGCATGGCGGTCATCCAGATCGCCGGTGATCCATTCCAGCTCGAGGCCCGCCAGACGCGAGCGATCGGCCTTCGGGCGGATGAGCACACGCACATGGTAGCCGCTATCGATCAGAGCGCGGGCCAGATGCGAGCCGACAAACCCGTTGGCGCCGGTGAGGAAAACGATGGGAGAGGGGTTTTCTGTCATGCGCCCCGGCGGGGAAATCGCCTTGACTCGGCCGCCGAGGCGGCGTTTGTTAAGGCGGACTTTTTTCGCAACGGGTTGACCGTCAAGGGAATGGTCCGATCTTGTGTTTCCGGAATGCAGGGCGGGATCACGCTCGGACCACGCCTGCCATCCAAGGACTGGAATCAATATCGAGCAAAGGCTGTTGGCAACGTTGAAGACTCAGACGACCATCACGCCGGCCGACCTGTTTGACAAGTGCCGGCAGTTCACCACCGCCCGGGAAGTCATGGCGATGGGGATTTACCCGTACTTCCGCGTCATCTCCTCCGCGCCGGGGACCGTGGTCACGGTCGACGGCAAGGAATTGCTGATGATCGGCTCCAACAACTACCTGGGGCTGACCAATCATCCCAAGGTGGTGGAGGCGGCCGCCGAGGCGGCGCGCAAGTTCGGGTCGGGATGCACCGGCTCGCGCTTCCTCAACGGCACGCTGGATTTGCATGTCGAGCTGGAGCTCCGGCTGGCGAGGTTCATGAAGCGGCCGGCGGCGCTGGTCTTCTCGACCGGCTTCCAGACCAACCTGGGCACCATCTCCTGCCTGGTCGGCCGCAACGACACCATTTACGCGGACCGTTCCAATCACGCGTCGCTGGTGGACGGGTGCCGTTTGTCGTTCGGGCGGACCGTCAAGTTCGCCCACAACGACATGGCCGATCTGGAGCGGGTGTTGACCAACACGGTCAACGGCGGCGGACGGCTGATTGTGGTCGATGGCGTCTTCTCGATGGAAGGTGACATCGTCAAACTGCCCGACGTGGTCCGTCTGGCGCGCGCGCACGGGGCGCGAGTGATGGTCGATGACGCGCACTCGATCGGCGTTCTGGGCGAAGGCGGACGCGGCACCGCCGAGCACTTCGGCCTTATTGACGAGACCGATATCGTCATGGGGACATTCTCGAAGTCGTTTGCCTCACTGGGCGGCTTCATCGCGGCCGAAGAGGATGTCATCCACTATATCAAGCACTTCTCGCGCGAACTGATCTTCTCGGCCTCGATGCCGCCGGCCTCGGTGGCCTCCTGCATTGCCGCGCTCGACATCATCGAGAGCGAACCGGAACGTCGGACCCGTTTGTGGGAGATCACCCACCGCATGCACCGCGAGTTCCGGCAACTGGGATTCGACATCGGCACGACCGAGACGCCGATCATTCCGATCCTGGTGGGCGACGACATCCTCACCTTCCGATTCTGGCGCGAATTGACCGACGCCGGGCTGTTCACCAATCCGGTGGTCTCCCCCGCCGTGCCGCCCGGGCAGGCGCTGATCCGCACCTCGTACACTGCCACACACACCGACGAGCAGTTGGATTTCGTGCTGGAAACCTTCGAGAGAATCGGCAAGAAGCTGGGCGTGGTCTCGTAATCGCGACTGCGTCAGCTGCGTCAGGTTGCGTCAGGGAGCTGACGCAGCGGCAATTCCTTCACATCTAACAACTTCTGCGGAATCCACCTGACTTGCGCTGCGTCAGGTGACGCACCGGCAGTCGAGATACGGCTGTTCGTGGCAGTAGTCGGTCGGCCTAACTCATTGTCCGATAATGGGCGGGAAAACAGCAACTGAGGAACGGAGGTTGGCACGCGCTTTGATACACTTCGATCCACAAGCCTTCCGTAGCGCATGGGATGCGCAGGGGGTCGGTGTATGGAGACATTACTTCGAGCAACCGGAAGTCGTCGCTTTTGTCCTGTTTCAGCTCAATTCGGACGGAATTAGCCTGTAAAAGTTAATGGTT
>CAZQIZ010000005.1:0-125549 GCA_964593585.1 uncultured Ignavibacteria bacterium
GGTGCGTGATTATGAACAGAAATGACCGACACACAAAATTCCTGACAGGCCCGGCCGCGGAGTCGGATTCTATTTTCGAAACACAACCGAACTCTGTCTATTCGGGGTACGCGGGAAGAACGCGCGAACCTTGGCGCCGGGGCGTCGTCAGGTCAACATCATTAAGAGCATCAAGCGGGAACACTCTCGCAAACCCGACGAGATGTATGAGATCATTGAGGCTTGCAGCCCGGCTCCGTTTTTGGAGCTGTTTGCCCGCGGCGCAAGGCCCGGCTGGACGAGTTGGGGAGATCAATCCGCGGAGTACGTTCCAACTTGGCCCACGTACTCGAATAATTCCGCCAATATCCGGACGCGGCAAAGGAGGATCAAGACTCTCACGCTGGGTTTGTGAGTGCGATTCTCGCCAACGGGACACAGCCTGGTGTTGAATCTCAGAAGCACTGGCTCATTCTGTGACATGCCAGTCGAACGGCCTCCACTCGGTAGATCCCATCGCCATCTGCTTGTCGCGGCGAAGGCGAAACGTCAAGCTCAGCCGTCGCCCCTCTGCGTTGGGCTAACTGAGGTAAGTGTCCTGCGACAACGGCGCGCCCTCCCCATCGCTTCAAAGTCTTTGACTAATCCGCCGCGACCGTGTTGCGTTGAGCTCCACCACTCACGGCACGGTTGGCCGCGCGATGACAAAGCCCACATTCCAGACTCAGCCCCCGTCGCCGATCGGTGACGGCGGGTTCCCCTCGCCGACGCTGGCGATCCTCGCCGGTGTGGTCGTTGGTTGCGCCCTCCTGTTCTGGCAGGCGCGCGCCCTCTGGTTCACGCAGGATGACGCGTACATCTCATACCGCTACGCCCAAAACGCGCTGGCCGGGCATGGGCTGGTCTTCAACATTGGCGAACGTGTCGAGGGATACACCAATTTCCTCTGGGTGATCTGGCTCGCGCTGGCCGGGAGCATGGGGTTCTCCTTCGACGCCGCCGCCAAACTGCTGGGACTCTCCGGGGCGGCCGGGATGATCATCCTGGCGGCGTTGCTGACTCAGCACTTGACGGCGGGTCTGCGGATTGCGCGGGGCGACTGGCTGGCCGCGGGTGTGGCGCTTTGGCTGGGCGCCAATGGCGCGCTGGCCTACTGGGCGGTCTCAGGATTAGAGACCGCATTCTTCGGATTCCTGGTGACACTCGCGATCTATCTGTGGTGGCGGGGATCGCGTTTGACGGTGATCCCGATCACGCTTGCCATCCTGACCCGTCCCGAGGGCGGCCTGATCTGGCTTCTGCTGGCGGCCGGGGAATGGTATGTCGGACGCGACCGGCAACGGCTCGGGTGGATGTTGCTCAGCGTGGGGCTTGCTCTGATTCCTTTTGCCGGCTTCAAGCTGCTCTACTACGGCGATCTCCTGCCCAATCCCTTTCACGCCAAGACCGGCCTCTCCTCCGAATACCTCGCCAGTGGTCTGGTGTACCTGTGGGAATTTCTCCGCGACTACGGCCTCTGGGGACTGGCGCTGATTCCGTTTGCGGCGGCGCTGGCGCAGGGCGAGCGCCGCCTGCGTGTGCTGGCGTCGCTTTGGCTTGTTTTCGCGCTGTATGTCGTCGCTGTCGGCGGCGATGTGCTTCGTCCGAACCGCTTCTTTGTGCCGCTTCTGGCCGTGTTCGCCGTGATCACCGCGATCGGGCTCACGCTGTTCATTGCCCGCTGGCGTGCCGCGCTGGCCACGACGGTCGTCGCCATTCTGCTTATCGCATGGGGAACGACCGGATGGCTTCTGACGCGGGCACCGCTTGTCTCCACACACAAACTGGAGATGGCGCTCACTGGCAAACTGCGCGAGACCGCGGCGCGTCTGCGCGCCTCAAGTCCCCAGGCGTTTACCGTGGCCGCGTCCACCATCGGACGTCTCGGCTTTGAACTGCCCGGATGCCGTGTC
Organism: uncultured Ignavibacteria bacterium; assembly: GCA_964593585.1. Lineage (GTDB taxonomy): Bacteria > Zixibacteria > MSB-5A5 > WJJR01 > WJJR01 > JACQFV01. The sequence goes on from CAZQIZ010000005.1 coordinate 1,932, forward strand.
ATCGACATGCTCGGCCTGACCGACCGTGAGATCGCCCGCCACCCGGAGACGATACCCGGCATCAGCTCCAGTTGGAAGGAGCGCAACTTCAACGCCGGGTATGTGCTGGCGCAGAATCCCGAGTACATTTTGTTTTCCACGGGTTACAAGCCGTCGGCGCCGGCCGAACGCGCGCTGCTATTGCACTCGCGATTCCGCCGCAATTACTTCGGATTCCTTTTCTACGCCGACGATGGCGGTTCGCTGCCGGTCTACCGGCGCAAACAGATCGACACCGCGCCCGACAGCGTCTGGCCCGATCTCGGATTCGCCGATGCGGTCAACGCGGCCTTCAACACGCTCGCCACGCAGGACTTTGACCGCATCGCCGAGTCATTCAGCCGCGCCCATCACAACGGGCCGGGCGACTATGGACTGGCGGTCGCCTATGTCGGCAACGCGCTCAACGAGAAGGGCGACTTGTCGCGCGCGCTGGCCTACTGCGATTCGGCCATCGCCATCGACTCGTTCACGGTCGATGCTTGGCAGATCAAGGCCGGCATCCTCGAAAAGCGGGGCCAGCCCGACTCGGCCACGGCCATCTACGACGACCTCAATCGCATCCTGCGCACCGTCCGCTGACACAACACAAATGAAACGGGGCAGGCCGGCAGGCCTGCCCCGAGGTAATCTATTCCGATGCCGCCATTCATGGCCGCGTGGTGAAGGTCCAGTTCTTTTCGCTGGACAGCGCGTTGCCGGCAATGTCTTTGGCGCCAACGGTAATGGTGCAATTGTACACGCTCCCCGACGCCAGCGGACTGAAGGGGGTAAAGGTAGCGGTCTTGGTGGCTTCAGAATAAGTGACCGTGCCAAACTTGACCGCTGTGCCCAGCCGAACCTGGAATATCGAGGCATTCAATGTCGATGGGTCCATCGACTCGGTGAACGTTGCGCGTATGGTTGTCGACGTCGAGATATTCCCTGCGCCGTTGGCCGGGGAGGTAGCCAATACGGCCGGGGCACCCAAATCAGTCGAGGCGCCGGTTGTGAAACTCCAGACTTTGTCGACTGTCAGCCCATTGCCGGACACATCCTTGGCGCCGGTGGTGATCGTTACCGTGTATGGGGCACTCGGTGTCAGATTCACGTCAGGGTCGAAGATCGCGATTTTGTCCTGATATGAGACCGTGCCTGGGACCGGCACCGCGCCCTGCTGTACCAGAAATGTGGCCGTAGTCACCGTGGCCGGGTCCATTGCCTTGCTAAAGATCGCGGCGATCTTCGCGTTGATCGCGACATTGCTCCCGCCACTGGCCGGCGTCGTACTCGTCACCGTTGGAGCGCTTTCGGTCATAAACGTCCATGAATGCGGAATGGCAAGCGAATTGCCCGCCGCATCGGCGACGCCCGTGGTGATTGTCGCAGTGTACTGTGTCCCCGGCGTCAGCAGATTGTCCGGGTCGAAGGTCGCGACGCCGAGCATATAGCTGACGGTCCCCGGCACGGGAGTGATGCCGTCGGTTACTGTAAACGTTGCGCTGTTGATCGTGCCTGGATCCATCGCCTCGCTGAAGATGGCGGTCACCAGCGCCGTGGTTGGGATGTTGTCGGCGGTGTGGCCCGGTGTTGTCGCAAGCACCGTGGGCGGCGTGGTATCCGCGCTGCCAGCAATGGTGAAGGTCCAGGAATACTCGGCCGCCAAGGCGTTTCCGGCTGTGTCGGTGGCCCCGATCGTGATCGTGGCGGTGCACAACGCGCCGGACGGCAGCGATCCGAGCGGCGTAAACGTCGCGGTTGTGCCGCTGTAGCCGACCGTCCCATCCACCGGTGTATCGTTCTTGCGCAGTGTGAATGTCGCATTCGAAACCGTCGCCGGGTCCATCGGCTCGCTGAACTCTACGCTGAGGATCACATCGGGGGATATCTCGGTTGCGCCATCGGTCGGCAATGTTGCCACCACTGTGGGCGGCGTGATGTCGATCAACGACCGGGTGGAGAATGTCCAGACATGCGGCGCCGCCAGCGTGTTACCCGCGGCGTCCGCCGCCGCGGTGTTGATTGCGGCGGTGTAGACCAGGCCGGGGGAGAGGTCCACGGCTGGATCGAAGGTCGCAACACCACCGGCATAACCGACCGTCCCGGCCACCGGCGTGCCACCCTGTTGCAGCGTGAATGTCGCGGTGGTGAGTGTCGAGGCGTCCATCGGTTCGCTGAAGGTCGCGGTGATCGAAACATCGTACTCGACATCGCTTTCACCATCGGCGGGAGTTGTCGCCACCACTGTCGGTGGCGTCACATCGGGCGCGGCCACGGTGGTAAATGACCATGTGTTCTCGGTCACCAACGCGTTGCCGGCCAGGTCGGCCGCCGCGGTGGTGATCGTCGCCGTCAGTTGCGCTCCGAAGGGGAACTCCCCGTCCGGATTAAACGTCGCCGTCGTGCCGGCGTAACCGACGACTCCGGGAATGGGGGCGCCGCCGTGACGCACAAGAAAACTCGACGCGTTGATCGTCGCCGGATTCATTGCCTCGCTAAAAGTGGCTGTCACATTGATATCGACCGCCACTCCGGTGGCGCCGTTGGCCGGAGTAATCGCGATGACGGATGGCGGCACTACGTCCGGTGGGGGCGATGTGGTAAACGTCCAGACGAAGTTCTCCGCCAGATGATTGCCGGCCAGATCGGTCACGTCGGTGGTGACCGTCGCCGTGTACACCGACCCCGGGGCCAGATCGACCGCCGGATCAAAGGTGGCGGTCACGCCGGCGAAACTCACTGTTCCGGAAACCGGCACCGCCCCCAAGTCGAGGGTAAACGTCGCGATCGTGACCGTCGACGGATCGAGCGGTTCGCTGAACGTGGCGGTGATGAGGCTGCTGACCGCCACATTGAACGCGCCCCCCATGGGGGACGTTCCCACGACCACCGGCGCCAGCGGATCCGGCGACGCGCCGGTTGTAAAGCTCCAGGTATAATCCGCCTCCAGCGCATTGCCCGCACGGTCCTCCGCTCCGGTGGTGATGGTCGCGGTGTATTGCGTATTCGCAAGCAGGCTGCTGTCCGGATCGAATGTCGCGCCGGGGTCGGCGCTGTAGTGCACCGTGCCGGTCACCGGGACCCCGCCACGGCTTAGCTTGAAAGTGGATGCATTGATCGTCGCCGAGTCCATGTCCTCACTGAATTCGGCGGAAATGTCGGCGTCGGCCTCAACGCCCGTCGCGTTGTTCGCGGGCGCGGTCGATGTCACCGTCGGCGGAGTACGGTCGGTATCATTGGGTTTGTCATCGTCGCCGCAGCCGCCCACCACCAGGCAGAGCGCCGTGGCGCCGACGAGAATCCGGGGAAAGCGATGAGTGTAACGCATCTTCGCCTCCTGCACTGACTGTTCGGTTCGCTGGGAGTATCGTATTACGATTCTCGCATGAAGTCAACGGCCTCCGAACCGTCTGGCAATGCCGTCGCCGTACATGCGAGCGGGGCCGGCCCCGATGGGCCGCCCCCTCAATAACTATGTCGGAAGGGATCGCCGCGTTTCTTATCAGCCTTTGACCCCGTAACATCGCCGTACAATCTCCGCCCGCGAATCCCTATCATCAGCGCGCATGTTGTGGTCCTGCGCCCATGTGTCTGTGCGCTATCGTCAGGAGGATGGCACCGAGATCCTCGCGCTGGACGATGTCTCGATTTCCATCCGCTCCGGCGAGCGGGTCTGCCTCGTTGGCCCCAATGGATCTGGCAAGTCGACACTGGCGCTGCTGATGGCCGGCTTGATCAATCCCTCCGCCGGCGTGGTGAGTGTGGATGGGCATCCGCCGATTCCGCCCACCGGGGCGATTGCGTTTCAGTCTCCCGAGGACAATCTGCTCGGCACCACGGTCGCCGAGGAGCTCGCGCTGTCGATCGAGCATCGAGTGCACGCCGTCAATCCGTTTGCAAGCGTGGAAGACTGGCTTGAACTGTTTGGGCTCATCGAACTGGCCAAAGACGAGGTCGGGCATCTGTCGGGAGGGCAAAAGCAGATCGTTGCGCTGGCCTGCGCGCTGGCCTCCGACAAGCCCATGATCGTCATGGATGAGCCCACCTCCCATCTCGATCCGCCCGGCAGAAGGCGCCTCTGGGAGTTCCTCGTCGCACTGCCGTCTGCCGGCGGTGACACACCGGCGATCGTCCTCGTGACACAGTACCGTGACGATGTCACCCGCTTCGACCGTGTCATCGCTCTCGACTGTGGACGCATCATCTATGATGGGCCCCCGGCCGACTGGCTGATGCCGCATCCCCCGGTTGCAACCGAACCACCGGCGCCGCCTTCGGAGCCCGGTCCGGTTGTGTTGTCCGTGCGCGGACTTGGACAGATGTCCCAACCCGGATGGCCTCTCCCGCCACATCCGGTCCGCAATGTCTCGCTGGAAATTCGCGCCGGCGAAGCGATCGGCCTCTGCGGTCCAATCGGCGCCGGCAAGACCACGCTCGCATTGCTGCTCGCCGGACTACTCGACCGTTACGACGGCACTCGCACATGCGCCGGCGGACAGCCGGTCATGTTGATCCAGTTTCCCGAACGCCAGCTTTTCTGCCGCACCTGCGCCGACGAAATCGCTGTCGGACTGCGCCGCCAGGGTCTCAGCGATCAGACGATCGCTGACCGAGTGCGTGAATCACTTGCTCTCGTCGGACTGCCGCCGAATGAGTTCGCCCGCCGCGATCCGTTTTCGCTCTCCGGCGGCCAGAAACGCCGCCTGATCATTGCCGCCGCCGCGGCGCTGACTGCCCCGCTTTATATCCTCGATGAACCGCAGGCCGCACTCGACGAAGCGGGAATCTCGATGTTGCGCACCTTGACAGAACACTGGCGCACACGTGGCGCTTCCTATTTGCTCATCTCGCATGACCTCGCGTTTCTGCGTCAGTTGACACACCGTCTTCTGGTCATAAGCGGGGGTGAACTTGTCTTCGATGGAGATTGGGACCGCGTAGGGGCGAGCCCTAAACCGCTGTTGGACATCGGCTTTCCGCTCCCGGAAAAGACGTGGATTTGAACTGTCCACGGGTGTTTATTGCCCCCGCCTTTAACCCGGTTCGGCGAGGCCGGAAAGGATTGGATGCAGTGCCTGCGTTTTTCCCCGACCACCGTATTTACCGGCCACATTTCCAATCTCCGGCGCCGCTCCGTTTGAGGAGGAGTTCTTGAGTACCGATTTAATCTCGTCACGTCCGGTCATGGACGCGGCCGCGATGCGCCGCGCCATTGAGCGCATCGCGCATGAAATTCTCGAACGCAATGACGGCCTCAACGATGTGGTCCTAATCGGCATCCGCACCCGCGGCGCGCCGTTGGCCGACCGCATCGCCGGCGTCCTCGACCGCGTCGAAGGCAGCGCCCCGCCGGTCGGTTATCTCGACATCTCGTTCTACCGCGATGACCTGCGCGGCTCGCTCGCCCAACCGGTGGTGCAGCGCACCGAAATCCTCTTCGACATTACCGGTAAGATCGCCGTTCTGGTCGACGATGTGCTCTTCACCGGACGCACCATTCGCGCCGCGCTCGACGCCCTGACCGATCTGGGCCGGCCGCGCGCGATCCAACTGGCGGTGTTGATCGATCGCGGCCACCGGGAACTGCCGATCCGCGCCGACTACGTCGGCAAGAACCTGCCGACCGCCCGCGGCGAGCAGGTGGTCGTCCAACTGGCGGAGAAGGATGGCACCGATGGCGTCATCGTCGGACGTCTGTCTGCCGGCAAGAAGTCCAAACCCCAACCGGCGCTCGAATTCGGGCTCAACAACGAGTGAGGCCTATGGACCAGTCGCTGACCATGACCGACGCGCAGAAGCGCCCGGGCGGCGCCCCCCCGGAGGATGACGCGCCGGAAGGACGGCTGCGCATCAAGCACCTCCTCGGACTCGAGGGCGTCTGCCGCGAGGACCTGGAACTGATCTTCACCACCGCCCGCTCGTTCAAAGACATCCTCGACCGTCCGATCAAAAAAGTCCCGCCCTTGCGCGGCCAGACCGTCGTCAATCTCTTCTATGAGCCGTCGACCCGCACCCGCATCTCGTTTGAGCTGGCGGAAAAGCGGCTCTCCGCCGATGTGGTCAATTTCACCGCGTCGGCTTCGTCGGTGACCAAGGGCGAATCGCTGCGCGACACGGTGAAGAACATTCTGGCGATGAAAACCGATGTGGTGGTCATCCGCCATCCCAGCCCCGGCGCGCCGCACTTTCTGACTCGCGCCACCGACGCCATCATTCTCAACGCCGGCGATGGCGCCCATGAACACCCGACCCAGGGACTGCTGGACATCTACACTATGTGGGAACGCTGGGGCGAAGTGAAAGGAAAGCGCGTCCTGATCGTCGGCGACATCCTGCACTCACGCGTGGCGCGCTCCAACATCTGGGGGCTTTTGACCATGGGGGCCAGGGTGGCGGTTGTTGGGCCGGCCACGCTCATGCCCTCCTTCGTCAATGACCTGGGCATCGAGGTCTTCACCGACATGGACAAGGCGCTGGCGCCCGGCTGCGATGCGATCAACTGCCTGCGCATCCAGCGCGAGCGTCAGAGTTCCGACTTTCTGCCCTCAATGCGCGAGTACTCGCGTCTCTACGGGGTCGATGCCCGCCGCGCCGCCAGCTTGCGGCCCGGCGGCCTGATCATGCACCCCGGTCCGATGAACCGCGGGGTGGAGATCACCTCCGACGTCGCCGACGGCGCCAACTCCGTCATACTCGACCAGGTCACCAACGGACTGGCCGTGCGCATGGCCGCTCTCTATCTGCTCTGCGGCGGCATGGCTCCGGCCAGAGAGGAGGGGGCATGATCGCCCGTGAGGCCTATCGAAGCGTCGGACTGATCCGCGGCGGGCGCGTCATCGATCCCGCCTCCGGCTTTGATGGCGTAGCCGACATCCACATCGACGAGCGCGGACGCATCCTGCGCATCGACAAGACATCTGGCGCGCGTCCGACCGACGCCGGGCCGCATGCGGTGATCGATGCCGCCGGAAAGATCGTCGCCCCCGGCTTCATCGACCTCCATGTCCATCTGCGCGAGCCGGGCCGCGAGGATGAAGAGACCGTGGCCACCGGCTCGGCCGCCGGCGTCAAAGGCGGCTTCACCACTGTCTGCTGCATGCCCAACACCGAGCCGGCGATTGCCGACCAGGAGACGGTCCGCTTCGTGCTCGACCGCGCCCAGGCGGCGCCGGGACGTGTCCATCCGATCGGCGCAATCACCCGCGACCGCGAGGGCAAATCGCTGGCGCAGATCTCCGATATGATCGAGGCCGGCGCGGTCGCTTTCTCCGACGATGGCGCGCCGGTGGCTTCCGCCGGGCTTTTGCGCCGCGCCATGCAGTACGCGCAAATGTTCAATGTGCCGATCGTCGAGCACTGCGAAGTGCCAGAGCTGTCAGGGCAGGGCGTGATGCACGAGGGGGTCATCTCCAGCAAACTGGGCTTGAAAGGGATCCCCGCCGCCTCCGAGGAAATCTGTCTGGCGCGCGACATCGCCTTGGCCCGCGAGACCGGATGCCACCTGCACGCCGCCCATCTGTCGACCAAGGGGTCGGTTGAGATTGTGCGTCGGGCCAAATCCGAGGGCATCCGCGTCACCGCCGAGGTCACACCGCATCACCTGATCCTCACCGACGAGATCATCGCGCGCGACTTCGACCCGCTGTTCAAGGTCAATCCGCCGCTGCGCACGGCGGCCGATGTCGAGGCCCTGCGCGAGGGATTGCGCGATGGCACGATTGACTGCATCGCCACCGATCATGCCCCGCACGCCTGGCAGGAGAAGGATGGCGAATTCGATCTGGCGCCTTTCGGCATGGTGGGGCTGGAGACCGCGCTCGGAGTCTGCATCAAGGCGCTGATTGAATCCCGCGTTCTCGACTGGCCGCTTCTGATTGCCTGCCTCACGCAGCGTCCCGCGGCGGCCTTCGATCTGGACGCCGGGGCGATCAAACCCGGCGCGCCGGCGGATCTGGTGGTCATCGATCCCGACGCCAAATGGACCGTGACCGCCGACAACCTGATCTCGAAATCGAAAAACTCGCCATTCCTGGGCTGGGAATTAAACGGGGTGGTCACCGCGGCCGTGGTTGATGGCCGTTTGGTGCATTACGCCAACGGGGGCCATTCCGCGGCCGCCTCCGCATCATCCGCGCGCCCACGCCGCTGAGCGCAGACATCGGGGCTTTAGCCATGCGTGTACCGTTTCTCGACCTGAAGGCGCAATACGCCGCCATTAAAGACGAAGTCAACACCGCCATCGCCGGCGTCCTGGAAGACTGTGCGTTCGTTCTGGGCAAGCGCGTAGCAGACTTCGAAGGCAATTTCGCCCAGTTTTGCCAGGCCAAGCACTGCATCGCCGTCGACACCGGCACGTCGGCTCTGCATCTGGCGCTCCTGGCCGCCGGCGTCAAGCCCGGCGATGAGGTCATCACCGCGGCCAACACCTTCATCGCCACCTGCGCCGCCATTTCCTACACCGGCGCCACACCGGTGCTCGTCGATGTCGATCCGCAGACTTACACGATGGACCCCGACGCGTTGCGCAGGGCGATCACGAAGAAGACGAAGGTCATCCTGCCGGTGCATCTCTACGGCCGTCCCGCCGCGATGGATGCCATCAACGCCATCGCGCAGGAGCAGGGGATACCGGTCATCGAGGACGCCTGCCAGGCCCACGGCGCCAAGTACAAGGGCAAACGTGCCGGCTCACTGGGCCATGCCGCCTGCTTCTCGTTCTATCCGGGCAAGAACCTCGGCGCTTACGGCGAAGGTGGGGCGATCGTCACCGACGACGACAACTGGGCTCACACCATTCGCATGCTGCGCGACCACGGCTCCCTGCAAAAATACCATCATGACATGTTGGGGTATAACTACCGGATGGAGGGCATCCAGGGGGCGGTCCTGGGCGTGAAGCTGCGCCATCTCGACGAGTGGAATGCCAAGCGGCGGAAAAACGCCGATCTCTATCGCCAGAAGCTGGCCGGCGCCAACATCGTCCTGCCGCCAGCCGATGATGACGCCCAGTCGGTCTACCATCTCTTCGTCGTCCAGGTCGATGACCGCGCCCGTTTCCAGGATGATCTGAAGGCCGAGGAGATCGACACGCTCATCCACTACCCGATCCCGGTGCACCGCCAGAAGGCCTATCCGCAAATGGCCGCCCTCAGTTTCCCCGTGACAGATCGCCTCGCGGGACGCATCGTATCCCTGCCGATGTACGCGGAACTGACCGAGGCGCAGATCGATCACGTCGCCGCGGTGGCGCGTCACTCGGTCGATCTATAGAACCCGGAATCCCTTCGACTCATGGCCAAACCGCAACGCGCTTCCTCCCCGCCCGCGCCGACGATACCGTCGGTCGCGGGCGCATGGAGAGGATGGACGTCCTGGCTGGAGCGCCGCCCCGTTCGTATCGCCGCCATCTGCCTGGTGGCGTTGCTGGCGGTCGTCTGCCGCTTCGTCGATCTGGGCGCCGATCCCCCTATCGATGTCTCGTGGAGCCAGGATCTGCTGACCGATCCACCGCAGTACACCTCCTACGCGCGCACCGCCGTCGCCCACGGCAACTGGAATCCCCTGAACGATGATCGGCTGATCTTCTTCCGCAAGAACATCACCGGCGCATTCGCCTATGTCATCTTTCTGCTGTTCGGTCCGAGCGTGACCACCGCCAATCTGACCGCGGCGCTGATCAACCTGGTGGGGATCGGTTTTCTGGTCTGGGGTGTCGCGCGTGCCTTCGGCTTCATCGCCGCGCTCACCACCGGCTGGGCGCTGGCGGTGAACTACCTGTTTGTGGCTTATGGCCGTCAGCCATTCCTCGAAGTCGCCTCCAACGCCTCGCTGGCCGTCGCCTTCTGGGCAATCGTCTCCAGTCCGCGGCGCTGGTGGTTGGTGCTAGTCGGCGGCTTTGTGGCCGGCATGGGGACCTTCTTTGGCAAAGTGACCGCGCTGCATGCCGCGCCGGTCTTCGTTTTGGCCACGCTCATGCAGGCCCTGGATGAGGACACCGCCCTGCGCGGAGTCCGTCGCTGGCGACGTCCCCTCGGTTACCTCGTCGGTTTCGGATTTGTCGCGTTGTTGTGGTACGTCTTTGCCTACAGCGCCGCCTCGGATGAGGTACGCGCCTACCTCACGGAGCAATCGCGCACACTCTATGGCGCGCCGGTGGGGTTGCAGTCACTGTCCGGTTTTATCCGCCAGTTCTTCTCGCTGGGCATCGACACGCGGATTCTGACCTGGTCGCCGGTGGCGGCCATCGCGGGATTGCTCGGTCTGGCTGGTCTGATACTTTGGAGTGTCCGTAACCGCTCAAACCTCCCGTGGTGGCGGCAGTTGTCTCCTGCTGTTCTCTTGACCGTCGGTTGGTTCCTCTGCGCCTACACCGCCTTTTCGCCGTTCAACTATCGCCCGGTGCGCTACCAGATTGTCATGTGGTTGCCGCTGGCAGCGGGAGCCGGGTGGCTTATCCAGTGGCTGGTGACCACGCGTCGCGAGAGCGCACGCAGCGATGCGCGGCCGGCGGCATGGTGGGTGCTCCCGATCCTGCTCGCCGTGCTGGCGATCGGTCTGCAGCATTTCGTTTTCCGGCCGCTTCTGGACACAACCGGACGCGGGTTGTCGACATCGAGTCATACCGGATCGATCATCGTCGGACTGCTGGCTTCGGTCGCGTTCATCTGGCTGGCGTCTCGCCCCTCCCGCGAGCAATCCTGGACTGTGCGGTTGCGTCCCGCCGCCGACGTTGCGGTTGCGCTCCTCCTGCTCGGAATGCTTGTGGATCAGGGACGTCACTTCATCCGCTGGTGGGGCATTTCGACCTACACGATCGCCAAAGCCAACGAAGACCTGCCGAAGGTGCTCGGCCCTGGTGCAGTGGTGACCGGGGAGTGGTCGCCAATGATCACTCAGACCGCGGCCTCGCCCGTTGGCTTGATTCACTTCTTCTCGCTGCAGGAACCCCGCGATTTCTTCGCCGCCAGGCCGATTACGCATGTCATCGTCGAGGATAAACCAGACGGCGCCTTCTTCAAGGATTTTCCGCAGATTGCCGCCAAGGTTAGCAAGGTGACCGTTTACACAATCCGCAATCTGCGCATCGGTGTCTGGCGCGTCGCCGAGCGGGGCGGCAACCTGCAGGCGGCCGCCTACCAGCCGACCTTTATGGAGCGGCTGCGGATGGAGCCCGGACGACGCCCCCTCGATTCTCTCTTGAGCGATCTCACACAGCGGGTCGCCGATTCCGCCGACCACTATTCCGGTTGGGCTTTTGCCGCGGACCTGTTCCGCCGCGCCGACCGCAAGGAAGAGGCCATGAACGCCTATCTCAAAGCCCTCGACCATGCCCCCGACGACTTCGCGCTTCTGGGGCAGGCGGGCGATCTGTCCTGGGAATTGTACCGCACCGTCGGCGGCCCCGCCGAGCGCGACCGCGCGGTGGCCTTCTGGCAGCGCGCCATGCGTGTCTCCCCGAACAATCCGGCCATCATCGACCGGCTCCGTCAGGCGGGCCGCTCATGATGCCGCGACGCCCTCATGATCCGACCACGATCGATGTCACGGTCGTCCTGCCCGCCCACAACGAGGAAGGAAACATCCTCCCGTTGATGGAGCAGTTCGGCGAGCTGGCGCGCAAGGCGCGCTTTTCGCTCGAAGTGGTGCTCGTCGACGATGGCTCCAACGACCAGACTCTGCCGCGCGCGGTCGAGGCGCAGAATCATCATCGCTTCCTGCGCATTGTCTCGCTGCCGCACCGGCGCGGCCTGACCGAGGCGTTGCGCGCCGGCTTCTCGGTCGCCCGCGGGCAGATCATCGTCTTCTATCCTGCCGACCGTCAGTTCCATCCGGCCGACATTCCGCGCATGGTCGAAAAGGTCCGCTCCGGCTATGACCTGGTCACCGGGCGCAAGATCGGCTTCTACAACAAGAAATTCGTCTCGAGCTTCTACAATCGGCTCTCGCGCTGGCTGTTCCCCTCCATCAAGGTCACCGACCTCAATTCGGTCAAGGCCTTCCGTCGCGAGCTGGTCAATGTCTTCGACTACCGCCATGACTGGCACCGCTTCTGGGTGGCCATCGCCGCCGAAGCGGGCTACAACATCGGCGAAGTCGATGTGACGCTCTACCAACGCTCTGCCGGACGGTCCAAATTCGGTTTCTGGCGCATCCCCGGCGGCGTCCTCGACCTGCTCGCGGTGAAGTTCCAATACCACACAATGCGCCGTCCGCTCTGGTACTTCGGAATGACCGGCATCTTCCTCTTGGTCGCGGCGTTCGTGCTCGGCGGAGTCGCGCTCTACCAGCGCTTTGTCGAAGGGCATGGCTATCGTCCGTTTGTCTATCTGGTGATGTCGCTCGGGCTGGCGGGTGTGGTGTTCTTCGCCATCGGGTTTCTGGCCGAGGCGGTTGCCAGTCTGCGCCAGCAGTTGGACACGCTGCGTCCGGCGCCGAAATACCACGTTTACAAATCCGGCGCCAATGAGCGTCCGGTGCCGAGCCGTTCCGCCGGCGACAGTCCCGAGCCGCGCTCCGACCGTCGCGAAGGCGGCGATCGCCGCCGCGATCAATCGCGTGGGAATCGCCCCGGGCGCGGCCCCGGCCGCCGCCGCGATGAGAACCGTCGCGGCGAGCAACCGTCTCGGCCCATCCCGCCGCCGGTAGAGTCGTCTGTCTCGTCCACCTCGGAGCTGGAAGCCCCTGCCGAAACGCAACCATCCTTTGCGGAGGTCGAGCGATTCGCCCCTGCATTGGATGAGGGAGAGGCGCGCGGTTTTGAACCGGCAATTCCTTCGACACCCGATGAGGCTGATGCGGCCCCCTCCGCGCCGCCTCCAACCGAGCGATCCGACACCCCCACGCCCCTCGCGCCGCCGCGTGTCAACCAGTACGGACGGCGCCGACGCGGGTGAATGGACTCATGACGTCCCCGCCGCGCCGATTGGACGTCCTGTTCCTGACGCACAACTTCCCGCGTCACTCGGGTGATTTTGCCGGACGGTTTCTGCATCGCTTCGCCGGGTTGCTGCGGGCGCGCGGCATAATTGTCGGCGTGGTCGCACCGCACGCGTCCGGCATTCCCGAATTTGAGGTCATGGATGATGTGCCCATCTGGCGGTTTCGTTATGCGACTGACGTCGCGGAGACACTGGCCTACCGGGGCGATTGGGGAGGAGCGTCGATCTTCGGGCCGCATGGCCTCCGGGCGCATTACCGCTTCTTCCGCGCGTTTGCGCAGACAGCGCGGCGTGTCGCCGCCGACACCTCGCCGCGTGTCGTTCATGCTCACTGGTGGATTCCCGCCGGCTGGGCCGCGCGTCCGCTGGCGCGTCATCATCGGCTGATCGTTACGTCCCACGGTACCGACATCCGCTTGCTGCAACACAAGGCCTGGATGCGTCCGCTGGCGCGTCAGGTCTATGGCGCCGCCGCGCAAACGACCACCGTGTCCCGGTGGATGGCGGATTTTCTGCGCACAACCTACCCTGAGCTGGCCGACCGCGTCGGTGTCGCTCCCATGCCCCCGGAAGACTCGATCTTCCATGGGACCGTGAGGACGGCGACCGGTGCGCCCCCGATCATCCTGGCGGTGACGCGCTACACCGCGCAGAAACGCAACGACGTCCTCGTTGCCGCGTTGGAACAACTGCGGCAGCAGGGCATCGACTTCCGTTGCCGGATGATCGGAGACGGCGGCTCGGAGCGCGCCCGGATCGAGCATATCATCCGCGAGCGGGATCTGTCTTCGCGCGTTGCGTTGGTGGCCAGTCTGCCGCAAACCGAACTGGCTGAAGAGTACCGCCGTGCCGATGTCACCGTCCTGCCGGCGGTCGACGAGGGGTTTGGGTTGGCGCTCCTGGAAGCGCAATTGTGCGGCTGTGCCGTAATCGGCGCCGCCTCGGGCGGAATCACCGACATCGTGTCCGACGGCCAGACGGGACTGCTGGCGCGTCCCGATGACCCGGCCGACCTTGCCCGCTGCTTGAAGGCCCTGTTGACCGACAACGACCGCCGAATGCGTCTGGCAGTGGCCGGCCAGCGCTCCGCGCAGGCCGCTTTTTCGTCGACGGTAATCGTCGATCGCTTTCTGAGTTGGTATCAGTTGGGTTGACCGGGCTGCCTGCTTATCTTGACGCACCGATGCCGGGGACAATGCCAATGAAACCTCTGGTCGTGATCCCGACCTACAACGAGAAGGACAACCTGCCGCGGATCGTCCCCGAAGTGCTGGCGCAGGATCCGTCGATCTCGGTGTTGGTGGTCGATGACAACTCACCGGATGGCACCGGCGCGCTGGCCGACCAACTGGCCGCCGCCAATCCCCGGGTGCAGGTCCTCCACCGCCCCGGCAAGCAAGGGCTGGGGAAGGCCTACCTCGCCGGCTTTCGCTGGGCGCTCGAGCGTGACTATGACCGGGTGATCGAGATGGACGCCGACTTCTCGCACAACCCGACGTACCTGCCCGCGCTGCTTTCGGCCTCTGCTGAGGCCGACGTAGTCCTGGGTTCGCGCTACAGCTCGGGCGTCAACGTCATCAACTGGCCGATGAGCCGGCTTTTGCTGTCGTATTTCGCCAACGTCTACGCGCGGGTGATCACCGGGATGAAGGTCCGCGATCTGACCGGCGGGTTCAAGTGCTTCCGCCGCCAGGTGCTGGAGACCATTGATCTGGCGGCGGTCCACTCCAACGGCTACGCCTTCCAGATTGAGATGTCGTTTCGCGCCCACCGTCGCGGCTTTTCGATCCGCGAGATTCCGATCGTGTTCGTCGATCGCGAGCACGGCCACTCGAAGATGTCAAAGGCGATCGTGCGCGAGGCCATCTGGATGGTGCCCAAGCTGCGGCTGATGGCGATCTTCGGCCGTTTGCGTTGACCGCACAGCCGGGCTGCCCCGCGCGTGCACACATGGACCCTGTCCCCGTCTCACTGGTTGTCGTCACCTGCCAATCCGCGCCGGTCTTGGGCCCATTGCTGGAGTCGGCAGCGGCATCGTCCGCAGCGCTGGCCGACACGATCTTCGTCGACAACGCTTCAACCGATGGCACATGTGAGTTGATCGCTCGCCGACTGCCAGGCGCCACGATCGTCGCCAATACCGAAAACCGCGGCTTTGCCGCTGCGGTCAACCAGGGCGTCGATCGGGCCACAACCGAGCGCGTGCTCTTGGCCAATCCCGACACCGCCTGGACCGTCGAGGACCTGCGCGCGCTGAGCGCCTTCCTCGACACCCGCCCGCGCGCGGCGGCGGTCTGCCCGCGACTGGTCTTTCCCGATGACGCGCCGCAGGCCTCGGTGCGACGTTTTCCGACCCACGCCAACATCTGGTTCTCGCGGCACTCGCCGCTGCGGGGAGTGCGTTTAGGCGCCGGATCGCGCGCCGCCTACACTCTCGACGACCCCGCCGAGCCGCAGATCGTCGAAGCTGTCGCCGCCACCTTCATGCTTTTGCGTCGCGATGCCTACCGTGCCGTCGGAGGCATGGATGAGGGGTATTTCCTTTACGTCGAGGACACCGACCTGTGCAAACGCTGGCGCGATGCGGGCTCCGAAGTCTGGATCGACCCACGCGTCGCCGTCCGCCACCACTGGCAGGGGGGAAGTCGTCGCGATCCGACCCTGCGCATCCATCATCGCAACGGCATCCGTCGCTACTTCCGCAAACACCATCCCGAGTGCAGACTCGCCAATGGGCTGCTCTTCGCGGTGTTTGGATTGCTGGACTGGAAGGATCGATTGACCGGGACTGCTCCGGCGCGGGGGCGGTCTTGAGTAAACCCTTGCTGTTGGTCATGGCGCTGGCGCTGGGCGCCGGCATCGTGGCGATTTTTGTGCCGTTGATCGAGCGGCTGTGCCGGAAGCGGGGCTGGCTCGACCGGCCTCGTGCGGGCAAGATCCATCCCCAACCCACGCCGCGGCTGACCGGGATTGCGCTCTATCTGGCGCTTTGGACAGTCCTGCTGACCGCCAGCATTCTCGCCCCGGCGGCCATGGCGGAGTTCAACGCCCACGCCTTCGCCTTTTGGGCCGGGGGACTGGCCATCCTCGTCGTCGGCATCATCGATGATCTGCGTCCGCTCACCAGTCTCCCCAAGCTGGCGGTTGAAATCGCAGTTGGGTCGCTGCTGTATTGGTCGGGGATGGGGTTCGACCGGCTCTGGATCCCGTTTGTCGGCGGTGTGCCGCTGGGCGTCCTGTCGTGGCCGGTTACCCTGCTCTGGTTTTTGATCGTGGTCAATGCCGTCAACATCATCGACGGTCTCGATGGACTGGCGGCCAGCACAACCGCGATCGGCGCGGCGACACTGGTCTGGATCAGCTGGGATCTCCATTTGCCGGCCGTCTGGGTTGGCGCGGCGGCCCTGGTCGGGGGACTCTTGGTCTTCCTGCGCTTCAATCGCCCCCCGGCGCGGGTGTTTATGGGCGACTCCGGAGCGCTATCGCTCGGCTACTTCTTTGCGATTGTCGCCCTGTTTGCTCCGATTAAACGCTTCACGGCCCTGGCTTTCTTTGTCCCGATTCTGGCCCTGCTGATTCCGCTCTTGGAGTCTGTTCTGTCGGTCGGTCGGCGGACTTGGGCTGGGACCAACCCTCTGCGGGGGGACACCGGCCATCTGCACCACCAGTTGCTGGCGGCGGGATACACGCCGCGCCAAATCCTGATCTACTACAATCTGGTCGCCTTTTGTGTCGGTTGCTTCTGTGTCGCCTTCCGCTACGTCAACCGCCGGGTGACCGCTCTGCTGCTGGGGATTTTTGTATTGTCCGTGCTGGGGGGCTTGGGTATTATCCTGCGGCGGCGCAGTCAGGGATAGGACAACTCGGCTTCTTGACCCATCAAGGTTGGAATGGTATCCGGCAGCTACTTGGACTTCGAGAAGCCCGTGATGGAGTTGGAAGCGCGAATTCGCGACATGCGTGAATTCGCCCACGGCGAAAATGTCGAACTCAGCCGCGAAATCCGCCTGCTTGAGCGAAAGCTCGAAAAGCTCAAAAAAGACACATTCTCATCGCTAACTCGTTGGCAGAGAGTGCAGTTGGCGCGTCACCCGATGCGCCCCATTACTCTCGACTACATCGAGCGCATGACCACGGGATTCATGCCCCTGCATGGCGACCGTGGCTATGGCGATGATCGTGCGTTGATCGGCGGACCCGCGATGATGGGGGACTGGCCGGTCATGATCCTCGGGCAGCAAAAGGGACGGACCACGAAGGAGAAGCTGGCCAACAATTTCGGCATGATGCATCCGGAGGGGTACCGTAAGGCAATGCGGCTCATGAGGATGGCCGAAAAATCCGGACGCCCGGTCGTGATCCTGATCGACACTCCGGGTGCCTTCCCCGGCATTCAGGCCGAAGAGCGTGGCCAGGCCGAGGCCATCGCCCGCAACCTGCGCGACATGTCGCTTCTGCCGGTACCGATCGTGATCTGTGTCATCGGCGAGGGCGCCTCCGGCGGTGCCTTGGGCATCGGCATCGGCGACAAGCTGCTGATGATGGAAAACGCCTGGTACTCGGTCATCTCGCCGGAGGGGTGCGCGGCGATTCTCTGGCCGGGCGAAGCGGCCGCCAACGCTCCCAAGGCCGCCGAGGCGTTGCGGGTGTCGGCCGAGGACCTCAACGAACTGGGACTGGTCGATCAGATCATCCCCGAACCGCTGGGCGGCGCGCACCGCGACCCCGACCAGTCGGCGGTCTTCCTGAAAAGCGCCATTCTCGGCGTCCTAATCGAGCTTTCAGCGCTGGATGTGCCGACCTTGATTGCACGACGCCGCGCCAAGTACCGCAACATCGGCGTTTATGGGGAAGACGAGACTTTTTGACCGTCTGTGACGCGTGATGCTGGACAATTCCCTGCTTTCGATATTGGTTTGTCCTGTATGCAAGGGGAAGCTGACATACGACACGGCCAACGGTACGCTCGATTGTCCGGCGTGCCGTTTGCGTTATCCGGTGCGCGACGGCATCCCGGTGATGTTGCCTGACGCCGCGCGGCCCTATCCGGCCGCCAACACTCGTTCCGTCTCGGGAGAGCCCGAATGAAATTATCGAAGTTCTGCGAAGAGGAACTGATGTCTTTCGACTTGGCGGCAACGACCAAGGAAGACATCATCAAAGAACTTGTCGACCTCGCCGCCAAGTCGAGCATGGTGCGGGAGAAAGAGGAACTTCTGGCGGCGGTCCTCGAGCGGGAAAAACTGGTCACCACCGGCGTCGGATACGGCGTCGCTTTTCCCCATGCCAAAACCCGCGCCATCAAGGGCATCGTCATCACCTTCGGCCGTTCCGAAGTCGGCGTCGATTTCGAGGCGATGGACAAAAAGCCCGTGCATTTGTTCTTCCTCATCGCCGCGCCCGAAGACGCCATCGGCGCGCACCTCAACGTCATGGCCCGTCTGTCCTATATCATGAAAAGCGAGAAGAACCGCGAGCGGTTGATGCGGGCCAAAACCGCCGGCGAAGTGATGTTGATACTCGATTCGGCGCCGTAGCCGGACTCTGGGGGGGCAAAACGGGGTGTGGCGGCGCCTGTTGTGGTGGTCCTCCGATCGGCCCGCGGTCCTGCCGTGGGCGATCTTCGTATCCCTGCTGCTTTTGATTCTTGGTGACGGCGTGCGCTCGTCGATCTCGGCGGCGTTTGTGCGCGTCGTTTACGCTCCGTTCTTTGCCCTGCATTACCGCATCGCCGCCGGCGCCGAAGTCTTCGAGGAAAACCGCCGCCTCGCCGAAGAACTGGCCAATCTCCAGGTCGAAGTGCAGCGTCTCCGCGAAGAGAAACGCGAGAACATCCGTCTGCGCAAACTGCTGGAGTTCGCGCCCAGTTGGCGCGGACGCGCCATCGCCACCGAAGTGGTCGGCCCTCTGGCTCCCGGCTCGGGCGCGGTCTGGATCGGCGCGGGCCGGACCCGTCTGGTCGAACTTGATCTGCCCGTCATGAGCGAGGATGGCCTGCTGGGACGCGTCGCCGAAGTCGGCGACTATGTCTCCCGCGTGCGCACGATCTGGGATCCGCTGCTACGCGTGGCCGCCTACGATCAGCGCAGCCGCGTCGCCGGCGTCGTCGAGTGGGATGAAGGTCCTCTGCTGAACATGAACTATGTCGTCGCTTCGGCCGATGTGAAAGTCGGCGACACCGTGATCTCCTCCGGCTGGGGCGGCGTCTTCCCCAAGGGGTTGCTGATCGGAACCATCGTCGCGGTCGACACCGTCAACGTCGGCGAGTTCCTCGATTTGGACATCCTCCCGGCGGTGCGTCCCGATCGGCTGGAAGCGGTCTTTGTGATTCGTCCGACGCCCGAGGAATTACTGCCGGACAGCGTGGGGTGGACGCCGTGAGTATCCTGCGCTGGATCATCCTGCTGGCCAGCGTGGTCTTTTACCGCGTCTGGTTCCCCGATGGGCCGCCGCCGCTCGGGCTGCGTCTCGACTACGAGATGCTGGCGATCGCATTGGTGGCGCTTTACCGCGGCGTGACGATCGGTGCGGCCGCCGGCTGGGGCATTGGCTTTCTGGCACAGGCGGCCGATCCCGACATGATGGGCTGGGGCGGGCTTCTCGGCGCATCGCTTGGCTGGGCGGTCGGACTTCTCAAGGAGCGGTTGTTCCTCGAATACGTGCTGTCCCGCTGGCTGGTGTTTTGGGGCGTGCTGTTGCTGATTAAGACGGTGTATGTCGTCTTCGCGGTCGGGATGGATCCGGGGATGTGGCTGGCCTCGTTCTTCCCGGCCTGTCTCGGCTCGGCGGGCTTAAGCGCCACGGTCGGGGTGATCCTCTCGGTGCTGTGGGATCGGGCGCGTCCGCGTGCCCGCGCCGCCGCCGAGGCCTCGTCCGATGGCGACCCCTTGATGTAGAACACAGCGATGAACTGGGCCTCCCGACGCAATATCCTTCTGGGCGCCTGCCTGCTGATGCTGGCGGGGCTGGGAGCGCGGCTGGCGTGGATGCAGTTGATCCAGGCCGACGAGTACCGCGAGTTGGCCAACAAGAACCGTGTTCGACTCCTTCCGATCTCAGCGCCGCGTGGACGCATCCTTGATCGCAACGGCGTCGATCTGGTGCGCAACCGCCCGTCCTTCACTGTTTCGGTGCTGCCGACCGATTTTCGCGGCGAGGTGCCGCGGGTGCGGCTGGCTGGCACCCTCGGCATCGAGAGCGCCGAACTGATCGAGCGCATGCGCCGTCGTCCCGGGCTGCCCCTGGAGCCGATCGGTATCCACCGCGATGCCGATCTGCGCACGATCGCGCGGCTGGAGGAACGCATCGAGCAGTTCCCCGGCGTGATCATCGCCAACGAGCCGGTGCGCGAGTATCCGCCCGCCCCCTGGGGCGGGCATGTGCTCGGCTATGTCCGCGAAGTCAATGAGGAAGAGGCCAAGCGCACCGACAAGACCGGCGCGCCGTTGCGCGGCGCGATCGGCGCCACCGGGCTGGAGAAACGCTACGACGATCTGATTCGCGGCATCGACGGCATCAGTTACCGGCAAATCAACGCCTACGGGCAGATGCTCGGCCCGATGCCGGGGCAGGAATCCCGACCGCCGATCCCCGGCGATGATGTCATGCTCGGGTTGGACATCGCGCTGCAACGGCTGGCCGACTCTCTCTTGTCGCAGTATGTCGCCGGGACCGTGGTCGCCATGGATGTCCGCACCGGCGAGATTCTCTGTCTGGTCACCCGGCCCGGGTTCGATGCCAACGCCTTCTCCGGCGGGATGTCATCGACCGAATGGCAGGCGTTGCTCACCGACTCGCTCAAACCGCTTTTGAATCGCGCGGCGATGGGCCTTTACACCGCTGGCTCAACCGCCAAACTCCTGACCGCCGCGGCGGCGCTGGAAGCCGGCGTCGCCGGCGAGAACACCACCTACCGCGGTTGCGGCGGCGGCTACCGATTCGGCAATCGCGTCTTCAAGTGCTGGAAGCCCGAAGGGCACGGGGTGCAGAACATGCTCGGCGCCATCCAGCATTCCTGCAACGTCTACTTCTATCAACTCGGTGTGGACGTCGGCCTTTCAACCTGGTCTCGCTATGCCCTGCTGGCCGGCTTCGGCAAACCCACCGGCATCGACCTGCCCAGCGAAAACAGCGGAATTGTGCCCACCGCCGAGTACCTCGACAAGGTGCGTGGCAAGGGGGGATGGGGGCCGGGCGCGATGCTCAATTTCGCTATCGGGCAAGGCGAATTTACCGTCACACCCCTGCAGGTGGTCATGTTCTATGCCGCGCTGGCCAACAACGGCGTGGCGATGAAGCCGCATCTGCTCAAGGCCAGTCGTACGCCCGGCAGCGACTGGCGCATGGTCGAATCCGAAGTCGCCTACGATCTTGGTTACAAGATCAGCACTCTGGCGGTGCTGCGCGAGGGCTGCCGTCGGGTGGTGCAATACGGCACCGCCGCCGGTATCAACGATGATCAGGTGCGCATGGCGGGCAAGACCGGCACGGCGCAGAATCCGCACGGCAAGGAGCACGCCTGGTTCGCCGGATGGGCGCCCTACGACCATCCGCAGATCGCGATTTGCGCGCTGGTGGAAAACGCCGGGCATGGCTCCACCTACGCCGCTCCGATCTGCTTCGAGGTTGCCAAGCAGTATCTCTATCCGCCCCCGCCTCCCCCGCCTCCCGATTCACTGCAGGCGGCGCCGGACTCGACTGGCATTCCCGCCACCGACACGGTCGAAACTGTACCACGCCCGACGGTGGCGCTCACCGACACGCCAGAATGACAAAGGCCCCGCGTTGGCGGGGCCTTTGTCCAAAACTGCCGGGCCTCTGATTTACCGGCGGCCCTTGCTGCGGGCGGTGCCGCCGCTGGATGGCGCCGAACGGGGCGCGGCGGTTGTGCCCGGGCTGCGGAATGATGGCGTCGCGGTCTTGGCCGGACTGGGCGCCTGATAACTGGAGCCCGATGGCTTGGTGCCCGTTCCGGTTCCCGACTTGCCGGTCGACGTTGCGCCCGTGCCCTTGCGCTTCACCGTTGATGTGCTGGTGCCGCTCGTCCCGGTCGATGTGCGGCTCTTGGTCTTGCCGCGATTGACAGTCGTCGTGTTCCCCGTCGAAGTGGCACCGCCGCTGCGCATGGAAGTCTTGCGCTTGGCGTAACCGTTGTCGGTGCGGATGGTCGATGACGTCCCCTCGCGCTTGACCGCGCCGGTGCCCACCGTCGAGGAGCCGCGTGTGTAGGCGCCGCTTTTGGTCCGCGACAGCGTGGCGCCGTTGGCGGTCGTCACGCTGGTGCGCGTCGATTTACGGACCGCCACGCCGCCGGTGGTGACCATTCCGGTGGCCACCGCGGCGTTGCGATAGGGCTTGGCCTTGGCCGATGCGTAAGTCGCTTTGGCCACCGCCGTTGATGTCTTGGCATTGGCATAGCGGAACGCCTTCGATGTGCCGCCCTGCCGCGAGGCTTTCTGACGCTCGTAGGCGCCGCCGCTGTAATACCCGCCGTTGTAATGGCCGTGGCAGTAGTAGTACGGATCATGCCAGACATGCCGGTAGTAATGCCATGTGTGCGGAGAGCACCACCACGGGTCGTACCAGTTCCAGCCGGCCCAGTACCAGTTCCAGTCCCAGAACGGATCGTACCAGGCATAGCGGTAACCCCAGCCATACCACGGGTCATATCCGCCCCAGAACAGCGAGCCATACCAGCCGTTGGTGCCCCAGCTGCCGTAGAGGTTGATGTCGACATCCCCGTCGACATCGTAGGATCGGCCCGATTCGGTCTCGACGTCCACTTCAACATCCGCCGGCGCCAGCACATCCAGCAGCGCATCGACCACTTGGTCGCCGCAGCCCTCGTTTTTCAGGCGGGCCCAGTCGGCCGCCTCCAGCGGTTGGTCCATCCCCGCCGCCTCGACGATGCGGGCAATCCGATCCGGCTCGAAACCGGCGTTGCACAGCTCGAGGATATCATTGACATTCATTGCCAGGGCCGGTGTCGCCACCAGCGCGGCCATGATCACAAGTGCTCCCAGCGTCTTTTTCATCATTTGGCCTCGGTTCGCGGGCGAAAACCGCCCACCCAGTACTAATACGCCATCCGGCGCCGCTCTGTGCCCGAAAAAAGCGAAAACGGTGCCAGAATCGACAAGCTGAAGGTGCGAGGTAATCGCTTGGCGCGCAAGCCCTCCCGCCGGGTTGTCCGCGCCTGTGCGCCTGATGGCGCGGGATTGTGCGTTCCCGGATCGCCGGTTGACAGTTATTGTGCGTCGCCGCAACTTGCCCCGGCAAGGGGGAGAGCTTGACCGGACTGCTGAAACATCTCAAAGAACTGGACTGGCTGCTGATCGGCAGCGCCCTGCTTCTGACCGCGATCGGCGCGCTATTGATCTTCTCGGCGCAGCACTCCATGCCCGAGGCGCGCGACCGGATCCTCTGGAGCCGCCAGCTCATGTGGTGGGCGGTCGCCATGGCCGCCTTCGTCGTCTCGGTCTGGCTCCCGGTCCGTTTGCATGAAGTGTTCGCTTATGTCTACCTGACCATCGTTGGCCTTGCACTGCTGGCGCTGGTGACGTTTGAAATCAGCACGTCCGGACAGTGGATCTCGGTCGGCCCGGCCTACATCCAGCCCTCCGAGCCGGCCAAATTGGCGCTGCTAATTGCCCTGTCCCGCTACCTCGCCTACCTGAAAAAGCCGGTGATCTCACCGCGACCGTTGCTGGCGCTGGCGGCGATTGTCGGCCCGATCTGGTTTCTGGTGATCAAGCAGCCGGATCTGGGGACTTCGCTGGTCTTCTGGGCGCTATTTCTGGTGATGCTCTTCTGGGCCGGCGCACCGCTGCCCGCGCTGTTTTTGCTGATCTCGCCGGTGCTCAGTCTGGTGCTGGCCTTCAACTGGATTGTCTGGGTGCTCTTCTTCATCGCGCTTCTGGGTGTGCTTTACCTCGAGCGCCCCCGATTGCCGATTTCGATCGGCGTGGTCACGTTGAATCTGATCTTTGGAATTGTGACGCCGATTGTCTGGAACCGCCTGATGCCCTACCAGCAGCAACGCATCCTCGTCTTCCTCGATCCGGGGAAGGACCCGCGCGGCGCGGGCTACCAGATCATCCAATCGAAGGTCGCCATCGGCTCCGGCGGGCTTTGGGGCAAAGGGTATCTCGAGGGGACCCAAACCGGACTGCACTTCCTGCCCGAAAAGCACACCGACTTCATCTTCGCCGTCGGCGGCGAAGAGTTCGGCTTTTGGGGCGCGCTGCTGATTCTGGTGCTCTTTGCCGTCTTCCTCTGGCGGACCATCGACACCGCCTACATCGCCCGCAACCGATTCTCGCAATTCCTCGCCGCCGGCACCGCCGGGATCGTCGCCTTCCAGGTCATGGTCAATATCGGCATGACCCTCGGTCTCATGCCCGTGACCGGACTGCCGCTGCCGTTTGTCTCCTACGGCGGCAGCTCCCTGGTGCTCTTCTGGATTCTCACCGGGTTGGTGGTCAACATCCGTCGGCATTGGCAGGAGTACTGAGGTGATTTCATCGACCACCCTGACCTCGCGATGGCCGGCGTCGGCGGCCGATGCGTTGGCGCCTCTGCTGCCGCGACGTTGCCCGATCTGTGGGGCGACACTCCACGAGCGCGCGCGTGTCTGGTGTGTGGCCTGCGAGGCGGGGATGCGCGGTTACACCCGGCCGGTCTGCGGCGAGTGCCGACGCTTCCTGGAGCCCGGCAGTGACTGCCCGGCCGGGCATGTCCCGCTCGACCCGGCACGGATCAGCGCGCTGGGCGCCTTTGATGGCGCCTTCGGAGCGCTGGTGCATGCGCTCAAGTACGATGGCTTTCGCGAGCTGGCCCGTCCGCTCGGCGACCTTCTCGCCGAGCGCTTCGATGGAACGACACTGGATGCGGTCGTTCCGGTCCCCACCGCTCGGCGCAAACGCCGCAAACGCGGCTTTGGGCATGCCGAGGAAATCGCCCAGGCCTGCGCGCTTCGTCTCGGTGTCGCCTGTGTTCCCGATGCCTTGCGCTTTACGCGGCGTGTGGCTGATCAGACCCGATTAAACGCTCGCCAGCGCCAGGCGAACATGCACGAAGCGTTGACGGTACGTGAGGGCGCAAATCTGACAGGGAAGTCCCTGTTGGTTGTCGATGATGTCTTCACCACCGGCGCGACGATGCGCGAATCGTCCCGCGCCCTCAAAGCCGCCGGCGCCGGCGCCATTCAGGGTGCGGTGGTGGCGCTCAATCTCAATGCGCAACGTTGATTCCCCGCCCGAACCATCCACGAAGGATGGCCCCGCCCGGAAATCGGCGGTCTTCGATCGCTGGGTTTCGCGGTATCTCGATCATCTGGTCCTCGTTGCCGGACGTTCGGCCAACACGCTGGCCGCCTATCGCCGCGACCTCGGGCGGTATGCCGCTTTCTGTGTCGATCATGGCGTGAGCGACCCGCGCGCCATCCAGCCGCCGCAGGTCAGTGAATTTCTTGCCTCGCTCACTGCCTCCGGCCTGGCGCCGGCGTCGGTGGCGCGCTGCCTGTCGGCGGTGAAGAACTTCCATCGCTATCTGGTTCGTCAGGATGAGGCCAAGCAGAACCCGGCCCGTCCGATCAAGACCCCGCGTCTGCCGCGCAAGTTGCCCGATGTGCTCTCAGTGCGGCAGATGCAGCTGCTGCTGGAACAGCCCGGCGAGAGCGACCCGCACCACCTGCGTGATCGGGCGATTCTCGCCACCCTTTATGGATGCGGATTGCGTGTCTCGGAGGCGGCCGGGCTCGCGGTGGATGATATCGATTTCAGCGCCGGTTTTGTGCGTGTGCGCGGCAAGGGAAACAAGGAACGCTTGGTGCCCTTCGGCCCGTCCACTCAGAGGGCTCTGCGCCACTACCTCGACAGCCCGGCGCGACGCGACGCCGACAGCGGCGCCCGCGATCATGTCTTCCTGTCGCAGAAGGGCGGGCCGCTCAGCCGGATGGGGCTGTGGCTGATTGTCCGCCGCTATGCCTTCCGCGCCGGATTAGGTGAACGCGTCCATCCGCATACCTTTCGTCACTCCTTTGCCACCCACCTGATCGAGTCGGGCGCCGATTTGCGCGCGGTGCAGATGATGCTGGGGCACCAGTCAGTGGCGACCACACAGATCTACACACACCTCGATCGTCAACACCTGCGCCGCATGCACACCACTTACCACCCGCTGGAGTCCGGCTTCAGATCCGGTAAGTAGCAGCCAGACAACACATTGCGCCAATAGCTCCGCGGGCCGCCCGGCGAAAGTTTAACGTTATCTCTCCGAACTTTTTCGCCGACACAAGGATTAGGGTGATTGAATCGACATCGTGCGAAATGGGGGCCGATTTGTTTACTGCATACCCGAGCCCGGAGGGCGGGCCGGAATGATCTGCGCATATCTCCACAACTGCGCCCCCGGGTGGGCGCCCGCGCTCGAACGCGCGCTGGCATGCTATCACCCGCAACTGGTGTCGTTTACCAGTCTCGAACAACTCTCAGACTTATCGATTCAGACGCTGCTTGATGTAGTGGTGGTTCCGGTCAATGGGTCCACCGACACGGCGCTATCGCTGGCGCTGGGCGCCAAGAGCATTCCGGCGCTGACCGCGGTTCCGGTCGTGTTGTGGCTGGCGCAGGACGATGCCGACGCCGCCTCTATGATCCTCGAATCGAGCATCGACGATCTGATCATCGGCGGCTTCGAGGATCCCATTGCCGCCGCGCGCCTTCGTCTGGCGCTGCGCCGCAGTTGGCGCGATCTGGACGTCAACCCCTCCAGCCGCCTGCCCGGCCCGACCACCATCGAGCGCGTGATCTCCGAGCGTCTTGCCCGGCGCGATCACTTCGCGGTCTGCTACGCCGACCTCGACGATTTCAAGGCCTACAACGATTACTACGGATACTTCTACGGCGACAAGGTGATCAAACTGGTGGCGCGGGTGATCCGTGAAACCGTGTACGATCACCAGCCCGACGGGTTCGTCGGCCACATCGGCGGGGATGATTTTGTCTTCGTTATTCCGCCCGAAAAAATCAGCGAGGTCTGCCAGGCGGTGATCCAGCGGTTTGATGCGGAAGTGCCGCTCTGCTACGAGGCCCGCGACCGGCGCAACGGCTACATCATCTCGAAGTCACGCCGCGGGACGCCGGAGACTTATGGCCTGCTCACGCTCTCCATCGCCGTCGCGGTCAATTACGGCGACACCTTCGATCACGTGGGCCAGATCTCCCACATGGTCGCCGATCTCAAGCGCTACACCAAGACACTTCCCGGCTCCAACTTCATGGTCGAACGGCGCAAGAAGTACTGACGCCCTCAGAGTTGCGCGCCCCCCAGTTTGGCGATCTCATCCAGCAGCAATTTGGCGGTCGCGTTGCCCGGGTCGATTGCCATCACCTGGCGCAGATGCTCCTGGGCGGCGTTGAACTTCTGCTGGCGCAGATAGGCCGCCGCGAGGTTAATCCGCACCGCCACCGCCTGCGGCTGCCAGAAGACCGCCCGCTCCAGATGCGGGATGGCCTCCTCGGTGCGCTGCATTTTCAGGTAGAGCGCGCCGATGTTGGCCTGCAGGATGGCGTGGTCGGGGCAATGCTTCAGCCCGGTGACCAGGAGCGATTCGGCCATGATGAGATTATTGACGCCCGCGTAGATGATCGCCAGCGCGCTGTAGGCGCTGGCAAAGGCCGAATCGGCCTGGATCGCCTGCATGTAGTAGCCGACCGCGGCCCCATTGTCCTGGCGCGCCGCGGCGATGTCGCCGAGGTTGAGATAGGGGTGCGGCAGCTTCGGGTTGTGCTTGATCGCGGTGCGGAAGGAGCCTGCTGCCCGGGTTGTGTCGCCCTGACCCAGATAGGCGAGGCCGATATTGTTGTAGGCCTCGGCGTCATCCTGACGGTGGCGCAGATAGGAGAACGATGTCGCCACCGCTGAATCATACGAGCCGACACGCACCAGCGCGTATGCAAGGTTCTTGCGCGAAGCCAGGTGATTCGGCTCGACCTCCAGCGCCTTCTCGTACTCGCCGATCGCCCCTTCGTAGTCGCCCTTGCGCTCGAAGCTCAGCGCCATCTGGTAATGGAGAAAGGCCGGGTTGCTCAACGTCCGTTCGACCGTGCGCTGGTTCAACGCCACGATCAGGGCGACCAGGATCAGGGCGGGGAGCAGAATCGTCTTCAGCGCGCGCTGACGGACCGCCGCCACAAATTGCATCGCCGCCGCCGCGGCGCACACTGTCATGACCGGCACCGCCGGCAACCGGTGACGCGCGGTTGCCAGAAACAGGATCACCGTCACCGCATACAACGCGATGAAGGCCACCAGCGGACGGGTCTGCGGCGACTTGCGCCAGGCCAACACCAGCCCCAAAAGCCCCAACGGCGCGATCAGGCCGAAGGGGATGTAGACAAGCGGCCGGCTGATCAGCCAGTTGAGGAACAGCGAGTAGGTCGAGTAGGCGTAGATGTCGGTCTGATCCGAGACCTCGAATCCGCTGAGGAAATACCAGGTTTTCTTCAGCCAGCCGCCGATCGCCCGGCCGGGATTGCTGAGAATCCAATCCCAGGTGCGGGATGTCCAAAACGAGGAAATCTCCGAAGGACGCAGCGTACGGCCCGCCAGCGAAGAGGCCACCGAATCGGTGGTCGAGACAAACTCGTTCCACTCGACCGACTCATCGAGCGTCACTTCCGGCATCTGCATCGTCAGTCCGTCGGCGTTGGGGTTGTTCCCCAGCCAGAAGTTGATCCCGCCCTGATAGGAGATGAGCACCGGATCGCCGGCGACCACGATGTTGCGCGCGGTGACCGGGACAATCGGAATCAGCACGCCGGCAGTGAGGACGGCCGCCGCCTGCGCCTTGCGCCAGAAACTTCCGCCCGCCGCAGCCCCTCGGGGCCAGGCCCACCACCAGAACGCCGGCACCACCAGCAGGATGTTCGGACGGGCGATGGCAAAAAGCCCGATCACCACTCCGACCCCCAGCCAGCGGCTCATTCGCGGTGTTGGCTGCGATGATTCCTCCATCGCCAGCCAGATGGCCCACAACCCCAGCGGCACCGCGATCACTTCGATGAGCAGTTCGGTCTCATAGTAGATCAACGTGCCGTAGAGGACGGCGGCGAAGCCGGCGACAAGGCCGACACGGCGGCCGAAGCCCTTCTGGGCGATGAGGAATGTCAACCCGGCGGTCAGGCCGCCGATGATGGCCTGCAATAGCCGGATCGGCCAGAGTCCATCACCGAAGATCTTCATCCACAGCGCCAGCAGATATGGATACAGCGGCGCGCGGTAGAACACCTCGCTGCCCAGCCAGTCGCCACCGGCGATCTGCTTGGCCCACAGATAATGCCAGCGCGAGTCGACAATCGGCTGGTCAAACGCCGGGTGATTCCCCGATAACTGCAAAAGCACCAGCGCCCGCACGACAAAGGCCGCGCCGAGGATGATCCAAAACCATGCGGTGTTGGAAAGCCCGCCGGGGGATGAGGAGGTTTTTGCCCAGGTGCGGGGATCGAACCACGCTGACATTCGCAGGGCCCGTGGCTGCCGAACCGGGTGTTTTTGATCCGCCATAGGCCCTATTATACGCTAATGTCAAGCCATGCGACACTGGCCGCCGAGCCACTGACCGATCCGCGAATGGCCCGGACCGACTCCCCGGAGCACTGGGATCCGCGTGTGTGGCTGGCCGCGTACGCAAGCGTCATCGTCTGGATCGGTCTGGCCACGGACTGGAAGGTCCTTCTGAGCTGGGTCTCTGTTCTGGCACTGGTGCTATTCGCCCAGGCGGCGCGGGGCCGGCTGGAGTGGCGCGCGGTGAGACAGGTCTTCGTTTGGGTCGCGGTCTCCGGCGCTCTGACTGTCCTGCTCTACCTGTTGTTGGGACCCGAATCTGGCAGTGACGGCCTCCGACTCTGGGGCCTTGTGATCCCGCAGGAACGGTTTGCGCTGGGTGCCGGAATGGGACTGCGGCTGGCGGCCTTAGTCTTCGCGTCGGTTCTTCTGGTCACCGCTGTTGCGCCGTTGCGGCTGGCGGCGGGAGTGACCCGTTGGCTTTTGCCGCTGCGACATCTCGGTCTGCCGGTGGCGCAGTTCTATTATCTCGCATTCTTCCTGGTGGCGATGGTCCCCAACCTCCTGCGCGAGTCCCGTCTGATACGTCTGGCGCAACGCTCGCGTGGCATCGGCGGCGGGGGCGGCCTGGTCGCGCGCGCCCGGGCCTATCCGTCATTAGTCGTTCCGGTCTTTGCCGCCGCGATCCGTCGCAGCGATGCCATCGCGTTGGTGCTCGCCTCGCGCGGCTTCGACACCGCCCGCATCCCGGCGGCCGTGCATGGGCTTCGTCTGGGAACCATCGATTACATCGGGTTGGGCCTGCTGGCGGCGGGGTGGATCGTCTGGATTCTGGCGGGGAGTTTCAGGGCATGAGGTATCGTCTCGACGTCGCCTACCATGGCCGCGACTTTCACGGTTGGCAGAAGCAACCGGGTCTGCGCACGGTGCAGGGCGAACTGGAAGTGTGGCTGTCGCGCTTTCTCGGCGACCAGGAAGACGTGGCGCTCACCGGCGCCGGACGCACCGACACCGGCGTGCATGCCCTCGCGTTGCCGGCGCACTTCGATTGGCCCGAATCGATCGACACCGTCTCCCTGCAGCACCGCCTGCGTGTGGCGCTGCCGCATGATCTGGCGATCCTGTCCTTCCATCGCGTCGCCGATGATTTCCATGCCCGCTATTCCGCCATGGCCCGCCGCTATGTCTACCGGGTCCGTCGCGGCGCCTGGCCCTTCGATCGCGATCGCGACTGGCAGGTGCATGGCGAACTGGCAATCGACCGTCTCCATGCCTGCGCGGCGATCATCTGCGGCACGCAGGATTACTCCGGCTTTTGCCGGGCCCTGTCACTGAGAGAGAACAACCGCTGTACCGTCACTCTTTCCGAATGGCGGGTCGAGGGAGACAGTCTGACCTACCGCATCCGCGCCGACCGATTCCTACACCAAATGGTGCGGCTGATCGTCGGCACCAGCGTCGCGGTGGCGCGCGGACAGGGAACACCGGAGCGTCTCCGCGAAATTCTGACAGCCGGCGATGTCACCCTCTGCGGCGATGCGGCGCCGCCGCACGGTTTGACGCTGGAGGCGGTCGAATACCCCGACGGCGTCGGCGAGCCGCTCGATTTCGATTGAATCAAGTGCCCCGACGTGCCTTTCTTAGAAGTCTGAACCGACCAAGGAGGAACCGTGAAGATTTTTCTTGATACCGCCAGTGTCGACGAGATCCGCGAGGCGGCCAGTTGGGGCATTCTCGATGGCGTGACCACCAATCCCTCGCTTGTCTCCAAGGAGGGACGCAGCTTCGACGATATCCTGCATGAGATCGTCCAGATCGTCAAGGGCCCGGTCTCGGCCGAAGTGGTCGCCGAGCAGGCCGAGGATATGGTTGAGCAGGGGATTCGCCTGGCCGCCATCGCCCCTAACATCACGGTCAAGGTTCCGATGACCGCCGAGGGCTTGAAGGCGATCCGACAGTTAAGCGACCGCGAGATCAGCACCAACTGCACGTTGATCTTCAACGCCACCCAGGGACTGTTGGCTGCCAAGGCGGGCGCCACCTTCGTGTCCCCTTTTGTCGGCCGGCTTGATGACATTGGCCATGACGGCATAGAGCTGGTCAGCCAGTTAGTGACGATCTTCGACAACTACGCGCTCTCCACCGAGGTCCTGGCGGCGTCGATTCGTCATCCGCTCCACGTGGTCGAGGCGGCGCTGCGCGGCGCCGATGTCGCCACGATCCCGTTTAAGATCCTCCAGCAGATCATCAAGCATCCGTTGACCGATCTGGGCAACGCGGCGTTCAACCGCGACTGGCAGAAGCTCTCGCCGGACCAACGCAAGGCCGCGGCGCGCGTGTAGCGCCGCACGGGGGCATCCGATGATTGACCGCTACACACTCCCCGCCATGGGGGAATTGTGGTCGGAGGAGAACAAGTTCCGCGTCTGGCTGGAGATCGAGCTTCTGGCCTCCGAACGCCTGGCGCAGATGGGGTTCATCCCCAAGGGCGCCCCGGCCCGCATGCGCCGCCGCGCGCGCTTTTCGGTCAAACGCATCGAAGCGATTGAACGCGAAACCCGCCACGATGTCATTGCCTTCACCAAGGACGTCGGCTCGCATCTGGGCGCTGATGAGAAGTATCTGCACTATGGCCTGACCTCCTCCGATGTCGTCGACACCGCGCTGTCGGTGCGGATGGTGCAGGCGGGCGCCTTGTTGCTCGATGCGCTGGAACCCAGTATCAAACGCACCGCCGCGCTGGCGCGCAAATACATTGACACGCCGATCGCCGGACGTACCCATGGGGTCTTCGCCGAGCCGACATCGGCCGGGCTTAAGTTCGCGCTCTGGCATGCGGACTTGAAGCGCGGCCGCCGGCGGCTGAAGTCGGCCATCCACTCCGTGGCCGTCGGCAAGATTTCCGGCGCGGTTGGCAACTTTGTCCACCTCGACCCCTCGGTGGAAGCGTATGTCTGCCGCAAACTCGGTCTGCGCCCCGCGCCGATTTCGACGCAGGTGCTCCAGCGCGACCGTCACGCCGAATACATCTTCGCCCTCGCCGCCCTCGGCGCCACCTGCGAGAAGATCGCGCAGGAAATCCGTCTCCTGCACCGCACCGAGACCGGCGAGATGACCGAAGGGTTCGCCAAGGGGCAGCGCGGCTCATCGGCCATGCCGCACAAGAAGAACCCGATCCTCTGCGAACGCATCTGCGGGATAGCCCGCCTGCTGCGCGCCCATGTCATCCCAGCGCTGGAGGATGTCGCGCTCTGGCATGAACGCGACATCTCGCACTCGTCGGTTGAACGCGTGATCATTCCCGATGCCACGATCGCGCTGGACTATCAACTGTACCTGCTCGATCAGGTCCTCACGCAATTGGGGGTCCACCCGGAACGGATGCGGCAGAATCTCCAGCGCCTGGGGTCGGCGGTCTTCTCGCAGCGCCTCCTCTTGGCGCTGGCCGAGAAAATCGGTTCGCGGGACAAGGCCTACACAATCGTCCAGCGTCTGGCGCTGGACGCCGACGGCGACTCGACCTTTGAGGAGCGTGTCCGCGCCGATCGGCTGGTGCGAGAGCATCTCAGCGAGCGCGAATTGGCCGCGATCTTTGATGTGCGCTACTTCCTGCGCCGTTCACGGCAGATTCTCAAACGCGCGCTGGCGGTGAAATAGGGGAGGGGATGGCGCGCGACGGCTGGCTCTTTGTGGGTCCCGCGCTGGCGGTGTTGGCCGTCGGTGGGATTCTCTGGGTGGCCGGCGCGCGGCTCGGCGGCGCGTTGATTGCCCTGCTGGGCGGCGTGGCGGCATTGGCGTTCGGCTACTTTTTCCGCGACCCCGAGCGCCGTCCGCCCAATGATCCCGATGCCGTCGTCGCCACCGCCGATGGACGGATCGTAGTCGTCGGGCCGCATCCCGACGGCGGAACCCAGATTCATACGTTCCTCTCCGTACTCGACGTCCATGTTAACCGCGCGCCCGTATCAGGAGTGGTGCGCGAGTCCGTTCGCCGTCCCGGCAAGTTCGAGATTGCCTGGAAGGACGAGGCCGGTTCGCAAAACGAGCGCCAGGATCTGGTCATCGAGTCGCCCCACGGGCCGATCCGTTCGGCGCAGATCGCCGGAATTCTCGCGCGACGTATTATCTGCACCCCCCGCGTGGGCGATACATTAAGACAGGGGGACCGGATCGGGATGATCCGCTTCGGCTCGCGCGCCGAAGTGATCGTGCCCCCCGGATTTGCCCCGACCGTCAAAGTCGGCGATCGTGTCAAAGCCGGTGAAACGGTCATCGCGCGCCGGCACGAGAATTGAGATCATCGGTTTCCGAGCGCCAGCCATGCCCGAACACGACGACCGCCATGTTCGCAACTTCCGCGGGATCTTCCCGGGGATGTTTACGATGGGGAACCTCTTCTGCGGGTTCCTGTCGATTCTCTCGTCGATGGATGGCGAATGGCGGCATGCCTGCCAGTTCATACTGCTGGGATTCTTCCTCGATGGCCTCGATGGAATCGTGGCGCGAGTCTCGCGCGGGGCCACCCGCTTTGGTGTCGAGCTCGATTCTCTGGCCGACCTGATCACCTTTGGCCTGGCGCCGGCGATCATGGTCTACTCGTTCCGTCTGAAGGACTTGGGCAAGTGGGGCTGGGTGCTCGGTTTCGTGTTCGTGATGTGCGGCGCCTTCCGGCTGGCGCGCTACAACCTCGGTGCCAAGACCGGCCCCCGCGAAGGATTCGAGGGGCTGCCGATTCCCGCCGCCGCTTCGCTGTTGGTTTCCTACACGCTTTTCAGCTTCGAACTTTGGGGCGAATTGAAGTACGTGCGCCTGCTGATTGCCATGACGCTGGTTGCCTCGGGGTTGATGGTCTCGTCGATCCCCTATGAAGACAAACCCACCAGCTGGCGGACGCTGAAGGACAAAATCAAGTTTCTCTATCTGCTGGTCGGCGTGATCGCCGTCTTAATCGACATGTCCAAGACAGCCTTTCCGCTGGTGTTGGGCTATGTCGCCTATGGGCTTGTCCGCGAGATCATCGAGACCGTCTCCAACGGCGGCTCGCTGGAGCGCCCGCTCCGCCTGCCGCGCCGCCGCCGCCAGGTCGAGCACAAAGAGCCCTGGCAGTAACCTCAACGGCGCCGCGCGATCAGCTCCATCACAGCCGGCGTGATCATGAGGGCGTGCGGCGTCTTCTCCACCTGCTCAAAGGCCTCCCCAATCTGATGCGCCCGCTCGGCGGTCATCAATCCGAGATTGACCAGGCGCTGCGGGCCGATGCGGACGAAGGACTTCGGCCACTGCCAGATGAAGTTGCCCGGCGGCACGATGTCGATGATCGGCCGCATCTCCACGACTTCGAAGCCGCATTCCGGCAGCCAGAGCGGCAGCTGCAAGCCGATGTCCGGCTCGCCCCCGTCGGAGCGCCAGTTCCTCATCACTTCGGCGACGAATTCTTCAATCTCCGGGCAACGCGGCGTGGTGCGCCAGGTCGAATAGTCAAAGTACTCATGAATGACCAGCACCCCGCCCGGGCGCAACGATTGCGCGATCGCATCCAGCAGACGGCGGGGCTGTTTCAGGAATGCGAACACCCAGCGGCACCAGGCGCCATCGGCGGCTGATTCCGGCAGCCGGCCGTCCTCCAGATCGGTTTCCACGGTGCGGATGTTGCCCAGCCCGTATCCCGTGGCCGCCGTCTCCAGCGTATCGAGGAATCGGCGTGAACGGTCCAGCGAGACGACACGCCCGCCGTCGCCCACGATGCCCGCCAGATCAATCGAGGCATACCCCGGCCCGCAACCGACATCCAAGATGGTCTGCCCGACGGTGAATCCGGCGCGCCGCCAGGCGTCCAACGCCCGCGGCCGCCAGACCCGGTGCTGGATCCCCAACCGGACAATTTCCTCATCGTGCGTGCCCAGGATGTAATCGCGTTCATGCGTCATGGAACCCGTCTCCTTCGTCATGGGACAGCGGGATGCATTTTGTCCCGTTGCGCATCATCCTACACAGAACAAGCACCGTATTCAACCCGTGTGTGCGAGGACTTCCGTGCGGCGTTGAGGCCGGAAGCGTTGGCGGCGGATCGCTCGGTAACGTAAAGCGGCGTCCGACAGTGGCTAAAGCAGCAGCGTTGTCACGATCACCTGCGCCAGTATGATCTTGGCAATCATCGACGCGGGCTGCACGGGGGCATACCAGAGGTTGGGCAGGTCGTTTTGCGCCTGCTGATTGGCATAGGCGAGGCAGGCGGGCTGGGTTTGCACACCCGCCAGCATGCCCATCGCCGCCGACATCGGCAATCCCAGGCGCTTGTGCGCGACCACCAGCACGCAGACCGACGCAAACGAAACGATCGCCAGCGCCACCACGATCATCCCGATCGCCCCGCTCTGAATCGTCTCCATGAGCCCCAGACCCGCCTTTGTGCCGATGGCGGCCAGGAAGAAGACCAATCCGATCTGGCGCAGGACCAGGTTGGCATTGTAGGGCAGACCCCATTGGATTTTTCCGGTCCGCTCCAGACGTCCGAGGATCAGCCCCACGATCAGCGGGCCGCCGGCGAAGCCGAGCTTGAACGAGGTGCCGTTGGGCAGCGGGATCGGCGCCATGCCGAGGAAAACGCCCAGCACAATCCCCAGCGACAGCGACAGGTAGTCGGTTTCGGAGAGCGCCTTGAGCGAATCGCCGAAAAAGTCGGTGATGCGCTCGATCTCCTGCCGCGGCGAGACCACCAGGATCCGGTCGCCCATCTCCAGCGTTGTGCTCGGCGAGGGCACAAACTCGACATCATTGCGGCGCAGGCGGGTGATGGCGCCGACGAAGGACCGTTGCTTCTGCAGCTCGCTGATGGTGCGTCCGACCACCGGCCGCTCCGAGACAAAATACCAGCGATAAGCGGTGTCGTCGCGACGCTCGGCGATCTTCTCCTGCGACTCCTCGCCCAGATACAGATGCGCCGCGCGCAGCGCCCGCGCCGGTCCCACCGCGATCACCAGGTCATTGGCCGCCAGCACCGTGTCGGGATTGGCCACTTGGATGGCCTCGCCCTTCTTGATGCGGGAGAGGACAAAGTCCGGATCTTCGATGGTCGCCATGAAGCGCTCGATGGTCATCCCGACGATCGCCGGGTTGCTCACACGGAAGGTGCGGCTGATGATCTGCTCGGCCTCGGATTCCTTCTCGCGCGCGGCGGTCTCCTGCTTGAAGTCGATGCGGAATGCCCTGGAGAGGATGGTGATCCAGAAGATCGCGCCAAGCACGCCGAAGGGGTAGGCGAGCCCATAGGCAACCACCGGGCTGTTGATGAAGTACTCGACCCGATCCGGCGGCAGGGAAGGCCCCATGTTCTTGACCGCCTCGACCGCCGCCGCCAAGGCCGGCGTGTTGGTCAGCGAGCCGCAGAACAACCCCGCGATTGTCGCCGCCGAAAATCCGAACACTTTGCCCAGCACGCCCGCCAGCGCCGCCGACGACACCAGGATCGCCACCGCGATCAGACTCATGCGCAGTCCGCGCTTGTGGAAGGAGGCGAAGAAGCCCGGCCCCGCCTGCAGGCCGATGGCATAAACAAACAGCACCAATCCGATGATGTAGATGTGCTCGGGCAGAATCAGACGCGGATCGATTGCCGAGAAGGCGATTCCGACAAACAGCAGCGCCGCCACCCCGAGTTTGAACCCGAAGATGCTGATGTTCCCGATCAGGTATCCCAGCCCGATGATCGTGAACAACAGCAGCAGGTTGTTCTGTGCCAGAAGGTCGAGAAATCCTGGCATGCCCCGCTCCCCTGCGCGCCCGGCGCGTCACCCAACTTACGCTTCGCGGCCGGGTGCGTCGAGACCAATGCCGCCCGCCCCGGTCGTCTTTGTCACCCAACCGCGCAATCCAATCCAAACAGGTCCGATGAGTCCTGTTGGACCAAGAGGCACAACTTCTTCCTGTGCAATGTGTTGTGCGCCGCGAAAAACGGTTGGGTTTGGCCTGCCCGGCGGCTATACTACACGCGGCAGAGCAATGACTGGCAACGCACCGTTCACCCCCGCAAAACTGAAGAAGGCAGTAGTCTGACTGTATGGTTATGGTTACCGGCAAAGTCACTGTTCGGTTGAAAGAGGGAGTGCTCGATCCGCAGGGGCAGACCATTCAGCGCGCGCTGGAGCACATGGGCTATCAGGGAATCGACCAGGTGCGCGCCGGAAAGACATTTGAGATCAAGTTGAATGCCGCCTCGCCCGAGGCGGCCCGCGCCCAACTGCGGGAAATGTCGGAGAAGTTGCTCGCCAACCCCGTGATCGAAACCTTTCATGTGGAGGTCGTCGAGTGAGAATCGGTGTCGTCACCTTCCCGGGTTCGAATTGCGACTATGATGCCTATGCCGCCTTTCGCCATGTGCTGAATTGCCCGGTCGAGTTCCTCTGGCATGCCGATCCGGATCTGCATGATGTCGACTGCGTGATCCTGCCCGGCGGGTTTTCGTTCGGCGACTACCTGCGCGCCGGGGCGATCGCGCGTTTTTCGCCGGTGATGCAGTCGGTGATCAAGTTCGCCGCCGACGGCGGGCTGGTGTGGGGCATCTGCAACGGTTTCCAAGTGCTGACCGAGGCCGGGCTCCTGCCCGGCACGCTGCGCCGCAACGCGCACATGCGCTTTGCCTGCCAAAACGTGCGCCTGCGCGTCGAAAACAACAAGACCCCCTTCACCCGCGGCGTCCGTGTCGGTCAGATCCTGAAGATGCCGATCGCCCACGGCGAGGGGAATTACTACGCCGATCATGAGGTCCTCGAACGCCTGGAGGCCAACAACCAGGTGGTCTTCCGCTATGTCAATGCGCAGGGCGAACCCGATCTGCGTTCCAACCCGAACGGGTCGCGCCACAACATCGCCGGGATCGTCAACGCGCAGGGCAATGTCCTGGGCATGATGCCGCACCCCGAGCGCGCGGTCGAATCGATCCTCGGCAGCGCCGATGGGCTGGCGCTGTTCCAGTCGCTTCTGGGCGTCGGCGTCCCCGCGGTCGGCACCGAGACCCCTTCGGCGTCGCCCTTGATCGAAAAGAGGCGGGCCCGCGTGTGAGAGGCCGCGAGATCACCTTTCTCATCGTCGGCATCGTGATGGCCGCCGTCGCCGGGGCCCTCGTCGGCCACCTTGTGGGCTCGTTTCTGCCCGACGGCACGATGAAGACGATCTTCACCAGCAACATTGAAATCGGCCTGGGCAAGGGCGCGGCGCTGCACCCCGTCGAACCGGTCAATCTCGACCTCTATGCGGTCGCGTTCGCCTTTGGTTTCACGCTGCGGATCAATTTCGTCAGTGTATTGTTTGTGCTGTTGTTGTTGATTTATTTCCGTTGGTGGTATCTGTAGGAGGACGGGATGTTCGGCGGCATCGGCATGCAGGAATTGCTCCTCATCTTTCTGGTAATCCTGCTTCTGTTCGGCGCCAAGCGCATTCCCGATATCGCCCACGGCCTCGGCAAGGGGATCCGCGAATTCAAGCGCGCCATGGACGAGACCAAATCGGAGATCGACCGCGAGATCAATCGCCCGGTTTCGCCCCCCGAGCCCAAACAGAATTCTGAATCTTCCGGCACGCCCGCGCCGTAGCAGGGCTGGACGACAACCAACCAGACGGGACGTGACTCTTATGTTTGCCGAAGAGGATATCAACCGCATCGCCGCCTGCCTCAAGCCCGAGGTGCGCGAATTCCAGAAAGACCACTACCACCTTCGGCTGGTGTCCAGCGCCGAGCGCCGCACCCTCAGCATCGATCTGTATCCCGAGACCCGTCTCGGACGCCAACTCGGCTCGATGGTGGTGGTCTACACCTCCGGCGGGCATCTGCAATTGCACAACTGCACCGGTTTTGTCGTGTCCGATGAACTCGGCGAAGTGACCTTCGTCGGCGAATCGGGCGGACGGATTTCCGGCCTGGTGGTCGAACGCGAGGCCGGCTGCTCGCTGTACGCCAACATCAACCGCGACCTGATCTC
Source organism: uncultured Ignavibacteria bacterium (assembly GCA_964593585.1). Classification (GTDB taxonomy): domain Bacteria; phylum Zixibacteria; class MSB-5A5; order WJJR01; family WJJR01; genus JACQFV01. The sequence goes on from CAZQIZ010000005.1 coordinate 41,428, forward strand.
CAGCGATTTCACGAAATTGGGCGTCGAAGTCATGCTTGCCGGCGTCGCCATCAGCATCGCCGAAGGGCTGCTGCACGACGCGCCCAAGGAGTGACACGCGCCCGTCGCGTGGTCCGATCTGCCGCAAAAGCAAAGAGCCGCCACTCGGGCGGCTCTTTTTTCGTCGCTTGGGACAATCGAGTTACGGCGTCATGCAACCGACACGGCTGCAGAGGCAGGGGGCGCCGGAGGGCTCCACGCCCTGGCACATGTAGCAGAACTGCTCGCCCGCCTTGCAGCGATTGCTCGGCTCGCAGTACAGGAACGGCTCCACCGCCAGTTTACAGATGTACGGCTTCGCTTCCAGCGATTCGGCCGTCACCGACGACCAGATCACGCCGGCCGCGAACGCCAGCACGAAGGCCCCCAGCACAAGACCTGCTTTGCGCATGAATCCCTCCTGACAGAGTGGGTTGACGGACTTTGCCCCGGCGGGGCCGGGACCACAAGTGATGTCATGAGTATGCGGAGATCCGACGCCCGCGGCAAGCGGAAATTCCGCGGGCGGGCGCGGCACCAAGCAAAAGGGCCGATCATCGATCGGCCCTTCGGCACAAACTCTGTTGCCGGGTCTTAACGTCGGAAGTTCTTCGCCCCCGCCATGTCCTCGACGAACGCCTCGAGGTCTTTGCCCATCTCCTCGGCGGTCTGGTAACGCTGGCGCGGATCCTTGGCCAGCGCCTTGTTCACGACGAAATCGAAGAGGCCCGGAATCACCGGATCGTGTTTCGACGGCGGCGCCGGGTTCGACTGCGTGATCGCGTAGATCAAAGCCGAAATGTTCGGTCCGTCGAACGGGCGGCGGCGGGTGAGGACCTCGTAGGCGACCACGCCGAGGGAGAACAGGTCGCAGCGGCGGTCGACCGCCTCGCCGCGCAGTTGTTCCGGCGCGATGTAATACGGCGTGCCCATGGCGATGCCGGTCTGGGTCATCGACATTGCGCCCGATTCAAACCGCGCGATGCCGAAGTCGGTCACCTTCACGTTGAAACCATCGAGCACCATGATGTTGGCCGGTTTGATGTCGCGGTGCACGATGCCCATCTTGTGCGCATAGTCCAGCGCGCCGCAGACCTGGTGAAGCATCTTGGCGACGATGCGGAAGTTCATCACCTGCTGCTTGCGGATGAGCGCCTCCAGCGTCGTCCCCTCGAGAAACTCCATCGCGATGTAGTCGATGTCGCCCTCGGTGCCGACGTCGTAGATCGTCACGATGTTCGGGTGCGACAGTTTGCCGGCGGCCTTGGCTTCGCGCACCAGCCGCTCGCGCAACTCCATCGTCTGCGCCGGGTTCATGCCGCCGGTGGTGCGGATGGTCTTGAGCGCCACCATACGGTCGATCGCCGGGTCCAGCCCCTTGAACACCGTGCCCATCGCCCCTTGGCCGATCACGTCCAGAATCTCATAGCGCCCCAGCCGCTTCAGGCCGGAGAGATTCGGGCCGGATTGGGTCGCGAACGCCTCCGGTCCTGACGCCTGCAACTCGACCGGCTCGGGCTGGTCGAGATCAACCGGCTCCGGCGAACTCGTGCGCGTGCTCGTGTGGCCTTCCACCAGCGGGACATCGCCGTCTGTCCCCGGCTCAAAGGTCGGTGTCAGCGTAATGCCGGCGTTGAACTCACCGGCGGGCGCGGTCTCGCGTTGCTCCTTCGACGGGGCAGGGAAAGGGGTGCCGCTTTCCGGCGAAGCGCTCAGGTTGACCGTCGGCGCCGCGGACACCTCTGGCGTGGGCTCCGGCTCGGCCGGCATGACCCGGTAGGCGCCCGATGTCGAAGCCGGCTTTTCGTCCGGGGCAGAGGCCCGCTTGACCGGGCGGGTCAAGGCCACCTTCTCGTTGCTGGGTTTCACAAACGGCGCGAATGCCAAGAACAGCAGGATCTCCAGCGTGGGGTAGAGCGTGTTGGTCACCAGCTTGAGCGATTGATAAAGCACAAAGTTCACGTTCAAGAAGAGCGCCGCGAAGACCATCAGCACGATCATCCGGCTGACCAGACTCACCCGCGGCAGGACCACGGCCGCAAACACCCCGATCCCAATCAGGATGAGCAAATCGAGAAACGTCGAGAATGTCACCGTGGTGATATAGCGACCGGCGAGAATGTTGGCGGTCACCGTGGCCAGTTTCTCGGCGCGGGGAAAATCATCGGAGGCCGACGTGCGCAGCGTGGTGCCGTAGCCGGAGGCGGTCACACCCACCACCACGATCTTGTCGGTCAGACCCTGCAGATCATCCGACCCTTCCAGCACCTTCGCCGCCGAAATCGAGCGGCAGGTGCCGGCGGGCCCGCGGTAATCGATTCGCAGCATGCCGCCCTCATCGGTGGGAATCGCGCGTCCGGCCATCAGGACCGCTTCGCCCGGCTCGATCTTTACCTGCAACCGATCGGCGCCCGTCGCCGCGCGTGCCAGTTGCAGCGCCATCGACGGATAGTAATGGCCCTCGTAATTGACCACCAGTGGATCGCGGCGCACCTTGCCGTCCACATCCTGCCAGGTGTTCACATGCCCCAGCCCCCAGGCGGCCCGGCAGGCCTCGGCGTAGGGGAGCGTGGCGTTCAGCGATTGCGGATACGGGAAATCCAACAGCCGCGCGCCCTCGTCGATCACCACCAGACTCGACTTCGACACATATTCCGGCGCGGTCTGCGTAAAACGGCCGTCCTCCGCCAGCGTAAACCGCAGCGGCAACACCACGTTGCCGGCGCGGTGAATCATGTCCGCCAGGAAGAGATTGCCCTGCGGGTCCTCCATCAGATCCGACGGCAGCTCTACATCCAGGCCGATAGCCTTCGGACGGTACTCGGACAGCATGCCGACCAAATAACCGATTCGTTCGGAATCCCAGGGCCAACGACCCAGTTTGTTCACCGCGTCATCGTCGATGTTGACCACCACCACCTCGGTGGGCGGGTCGGTCTTGCGCCCCAGCGACACCATCGTGTCCTGGATGCCCAGCTCCAGCGATGCCAGCCAGTGGTGATTGTCCATGTAGAGCACGATCACCAGCAGCGTGATCAAGCCATAGAGCATAAACGGCCCGAAACGCCGCAGCAGCGTGTTCTCCTGGCGGAAGTGCATGCCGTTGAATTTGGACGGTGCGCTTTTCATAGGGATGTCCGCGGTTTGGCCTCGTGTCAGACGTTGTTGCCGGCGACAAAACGAAACACCGAACGACCGACCTGCAAGATGTCTCCGTTTTTCAGCGCGACCTTGTCGACCGGCTCGCCGTTGACGCGCGTCTTGTTGCGATGGCCGACGCAGGCGAGCACATAGTGGCCGTTTTCCAGCGCGAGCGTGGCCTGGATGTCGGGGACAAACCAGCCGGCGACCTTCACATTGCAGAAGCCGGCCTTGCCGAAGGTGAGCGTGCCGCCGGCCAGACGGATCTCATCGGTCGGCGCGTTCTTCTCGCCCAGCAACACCGCCACGCCGCCGGAGCGGGCGACGATCTCGCGGTCGCGGCGATCGGTCTCCACCTGCTCGCGGTGCTTGCGGGTGTTGAGCGTCATCGTGCCGTCGAGGTCCGACAACTTGGTCTCCGGCTCGACATTCGGACGGAACACCAGCGAGTACTTGCCGATGGTGATCGTGTCGCCGTCGTTGAGAATCTCCTCCTCGACCCGCCGGCTGTTGACAAAGGTGCCGTTGAGCGACTCGTTGTCGATGATCACGCAATTGTTGGGATTGATCTCGATCACCGCGTGCTTGCGCGAGACGCCGCGGTTGTCCAACACGATGTCGTTGTCGGAGTTGCGTCCGACGCTGATGCGCTTCTTTTCGGTGATCACCCGTTCGATCACCTTGTCCTCGTAGCGGACCACGATTTCCGTCATTGCCCCCTCCAACCCAGCCCGGCGGGCGGCTCCGTCGACTCAAAAACCGCCAAACGGCAGGACTCGCCGGTACGGTTAACTCTTGGCCCGACATTGCCGATCGGGCTGGTGACACCTATATTTCTCGGCATGCGGATCGGAAACTTGACCATTGCGGGACAGGCCCTGTTGGCCCCGATGGCCGGCATCACCGACGTCGTATTCCGCCGGCTCTGCCGCCGTTTCGGCGCCGCGATCGTCTATTCCGAATTCCTCTCCTCCGATGGCCTGCTTTTTAACACCATGAGCCAGGAGCACAAACTGGCCTTGGCGGATGACGAGCATCCCGTTGCCTATCAACTATTTGGCGCGCGTGTGCAGACCTTTGGCCGTGCCGCCCAGATGCTTTCGGCCTACAAACCCGACCTCATCGATCTGAACTTCGGTTGCCCGGTCCGAAAGGTCGTGGGGAAAAACGGCGGCGCCTCGCTGCTGAAGGACCTCGACTTATTGGCCAGTCTGGTGAAAGAGACCGTTGATGCGGTGCCCCTGCCGGTCACGGTCAAAATGCGTGCCGGGTGGGATGACAAGACGCTGGTGCACTGCGAAGCGGCCGCGCGCGCGGTCGATGCGGGGGCGCTGGCGGTGACGCTGCATGCGCGGACCCGCGCCGATGGCGCCTGGGGGCCGAAATATGCCGGTCCCGCCAAATGGGAATACATCGCCGAACTCAAGAGGCATGAGTCGCGAGTGCCGGTCATCGGCAACGGCGATGTCACCTCCCCCGACACCGCCAAGGCGATGCTCGATCAGACCGGTTGCGACGCGGTGATGATTGGACGCGCCGCTGTGGGACGTCCCTGGATCTTCGCCGAGGTGAATCACTTCCTCGCCACCGGTGAACGTCTCCCCGAACCATCTGCCGCCGATGTCCTGACTGTCGCCTGGCATCACATTGCCGAGAAGATCCGCGTGACACCCGAACCGCCGGCGGTGGTGGTGCGCAGTCTGCGCAAGGTGCTGGCCGCCTACATCAAGGGCTGGCCCGACTCGCACACACTGCGCGATCACCTCATGCGCATCGAAGACCCCGAAGAGATTCGCCGCCTCTTTGCCGACTATCTGGCCGGGCACGCCGGCTTGTCGGACAACGCCGACAGCGGTTGGATTGATCAGTATCTGCCGCTGGACCGCGGCTGGATTCCCAAATCCCGGGCGCTGGTGGCCTGACCGATGCGCGCGGTCTATTTCGATGGCCAGTCCGGCGCCTCCGGGGACATGCTCCTCGGCGCGCTGGTCGATCTGGGCGCCGATCTCGATGCGATCCGGACGGCCCTGCGGCCGATTGTGCCGGCCGAGTTTGCGCTCCATGTCGAGCGCGTCTCCTCCTATGAGATCGCCGCCGCCCGCGTGACGGTCAACGTCGAAGAGTCGGCCCGGCACCGTCGTTTGGCGGACGTGGAGTCATTGCTCGATGCCGGCTCGCTGTCGGCGCCGGTGCGAACACAGGCCACCGCCATTTTCCGCCGTCTAGCCGACGCCGAGGCGCGCATCCATTCGACCACCGCCGACAAAGTGCATTTCCACGAGGTCGGCGCCAACGATGCGGTCATCGACATTGTCGGATCGCTACTGGCGCTCGAACTGTTGGGTGTCGATCGGGTTTACTGCGCGCCGCTGGTGCTTGGATCCGGTGTTGGTCGCTCGGCGCACGGCCCGATTCAATTCCCCGCTCCGGCGGTGCTGGAGTTGCTCAAGGATATTCCCGTGCGCCTGGTCGCCGACTTGGGGGAGACCACCACACCGACCGCCGCCGCCATCCTCGCGGAAGTGGCGGAATTCAGGACCGAACTTGTCCTGCGAGCCGAGCGTATTGGCTATGGCGCCGGGCAGAAGACATTCGCCGACCGTCCCAATCTGCTGCGCGCCACTCGGGGCTTTGTCGATGCCTCCTTCGAGCACGACTCGCTCTGGCTTGCCGCCAGCGACATCGACAACACCTACCCGGAAATCTTCGAATGGGTCGCCGAGAAATTGCGCGAGGCCGGCGCGGTGGATGTCGTCACGTTTCCGCTGATGATGAAGAAGGGACGCATCGGCACCCGCATCGAAGCGCTCTGCGCCGATGACGCCCGCGCCGCCGTCGCGGCGGTCATCCTGCGCGAGACCGGCTCGCTGGGGGTGCGTTGGCAGTCGGTCCACCGTACGAAACTAGCCCGCCGCATCGAGACGATCGCGACGCCGTGGGGCCCGATCCGCGTCAAAGTCGCGGAAACCGCCGACGGCGCGCGCGCTATCCCGGAGTACGACGACTGCCGCGCCGCGGCGTCAAAACATGCGCTCCCGCTGGTTGAAATCATTGATCGGGTCACCCGCCTGTATTACGATCAGACCCCGGGGCGCACCCAGAAGCGAGGATAAGATGGCCGGTCTGTCGATTTGGATTTTTGCCCAGCAACGCAACGGCGCGGTGTCATCCGGCGCCTATGAACTGCTCACCGTGGCGCGTCGTCTGGCCGATGCCGCCGGCGGCACGGTCACCGCGGTGCTGTTCGGGCACGGTGTCGGCGATCATGCCGCCGCGCTCACCGCGCGCGGCGCCGATCGCGCGTTGGTGGCCGATGATCCGGCGTTGGCGCACTTTGTCGATGATCAATACGCCGACCTGCTCGCACGCTGGATCGCCGCCGACAAACCCGATCTGGTCATTGGCAGCGCGACCGTCTATGGACGCGCCCTCTTCGCCCGTCTGGCCGCCCGTCTCGACGCCGGTCTGGTCGCCGACGCCGGCGGCATTGAGCTGAAGGACGGACTCCCGCATGTGACGAAGGCCACCTATGGCGGCAAGGCCTTCACGGAATACGTCTTCACGGACGCCAAGCCCTGGCTGGTCACGATGCGCCCAAAGACGTCCGAAGAATCCCAAGCGCGCGAGCCCAAAGGATCAGTCGAGGCTCGTCCCGCCGATGGTCTGGGCGCGCCGCAGGTGCATGTGGTCGCGGCCGAATCAATCGGCGCCGGCAGCGTGCCATTGACCGAGGCCGATATCATTGTCTCCGGCGGACGCGGTTTGCGCGCGCCGGAAAACTACAAGATGGTCGAGGAGTTGGCGCAGGTTCTCGGCGCCGCCGCCGGCGCCTCGCGCGCCATCGTCGATGCCGGATGGGTCCCCTACGACAAGCAGGTCGGCCAGACCGGCAAGACCGTCAATCCCAAACTCTACATCGCCTGCGGGATCTCCGGTGCGATCCAGCATCTGGTCGGCATGCAATCGTCGCGGGTGATCGTGGCCATCAACAAGGATGCCGACGCCCCGATCTTCAAAGTCGCCAGTTACGGCATCGTCGGCGATGTCTTTGCCTACCTCCCCGAGATCACCCGCGTGTTCAAGGAAAAGCTCGGCGGGTAGCGCGCCGGAAGCCCGCATGCGTGTCGCCGCCATCGATCTGGGCACGTTCTCGGCGCTACTGCTGATTGCCGAGTTGCGGCGTGGACGATTGCATCCCCTCTGTGAAGAACGTCGGACTGTAGACCTCACTTGCGACCGTCATGGCCGCCTCGCCTCCGAAGCAATACGGCGCGCGCGGCGTGTGCTTTCGCAATACGAGACGCTGGCGCGTCAACATGACGTCGCTGTCGGTTCGGTGGCCGCCACCGCCGCGGTACGCGCCGCCGTCAACCGCGCCGCCGTGGTGGAGCAACTGCGCCCGGCAACGTCGTTTCGGGTGCAGGTGCTGAGCGCCCGGCGCGAAGCCGCGCTCTCGGCGCGAGGCGCGCTGTTGGGGATTCGCGGCGCAACCGCGCAGCGACTTGTCATCGATCTCGGCGGCGGCTCCACGGAAATCGTCGAGCTCGCCTCCGGCACTTTTCGCGGCCTCAAGATCGGCGCGGCCCGCGCCACCGACCAATGGATCGCGCTCGCGCCGAAAAACCCGGCCGCGCGCGATTTGTACTACCTCGGCTGCGCCGACCGCGCGCTCCTGTCGCTGAATCCCGATGTCTTTCATGACTCCCGTGCCATCGTTGGGGTGGGAGGGACTTTGACCGCGCTGGCAGCCCTTGCCGCCGGATTGCGTCGCTTCGATGCGGGTGCGGTCCATGGCCGTGTCCTCACCGCCGACTGGATTGGCGCCACTGCCGCGACGTTGGCGCGGCTGCCAATGGCGCGTCTCCGAGAACTCCTGCCCTTTGATCCCTCGCGGGCCCGGGTGATTGTCGCTGGAACTTACCTCTGGGCCGCGGTGTTAAACCGCCTGAGCGCAAGGCGCGTGACGGTCTCCGCGCGTGGCCTGCGTTGGGGCGTGGCGGCCCAACTCGCCGGCCTGCCGTAGCGGTTGCCGACCCTCAACCGCGACCAGAAAACCCCTTGACCAACTCCAACTTGGGGACGACATTCGCTCCCTTACGATGCGCATGGGGGCGCTTCTGTCAGCCAGACCCGGATGCCACGACGCCTTCGGGTTCCACTTCCACCCAAACGACATGATGAGCATCTCACACACACGCACCCGCCGGCTTCGGCCGCTCGTCTGGTTTGTCATGCTGGTTCTGTTCGGGCCGGCCGTAGCATTCGCCGCCGACCTGCCGCGCGCCTGGCAAATCGATCCGGCCGAGGACGCCTTGTCCAAACCGGCCGTGTCGACCGACACCGTGCCCGGCTCCAACAACGTCGTCGATATCATCCACATCACCCCCGATGTCTGGGCCGCGACCGCCAAGGGACCGAGCCGTCTGACGCTGCCGGGAGAACAGTGGCTGACCTATGACACCACCGATGGCTTGCCGTCCCTTCAAGTGCCGGCGATGGGCGTCTTTCCCAACGGCGCCTGGTCCGCGACCAGCCATACCGAAGTGCGCGATGGCCGTGTGGTGACCTGGGGGGATGGCCTTTACCGCTTCAATGAGGTGAGCGAGGAGTGGGAGCGACGGACCCCGTCAAACGATCAGGCCTCCGGACCGTTTCAGTTGGCCTACGATCTGGCCTATGCGCGCGGCCGTCTGTTCGCCACCTGCTTTGCCGGCGGACTGCTGGTCAGCGACGATGATGGTCTTACGTGGGAAAACATCTTCGCCGACGGCACCGCCCGCTCGGATTTCGAGAACAAGACCTTCAACGATCTGAACAATCGCTACTTCGCCGCGGTGGTCGACTCGACCCGTCCCGACTCCCTGGCGCTGTGGGCGGGAACCGCCTACGGCATCAACAAGATGATTTTCCTGACCGACACGCTCAAGCCGCGCGGCAAGGTCTTTCATGACCTCTATCTCGACGGGGCTCGTCTGTACGCCGCCACCGACGACGGCATGTCACGCACGCCGGACCGCGGCGGCAGTTGGCGCACCTACAATGCGCTTTACGATGGCTTCCCGTCCGATTACGTCATCTCAACCGCCGCCAAGGGCGACACCTTCTGGGTCGGTCTAGCCAGTCCTGACAACGATTCCGGATTGGGGCTTGCCTACAGTTTCAACAACGGACGCGACTGGACGGTCACCCAGCCCTTCCACGCCACCGGCCCGGGGCGACGTCCGCGGGACATCGCGTTGACACCCGGCCGCGTCTGGGTTGCATGCGAGAACGGTGGAGTGATCTACGCCGACATGCCCGGTGTTGTGTGGGAAAACGCCCTCGGCATCGACGCGTATTCGCTTCTGCCCGCGCCGCCGGATGATCCGGAGACTGTTTTCATCGGCACCGATGTCGGCATCTACGCCTGGCCGGTGGCGGGACCGCCGTTGCCCGGCGCTACCATGCCGATCGGCATCGAAGCCGACTCCATCGGACAGAGGGTGATCGGCATGGGATACCAGCAGACGCCCTGCACAACCGCCTTTGATTCCGTGATCTGGGCGCTCTGTGAGCCCGGCAGCAACGGATTCGGCACCGCGGGGTTTGCGATCAGCGCCGATGGCGGCGAGACTTGGGATGTCTCATCGCGCCGACTCGGTGTGCGCGATGTGGTCTTTGAGGGCTGCCGTTATTGGCTGGCCACCGACAGCGGCTTGGCCGAAGGCGACATCCGCAATCTCGACAGTCTCATGTTCACCGCCTCATACAGGAACATGGTCAATAACAAGCGCATCGGCGCCCAACCGCTGTCGCTGGAAGCCGAGATCGGCGAAGATGACCTGACCGGCGCCGATGTCCTCAAGACCCTCTGGGTCGGCACCGACTCGATGATGGCGCGTACGCTGGACAAGGGCATCACCTGGGGCGTGGTCTTCTCCAACCCCAATCCCAACGACTTCGATCTGCTTGAGTTCTTCCGCTATCGCGACGATGACACCGCCATCGCCGGGTTCGAGCAACTCTCCGGCAATTTCATCACCGCGATCGGCTTCCAGCCGGGCGGGCGCGGCACCATCTGGGCGGCCACCCAGGCCACCGGGCAGGGGCGTTTCGCCAACATCTTTACCGGATCGAAGGAGAAAGATGGCCTCTCGGTGACGCGCGATGCGGGACGGACCTGGTCGGTGCCGCTCACCGGCCATCAGATCTGGAACTTCGCCTTCGATGGCGCCATCGTCTGGGCCGCCTCCTCGCAGGGGCTGCTCTACTCGCCCGATAACGGCGTCTCGTGGGACACGATCAACACCTTTACCGATCCCGAAACCGGCGCGGTCATCGACTCGACCACCGAGGTCTTCGCGGTCGAACTGGTGGGCAATGAAATCTGGGTCGGCACCGCCAACGGCATGGCGATCCTGACACGCAACGGTCAGACCAAGGCGGTGCGTCGTGGCTTCAAGTCCGTGCAGCCGGGTGCGGCGGGCGGCGAGGGAGGGGCGTATGCCACGCCCGTGCCGTATTCGCCCAACATTTCCTCCGGCGGCATCCGCTTCCATTACACGCCGCCGTCCGACGGCCCGGTTACTATCAAGATTTACGATTACGCCAACAATCTCGTTAAGACCGTCACCGATGGCGCGCTGCGCGAAGGGGCACGGCAATACGACGAGCTCGACATTTGGGATGGACGCAATGGCGAGGGAGAGGTCGTCGCCGTGGGCACCTACTTCTTTGTCATCGAATACTCCGGCGGCGAGACGCACTGGGGTAAACTGGTGGTGATTCCGTGAGGGGCGCATACGCAATGACTCAGACCCTTGGCACTCGTCGTTGGATCGCCGCATTGACGGCGGCGCTGGCGTTCTGGCCGGTGGGCGTGGCGGCACAGGAGGACGGCGGCCAGCCGGGCGCGATGCTGGATTGGAGCGTCGGCGCGCGCGCCGTCGCCATGGGCTCGGCCTTCACCGCCACCGCCGAAGGCCCCAGCGGCTCCTGGTGGAACCCGGCCGGGATCGCGCAGACCCGTCAGGACGCCATCGAAATGGCGCTGCGCAAAATGTCCTTCGACCGGCAGGCCGGATATGTCAACTACATCCATCCCTTCGGCCGCGAGGAAGCGGCGATGGGGTTCTCGTGGATCTACGCCGGTGTCGGCGACATCTTCGCCCGCGACATCGACGGCCAGATCGGCGGTGAGATCTCCGATTACTCCAACGCCTTCGCTTTCACCTTCGCGCGCCGGTTTACCGAACGAACCGCGCCGACCGCCATATCCCTCGGCGTGAATCTGCGCTATGTCCAGCACAACATCGCCAACATCAGCGCCTACACCGTCGGCTTCGACCTCGGAGCGCAGTTGCGCCACCGCATGCTCAAGCGCGGCATGGCTGCCGACGCCATCCCCAACGAACTGCGGCTTGGCGTGGCGGTCCAGCGGCTCAACCAGAAATACCCCTGGACCACCAGCGACTATTGGATCGAGGAAGGGGAATCAGGGGGATCGTCGTTTGATGAGAAATTTCCGGTGGTGGTGCGCGGCGGAGTGGCGGCGCTTTTGTTCGATGGGCGCGCGCTCGGCGCGGTCGATGTGAAAGTCGACGCCGACCGCGGTGCGACCGTGCACGTCGGCGCCGAAGGCCGCTTCCGCGAACTGATCGCGGTGCGTGCCGGCGTCGATGACGGCCGTCTCACCTTTGGCGGCGGGGTGGAGCCGCGGGCCTCCAGCCGCGTGCGTTTTGTGCTCGACTACGCCTTCGCGGTGCAGCCCGATGAGATTGACGCCGAGCATGTCTTCTCGCTGGGTGTGCGCTTCTAACGAATGCGGAACGGGATGTCGACGATGCGATCGCTCACACGCTGTGCCGCCGGACTTGTCATTGCGGTCGTTTCATTGGTTGCGACGACCCGGAGCGCCGCGGCGCAGTCGAGCGCGACCGACCCCACCGGTTTTCGCTTCCTGACCATCGGCGGCGGCGCCCGCGCGGTGGCGCTGGCCGAAACGATGGTCGCCGACGCCGAAGATCCCTTCGCCACGGAGTACAATCCCGCCGGATTGGTCGGTATTCCGAAGACCGTCCTCTCGTTTGTCCATAACGTCTATTTCCAGGACACCCGCGGCGAATACCTCGCGGTGGCGGTGCCTTGGCAGAAGTGGTCGTTCGGCGCGCGGGTGGCCTACCTGGGCACCGGCGATATCCCCCGGCGCACCGGCCCCTCGCAGGACCCGATCGGTTACTACGATGCAGCCAGCGGCATCTTCCAGGCCGCGATCGGCCGTATGGTCGATGAGCGGCTCTCGGTCGGGCTGTCGGCCGCGTATGTGCTCGAGCACATCGAGTCAGAGACCGCGCAAAACGCCATCCTCGGCCTGGGGGCGCGGTACCGAATCCATCGCAACTTTCACTTCGGCATCGCCTTCACCAACGTCGGCCCCAAGGCCAAGTTCATCGAGCGCGAGTTCAAGATGCCCAACCGGGTCCACGTCGGCGGCGCCTGGAGCCGTGAACAACTCTCTCTGCGCGGCGAGTTTTTTGCGGCCGAGGACGAAAACCTGCACTGGCATTTCGGCAGCGAGTACACCCCCGATCCGCGTCTGGCGCTGCGCGCGGGAGTGCGCCTCGGCTATGACACCCAGACCTTCAGCGCCGGCGCCGGCATTCGCACCGCCGATCAGCGCTTCGGCGTCGATTACGCCTTCGCGCCCTACTCCGACGATCTGGGCAGCACCCACCGCTTCGGCCTGACTGTGCGTCCGTAATCGCCCTCCGCCTTTGGTGTTGACGCTTCCGGCGGTTGGCGGTTTATAACCCGCATGCGCCGGCGGCTCCGTGTTCTGACAGCCCTCTCGCTTTGCGGCTTCCCGGCCGTGGCGATGGCCGGGACGCGTGATGTCACACCGGCGCTGGTCGTTCAGACTCAACGCCTGCCCGAACTCATCGCAATTGTCCTGGTCATCGCCGCGGCCTTCATCGCCGGCCGGCTGGTGAAACGGCGCGGCGCGCCGGCGCTGCGTCCCCTGCCGCCGCTTGATGCCCTGCCCGATGCTATCGGACGCGCCACCGAAACCGGCACGCCGGTGGTCTACATCACCGGCTGGGGGGGCGACATGGGACGTCCCACCACCATGGCCTCGATGCAGATTCTCTCGCATGTGGCCCGACAATCCGCGCAGTACAATTGCCGCCTGCTGTTTCCCAGCCACGATCCGGTGATCGCGCAGGTCGCCGATGACACGATCACGCAGGCGGCCTCGCTGGCGGGACGCCCGGAGTGGAAGGCGCTGACCGCCGCGACCTTCGTCACACAAAGCCAGTTCGGCTACGCCGCCGCGATCGAGGGAATCGTCGCGCGCGAACATCCCGGCGCGGTCCTGCTTCTGGGCACCTTCGAGGGCGAGGCGTTGATCCTCGCCGAGGCGGCGCATCGCTCCGGCGCGGTCACCATTGCCGGCACCGATTCGACCATCCAGCTGTCGTTTTTCCTGGTCGCCTGTGACTACACTCTGATCGGCGAGGAGCTATTCGCGGCCTCGGGTGTTCTCTCCGGCGATGCGCGCACCCTCGGCGCGCTCTGGGCGCAGGACTGGCTGAAGTACCTCGCGCTGGCCATCCTGCTCTGCGGCGCTCTGGTCCTGCGGCTTGCCGCCTATGACGCCGGTCCGTGGCTGGCGAAATGAATCGACGATGAATCTCCTGCGCGACCGCCTCACCATTCTGACCGCCGCCACCGCCGGTGTCTTCATGGTCGTGCAGTACTTCGTCACATCGCCGGGGATGGATGCGACCTACCGCGCCATTCTCAACTGGATGCAGGTGATCTTCGCCTGCGCCTTGATGGTCGGCATCGCCGCGGTGGTGAAAAACCACTTCGTCCGCCTCCGACGCCGTCCCGCCGAACGGCTGTATTCGCTGGTGCTTTTGGCTTCGGTGGCGGCGATGGCGCTGATGGGGTTTTCCGGCGGCATCGATCAGGGCTCGTCGTTTCTTTGGGCCTTCAATCATCTGCAGGCGCCGATGCAGGCCACGGTCTTTTCGCTTCTGGCCTTCTATGTGACCTCGGCGGCCTTCCGCGGATTCCGCGCCCGCTCGGTGGAGTCGGCGGTGCTCATCGCCGCCGGGTTGATCGTACTCATCGGGCGAGTCCCATTGGGCGAGCAGATCAGCGCGCAATTGCCGGCGGTGGCCGAGTGGATTGTCAATGTGCCGGCGCTGGCCGCCAAACGCGCCATCCTGATCGGTATCGGGCTGGGAATGGTCGCCACCGCCCTGAAAGTCATCGCCGGCGTCGAGCGCACCTACTTGGGGGGACGGTAGGGTGCGCGCGCGCCGGATCATCTTTGCGCTGCTGGCGATCGTGATGATCGCCGTCATGATTTGGCGGCCGCGGCTGCCGATCACCGTCACCGATTCCACCCGCGCCGTCTTCGCCATGATCGAAGCGCTCGACTCGAACGCGGTGGTGATGATCTCCTTTGATCACGAGGCCTCCAGTCTGCCCGAGATCGGTCCGATCGGCGCGGCCATCGCCGATCACTGCTTCCGTCGCGGCATCAAAGTGGTCGGGCTGGCGCTGTTTTCTGAAGGAAATGCCATCGGCTATGACCTGCTCTCCCGCCGCGCCATACGGCAGGGGAGAGAGTACGGCGACGACTGGATCTACCTCGGCTTCCGTCCGCAGTACACCGCCGCCATCCTCGGAATAGGGGAGAACATCGGCGATGTCTTCGCCACCGACTATCTCGGCGCGCCGCTGTCCCGTCTGCCGCTGGGCGCGCATGTCCGCAACTACGAGGACATCGATCTGGTGGTCTCGGTCGCCGATGGGTCGATGCCGACCTATTGGATCGAATACGCCGCCAATCGCTACGGTGAAAAGGTCGTCGCGGCGCTCTCGGCGGTCATGGTAACCTCGTTTACGCCCTATCAGGAATCCGGGCAACTGGCCGGCATCCTCACCGGATTGAAGGGCGCCGCTGAATACGAGCAACTCCTGCAATCGCCCGCCGCGGGTGTGCGTGGCATGGCGGCGCAGTCGGCCGCGCATGTGCTGATCGCCTTCCTCGTGCTCTGGGGCAACATCGAGGCATGGCGCTCCCGCAAACGGAGGGCCGCCTGAGATGTGGTGGGAAACCACGATCACCGCGCTGCTGACGCTGGCCATCTACACCATTCTGGTCGGCGACAATCCGATCTACAAATTCGCCGAGCATCTCCTGCTGGGTCTGTCGATCGGGTACTCGCTTGTGGTGACGGTCAAATCGATTCTGATCCCGCAGACGATCTCGCCGCTGGGAGAGGGCCAATGGGCGGCGTTGATCCCGGTGATTCTCGGCTCGGCGATGTTTCTGCGTGTGCATCCCCGCCTGGCCCCCTGGTCGCAGATTCCGCTCGCGCTCTTGATCGGCGCCGGCGCAGGCGCGGCCATCCCGGCGATGATGCAGGCACGGGTGCTCAAGCAGACCGCCGCCACCATCTCCGGCAGTGGCAGCGTCGATGGCGTGATCATTTTGTTGGGCGTGCTGGTGACGCTGATGTATTTCGTCTTCACCTGCCGTCACACCGGCGCCTGGGGCCGGGCCGCCGTCGCCGGGCGGTACTTTATGATGATATTCTTCGGCGCCACCTTTGCGTATACGGTAATGTCACGCATGGCGCTCCTGATCGGGCGTCTCGAGTTCCTACTGTCCGACTGGCTCGGCGTGATCTGATCCGATGCACGGAACCCACGACGATGATCTGCCCCCGCTGCCGCCGCGCCATGGTCGAGCAAAAGCGGGTCTTCCACGGACGCCGCAAATGGATCTGCCCGGTCTGCAAGAAGGTCCGGTTTCAGAGCGTGCGCCCTCCCCGATCGCGCAAGCCCGAGCACGAGTAGCCCGTCGGTATCCGGAGGTCCGTGTCGGCACCAGCGGCTACTCCTTCGCCGACTGGGTGGGCTCCTACTATCCCGCCGGGATCGCGCGCGGCCGCATGTTCGACCACTACGCCACCGATTTCGACACCGTCGAAATCAATTCCACCTACTACGGCATCCCGAGCGCGAAGGTGTTCGCCAACATGGAACGCAAAAGCCCGCTGGCGTTCGAGTTCCTTGTCAAGACCCACGGCAGCTTCACCCACCAGCGCGACCAGGCCGAAGCCAACATTCCGTCGCTTCTGGAGGCGGTCGCGCCGTTGCGCGAGGCCGGCAAACTGCGCGGCCTGCTGGCCCAGTTCCCGTACTCCTTCCGCCATGCCCCCGCCAACCTCGACTATCTGCGTCGCCAGAATGACCGACTGGCGGGAATCCCGCTGTTCGTCGAATTTCGTCACGACAGTTGGCTGCGTCCGGAAGTGAAGGAGGCGTTGCGTCAGGCGCACATCGGCTACTGCAACGTCGATGAACCGCCCCTGCCGCATCTGCTGCCCCCCGAAGCCGCGGCCACCACACCGGTGGGGTACATCCGTCTCCATGGACGCAACGCCGCGCAGTGGTGGGAGGGCGGCGCCGAGCGGTACAACTATCAATACAGCGACGACCAACTGCGCGAATGGGTCGGACGTCTCGACTCCCTGCGCGCCCAGACCGACCGCATCTACGTCTTCTTCAACAACTGCCACCTCGGCCGCGCCGTCCGCGACGCCCACCGCTTCCTCGAACTGCTGGGCGAGGAAGACGCGTGAACCGATCCTGTCAGAAACGAAGAAAAAACGCGCACCGCGCCGTTTTGTCTGCCACGTAAAGTATTGTGCGCCAGCGCGTAATACCGCTAAAGCTAAAGCGCTGATCGAGCCGATAATTACTATTGCGGAGTGTGGCCATCGCGTATAGGTTACGAAGACCTGCCCACGGGGGGCGGTCTGACGTTGTCCACTATGTCCAAACGGATTTTGATCAGGATCGGTGTCGTAGTCTGGGCGTTGGCGGCCTTGGTCGTCGGCGTCACCCAGCAGCTGTCGCCCTCGTTGCATCCCGATTCCCCGGCCCCCAAGCCGAAAGACCTGCAGCCGGCGGCCTGGGTGCCCAAGACCTCGTTTGCCGAACTGAAGTCGATGCCCACTCTGCGCTGCGCGTCGGCCTTCATCCTCGACAATAAGGCCGGGGAGATCATCCTCGAGAAGAACGCCCACGAGGTGCGCCCGATCGCCTCGATCACCAAGCTGCTGACCTCGCTGGTCTTCCTCGAGTCCGGGATCGACCTGAGCAACACCACCACGATCACACCCGAGGATGCCTTCGAGTCCTCGCGGTCGCGACTGCGCCCCGGCGAGGAATACACCGTCCGCGACCTGCTCCACGCCGCGCTGATCTCCTCCGACAACCGCGCGGCACGGGCGCTGTCGCGTTCGGCGGGCATGACCCAGGCGATGTTCATCGCCCGCATGAACGACAAGGCGCGCGAATTGGATATGGACTCGACCCATGTCGTCGAGCCGACCGGCCTGTCCAACGAGAACCGCTCCACTGCCCACGATTGCGCCATTCTGGTCAACGCGGCGCTGAAGAATCACCTGATCCGCCACATCACATCCCTGACCGGCCACACCATCCGGCCGCTCAATCGCCGACGCAACGTGGCGCTCTCGAACACCAACCGACTCCTGCAGACCGATTTGCAGTTCCTCGGCGCCAAGACCGGGTATATCAACGACGCCGGCTGGTGCATCGCCGCCCGCGCTCTCTCCGGACAGGGGGACGATGTCACCGCCGTGGTTCTTGGCGCCCGCACCTCGACCCAGCGCTTCGCCTCGCTGTCCAGCGCGTTGCACTGGGCCTTCGATGTTGTCTCTTCCTCCCTCTCCCGAAACTGAGTACCTTTCCCGCATGGGCGCAAGCGGCGACCAGCGTATCGAGGAACTGCTGGGAGTCCTGGACACCAGTCTCCTGGAGTTTGAAGAACTCCTGGGCGAACTGGCTGATCAGGCGGAAAAGACCGTGCCCAAACTCGAATCGCTCGCCCGCGAACAGCGCGAATCGCGCGCCGAAATCGCCGAATTGCGCGAGATGATCGAATCCCTTACGCAGCGCGTCGAACGGCTCACCTCGATCTTGACCGATTCGCACCGTGAACGGTAGGCCGCCCGGCCACTCCGGTTGACAACCGCGCGACCGGCCGCCTAATTGACCCCGTACTCTGTCGGCTGGTGGACCTGGGATTGCCGCCGGGATGATACCCGATGCCTGTTTGTTGGCGGACCATCATGTCGCAACTCTGGGGCGGCGCCGAGACCGATCCCGCGCTGCGCGAGGAGTTCGAACGTCTCAGCCGCCGTGGGCTGCGCATTGTCGGCTGGGCCGGGATCGCCGTCCCGGCGCTGCTTGTGATCATGCGTCTGGCGCGCGGGATTCGTCCCGGCTGGACCGATATCCACGGCGTGCAGACCGCCCTCTGGGATGAAGGGGCCGTCGCCCTGCTCGGCCTGTCCGCGCTCACCCTGGCCCGCTCACCGCGCGGCGCCACCCATGGCCGGCTGATCGTCGCCCTGCTCATGCTCGTCACCGCGGTGATTGTGATCCTCGATGACGTCGGACGCGGCGGCGCCAGTTTCGCCCCGTTCTATCTAACGCTGTTGACCTTCGTCGCCGTCGGTATCATGCCCTACCGCCCCTGGCACATCCTTGCCCTCGGGTTGTCGTTCATGGCCATCCATCTGGCGCTGACCACTTGGGGTCCCGCCTGGTTTGGCAGCCCGCCGGTCGAGCATGCGCTCGACCACACCGCCTTCCTGATTCTTCTGTCGCTCATCGCTACTTGGATGACGGTCCTCATCTATGGCACCCGGCGGCGGCAGTGGGATTCGCTGCAACGCTCGCTGGCCTCCGAACGCAAGTACCGCTCGCTGTTCGAGGACTCCCACGAGGCGATCTTCGTGATCGACAACCTCACCGGGACTTTTCGCGAGATCAACGCGATCATGGGCGAGATGACCGGCCTCTCCGACGCCGATCTGTCCGCCACGCCGTTCATCGAGGTGATTCATCCCGACGAGCGCGAGCGGGTGTTGGCCATCCACCGGGCGCGGGTGCGGGGTGAACCGGCGCCGACGCGTTACACGACCAAGATCCTGCCGCGCCATTCCACCGAGCCGCGTGTGGCCGACATCACCATCCACAAACTGCAGGACCCGACCATGACCGCCGGGATCGCGCACGACATGACCGAGTCGATCCGCGCCATGGAGACGGTGCGTGCCTATGCCGCCGAGCTGGAGGAATCCAACCGCCGTCTGCGCGAGACGCAATTGCAGTTGATTCAGACCGAGAAGATGGCGGCGCTGGGCGATCTGGTCGCCGGGGTCGCCCACGAACTGAATACGCCGCTGGCCTCGGTGCACGCTTGCCTGGAAGTCGCCGGACGCGCCTCGAACATGCTCAGCGAGTCGCTGGCGGCCAACCACGAGGATGGCGCCGCGGGGGACCGTGAGCGGGTCGAACGCGCCCTGCAGGTGCTGGCCGAAGTGGCCGCCACCGGACGCGACGCCGCCCATCGCATCTCTTCGGTGGTGCGCGCCCTGCGATGCTTTGCCCGTCTCGATGAGGCCGAATTGAAGACGGTCGATCTGCGCCAGGCCCTTGATGACACCCTGCAATTGCTCCAGCACGAGATCGGCCCCGGCATCCATGTCCGCCGCGATTACGGCGAACTGCCGCCGGTCCACTGCTACGCCAGCCAGATCAACCAGGTGTTCTGGAATTTGCTCCACAACGCCGTGCAGGCGCTGCACGGCAAAGGCGAATTGCGCATCCGCACCGCCAGCAACAACGGCCGGGTTCGCATCGCGATCGCCGACACCGGCAAGGGCATCCCTGCCGCCACTTTGGCGCGCATTTTCGATCCGAATTTTGTCCTGAAGGAAGGACGCATTGGCATGGGGCTGGGGCTGCCCGTTAGCTATCGCATCGTGGAGGCCCACAACGGCACCCTGCGTATCGACAGCATCGAGGGTCAGGGCACCACTGTGACGGTCGAGATCCCGCTCGCGCAGATTGATCTGCCTCCCGCCCCGATCGACATCAGCGCTTAAACGAATCGGCCGACGACTTCTCCACCCCGCGCGCCTGGGCATTATATTGAGCCCATGCCCGACACCCCGGTTGCCAATGCCCATACGCTTTCGGTCCTCGAGTTCGACCGCATCGTTGAATCCACCGCCGGCTTCTGTCTGACGCCGATGGGCGGCGAACGTATCCGTCACCGCCAACCCAGCGCCGATCCCGACTGGGTCGACGCCCGTTTTGCCGAACTGCGCGAGATGATGACTCTGGCGGCGACCGGCGGATTCCCGTTGCACCGGCTGCCCGACATTCGGCCCCATCTCGAAAAGTCGGCCCTCGATGGCGCCTTTCTCGATCCGCCCGAGCTTCTGCAGATCGGCGAGTTCCTGCAGGGCGTCGATGCGCTTCTGGCCTTCGCCAGAACGTCGCGCGAGTCGGCGCCGCGACTGGAGGAATACCTCGAGTCGCTCTCGGCGATCTACCCGTTGCGCCAGGCGATCAGCCGTTCGATCACCCCGGAAGGGGAGGTCGCCGATTCCGCCTCGCCGGAGCTGGCCAAGATCCGTCGGGAAAAACGCGGCGCGCGCGACGCGGTGGTCGGACGTCTCGAACGCATACTCGCCCAACGCAAGACCGATCCGTCGCGCATGGATGACCTCGTCACCCTGCGCAACGACCGGTTTGTCATCCCGGTGCGCGAGGGCGATCCCGCCGCCAGCGAAGGCATTATCCAGGATCGCTCCTCCTCCGGCGCGACGCTCTATGTCGAACCCATGGCGGTGGTGGAGCTGAACAACCGGTTGCAACGGCTCGGCTTGGAAGAGGCGCGCGAAGTGCGCCGCATCCTCCTGGCTCTCACCGAGCAGGTCCGCGACAACCGCGATCCGCTTGCCGATGATGTCGACTCAATCGGCGCGCTCGACGCTGTCCACGCGCTCGCCCGGTTCGGTATGCATATCGACGGGATTGTGCCGCAGCGGATCGCCAGCGCGTCGATTACCCTGCGGCTGGCGCGTCATCCGCTTCTGGTGCTCAAGGCGGCGCGTCTGCCGAAGTCCGAGCGCGCGCCGGTGGTGCCGATGAGTCTTGCCATCGGCGATCAGCACACCGCGATCATCGTCACCGGGCCGAACACGGGCGGCAAGACCGTCGCGCTGAAAACCGTCGGGCTTTTGACCCTCATGGCGCAGGCGGGCTGGCCGTTGCCGGTCGCCGACGGCACCGCCATCGGGTTGTTTGATCATGTGATCGCCGACATCGGCGATGAGCAATCGATCGAATCGTCGCTTTCGACCTTTTCGTCGCACCTGATGCGCATCAACGACGCGCTCGCGCGCGCCAACGACCGCACGCTCGTCCTGCTCGACGAGCTGGGCGCCGGCACCGACCCGAAGGAGGGCGCGGCGCTGGGCGAGGCGATCATCGGCGAATTGACCGAACGCGGCACCCGGTTGGTGGTCACCACCCACCACTCGGCGCTCAAGACGCTCTCCCAGCACGATCCCCGCATCGAGAACGCGTCGCTGGTCTTCGATGTGAAGACGCTCTCGCCGACCTACCAATTCCGCGTCGGGCTGCCCGGCGCCTCCTATGCCATCGACATCGCCCGCTGGCTGGGGGTGTCGCAGACGGTCATTGACCGCGCCATGTCATTGGTCGATGCGCAGGAACGCGACCTCACCAGTTTGCTCAATGAACTTGATGAACGCCTCGAAACTCTGCGCGCGCAGCAGGAGGATCTGGAGGAAAAGCAGCGCGCCGCCGCCTCGCTGGAGGAATTGTACAAGGCCCGTGTGGCCACGCTGGAGAAGTCGGCCAGCGAGCGCAAGCAGGAGGCGTTGGCCGAGGCCGAACGAATCGTCGAGGGCACCCGCCGCGAAATGGAAAACCTGGTGCGCGAAATCCGCGAAACCCAGGCGGAGAAGGACAAGGTGAAGCAATC
Organism: uncultured Ignavibacteria bacterium; assembly: GCA_964593585.1. Classification (GTDB taxonomy): domain Bacteria; phylum Zixibacteria; class MSB-5A5; order WJJR01; family WJJR01; genus JACQFV01. The sequence goes on from CAZQIZ010000005.1 coordinate 63,485, forward strand.
GCACCACACCATCACCGCCCGCCTCGAGGACATCCGCGAACGCAAACGCGAACTGGCCCCGACACCCGCCGCGCCGGAGAAGCTCGAAGGCCCGCTGGCGGTCGGCGACAAAGTCTGGATCGAGGCCTTCCGCAAGGAAGGCGAGGTGATCGACCTCGACACCGGCCGCAGCAAGCTCAAAGTCCGCATCGGCGATTTCCTCTATGCGCTCGACCGCTCGGCGGTCACCCGGGTCAAGGGCGCCGCAGCGTCCGAATCCGCCAAACCGGTGACCCGGATCCGTGTGCAATCGACCACCGAGACCGGCCCCGAACTCTCGCTGCGCGGCGAAACCGCCGAGGACGCGCTGATCCTGCTTGATCGGTACCTCGACGACGCGATCCTCGCCGGCTGGCAGGAGGTGCGCATCGTGCACGGCAAGGGAGAAGGCATCCTCCGCCGCGCCGTGACCGAGTTCCTCGCCAAGGACAAGCGCGTCGAATCGCGCCGCCTCGGCGAATGGAACGAAGGCGCCGATGGGGTGACGATCGCGAAACTGCGATCGAGTGCGTGATTATGATCTGCAGGGTGCGTGCGCTCTTTGCACGCACCGCTTTTGGTCGGAAGGGTGCGTGCAAAGAGCGCACGCACCCTACAATCCGTATATTGACTTGCCAATATGCCCGACGATGCCATCAAAGATCAGGTCAAGGAAGCCACCGACATTGTCGCGGTGATCGGCCAGTATGTCACGCTGCGCCGACGCGGCGCCAACCTGATCGGCCTCTGTCCGTTCCACACGGAGAAGACGCCGTCGTTTACGGTCCATGCCGACCGGCAGTTTTTCCACTGCTTCGGCTGCGGCAAGGGCGGCGATGTCTTCACGTTCCTGATGGAGCATGAGGGATGGTCGTTTCCCGAGGCGCTCAAGTACTGCGCCGAGAAGGCCGGCATCACACTGCCGGAGCGCCGCGAACGCGATGACCCGCAGTCGCGACTTCGCGACGAAATGTCAGCGGCGCTCGAACTGGCCGACAAGATATTCCGGCACACCCTTTTCACGCCGGTCGGCAAGCATGCGCTCGATTATCTGAAAAACCGTGGCTTCCAGGAACAGACGCTCAAGCGCGCCGGGATCGGTTATGCGCCCCCGGGCTACGAAACCGTGCTGAAGACCGCCGAAGCGCGCGGCATCACCCGCAAGACGTTGGAAGCGGCCGGGCTGATCACGCATTCGGCCAAGGGCGGCAATCCCTACGACCGCTTCCGCAACCGCGTCACCTTTCCCATCGTCAACCTCTCCGGCAAGACCGTCGGCTTCGGCGCCCGCGCCCTCTCCGATGAGGATCAACCCAAGTACCTGAACTCCCCCGAGACCGCGCTCTATCAGAAAGGCCGCCTGCTTTATGGGCTTGTGGTCGCCCGCGACGCGATCCGTCGCGAGAATCGCGCGATCCTGGTCGAAGGGTACATGGACTGGCTGACAATGGTCGAAGCTGGCATCGAAAACGTGGTGGCGGTCTCCGGCACGGCGCTGACCGACATGCAGGCCAAACTGCTGTCGCGCTTCTGCGAGCGGGTGACCATGATGTTCGACGCCGATGCCGCCGGCCAGCGCGCCGCGCTGCGCGGTATCGACATCGCCTACAACGCCGCCCTCGGTGTCGACATCGCGGTGCTGCCCAAAGGCGAAGACCCCGACAGTCTGATCCGCAAGCAGGGCGGCGAGGCCCTGCGCCGGGTGTTAAACGCGGCGGTTGGCATCGTTGAGTACCGGGTCGAAAACGAGCGCGCCAAGGCGCCCGGAGGCCGGTTGGATTTCCTCGCGCAGGAAAAACTGATCAAGGAGTTCGGCGAACTGGCGGCGAAACTGGCCGACCCAACCCGGCGCGAGGCCTTCCTCGCCGAAGTCGCCGCCACGGTCGGCGTGGAGATGTCGGTGGTGCGTCAGGCGCTGAAACTTGCGCCGGCCCCGCGTCCGCCAAAGGCGGAGGCGCCGCCGCGCGAACTGCTGAGCGGCCACGCCGGCTTCCTGCGCCTGTTGCTCGAATCGCCCGACTATGTCGCCCGTGCCCGTGTGGCGGTGCTCGCCGATGATTTCGACCACCCGCTTTTGCGCGCGATGTATCAGGCGCTGCTCGACAAGACCGCCGATGGATCCTGGCCAACCACGCCGCAGGAGCTGGGCGCCACGTCGGAGGAAGTCGAGCATTGGTCGCGTCTGATGACCCACGGTGTCGATCCCGCCACGCGCGACCGCGCCTTTGAGGATGGCTTGCGGGATTTTGCGCAACGACGGCGTCCGGCGCCGCAGTTGCGCCAGTTGATCGCGCAGGCGGAGCGCGCGGGCGAGACCGCCAAGGCGCGCGAACTGACCGAAAAACTCGCTGACGAACTGCGTCTCGATAAGACGGAACCTGCTGAGGGAAAAGCGGGTAAAGGAGATCACGGCGGGGGAAAAATCCCTTGACTGAAATGGCAAAAATCGGCCATAATGAGGGTTACGACCGCGCAAGCGGCGGCGAGTTTGCAGCAGATTTCGGCTCTACGCAGGGCCCATAGCTCAGCGGTTAGAGCTGCTGACTCATAATCAGTAGGTCCCAGGTTCGAGTCCTGGTGGGCCCACCACGGGGGAAAGGACAGGGCCAGGTCCCGCAAGGGGTCGCGCCGCAAGGCAGGTCGAACCGGGACTGGTCGAATGGATACGGCGGGCGATTAGCTCAGTTGGTTAGAGCGTTCGGTTCACATCCGAAAGGTCACTGGTTCAAGTCCAGTATTGCCCACCACTGAAAGCTCTACGATGGCTGTGACCGATATACTGACAACGCGTTTTGCTCACGCTCTTGCGCCGCGGGCCGCCTACGGTCCGGGCCGCGTCTGCCGCGCGCACCATCCCGGTGCGCGCGTTTTCGTTTCCGTCCCCCTCCATGACACCGACTATGGCGACTAAAGCGACCATGCACGAAGCCGTGGACCTGCTGCTCAAACTGCAGGGCCTCGACTACCAGCTCGGCGAACTCGAACGCTCCAAGGAATACCTCCCCGATATGATCGGCACCCTCGAAGGGGAGATCAAACAGGCCCTGCAGGAACTGGCCAACGCCAAAGACCAGCTCGAGGCCACCCGCCTGGAGAACAAACGGCTCGAACTGCGCGTCAAGGAAAAGACGGTCGAGCTCGAGCGGCTGCAAAAGCAGATGATGGTCATCAAGACCAACAAGGAATACGACGCCCTGGCCCGCGAGATCGATCACGTCAAAGCCGACATCACCGCCAGCGAGGAAGGCATCCTCTCCACCCTCGAGCGCATCGAGGCGCTCCAGAACGAGATCAAGGAGAAGGAAGAGCGCACGCAGCAGGTGCAGACCGCCAATGGCGCCCAACTTTCCTCGATCAAGGGCGAGATGGACTCGGTCGGCGATAAGATCCGCATCAAGGAAGACGAGCGCAAAAACATCATCGTGCGCCTCGATGACGCCATGGTGGCCATCTACGAGCGCGTGCGCCGCGGCAAGGGCGGCGGCGCCATCGTGCACATCCGCCACGGCGCCTGTTCGGGGTGCTTCAAGCGGATGCCGCCGCAATTGGTGCAGGAGATCCGCCGCGCCGAGCGCCTGATCACCTGCGACTCCTGCGGACGCATCCTGATCTGGTCCGACGACGAATAGCGCAGCGGCGCCAACACGCCGCCCCGATCGCCGTATCAGAGGCCAAATGAGACCGGGACACACCAGACAGCGCGCGGGGGGGAACCTCCCACGCGCTGTCTGCGTTGACGGACCAAACGCGAGGACCGACCGATGAACGCAGTGAGCAGCGCCGCGAACCAGACCACCGCACGGCCCGTCATGACCCCGGACACCGTCGCCCCGCGCGACCGCATCCTAGCCGTGGCGCTCACCTTCGACGATGTCCTGCTGGTGCCCGCCAAGTCCGAGGTGATGCCGCGCGAGACCGATGTCTCCACCCGCATCGGCCCGATCCACCTGCCGATGCCGATCATCTCGGCCGCCATGGACACGGTGACCGAATCACGCCTGGCGATCGCGCTGGCCCGGTTGGGCGGTATCGGCACGATTCATCGCAACATGTCGATCGACCGTCAGGCCGCCGAGGTCGAACGGGTCAAGCGGTCCGAAAGCGGAATGATCAACAACCCGATCACGCTCGCCCCCGACCGGCCGATCCGCGACGCCCTCGAGGTCATGCGCCGTTACGCGATCTCCGGCATTCCAATTACCGACAACGGCCGTCTGGTCGGCATCATCACCAACCGCGACCTGCGCTTCCAGCAGGACCCGTCGGTGGCCATCAGCGAGGTGATGACCAAGGCGCCGCTGATCACCGCGCCCGAGGGGACCGACCTGGCCGCGGCGCAGGAAATCCTGCACCAGAATCGCATCGAAAAACTGCTGATCGTGGACAGCGCCGGCAATCTGCGCGGCATGATCACGGTCAAGGACATCATCAAGAAGGGACAATACCCTGACGCCTGCAAGGATGAGCGCGGCCGTCTGCGCGTGCTGGGCGCGGTCGGCGTGGGCGAGCAGGAGGGCCTGGCGCGGGCGCAGGCGCTGGTCGATGCCGGCGTCGATGGCATCTGCATCGACACCTCGCACGGCCACACCCGTTCGGTCATGGACACCGCCGCGAAATTGCGCGCCCGGTATCCGCAGGTGCTCTTGATTGTCGGCAATGTCGCCACCCGTGAAGGGGCGCATGACTTGATCGCCGCCGGCGCCGATGTGATCAAAGTCGGCATCGGGCCCGGCTCGATCTGCACCACCCGCATCGTGACCGGCGCGGGCCTGCCGCAGTTGACCGCCATCATGGACTGCTGCGAGGAAGCCGCCAAGACCAACACCGCCGTCGTCGCCGACGGTGGGATCAAATACTCCGGCGACATCACCAAGGCGCTGGCCGCCGGCGCCTCGGCGGTCATGATCGGCTCGCTGTTTGCCGGCACCGAGGAAGCCCCGGGCGAAAAGGTCCTCCTCGAAGGTCGCTCCTTCAAGGTCTACCGCGGCATGGGCTCGATCGGCGCGATGACCCAGGGCGCGCGCGACCGCTACTACCAGGCCGAAGAGGAACTGTCAAAACTGGTGCCGGAGGGTATCGAAGGACGTGTCGCCTACAAGGGCGAACTGGCCGAGACCATCCACCAACTGATCGGCGGCGTGCGCGCCGGCATGGGCATCTGCGGCGCGCCCGATTTGGAGACCCTGCGACGCACCGCGCGGTTTGTGCGGGTCACCGCCGCGGGGTTGCGCGAAAGCCACCCGCACGATGTGGCGATCACCAAGGAAGCGCCGAACTATCCGCGGGCGTAAACTGTGCGCGTAAAGTGAATGCGAGCAGGCCGGCACGCCTTCACCAAAGCGACTTAGAGCGGATCGGCGACATAGAGGTTGACGCCGAAGCCCGCGGACCCGTCGGTAGCCCCGTCGCCGTCCTCATCCACCAGCAATTTCACGGTGTAATGCCCAATGCCGATTTCGGCGTTGGTCTTGCCATCAAAGTGCAGCGACAGGAATTGCACCGTGATGTCCACGGAATTGTCGCCGGCGCTGCCCGGATAGGCAAACACCGGGTCGGTGCCCTGCACCGCGCCCTTGGACTTGGGGTTGTAACCGCGCAGGGAGACGCCGTCGAACTCCACCGTGCCCGTGGCGCTCCAGGTCACGGTGAACGTCACCGGCGCGCCCTCGGTGTAGTTGGTGTCCGCGAATCCCGACGACCAGGTGACTTCGTTGGTGCCCAGCGTGTCGGTGGAGGTCTCCACCACCGCCGGCTGCGCATCCGCGCTGCTGGCGATCAGGGGCACAATCAGGATGGCCACTGCCACGATCCATAATGCCAGACGCATGCCGTTCCTCCTTCTTGCGTTGAGTGTCTCGCTGACTTGCTGCGACAGACGGTGGTACATGGTGCCGGCCTGACTCGCACTCTTCTCTTCGGCGCGCACCGGCGGCAAACTTGAGAGCGATCCACGATGCCGCGAAAAAAACCGCGCTCGACACCCGTCGCGTTGATCAGGAATTAAACTGAGCAACTTCCGCGATCCGTCCCGGCCGGATCAGCGGCAATCAGCCAGAGGAGTTAGCCGTGCGATATCGAGATTCCGGATTTGACGTGTTCGAAAAACTCCTGAACAACGGATCCGTGACGCGGGCGCCGCGACGCCGGGGCCGTCTGGCGGGCGATCCGGGCGGTGGAGCGCCAGACAGTTTCGACTTTTCCGCCGGCGATTCCGTACTATATTGTCAGAGAGTTGCCCGGGCGTGAGTCCACCGCCCTTTAGACGCGCAAGTTATTGTTGTTTGGTCATATAACCTCAAGCATAGAGTGAGAGAGGAGAACGACGGATCGGTAGGTGAGGCGGCCGCGTCCGCAGCGCCCCTGGGCGCCGGCGGATGAGGAAAGTCCGGGCTCCACAGAGCAGGGTGCCAGCTAACGGCTGGGCGGAGCAATCCGACGGAAAGTGCGACAGAGAATTACCGCCCCGTCCCGCGCAAGCAGGATGGAGCAAGGGTGAAAAGGTGGTGTAAGAGACCACCGGCGTCGCGGGCAACCGTGGCGGCCGTGTAAACCCCACCCGGAGCAAGGCCAAGCAGGGAAGAGGAGTCGCTCGCTCCGATTGATTCCCGGGTCGGCTGCATGACCGTACTGGCGACAGGACGGCTCAGATCAATGGCCGCCATTCCCCGTCGGCGGCGGGCTTGCCCGCCGCAGCGGTGACACAGAACCCGGCTTACCGCCTGCCGATCCGCGCTTATTCTTCTCATTCGACACAGGTCACACTTGCTACCAGTTCAGTGGGAGTTTTCCGGCTCGCCGAACGGGGATGAAGCGCGCCATCTGGCCCAGGCCAGCAATCTTCCCCTGCCGATCGCCCGTCTGCTGTTGTCCCGTCATGTCGACACTCCCGAGCGGGTGCGGCAGTTTTTCGAACCGCGCCTGGGGGAACTGGCCGATCCCTTCATGCTTACCGGCATGGACCAGGCCGTCGAACGCCTCGTCCGCGCCATGCGCGAGCGCGAACGCGTCATGGTTTACGGCGACTACGATGTCGACGGGATCACATCGACCTCGCTGCTTTATCTCGTGCTCAACCGTCTCGGCGCCGAAGTCATCTACTACCTGCCCAACCGTCTGATCGAGGGCTATGGGCTCTCCCCGGACGGCATCGACTACGCCGTCGACAACGGCGTGGGCGTGATCCTGACCGTCGACTGCGGCATCACCGCCGTCGAGGAGGTCGAATACGCCCGCTCCAAGGGAATCGAGGTCATCGTCGCCGATCACCATCAGCCCGGTCCGCAACTGCCCGCGGCGGCGGCGATCATCAATCCCAAACTCCTTCCGCCCGGCACCCCCATCGATGATCTCTGCGGTGTGGGCGTCTCGTTCAAGCTCGCGCAGGCGCTCTACCGCGCTCTGTCGCAGGATGAAAGCGAACTGGAGGAGCACCTCGATCTGGTCGCGCTCGGCACCGCCGCCGATATAGTGCCGCTGACCGGCGAAAACCGCATCGTCACCAAGTATGGCCTGCGCCAGATCGAACGCTCCAGCAAGCCGGGACTCAAATCGCTCTGTTTTGTCGCCAGTCTCATGGGACGGCCGATCACCACCGGACAGATTGTGTTCGTGCTGGCGCCGCGCATCAACGCGGTCGGACGTCTCGGCGACGCCAAGCAGGCGGTGCGCCTGTTGACAACCCGCGACGAAAGCGTCGCCACCGACATCGCCCATCACCTCGAACGGGAAAACCAGAAGCGCAAGAAACTCGACGAGGAGACGCTCACCCAGGCGCTGCGGCAGGTCAAGCAGCAGTTCGATCCCGACCGCGACCGCGCCATCGTGCTCGCCTCGCCCGGCTGGCATCAGGGCGTGATTGGGATTGTCGCCTCACGGCTGGTCGAGCGTTTCCATGTGCCCACGGTGATGATCGCCATCGACGGCAACGAGGGCAAAGGGTCGGCGCGCTCGATTGCCGCGTTCGACCTCTACGACGCCTTCCGCGAGTGCAGCGATCTGGTGCTGCGCTTTGGCGGGCACAAGTACGCCGCCGGCATGTCGATCGCCAAGGATAAGATTCCGGCCTTCATCGAGCGCTTCAAACGCGTCGCGATCGACCGGCTCACCAGCGACGACATGGTGCCGAAGTTGTCCATCGACTCGCGGCTCGATCCCGATGCGCTCACCGAGGAGTTCATGGACATCCTCGAGGGGTTCGCCCCGTTCGGGCCGCAGAACACGCGCCCCGTCTTCGTGACCGACAACATCCAACTGGCGGGCAACCCATTCATCGTCGGCAACAACCACCTGAAATTCCGCATCCGGCGCAACGGTCAGGTCTTCGATTGCATCGGGTTCAACATGGGCGACCGTCTCGGCTCGCTCGCATCGCACACCGGCACGATTGACTTGGTCTACGTCCCGGAACGCACCGAGTGGGACAACAACAAGAGATTGCAGTTGCGCATCAAAGATTTCCGGCTGTCGTAACTGCCACCGGGAGATCCCACTGTGGCAACCAGAGTCTCAAACTGCGTAGACGCGGCTCTTGAGCCGCGGGAGCGCAAGGAAACTCCTATCCGCAATCGGCGTAGTGGCGGCGTTTGAGCCGCCGGTCGCCCAACCATGAGGAAACGCATGTCCGAAAACACCCCCCGCGTCACCGGCATCGGCGGCGTCTTTCTGAAGGTTAAAGACCCCGCCGCAATGATGGAGTGGTACCGCGAACACCTGGGATTCCCCGCCGCCGGCAGCGATCCCTGGCAGGGGGACAGCTACATTGCCTTCCGCTGGCGCGATGACAAAGACCCCGACAAACCCGGTACCACTGTCTGGTCGGTCATGCCGCAGGACTCGGACTACTTCGCGCCCAGCAAATCCGCGACGATGCTGAACTACCGCGTTGCCGACCTTCACGCCGTCCTTGCCGCCCTGCGCGCCGAAGGTGTCTGGGTGGCCGACAAGGTCGATGAGTCGGAGCTGGGCAAGTTCGGATGGATCATGGATCCTGAAGGCAACAAGATCGAGTTGTGGGAACCACCGGCGGGGGCGTGAGCAGTAGTTTCAACAAGAGGCACGAAGAGCGGGCTCCGCAGAAGCGTCGCCCTCCTAGGAACTGGAATGAGTTGGGAGGGCGAGGCTTCCGTTGAGCCTGCTCCTTTTCTGTGGTACGGAGAGAGTCAAATTTGACAATTGTCTGGTAGCGGCGGCGCAGTCGCCGCCTTTTCTTTGCCTGCACGATGACCCTCCTCGACCGCTTCTTTGCCGGCGACCGTGTGGCTTTGGCCCGCATCATCACCCATGTCGAAAACCGTGCCCCCGGCTACCACGAGGTGCTCTCGCGCATCTTTGCGCACCGCCATGGCGCCTATCGGGTCGGGTTGACCGGCCCGCCCGGCGCCGGAAAATCGTCGCTGGTCAACCAGCTGGCGCTGATGCTGGCCGGCGAGGGGCACAATGTCGGGGTGATCGCGGTCGATCCCTCCAGCCCGTTTACCGGCGGCGCGCTTCTGGGTGACCGGGTGCGCATGAAGTCGCTCTATGGCATCGAGAATGTCTTCATCCGCAGCATGGCCACACGCGGTTCCTCCGGCGGGCTGGCCGCCGCCACGAAAGATGTCTGTGTGGTCATGGAAGGTTTCGGCTTCGACATCGTGTTGATCGAAACTGTCGGCGTCGGCCAGATCGAACTCGACATCGCCGCCGTCTGCGACACCGTGGCCGTGGTCTTCGTGCCCGAATCGGGCGATGCCATCCAGGCGATGAAATCGGGCCTGATGGAAATCGCCGATGTCTTCTGCCTGAACAAGAGCGACCGTCCCGGTTCCGATCGCATCAAGGCCGAACTGGAATCTATCCTTGAAGTGCGCCGCGAGGTCCGCAAGTCGCTGGGCACATTCTCCGATTGGCACCCGCCGGTGACAATGTCGGTGGCGACCTCGGGGCAGGGGATTCCCGCGCTCTGGGACTCCATCCAGAAGCACCGTGCCTACCGGGAGCAACGCGACCCGGCCGGGCATTTGCGGCTGCGTGTGCGTTCCGATCTCATCCTGGCGCTGCTTGAGCTGGCGCGTCGCGAGCTGGATGCCGACCTGCTCGAATCGCCGCGACTCGAGCAGGCGGTCGATCAGATTGTTTCCCGCCACGCCGACCCGTACACGATGGCGCAGAAGCTCTTCGCCGACTGGCGCGTTCGGGCATAACGCGGTAGCCGCCGAGTGTGCCGCCGCCGGCAACAATATGACAGCCGCGGCGGTATAAACCATTGGACAACATGGCCCAAGGGGACCATATTTATTCGGTTCAGTTCCGCGCTCGCGTGCGTCGATCTACCCCGAAAAGACAGAGGATGAATCACCCATGACCGACATTTCCAAACCGGCCAAGAAACCCAGTTCAGACCGTGGCCTTCTCGGACGGATCCCCGGCCTTTCGCCCAGCGTCAAGGATCTGTGGGCGGAACAGTGCACCGATGCCGACCAGCTCGAGGGCCGCAAGTTCATCACTGTCTCCTCCGTCCCGGTCAAGGCGCTTTACACCCCCGAGGATGTCGCCGACATCGACTTCGACCGTGAGATCGGCTACCCCGGCTTTTGGCCCTACACCCGCGGTGTGCATCTCTCGATGTACCGCCAGAAGCTGTGGACCATGCGCCAGTTTTCCGGCATGGGCTCGGCAGCGCAGACCAACGAGCGCTATCACTACCTGCTCGCCCATGGCCAGATGGGTTTGTCGGTCGCCTTCGATCTGCCCACACTGATGGGCTACGACTCCGATCACCCGCGCTCCAAAGGCGAGGTCGGCGTCTGCGGCGTGGCGGTCGATTCGCTCAAGGATATGGAGGTCATCTTCAAGGGGATCGACCTCGGCAAGATTTCGACCTCGATGACGATCAACGCGCCCGCGGCGATCATCCTTGCCTTCTACATCGTCGTCGCCGAAAAGCAGGGAGTCAAACCCGAGCAGTTGCGCGGCACGCTTCAGAACGACATCCTGAAGGAATACATCGCCCAGAAGGAGTGGATCTTCCCGCCGCCGCCGTCGATGAAGCTGATCGTCGACACAATCGAATTCGGCACTCATCACATGCCGCAATGGAACACCATTTCCATCTCCGGCTATCACATCCGCGAGGCGGGCGCGACGGCGGTACAGGAGCTGGCCTACACGCTCGCCGACGGCTTCGCCTATATCGAGGCGGCGATGCAGCGCGGCTTGGATGTCGATGACTTCGCACCGCGGCTGTCGCTGTTCTTCAACTCGCACCTGGACTTCTTCGAGGAGATCGCCAAGTACCGCGCCGCGCGCAAAATCTGGGCCCGTCACCTGCGCGACCGCTACGGCGCCAAGAGCGAACGCTCCCTGCTCATGCGCTTCCACACTCAGACCGCCGGGGTCTCGCTCACCGCGCAGCAGCCGGAAAACAACATTGTCCGCGTCACCTGGCAGGCGATGGCCGCCGCCCTCGGCGGCACCCAGTCGCTGCACACCAACTCGATGGATGAAACGCTTGCCCTGCCCTCCGAAAAGGCGGCGCTGATCGCCTTGCGCACCCAGCAACTGATTGCCTACGAAAGCGGCGTGACCAACACCATCGACCCGTTGGCGGGGTCGTATTTTGTCGAGTCGTTGACAAAACAAATGGAAGACGGCGCCGAGGAGATCTTTGCCGAAATCGAACGTCGCGGCGGCGTCCTGGCCGCGATTGAGCAGGGATACTTCCAGCGCGAACTGGCCAAGTCGGCCTATATCTATCAACAAGCGGTTGAAAAGGGCGAGCGTATCATCGTGGGCGTCAACAAGTTCACGATGGAAAACGCGGCGCTGGAAATCCCGGTGCTCAAAATCGACCCGGCCGTGGAGCGCGAGCAAATCGAGTCGCTGCGCCAACTGAAGCAGGCACGCGACAACGACAAGGTCCAGCGCACTTTGGCCGAGATGAAGGCGGTAGCCGAGCGCGGTGACAATTTGATGCCCGCCTTTATCGATTGCGCCCGGGTCTATTGTACCTTGGGAGAGATTGTGGACGTACTCCGTGGGGTGTACGGCGAGTACGAAGAACCGCCGATGATTTGAGTCCTCCGTGGCAGCCACAAGTCTGCCGCCCACTTGCCGTCGCACATCCCCTCTCCCCGGAAGGGGAAGAGGGTGGGGTTGTGAGGGGCTAAGACTGACGATTTAATTGAAGCCGAACTGACGTGATGGATCAACTGACCTCATACGCATTCTACGGCGGACTGGCGCTGGCGGTCATCGCCTGGGCCATCCACTTCGCCTACCATCGCGGGCGCAAGCGAGGAGTCTCCGAGGCCGAGGGGTCGATGGCCGATCTGCCCGAGGTCAAGTGGCTCAACGGTGAGGATTCGCCCACCGGCCGGCGCTGTCTGGACTGCCGCGCTTACGCCTTAGGCGTTCAGTTGGTCACGCAGGACAAGGAAGCCCTCGAACGATTCAGCGAGAACTGCGCCTCCGACGGCAGCGAGATTGAGGGGAAGTCGCCCGACAACGCCTGGCTGGTCGCGGTCGACTGGAGTTTTGATTTCGAGCAGGCCGAAGCGATCACCGGGGGGATGCGTCCGCAGGTCGCCGAAGACATGTGGATGATCGACTGCATCGGCGCGCGCATCTACTTCCGCCGGAGCTGGTCCGGGCAACTGGTCTTCATGTCCAATTTCTCGCGTATACCGTCGGCTGGCGCCCGGATCACGCGTCTCTGGGTTCCGGGCGTAGAGCCGTTCGACCAGCAGACTCCCGAGTATCTGGCCGCGTATGTGCGCCATCTGGTCGACACGCATTTGTTGGGCACCCTGACACCCTTCCCGATTCCGCTCGATTTTTCCGGCGACGATGAGAAGATTGCCCAGTTCGTCTTCCACTCCGTCGGACGGCGCGGCTGGCTGGCGGAGTACTTCAAACCCGACGAGCATGCCAAGGACATACACGAGTAGCCCTATGCAGAAAATCCGCATCCTCCTCGCCAAGCCCGGCCTCGATGGCCATGATCGCGGCATCAAGGTGATCGCCGCCGCCCTCCGTGACGCCGGCTTTGAAGTGATCTACACCGGCCTGCGCCAGACCCCCGAACGCATCGTCGAAGCCGCCATCCAGGAGGATGTCGACTTCATCGGCATGTCGATTCTCTCCGGGGCGCACATGACGCTTTTCCCCGAAGTCCAGCGCCTGCTGAAGGAATGCGGCGCCGCCGACATTCACCTCTTCGGCGGCGGGATCATTCCCGACCAGGAAGCGGCGGAACTCGAGCGGCAGGGGATCGGCAAGTTGTTCGGGCCGGGGACCACCACGCAGGACATCATCGCCTATATCAAGAAGGTCGCCGCCGGGCGCAAACCCGAATCGGTGATGTAGCCCCCCACAACAGACTTACGTCTCGGCGAGGATGGCCACCGCCTCGCCGAGGTCGGCGTTCATCAGCAAATCCAATGTGTGACCGCCCGAGGCGCGGCGGACATCGATGAGACGCACCGTTCCGGCCAGGCGCTCGTAGTCGGGCAGCACCTTGGTGAGGAAGTTCTGCGAGCCGGTGAAGAATTCCTCTTTCCAGGCGTTGTCGGGTTCATCCGGGTACAGCGGCAGGTAGTGGATCCCGGCTTCGACAAGGTCTTGGAAGAAATGGGTGCCGTAGGAGACCTCCGGCACATAGTCGCCGGTGCGGCGCGCGATTTCGATCAGCGCCGCGGTGTTGTTGATGTCGGAATAGGTGACGCTGACGCCCAGACGGATGTCGCCGCGGCTGCCCCAGCGGCCCGGTCCGATCAGGATGAACTTGCGGCGGGGGAGACGCTCGTTGAGCATGCCGACCACCCGCCCGACCGCCAACAAGTCGCTGCGATCCGACAGCCGCTGGTATTGCTGCGGATCCACGTAGACAATATGGGTGATCCCGTTGATCTGACCGTTGGGCACATGGCGCCGCGCCGAGAAAATCACCCTGCCGGGCGCGATATCCTTGGGGATTTCGGCCGCGGTGAACGCCGCCGGGGAACTCTGCGCCCGGCATTGCAGGATGTAGAGGTCCTTGCCGTCGGAGGCGAACTCGATGTCGATCGGCGTTCCGATCACTTCTTCCAGCGTGCGCAGGGTCGCGCCGATGCGGCGGACGAAGTCGGAGCGTTCGCTTAAGCCAAGAAAAGTGACGGCGAAGTCTCCCTGGCTGATGTCGACATGGAAACCGGGCGGACGCAGCATCCCGGCCGGGTCGACGATCGACACGATCTGGTCGAAGGCGGGAATGTCGTCGGCATAGCGACGAAACAGCGGCGCCAGGGGCACAGTCTCGAAGGAGTTGGATTCGAGGTTGATCAAGTCGATGTGCTTCGGCGAATAGCGCAGCGCCTCATCGACCGAGACATTGGCGCGGATGCGCGGCTGGCCGGGAGCGATCAGAATCGGGTAGTCGTCGCTGAGACGGTCCACTGCGCGGGTTCCCAGCCCCGGCACGATGCGGACCAGTCCGTCCTCGCGCCGGATGCGCGGCGACCAGCGGAATTCGTTGCGGCTGAAGGCCACCCCCGCATAGGCGGGCAGGAAGTAGGGCCCGATCTTTGTCCCGACCACCTCCTGGAGAATGATCCCCATCTCCTCGGAGAAATCGATCAGCCCGCGCTCGATCCGGTACTCGATCGGATCGGGGCCGAACGTGGACGCATAGACTTCGGCGATCGCATCGGTGAGCGCTTTCATCCGCTCCTGCTTGGTGCCCTGGTTGGCCAGAAACAGACTCTTGTACTTGCCGGCGAAGGCCGCCCCCATCCGGTCTTCCAAAAGACTCGAACTGCGCACGATCAGCGGCTTGTCGCCGAAATCATCCAGCGCCATCGACAACCCCTTGAGCACATCGGGCGGGAAGGGCGATTGGCGGAACAACTGGACCACGTGCGGGTACTCCTGGCGAATCTGATCGAGGTCCTTGTACTTCTGCTCGACCAGGTCATCGAGATCATTGTAGTGCATGAAATGGAGGATCAGATCCGACGTCAGATGCCAGGTCTTGGGAATGCGGATGCCCGCCAGCAGGCCCGTTGGATCCGGCGAACGCTTCAGGATGCCGGCGGCCAGGTAGAGCCCCGCGCTCTTGCCGCCGAGACGACCATGGCTGTCGGTCGAGAAGACCAGCCGCGAAAGAAGGTCATGGAAATCCGCTAACTCCATGTAGCGCTTGGCGCAGTTGATGTACTCCAACTGTTCTGAGAGGAAACGCCGGATCAGCGCCACCTCGACCCCGCGCTTGGTCGTCGAGGATTCCGACGGCGCCGGGGAGGCCAGCAACTGGTACCGACGGATCGCGTCGGCCACCGCCGGCAACGGGACCTGCCGGCTGATGATCATCGACAAGACGCTCAGTTTGTCTTCCTGGATCCAGCGGCGCAGATCGGCGAGCAGCTCTTCCTCGGGCTGGTAACGCGCCGCGATCGCAAACAATTCGTCGCTCATCTCGCTTAAGCGGTGCGGCGAGGGAACCGCGCGCTGCGGGCGGTTGGGATCGTCATCGGCGGTGGCCTCCGTGCCGGCCTGCAGACGGCGGCGCAGCTCGTCGGCCTCGGGAATACCGGCCAATGCCAGACGTGTCAGCATGCGACGGCAGACGCGCAGGTGCAGATCGCGGTCGGTCTGCCGCAAGAGTTCGAGCACCACATGCCACTCCGGCTGCGTTTGCGCGGAGGCCGTGGGCGCCGTGTCGGCCCCGGCGGCCGTGCGCCGCGCCTCCCGGTGTCCAAGATGCTGCCCCAGCCGCTCGGCGATCACCTGCAGCAGCCGCGACTCCTCCGGCAGAAACGGCGCGTCCTCCGTCCCCGGCGCGGACTGCATGTAGAAGATTTGCAGCGCGCCGGCCGGACGACCGTTGATCAGGATTGGCGCTTCCAGTTTCCATGGCGTGTCATCGAACTCGCGATCCTGATAGGTCTGCTTGTCCAGCACAACACGCGCGCGGCACAGGTCGGGGAATTGCCACCCGGCCGGGATGGTCTTCACCAACCGCCGGCAGATCCCGGCGGCGTCCAATTCATCATGCCGCAGGATCTCCTCGACGTCATACAGGCAGTTGAGTTCCTTGGCCCGCTCGCGCAGGGCATCCAGCAGTCGTTCTGTCGAAGGATTGGGGTCGCTCATAGGGGTCGCCGACCGAATGCGACGCCGAACAATCGGCGCGCGCAAACGGCATTTCAAGATAAGAGGTCGGAACCGGCGCGGCGAGTCTCAAGCGGTGACCGGCGCGCTTTTGTCGGACACAGAAAGCGGCCGGAACGGTGGTCCCGTTCCGGCCGTGTCGTCCTGGACCTGAAAGTCGATCCTACACCCAGCCACGGGCGCGGCAGGCGTCGGCCACGCGGCTGATGGCGATGAAGTAGGCCGCGTCGCGCATGTACAGTTTCTTCTTACGCGCCAGCTCGCTCACCGCCAGATAGGCCGCGGTCATCGTCGTGTCCAGCTTCGCGAGGACCTCGTCCTTCTGCCAGAAGTAGTTCATGTTGCATTGGACCTGCTCGAAATAGCTGCAGGTCACGCCGCCGGCATTGGCCAGAAAATCGGGTATCACGAAGATGCCCCGCTGCGCCAGCACCGCGTCGGCGTCCGGCGTCGTCGGGCCGTTGGCGCCCTCGGCCACCAACTTCACCTGCTTGGAAATCCGTCCGACGTTGTCGCCGGTGACCTGGTTTTCCATCGCCGACGGGAAGAGGATGTCGACATCCTGCGCGATCCAGGCGTCGCCCTCGAGGACTTCGTATCCGAGTTTCTGTGCCTGGGCCTTGTCGATGCCGCCGAACCGGTCAGTGATGCCCAAAAGCTCGTCGAGGTTGATTCCCGAATTCCGGCGGAAACCGAACGCCTTCTGCGACGATTGGTCCCAGCAAGCGACACAGATGACCTTGCCGCCGAGTTGCTGATACAACTTGATGGCGAACTGCCCGACGTTGCCGAAGCCCTGCACGCTGGCGGTGGTCTTCTCGATTGGGATGCCCAGTTCGCGCAACGCCTCGCGCACGGTGTAAACGACGCCATAGCCGGTGGCTTCGGCGCGGCCGAGCGAGCCGCCCATGCCCACCGGTTTGCCGGTGATCATCCCCGGGCGCCGTTCGCCGACGATTGTTTCGTATTCATCCAGCATCCACAGCATGTGCTGGGCGTTGGTCATGACATCGGGCGCCGGCACATCGCGATTCGGTCCGACGTCGTGGGCCATCTGACGCATCCAGCCGCGGCAAATGCGCTCCTGCTCGCGGTCGGACAGATGATGGGGATCGCAGATCACGCCGCCCTTGCTGCCGCCCAACGGGATATTGACCACCGCGCACTTCCATGTCATCCACATCGACAGCGCGCGCACCGTGTCGATTGTCTCATGCGGATGGAAGCGCAGTCCGCCCTTGCCCGGGCCGCGCGCGTCGTTGTGCTGCACCCGGAATCCCTTGAAGACCCGCACCGTGCCGTCGTCCATGCGCACCGGAATGCTGAAGTGGTACTCGCGCAACGGCTCGCGCAACAGCGCGCGGGTGGACGCGTCCAGCCCCAGGGCGTCGGCGGCCTTGTCGAATTGCGCCTGCGCCATGGCGAACGCGTTGAATGGCTTTGTGCTCATGATCGGTTTCTCCTCGCGGGATTCCCCCTGAATCCCGCCCCCAAGGATACGATGTGCTGCGCCGGGAGTGTACCCTTCTCCAAGTCTCCGTGACACCCGGCACCCGAATTTGACACGCTGTGCCATGAGGGCCCCTGCGCACGTGTCCGGCGACGAAAATGGGACATTGTCGCAGTGTTTTTGCCATTGTATTCATCGTCGGGATACATGCCCACACCGAAGCGTCCACCTTGCCACTGACCGTGATTGCTCCGCCAATTGTCATTTGTCCGCGGCGCGTTGTCGGCAAATCCCTGATCCTGAATGACATAAACATTCCGCGCCCGCTCGGCCGCGCTTGATTTTGACTTCCGCAAATCTTAGCATGCGACTCTTCGCCGCGTGGGGCGGCAGACGACAGACGGAGGGATAAACGCATGTATCGTTTCAACGTCGATGACCGCCAGCAGCCGATCCGCGATATGGTCCGCGCCTTCGCGGAAAAGGAAATCACGCCCGTCGCGGCCGCACTCGATCGTATGCCCGATCCCATCAAGTTCCCGGTTGACTACTACCGCAAGCTCGCCAAACAGGGCTTCATCGGATTCCCGCTGCCCAAGGAGTATGGCGGCACCGGTCATTCCTCGATCGAATACTGCACCCTTTGCGAAGAACTGACCTTCTGGGATCCTCCGACCTGCCTGTTGGCGGCCGTCGCCGTGCTGGCGACCGAGCCGATCTGGCACTTCGCCAATGAGGAACAAAAGAAGAAGTACATCCCCCGCATCGTGACCGGCGAGATCATTCCCGCTTTCGCGCTGACCGAGCCCAACGCCGGCTCCGACGCGGCCAATCAGAGCACCGAGGCGGTGCTCGACAACGGCGAGTGGGTCATCAACGGCGAGAAGATCTTCATCATGCACGGCGACGTGGCCAACCTCTACGTCGTCTTCGGCAAGATCAACGAGCCGGGCGTGCGCCACAAAATTTCCGCCTGGATCGTCGAGGACAACGGCCACAACGGCATCCGCAAGGAAGTGCTCCAATACAAGATGGGCATGCGCGCGGCGACCACCGGACGCGTCTGGTTCAACAACACGCGCGTGCCGCAGTCGGCCCTGCTGGGCGAAGTCGACAAGGGCTTCCGCTACGCGATGGCGACGCTCGATTCGGCCCGCATCGGGGTCGCGGCGCAGGGGTTGGGCATCGCCGAGCGCGCGCTCGAGGAGTCGATCAACTACGCCAAGTCGCGCAAGGTCTTCGGCGAGCCGTTGGCCTCGAAGCAGGCGATCCAGTGGATGATCGCCGACATGCAGACGCGCACCGAAGCCGCCCGCGGGTTGGCCTACCGCGCCGCCATGCTCCAGGATAAGGGCGCCAAGTTCGGGCTGGAGGCCTCGATGGCGAAGTTGTACTGCACCGAGACCGCCAACTTCTGCGTCGATCGCGCCATGCAGATCCACGCCGGCTACGGGTACATCGGTGAGTTCTCGATGATCGAGAAATTGTATCGCGACCAGCGGATCACCGAAATCTATGAAGGCACGTCGGAAATCCAGCGCCTGGTCATCGCCGCCGCGATGCTGCGCGATCCGGCGTAGCGGTCAGTGAGGTTGCTATGACGGCGGAGGCCGGTCCACAGCTGCAGTCGATCCGTCTGGGCGATTGGGAAGTCGCCGGGTTTGTCGAACGCCGCTTCGCGCTCGACGGCGGCACCATGTTCGGCGTCGTGCCGCGCATGATGTGGCAGAAGCTGATCCCGCCCGACGACGAAAACCGCGTGCCGCTGCAGGCCAATCTGTTCGTGGTCAAGACCGGCACGGCCATGGTCCTGCTCGACGCCGGTCTCGGCGACGCCCTCTCGAAATTCGATACCCGCCTCTACGATCCCCGCGGGCCGTCGCGGATCAACGAATCGCTGGCGGCCCTCGGCGTTCATCCCACGGAAGTGACGCACGTTATCTTCACGCACCTGCATACCGATCACTCCAACGGCGCCTTCGCCGGCGATCCCGATGCCCCGCTCCTCCGTTTCCCAAACGCCGACTTCTTTGTCCAGCGCGACGAGTGGGAAGACGCGACCCACCCCGACGAACGCACCAGTGCCGTCTACATTCAGCATCGCCTGCGCGCGCTGGAGGACTCGGGCCAGTTGCACCTGCTGGATGGCGACATCGACATCATCCCCGGCATTCGTGTGGTGAAGACGGGCGGGCACACCCGCGGTCATCAGGGCGTGCGCGTGACACGCGGCGACGATCGCTTCTTCTACTACGCCGATATCATCCCGTCGCGCTTCCATCTCAAGGGCGCCTATGTCGCGGCCGTCGACATGTTTCCGATGGACACGATGAAGGCCAAAAAGAAACTGCTGGCCGACGCGCTCGATCCGCGCACGATCATCGGCTTTGACCACGACACGACGATCATGTTCGGACGTCTGGTACAGAAAGAGAAATGGCTGGACGTCGAGCCTATTCCGGGTTCATCCAATCCCAGCGCGTGACATTCTTCCGAATGGGAGTCATACCCATGAGCAAACCCACACCGATCGAACGGCTTCACCAGATGCGGGCGCTGGCGGCGGAGCCCGGCGGCGCGCCGCGCGCCGCGGCGCAGCGCGCCAAAGGCAAATTGCTGGCCCGCGAACGGCTCGAGATCCTCCTCGATGAAGGCAGCTTCGAAGAGCTCGATCGGTTTGTCACCCACCGCTCCACCGATTTCGGCCTGGCCGACCAGCGCCCCTTGGGCGATGGGGTCGTGACCGGCTCGGGACGGATCGAGGGACGGCCCGTCTATGTCTTCAGTCAGGATTTCACCGTCTTCGGCGGCACCCTGGCCGAAGGTCACGCGCGGAAAATCTGCAAGATCATGGACATGGCGCTGAAGACCGGCGTGCCGGTCATCGGCCTCAATGATTCCGGCGGCGCACGCATTCAGGAAGGCGTGGTCTCGCTCGGCGGTTACGCCGACATCTTTCTGCGCAACACTCTTTGTTCGGGGGTCATCCCGCAGATCTCACTCATCATGGGCCCTTGCGCCGGCGGCGCGGTCTACTCGCCGGCAATCACCGACTTCATTCTGATGGTGCGCGGCACCTCCTACATGTTTGTGACCGGGCCGAATGTCGTGAAAACCGTCACCCATGAGGAAATCGATTTCGAGGGACTCGGCGGCGCGCAGGTGTGCGCCGAAAAAAGCGGCATCGCCCACATGGTCGCCGACAACGACGCCGAGGTCCTGCTCCTGACGCGCAAGTTGTTCAGTTTCCTGCCGCAGAACAACCTCGACACGCCGCCACGCCGCAAGTCCGATGATCCGCCCGACCGCGCCGACGCCGAACTCGACAACGTCGTGCCGCTGGATCCCAACAAGCCCTACGACATCAAGGAAGTCATCACCCGCGTGGTCGATGACGGCGAGTTCCTCGAGATCCAGCCAGATTACGCGGGCAACATCGTGGTGGGCTATGCCCGCCTGGCCGGACGCGCCGTCGGCATCGTTGCGAATCAGCCCGCCGTCCTCGCCGGTGTGCTCGACATCGCCTCGTCGATCAAGGGCGCGCGCTTTGTGCGCACCTGCGACGCCTTCAACATCCCGCTGGTCGTCTTCGAAGACGTCCCTGGGTTCCTGCCGGGCGTCTCCCAGGAGCACGGCGGGATTATCAAGCACGGCGCCAAGCTGCTGTTTGCCTTCTGCGAGGCGACGGTGCCCAAGGTCACCGTGATCACCCGCAAGGCCTATGGCGGCGCCTACGATGTCATGAACTCGAAGCATGTGCGCGGCGATTACAACGTCGCCTGGCCGACGGCCGAAATCGCGGTCATGGGCCCCAAGGGCGCCGCCGAGATCATCTTTCGCAAGGAAATCGCCGCGGCCAAAGACCCCGCGGCCGAGACCGAGCGCCTGGCCGAAGAGTACCGCGCCAAGTTCGCCAACCCGTATGTCGCGGCCCAGTATGGCTACATCGATGACGTCATCGAGCCGCGGGAGACCCGGTCACGCCTGATTCGCGCCCTGGATATCATCGAAACCAAGCGCGACCAGAATCCGCCGAAGAAGCACGGCAACATTCCGCTGTGATGACGGCGTCGCGCGGGCGGATCGCCGGTAACGTCCCGCGGCCCGAGGCGCCCGTGCGCCGCTGACCGGCTGCTGAAAGCAGTTGATCCAACTGGGGAGACATCATGCGCCGTGTGCTGATTGCCAACCGTGGAGAGATCGCCGTCCGCGTCATCCGCGCCTGCCGCCGCTATGGCATCGAGTCGGTGGCGGTCTATTCCAATGCCGACCGTGCCGCCCTCCACGTGCGCATGGCCGATCACGCCTACCATCTGGGCGCGCCGCCGCCCAGCGAAAGCTACCTGAACGTCGACAAGATCATCGCCACCGCCAAGAAGTCCGGCGCCGATGCGATCCACCCCGGCTATGGGTTCCTGTCGGAGAATGCGGCCTTCGCCCAGCGGGTGGTCGATGAGGGGCTGATCTGGATCGGCCCGCCGCCCTCGGCGATCGCATTAATGGGCGACAAGATCGCCGCCCGGCGCCTGATGCGGCACTCGGGCGTGCCGGTTGTTCCCGGTTCCGATGCGCCGATCGAGGATCCGGCGCAGGCGTTGCGCGTCGCGCAGCAGGCCGGCTTCCCGATCCTGCTGAAGGCCGTGGCCGGCGGCGGCGGCAAGGGCATGCGCATGGTCGAGCGTCCCGAGGACTGGAACGACGCCTTCGAGGGCGCCAGCCGGGAAGCCCGGCGCGCCTTCGGCGATGGACGCATGTTCTGGGAGAAATACGTCCAGCGCCCCCACCACGTCGAAATCCAGGTGCTCGGCGGGCCGTATGGACGCGCCATCTCGCTGTTTGAGCGCGAATGTTCGATCCAACGACGGCATCAGAAGGTGATCGAGGAATCGCCGTCGCCGCTGATGACCGATGATCTGCGCGCCCGTATGTCGCGCGCGGCGGTGGCCGCCGCCGAGGCCTGCGGCTATGTCAGCGCCGGCACCGTCGAGTTCCTCGTCGACAACGACCGCAATTTCTATTTCCTCGAGATGAACACCCGTCTGCAGGTCGAACACCCGGTCACCGAAGCCGTCACCGGCGTCGATCTGGTGATCGAGCAGTTCCGCATCGCCTCGGGGGTGAAATGGACTCCGCCCGCGATACCGGAGCGGCCGTTCGGGCACGCCATGGAGTTTCGCATTTACGCCGAAGATCCGGAAAACAACTTCCTGCCGACGCCGGGACGGCTGGCGGTCTACCGTCAACCGCAGGGGCCGGGTGTGCGGGTCGACTCCGGCGTCTATTGGGGCTATACAGTTCCCATCTACTATGACCCGATGATCTCGAAACTGGTGGTCTGGGGGCGCGACCGCGAGGAGACCATGGCGCGCGCCTCGGCGGCGCTGGAGGAGTATCAGATTGTCGGCGTGGTTTCGACCATCGAGTTCCACCGCCGCATCCTGGAACACCCCGAATTCCGCAAGGGTAACACGACCACCGACTTCATCTCCCGATACCTTGACGAATTCAAGCCGGTGCAGACCCATTCCGATGGAGTCGCCAACGCCATCGCGCTGGCCGCCGCGCTCTATTCGCGCAAGAAGGCGGAGCGGCACGCCCCGCTCCACCGCGACGGCGGTGGGGTGGAGGCATCCAACTGGCTGCGGCAGGGACGGGTTGAATCAACCCTGCGCTGGCCCATGGCGCACTAGCGATCGACTGTGAGGAGTGTATGAAGGGCTATATTGCTGAAATCGGAGACGACCGTATCAAGATCGAGTTTCCTCCCGAAGACCATCGGGTGATCCTCAATGGCCGCCCGGCCGAGTATTCTCACGCCTGGATCGGCGGCACCGGACACAACCTGCACCTGATCGTCAACGGTCGATCCTATGATCTGCGCGTGGAAGAGGAAGAGGGGCGTCTGGCGCTGACTTACGTCGGCAATCGCTATCACTGCACCGTGCTTGATGAACGGCTGGCCGATCTGCAGCGGCGCGCTGGTCTGTCCGATCGTCCCGCCGGACGCACCGTGGTGAAGGCGCCGATGCCCGGATTGGTCGTGAAAGTTCTCATCGAAGCGGGCGCGCAGGTGCAGAAGGGCGACCGGCTCTTGGTGCTCGAGGCCATGAAGATGGAAAACGACGTCAAAGCGCCGCGCGCCGGACGCGTATCATCCCTCTCGGTCAACGCCGGCCAGGCGGTCGAAGGCGGGCGCGAACTGGCCGTCATCGAGTAGAACAAGACGGATTTGTATGCGCATCTTTGTCACCGGCGCCACCGGATACATCGGCATAAACGTCGCGCTCGCGCTGCGGCGCGCCGGCCATGAGGTCTGGGGGTTGGTGCGTTCAGCGGAGAAGGGCGTCAAGCTGACCCGGCATGAGATTCACCCTGTCGTCGGCGCCCTCGACAACATCCCCGGCTTCCTCGACGCCGTCACCCGCTGTTCGGTCATCGTGCACGCCGCCGAAGACAAGACCGACAATGAGCGCCTCGATCGCCAGTGCCTCGAGGCATTCCTCCAGATCGCCGGTAAGGGGCCGCAACCCAAGACCCTGGTCTACACCAGCGGTGTCTGGGTCTACGGCGACACCGGCAACGCGCTGATCGATGAGACCGCGCCGCTCAATCCGGTCAAACTCAAACCGTGGCGCCCGGCCCATGAGGACATGGTGCTCAAGGCTGGTAAGATGCGCGGCATCGTCATCCGTCCGGGGTGTGTCTATGGGCGCCAGGGGGGAATGACCGGATTCTGGTTCAAAGGACCCTCAGAGGGCAAACCGCCGCTGGTCGTCGGCGACGGACGCAACCACTGGGCGATGATCCATGTCGACGATGTCGCTTTCGGTTATGTAAAGGCCGTGGAAAGCGGGCGTTCGTCGGAGATCTTCAACCTGACCGACCGCTCGCGCCACACCGTGCTGGAACTGGCGACCGCCGCGGCGCGCGCCGCTGGTTATCAGGGGCCGGTTCCGACCATGCCGATGGAGGAGGCGCGCGCCAAGTTCGGCCTGTTTGCCGACTGTCTCGCGCTGGACCAGCACATCGACTCGCGCAAGGCCGTGCGTGTGCTCGGCTGGCATCCGCGCCACGGCGGTTTCCTCGATGCTGTCAGCACCTATTACCAGGCCTGGAAGGCCTATCAGGGTTGAGCGCCATCCATGGACGATAAGCCAAAAGCCCCGCCGGTCACTTCTTCAGGAATTCCGATAGCGCCGCTGTATGATCGCTGGCCCGACGGTTTCGATCCATCGCGCGACCTCGGCGCCCCCGGCCATTACCCCTTCACGCGCGGCGTCTACGAGGGAATGTACACCCGGCGCCTGTGGACCATGCGCCAGTACGCCGGATTTGGCACCGCGCGCGAATCCAACGCCCGCTATCGCCACCTGCTTGCGCAGGGGCAGACCGGGCTGTCAGTGGCCTTTGATCTGCCCACCCAGATGGGCTACGATTCCGACCACCGCCTGGCGCGCGGCGAAGTCGGCCGCACCGGCGTCGCCATCGACGGACTCTGGGACATGGAGGTCCTCCTCGACCAGATTCCGCTCGAACAGGTGTCGATCTCGATGACCATCAACGCGACCGCCGCTATCCTGCTGGCCCTGGTGGTCGCGGTCGCCAAACGGCGGGGAGTGCCCCTCGATGGGCTCTCCGGCACCATCCAGAACGACATTCTGAAAGAATACATCGCCCGCGGCACCTACATCTATCCGCCGAAGCCGTCGATGCGGCTGATTGCCGACACGATCCGTTACTGCCATGCGACCCTGCCGCGCTGGAATCCGATTTCGATTTCCGGCTACCATATCCGCGAGGCCGGCTCGACCGCCGCGCAAGAGATCGCCTTCACGTTGGCCAATGGCATCGCCTACGTCGACAATGCGCGCGCCGCCGGGCTGCACGTCGACGATTTCGCCCCGCGGCTCTCGTTCTTCCTGAACGTGCACAACAATCTGTTCGAGGAGATTGCCAAGTTCCGCTGCGCCCGCCGCCTCTGGGCTCGGATCATGAAGGAACGCTACGGCGCGCAGAAGGCCGAGTCGATGCGCTTCCGCTTCCACACGCAGACCGCCGGCTCCACGCTCACCGCCCAGCAGCCGCTGGTCAATGTTCCGCGCGTCACGCTGCAGGCGCTGGCGGCCGTCCTCGGCGGCACCCAGTCGCTGCACACCAACGCCTACGACGAAGCGCTGGCGCTGCCGACCGCCGAATCGGCCGAGCTGGCGTTGCGCACCCAGCAAATCATCGCCTATGAATCCGGCGCCGTCGAGACCGCCGATCCGCTCGCCGGCTCGTTCTTCATCGAATCGCTGACCAACGAACTCGAAACGCGGGTGACCGCCCTGCTCGACGCGGTCGATAAACTCGGCGGCGCGGTTGCCGCCGTCGAAAAGGGATACTTCGCCCGCGAAATCGAACGCTCCGCCGTCGACTACCAGCGACGCATCGAAAAAGGGGAGATGACCGTCGTCGGGGTCAATCGCTTCGTCAAAGACGCGACCGCGACGGTTGCCATCGCCCATCTGGATCCGGCGCTGGAGCGCGAGCAATGCTCGCGTCTGGCCGCCGCCCGCGCGGGCCGCGATGCGGCGCAGGTTGCCGGCGCGCTGGCGCAACTGGAGACACTGGCGCGCGGCGACGGCCATCTCATGCCGCAGATCGTCGCCTGCGTCGAGGCACAGGCCACTCTCGGCGAGATCGCCGACACTCTCCGCGCAGTCTGGGGAGAATACCAACGCGCCCAGGGCGGTTGACCGCCGACCCCGTCTGTCAAACCCGACCGTCCGTCATTTCTGGAAGGAGACCAGGATGCTTAAGAAGATCGCCCATATCTCGATTGCCGTCACCAACCTCGATCGCGCCTGCGCCTTCTACCACGATGTCATGGGCGGCGAGATCACCGACCGTCACCGTGTCGACGACCAGAAAGTGGAGGTGGCCTTCGTCAACTTCTCCGCCGGTACCAAGATCGAGTTGATCGCGCCCACCCAGGAGGATTCGCCGGTCGGACGGTTCCTTGCCAAGCATGGCCCCGGCATCCACCACATCTGCTTCGAGACCGACAACATCGAAAAGCAAATGGCCTTCCTGTCCGATCATGGCGTGAAACTGATCGACGCCGCCCCCCGTCGCGGGGCCGAGCACGACAAGATCGCGTTTGTGCACCCGTCCTCGGCGCTCGGCACGCTGATTGAATTGTCCGAGCCGCTGAAGAAATAGGTGACCCGCCCCTCCCCCGCAGGCACGACGGTCAAACTCGGCCGTCGGGTTTTCACTTTGTGTCAAACTGTCCTCTGATGGGTTGATTTCGCCCGTTGTGCTCCTGTATCTTCCTCGGCTCTGAGGGATGAGACGATGAGCAAAGTCGTTGCCGATGCCCGCGAGGCGCTGTCGAAAGTTGATCTACGCGACGGAATGACCATCATGGCCGGCGGATTCGGCCTTTGCGGCATTCCGGAAAACCTGATCGCCGCCTTGCGCGATTCCGGCATCAAGAACCTCACCGTCATCAGCAACAACGCCGGCGTCGACGATTTCGGTCTGGGTTTGCTTTTGCAAACACGACAGATCCGCAAGATGATCTCCACCTATGTCGGCGAGAACGCGATTTTCGAGCAGCAATACTTGAAGGGCGAATTGGAGATCGAATTCGTCCCGCAGGGCACCTTCGCCGAACGCATCCGCGCCGGCGGCGCCGGGATTCCGGGGTTTTACACTCCCACCGGTGTCGGCACGTTGGTGGCCGAAGGGAAGGAGACGAGGGTCATCGACGGGCGTGAGTATGTTCTTGAGCGCGGCCTGACCGCCGACCTGTCGCTGGTCAAGGCCTGGCGCGGCGATCCGCTCGGCAATCTGGTCTACCGCAAGACCGCGCGCAATTTCAACCCGATGATGGCCACCGCCGGACGCATCACGCTGGCGGAGGTCGAGGAAATGGTGCCGGTCGGCGCGATCGATCCGGACCACGTGCACACACCCGGCATCTACGTTCACCATCTTTTCCAGGGTGCGCGCTACGAAAAGCGCATCGAACAGCGCACGACGCGTCCCCGTCCCTGAGCCGCCATGCCGACCAATCCGCAGGATCGCATCATCCGCCGCGCCGCGCAGGAACTGCGCGACGGCTACTACGTCAATCTCGGCATCGGGATGCCGACCCTCGTGGCCAACCACATCCCGCCGGGCGTGAACATTGTTCTGCAATCAGAGAATGGCCTGCTCGGCATTGGTCCGTTCCCGTATCCCGGCGAAGAAGATCCGGACTTGATCAACGCCGGCAAGCAAACCATCACGGAGATTCCGGGTTCATCCTACTTCTCTTCGGCCGATTCATTCGCCATGATCCGCGGCGGCCATGTCGACATCACCATCCTCGGTGCGATGCAAGTCTCGCAGTACGGCGATCTGGCCAACTGGATGATTCCCGGCAAACTGATCAAAGGGATGGGCGGCGCGATGGACCTGGTGGCCGGTGCCCGGCATGTCATCGTCACGATGACCCATACCGCCAAGGACGGCTCGCACAAGATTCTCAAAGAGTGCAATCTGCCGCTGACCGGACGGCGGTGTGTCGACATGATCATCACCGAGTATGCCGTCTTCGATGTGGACGCGCAGAACGGGCTTCTGTTGAAGGAAAAGACCGCCGACGTCACGCTGGAACAGCTCGCGCAGATGACCGGTTGTGACTTCGCGGTGGCCAACGAGTTGAGAACCCTCACGTGACGGCGGGCCAAAGACCCGTCCCGCAAGGCGCAAAGGCGGGTGACAACCCCGCCTCTACATGGCAAGCAAACGAGGTGCACAATGCCGAACCCCCAGAATGAAGCCGTCATCCTCTCCGCCTGCCGCACGGCGATCGGCGCCTACCAGGGCGGGCTGTCGAACTTCAGCGCGACGCAATTGGGCGCGGTCGCCATCCGCGAGGCGGTCCGTCGCGCCGGCATCGGCGACGATGATATCGATGAAGTGATCATGGGCCAGGTGGTGCAGGCGGGCGTCGGTCAGGCCCCGGCGCGCCAGGCGGCCATCCACGGCGGCGTGCCGTCGGCGGTCGGCTGCATGACCATCAACAAGGTTTGCGGTTCCGGTCTCAAGGCCGTCATGCTCGCCGCCCAGTCGATCCGCGCCGGCGATCAGAAATTGATCGTCGCCGGCGGCATGGAGTCGATGTCCAACACGCCGTTCGTTCTGCACGGCGCCAAGAAGGGGCTGAAGTTCGGCGATCAGATCATGAAGGACTCCATGGTCCTCGATGGCCTCTGGGACTCGTTCAACAACTTTCACATGGGCAACGCCGCCGAACTGACGGCGAAGAAGTCGAACATCACCCGCCGCGACCAGGACGAGTACGCCGCCGGCTCGCACGCCAAGGCGCTGGCCGCCATCGCATCCGGCAAGTTCGCCGCTGAAATCGTGCCGGTCGAAGTCCCGCAGCGCAAGGGCGATCCCATCAAGTTTGAAAAGGACGAGTGCCCCCGTCCCGGCACTACCGTCGACACGCTCGCCAATCTCAAGCCGGCATTCCAGAAGGACGGCACTGTCACCGCGGGCAATGCGCCCGGCCTCAACGATGGCGCCAGCGCGCTCATCGTCGCCTCGCGCGCCTATGCGCAGACGCACAACATCAAGCCGCTGGCCCGCGTCATCGACTACGCCGTCGCCGGCACCGACCCCGAATTGCTCTTTTACTCGCCCATCTATGCGGTGCGCAAGCTGATGCAGAAACTGAACGTCGAGATCAACCACTGGGACCTAATCGAAGCCAACGAGGCCTTCGCGGCGCAGTGCATCGCCGATGGCCGTGAATTGGGCTGGGACTGGGACCGGGTCAATGTTCACGGCGGTGCGATTGCCCTCGGGCATCCGATCGGCGCCTCCGGGGCGCGCATCCTCACCACGCTCATCTACGCGCTCAAGGACCGCAACAAGTCCCGGGGCTTGGCCACTCTCTGCCTCGGCGGCGGTAACGCGGTCGCCCTGGCCATCGAAATCGAGAACTGAGGAACATCATGAGCGCTTCCGCACACATCAGGAATGTCGCCGTCCTCGGAGCCGGCACCATGGGCAATGGAATTGCTCACGTCTTCGCGCAGAGCGGTTTTGCCGTCACGCTGATCGACACGACTCCCGAGATCCTCTCCCGCGCGCTGGCCACCATCACCGCCAACCTCGATCGTCAGGTGAAAAAGGGCGTCCTCACCGACGCCGACAAGGCCGCCGCCCTTGCCCGGCTCAAAACCAGCAACATCACCGCCGACGTCGCCGGCTGCGAACTGGCCATCGAGGCAATCTTCGAGAATCTCGAGGTCAAACGCGACCTGTTGGGGAAGGTCGATCGCGCCTTGGGGGAGAAAGCGATCATCGCCACCAACACTTCGTCATTGCCGATCACGCTGCTGGCGGCCGCCACCGGACGTCCCGACCGGTTTGTCGGGATGCATTTCATGAATCCGGTCCCGGTGATGAAACTGGTGGAGATCATCCGCGGGCATCGCACCTCCGACGAAACGATGGCGGTCATCGTCGACCTCTGCGCGCGGCTGGGCAAGACCGGCGTCAGCGTCAACGACTACCCCGGCTTTGTCTCCAACCGCGTGCTGATGCCGCTCATCAACGAAGCGATTTTCTGCCTGATGGAGGGCGTTGCCGAAGCGCCGGCGATCGATGAAGTGATGAAGCTGGGCATGAATCACCCGATGGGCCCGCTGACGCTGGCCGACTTCATCGGGCTGGATGTCTGTCTCGATA
The DNA here is from genome assembly GCA_964593585.1 of uncultured Ignavibacteria bacterium. Taxonomy (GTDB): domain Bacteria; phylum Zixibacteria; class MSB-5A5; order WJJR01; family WJJR01; genus JACQFV01. The sequence goes on from CAZQIZ010000005.1 coordinate 93,813, forward strand.
TCATGAATGTGCTCCATACCGGATTGGGCGATCCCCGCTACCGACCCTGCCCGTTGCTGAAAAAGATGGTGCAGGCCGGGCATCTCGGACGCAAGAGCGGCCGGGGATTTTACGACTACGCCAAAGCCTAACGGGAGCGTGGACTAACCAGTCGCCGCGTCCACTGAGGAAGAGACACCGTGTTTGACCACACACTGACCGACGAACAGAAGATGCTGCGCGATGCCGCGCGCGAGTTTTGCGACAAACGCGTCCGACCCAATGTTGAGGCCTGGGACCACGCCGAACGTGTCCCCGATGAGATCTTCAAGGAGATGGTCGAGCTTGGCTACTTCAGTCTGCTCTGCCCGGAGGAATACGGGGGCATGGGGCTGGATGCGGTCTCCTATGCCGTCATGCACGAGGAGTTCAATCGCGCCTCGGCCGGCCTGGGGATCATCATGTCGGTGCACAACTCGCTGGTCGGCGGGGCGATCCGGCACTTCGGCAGCGAGGAGCAGCGCCGCCAGTGGCTGCCGGCCATGTGCGCCGGCAAACTGGGCGCCTATTGTCTCTCCGAGCCGCATTCGGGCACCGATGCGGGCGCCCTGCGGCTCTCGGCGAAGTCCGACGGCGATTCGTATGTCCTCAACGGCGAGAAGATGTTTGTCACCAACGCCGACTACGCCAGTTTCTACCTGGTCTTCTGCCGCACCGACGTCAACGCCGGCACCCGCGGCATCAGCGCCGTGTTGGTCGACCGTCACACTGCCGGAGTTGCCGTGGGCAAACCCGAGCGCAAGATGGGTATCAAGTGCTCCGACACCCGCTCGGTCTCCTTCGTCGATGTGCGCGTTCCCAAAGCCAACCGTCTGGGCGAAGAAGGGCAGGGGTTCAAAGTCGCGCTGTCGCAACTGGATCATGGCCGCATCGGGGTCGCGATCCAGGCGCTGGCCATCGGCGAGGCCGCCTATGAGGAGGCGCTAAAGTACTCCAAAGTCCGCGAGCAGTTCGGCAAGCCGATCTGCGAGTTCCAGGCCATCGCCTTCAAACTGGCTGACATGCGGATGAGGCTGGACGCGACCCGGCTGATGGTCGACCATGCCGTCCGCCGTATGGGCGCCGGCGAGAAAGTCACCCGTGAGGCCTCCGAGGCCAAGCTCTTCGCCTCGGAGACCGCCAACTGGGTCGCCGATCAGGCCGTGCAGATTCACGGCGGCTACGGGTACATGAAGGAGTACGCGGTCGAGCGTTACTTCCGCGATGCCCGCATCACCGAAATCTACGAAGGCACCTCCGAAGCGCAGCGCATCGTCATTTCAAGGGCCATCCTTGCGGAGCAAAAGTAGACATGTGGTGGGATCCCAAAGTCGAAGAGTTCCGATGCCAGGTCCGCGAGTTTGCCGAAACGGTTGTGGCGCCCGCCGGCGACCGGATGGATCAGGCCGCCGAGTTTGAGCCGGCTCTCCTGCAGGAACTGAAGAACCGCAAGCTCCTCAGTCTGCTCTGCCCGCGCGAGTTCGGAGGGCCGGGTTCCGACACGCTCTCGTACGCGGTCGCCGTCGAGGAGCTCTCTCGGGTCTGCGGCTCGACCGGAATCACCGTCGCCGCCGCCAATTCGCTGGGTGTTTATCCCATCGATGTCTTCGGCAATGCCGAGCAGCGTCGCCGGGTTCTCACCGGCGTGGCCGACAAGGGCGACATGATCGTCTTCGGCCTCACCGAACCGGGCGCCGGTTCCGATGCCTCCGGCACCAAGACCACCGCGGTGCGCGACGGCAACGATTGGGTCATCAATGGCGGCAAGTGCTTCATCACCAACCCGCATTTCGCCGAATGGGTGATCTGCACCGCCGTCACCCGGCCCGGCATCGGCGCCAAGGGGATTTCGTCCTTCCTCCTGCACAAGAGCACGCCCGGCTTCTCGGTGGGGAAGAAGGAAAACAAGATGGGGCTGCGCGGCTCCGACACCGCGACGCTTCACTTCGATAATGTGCGCGTCTCGAACGATCAGATGCTCGGCCCGGAAGGGGAGGGGTTCAAGCAGTTCATGAAGACCCTCGATGGCGGTCGCATCTCGATCGGCGCCATGGCCCTCGGTCTGGCGCAAGGGGCATATGAAATCGCCGCGCGCTATGCCAAGACGCGCATCCAGTTCGGCAAACCGATCGCCGAGCATCAGGCCATCCAGTTCAAACTGGCCGACATGGGCACACAGATCGAAGCCGCGCGCCATCTGGTCTACCATGCCGCCTGGCTGAAGGATCAGGGCAAGCCCTTCGCCAAGCAGTCGGCGATGGCCAAGTTGTTTGCCTCCGAAATCGGCCATCAATGCGCCTACCAGGCGATCCAGGTCCTCGGCGGCCATGGCTACATTACCGCCAACCGGGTCGAACGTCACTTCCGCGACGTGAAACTCTGCGAGATCGGCGAAGGCACTTCGGAAATCCAACGCATTGTCATTTCCCGTTATATCCTGCGTGAGTTTGACAACGTGGTTTAAGTCCCGATGCATGTTTCACGCGCCGGCGGCCATAGGCCTGCAACGTTTCCCTGCCGCGGGGCGTAGAACACATGGGTCGTGTCAGACCCGTCGCGATCGCCGGCGACCCTGACAATTTCGGGGCGGAAACCGCTTGAAATCGCCGCGCGGGATGTTATGATAGGTTGTCGTCGCTGGTTTGCGGACGTGGACGAAACGGCACTCACACTCCCACCCCCCGGGGAGGTCGTATGGCGTTGGAGAAGGTCGACAAGATCTGGATGAACGGCGAGTTCGTCGACTGGGACGATGCCCGCATCCATATCCTCTCGCACGTTGTCCACTACGGTTCATCCGTGTTCGAGGGGCTGCGCTGTTACAAGAACGCCCGCGGCTCCGCCATCTTCCGGTTGCAGGACCACACCAAGCGCCTGTTCAACTCCGCCAAGATCTACCGGATGGAGGTGCCGTACACCCCCGACGAGATCAACGCCGCCACCATCGAGTTGATCTCGCTGAACAACCTCGAAGAATGCTACATCCGCCCGGTGATCTACCGCGGCTACGGCTCGATGGGTGTCAATCCCGCCGGCTGCCCGGTCGATGTCGCCATCGCGGTCTGGAACTGGGGCAAGTACCTGGGGCCGGAGGCGCTGGAAAACGGCGTCGATGTCTGCGTCTCGTCGTGGAACCGGATGGCCCCGAACACATTCCCCGCCCTGGCCAAGACCGCCGCCAACTACATGAATTCGCAGTTGATCAAGATGGAGGCCATCGCCAACGGCTATGCCGAAGGCATCGCTCTCGACACCGCCGGATACATATCCGAAGGGTCGGGCGAAAACGTCTTCCTCGTCCACAACGGCGTCCTCTCCACGCCGCCGGTTGCCTCCTCGGTGCTCTCCGGGATCACCCGCGACACGGTGATGCGGCTGGCCGAAGAGATGGGAATCAAGGTGCTCGAGGAGCGGCTCCCGCGCGAGGCGCTCTACACCGCCGACGAGGTCTTTCTGTCCGGATCGGCAGCCGAGATTACCCCGATCGCCTCGGTGGACCGCATTCCAATCGGCAACGGCCGTCGCGGCCCGATCACCAAGCGTCTCCAGGAGCGCTATTTTGCCATCATCGGCGGCGAGGCGCCCGACAACTATGGCTGGCTGACCCCGGTCACTATCAAACGCCCGCAGCCGGTCGGCGCCCGCTGATCCGATTCCATCAGAGAAACCCGTAGAGGCGGCTCTCGAGCCGCCTCTGGCGCATTAGAGCCGATCGCAGATCCCAGAATCCACCGCCCGGCCCCGTCACAATCCTTCCAGACCCACTTGTTAAGTCCCGCAATCTTTGCTATCTCACCTCCGGTGTGTCCCTTGCGGACACACCCCGACCAGGAGATGCTGCCATGTCCGCCCTTGCCCAGACCGACCCCGAACTGTTCAACGCCATCCTCGGCGAAACGCACCGTCAGGCCGAAAAACTTGAACTGATCGCCTCGGAGAACTTCGTCTCCGAAGCGGTGCTCGAGGCGATGGGCGGGGTGATGACCAACAAGTACGCCGAGGGATACCCCGGTAAGCGGTACTATGGCGGCTGCGAATATGTGGACGTGGCCGAGAATCTGGCCCGTGAGCGGGCCAAGGCGCTCTTCGGCTGCGAGCACGCCAACGTCCAGCCGCACTCCGGATCGCAGGCCAACATGGGCGTCTATTTCACCGTGCTCAAGCCGGGTGACAAGATCATGGGGCTGAATCTCTCCCATGGCGGTCACTTGACCCATGGCCATCCGCTCAACTTCTCCGGGTTTCTTTTCAAAGTCTACGACTACGGCGTCACGCGCGAGACCGAGACCATCGATTACGATGCGATGATCGCCAAGGCGAAGGAGGTCAAGCCAAAGATGATCGTCGCCGGCGCCTCGGCTTATCCGCGCATTCTCGACTTCGCCAAATTCCGCGAAGCCGCCGATGCCTGCGGGGCCTATCTCATGGTCGACATCGCCCACATTGCCGGACTGATCGTCGCCGGTCTGCATCCCTCGCCGGTCCCGTATGCCGATTTCGTCACCACCACCACCCACAAAACCCTGCGCGGCCCGCGCGGCGGGATGATCATGTGCAAGGAGAAGTACGCCAAGGATCTCGACCGCACCGTGATGCCGGGCATCCAGGGCGGGCCGCTCATGCATGTGATTGCGGCCAAGGCGGTGGTCTTCAAGGAAGCTCTGCAGCCGGAGTTCAAGACCTACCAGAAGCAAATCGTCGCCAACGCCAGGTCCATGGCCGAACGGCTCAAGTCGCACGGCTACCACATCGTCTCTGGCGGCACCGACACCCACCTGATGCTGGTCTCGTTCATCGAGAAGGGCATCACCGGCAAGGCGGTCGAAGAGGCGCTCGACCGCGCCCGCATCACCGTGAACAAGAACTCGGTCCCGTTCGACCCGGCCAAGCCGCTGGTTACCTCCGGCATCCGCATCGGCACGCCGGCGGTCACTACCCGCGGGATGAAGGAAGCCGAGATGATCCAGATTGCCGACATGATCCACCAGGTGATCGCCGATTTGGGCAATTCCTCGATCGAGCAGAAGGTCGCCGACGAGGTCATGGCCCTCTGCGCCCGTTTCCCGCTCTACGCGGCGCGTCTGCGCCAGCCGGCGGTCCGCTGACAGCCATGCATCCGCTGCGTCACGAATACGCCGTCGTGCTCTCGACCTGCGCCTCGAAAAGCGAGGCGGAACGCATCGCCGAGCGTTTGGTCGGCGATGGCGCCGCCGCCTGTGTCAACATCGTCGAGAAAGTCACGTCCATCTACCGCTGGCAGGGGAAAGTGCACAAGGACACCGAATGCCTGCTGGTGATCAAGACCCGCTTTGATCTGACCGACCGGGTCGAGGGAACGATCAAGGGATTCTCATCCTACGAGTGCCCGGAGGTAATCGTCCTGCCGATCACCGACGGTTCGGCCGATTATCTGCGCTGGCTCGACGAGTCCACACAGTAGAACCATCGCAAGTAACAAGTCAGGAGGTCAGACATTCCTGTCTGACCTGCCATCCCCGATTGAGGGGCGCTCTTTGCCCCTCGATCGGGGATGGCATCTGGCGGGAGGGTCGCCCTGCCGCGTGTATCGCCTCGTTCGGGGGGTCCCAAGTGCGGACCCACCTCACGAGGCGATGGACAGACAAGAATGTCCGTCCTCTTAAGAACAAAGATTCCAAGCCGGTCGCGGCACAGAGCGCCGCGACCAGGTTTGAATGACGATCGCTGCCTGCGTCCGCGGCGAAAATTCGCGTGGCGTGGCATCCCGGCGCATGGCAGATTGCTCCTGTGACGCGCCCGCTCATCACCCTGACAACCGATTTCGGCTATGCCGATGGGACCGTCGGCGCCATGCTCGGCGTGATCAAGTCCATCTGCGCCGACGCCGCAGTGGTCAGCATCGCCCACGACATCCCGCCCCATGACATCGTCCACGGCGCCTGGGCCCTCTATCAGGCCGCGCCCTTCTTTCCCGAGGGGAGCATTCACATCGGCGTGGTCGATCCCGGGGTCGGCACCCGCCGGCGCGCAATCTTAATCGAGACCGAACGGGGCTTTCTGCTCGGACCGGACAACGGAATGCTGGTCTGGGCGGCACAGGCGATGACGCCCCGTCGCTATTTTGCCATCGAGAATACCGCCTACCGTCTCGGCCCGCCGGGCCTTACATTCGATGGGCGCGATCTGTTCGCGCCGGTCGCGGCGCATTTGGCCTGCGGTGTCCAGCCCGATGCGATCGGCGAGGAAGTTCCCGCGGTGGTCGATCTGGCCTGGCCGGAGCCGGAGGTCGGACGCGGACGGATCGAAGGCGAAGTGTTGCTGGTGGACCGCTTCGGCAACCTGATCAGCAACATTCCGGTCGCGGTGGTTGCCGCGACCTTCGCCGACCATGATGTGTTGATCGCGCTCAAGGGTCGTCCCGTCGGCGGACTCTCGCGCGGCTACGCCGCCATTCACGGACCGCTGGGCGCGGTGATCAACGGAACCGGACTGGTGGAAATCGCCGCTCCCGAATCCTCGGCCGCCGGGTTGACCGGCGCCGAACGCGGCGACAAGGTGATCGTAACCGGACAGGTCTAGACTCTATGCGCTGCCCCTTTTGTGGATTTGAAGAAGACCGCGTCGTCGACTCCCGCTCCGTGCGGGAGGGGAGAGGTGTCCGCCGCCGCCGCGAATGCCTGCGCTGCAACGAACGCTTCACGACCTACGAGTATGTCGAGAAGGTCGAACTGATGGTCATCAAGAACGATGGCCGTCAGGAACCCTACGACCGCAGCAAGCTGATCGAGGGACTGCGGCTGGCCTGTAATAAGCGTCCCATCGACCAGAAGAAGATCGAGGCGATCGTCGACGAGGTCGAAAAACGGCTCTACGCCCTCTCCAAGGGAGAGGTGGCCTCGAAGTTCATTGGTGAGACGGTGATGGATATCCTCAAGGCGACCGACGAGGTGGCCTATGTCCGCTTCGCCTCGGTCTACCGCAAATTCCAGGACAAGACGGAGTTCGTCGAGGAACTCCGGCGCATGCTCGGATAGCCCGTCCGCTCCGCCCCGTCCATGCCCGCCGAAACCGATAGCCGCGAAATGTCCTTCCTCGAGCACCTCGAGGAATTGCGCTGGCGGCTGGTCAAGTCGGCCGCCTCGATCCTGCTTTTTTCCATCGTCGCCTACTTCTTCACCGACCACATCCTCAACTTCCTGACACGGGACATCGGCGCGGTGTACTTCAACGCGCCGACCGAGGCCTTCTCCGTCCGCATCAAGCTGTCGATCATCACCGGCCTGCTGGCGGCATTGCCGGTGGTCTTCTGGCAGATCTGGCAGTTTGTGGTCCCGGGACTATACCGCAACGAGGCCCGGCTGGTGATCCCGGTGGTGATTCTGGCGACCATCGCCTTTATCGGCGGCGCGGCTTTCTGCTTTTTCCTCGTGCTGCCGGTCGGGATGCAATTCCTGCTGGGATTCGGGACTGAAAAGATCCAGCCGCTGATCAGCGTTGGACGCTACATCAGCTTTGTCTCCTGGATGTGCCTGGGGTTCGGGGCGGTGTTTGAACTGCCGATCGTCTCGTTTTTCCTCGGACGTATCGGCTTGATTGACAGCGGGATGCTCAAACGCGGACGACGCTACGCCGTGGTCGGTATCCTGGTGGTCGCCGCGGCAATTACCCCCTCGCCGGATGTTTTTTCCCAGCTTATGCTGGCCGGACCGCTCTATTTCCTCTACGAACTCTCGATTGTCATTGTCAGAATGACTGGCCGGCGAGGCTGAAATTCATCTCCACCTGACAGGAACTGTCACTGTCTCCTGTATAGATTCCTGTTAACAGCGGGAATCGCGTATGTATTTTGGAGGTGATCGTTCCAGGCCCCAATACCGCTGTGTGAAAACCCGTGCTCCTTCTCGTCCCTCGGAGCAGTGCTATTGCTGTCGGCTCCGGGAGGCAAAAAATCGGGTGATTTTGCTTCTTGCCGTGTGTCAAACGTGGGTGGCGTCGGTGCTGGCTGCCACGGATGTACAGGCCGTTGATAACCGTTCCAAGGCATTAACGTTCAACGGCGAAAGGTGGTGACGCAGTTGCCGGAAGGAAACGTGAAATGGTTCAACGACGCCAAGGGGTACGGTTTCATCCGCCAGGATGGCGACAACCGGGACGTGTTTGTCCACTACTCCGCGATTCATGGCGACGGATTCAAAACCCTGAAAGAGGGTGAGCGCGTCTACTTTGAAGTCGTCCAGGGCCCCAAGGGGCTTCAGGCGGCGACAGTACAGCGGGGCGGGGCTCCCCAGGCGCAGTAGAATCCAATTCCGACCATGAGAACCAGAAAAGGGCGCGCCAGCCGCGCCCTTTTTATTTGTTGTCCCGCATCTAGTTACGCGCCTATCCTGCATTTTTTCTTCAAGGCAGCGTTAATTGATTGCCTCCGGCTGCCGGCGGCAGAATATAGTCCCTGTCCCCGGGTGGACAGCGGAGCCAAACCGGCCGAAATCTGGTTATATGGGGTGGATTCCACACTATAACCCGGCCCGCTGTATGGCGGCAAAGGCAGATGTACGTGGACGAACAACGGCCCCCTGAGCAGACCGGCGAGCGCGCCGGCGCGGTTACCTTGCCCTGCATCCCGTTGCAGGCCGAGGTGCCCTTCCCGCTGGCCGTGGTCTCCGCGGTTCTGCGCTTTTCGTATGCCTACGAGGTCGTTTCGCGCGCTCACGAGGGCGAGCAGTTCTGGATCTACTGGACCCACGATGATGCCGACCCCCGACGCGCGCCGCAAAACCTCCCTGACATCGGCGTGGTCTGCCGGCTTCTGTCTCTGCGCGAACTCGGACCGGGACAATTGCGGGTCGACCTGGAAGGCCTCTATCGCGGGCAGCGTCTGGCGATCATCGGCGAAGAGACGGCCGTACGGCTCATGGTGCGTCCGGTCGAGGAACTGACCGTCCCCGCGCCGACGTGGCAGGAGAAAATCGACCTTTGCGCCGGTCTTCTCGCCACCCTGGTCAATCGCTCCGAGCAGTACCCGGCGGAACTTCTGAAGATTGCCGAATTGGCGCGCGACCGCGCCGACCATTTCGCCGACCGGATCGCCGCGGCGGTTCACTTCCCGCAGGAAGAGAAGTGGCGCCTGGCGCAACTGGCCGATCCGGGAGCGCGTCTCGACTTACTGGCCGATCTGCTGCGGGGCGAGGTGGAGGAAGCGGGACGTCGCGCTGATCTGGCGCGTCGTGTCCGCGCCTCCAACGAGCGCCGGCAAAAAGCCGAGATGCTCCGCTCCGAACTGACCGCGTTGCGCAAGGAGCTGGAGTCGCTGGAGCCGGGCGCCAATGAACACGACCAGTTGGCCGAGCAGATCGCCGCGGCCGGACTGCCGGTCTCGGTGGCACGTCGCGCCCGCAACGAACTCGAGCGCCTGCGCATGATCTCGACCGCCTCGGCGGAATACACGGAAATCCGCAACTACATCGACTGGCTGATCCATATTCCCTGGACCGCGCTGGCCCATGAGCGCACCGACGGCGACGAAATCCGTCACATTCTCGATGGCCAGTTTTACGGCCAGAAGCGCGCCAAGGACCGGCTCTGCGAATACCTGGCGGTCATGCACCGCACCGGACGGCCTGCGCCCAATGTCCTCTGCCTGACCGGCGCCTCCGGTATCGGCAAGACGCAACTGGCCAAAGGCATCGCCAAGGCGTTGCGCCGTCCGATGATCACACTCAACCTCGGCCTGTTGCGCTCGGAGGGTGTGCTCAAGGGGAATCGCCGCACCTTTCCCGGCGCGATGCCAGGACGCATCATCCGCCAACTGCGCGCCGTCGAGGTGGTCAACCCCATCTGCCTGCTGGAAGACGTGGACCGTCTCGGCACCGAAAACAACCGTCCCGACCTTTCGGCGGTCCTCTTGGAGGCGGTCGATCCGGAGATCAATAGCGAATTCTGGGACTACTACCTCGAATTCCCGTATGATCTCTCCAAGATCCTCTACATCTGCACCGCGACCGACCCGGAGAGCGTGCCGGAGATGCTGGCCGAGCATCTTGAGTTTATCGATCTGCCCGGCTATCTGCTCGAAGAGAAAATCGAGATCACCTTCAACTATCTCTGGCCGCGTCAATTGGCCCAGCACAATCTCCCGGCCGAGGAGTTTACGCTGACCGTGGCGGCGGTGCAGAAGATCATCCGCGAGTACACGCTCGAAGCCGGGCTTTCGAATTTGAACAAGTACCTCGAGGTCATCTGCCGACACTTGGCCGGCCAGCGCGCCGCCGGGCAGCGCGGCTTCGTCCGGGTCGGAGTTCAGCACATCGAGCGACTTTTGGGTACTCCCATTTTCATCCCGGAAAAAGCCGAGATGAAGCCCGAAATCGGCGTGGCGATGGGCGTCGCCTGGACCCAGACCGGCGGCGACATCATGCTGATCGAGGCGCTCAAGATGCGGGGCTCCGGACAGGTGATCTCGACTGGCTCGCTGGGCGACGTCATGCGCGAGTCGATCCAGGCGGCGCATTCCTATGTTCGCTCCCGCGCCGACTGGCTGGGTATTCCCCACTCCGACTTCGCCAGTTACGACATCCATGTCCACTTCCCCTCGGGCGCCATCCCCAAGGATGGCCCCTCCGCCGGCGTCACCGTCTCCGTGGTCATCGCGTCGGTGATGTCCGAACGGCCGATCCGCAATGACTACGCCATGACCGGCGAGGTCTCCCTGCGCGGCAAGGTGCTGCCGGTGGGGGGGATCAAGGAGAAGGTGGCTGCCGCGCACCGGGTGGGAATTCACAAGATCATCGTCCCCAAGCAGAATGTGAAGGACCTCCAGGATGTCCCGCGCCGGATCGCCAAGGAGATGACCTACATCCCGGTGGAGACCGTCGATGAGGTCTTCGAGGCGGTTTTGCTTGATTTTGATCCGGCCAAGGCCAGTTTGGAGAAACTTTTGCGGATGGAAATGGTACGTAAGCATACCGCCCGCCGGCAGCGCGCCGCGGCGCGGGGCAAGGCCCGCGCCCGGGCCAAGAACCGGCGCGGTGAGAAAAAACGCGCCACCGGACGACGTCGAAGCCGATGATCCCACGTAAGAGAATCCTTGTTATCCGGCTTTCCAGGCCGGATTTTCATTTGATGAACGCCGCGTCCATTCAGTCCTGATTCCGGGGAGGGGTAAGTGAGAAAAGTCGTCTGTGTTGCCATTGTCTGTCTGATCACGCTGATGGAATCCGCGGTCGGCCAGGGACGCGCCGCCGACGGCGATCCGCTGCTGCAGGCCCTGCAAAGCGAGATGGGTCGTTCTGTGGCCCGTCTGCGGCTGGACGACTACGAGCCTCCGTATTTCATCTCGTACCGGCTGACCGATGTCCGCTCCGTTGATTATCGTGCCAGCTACGGCGCCCTCACCTCAGCCGGCGGCGATCGCTACCGCGCCCTGGCCGTCGATGTGCGCGTCGGCGACTATATCGACGACAACACCTCCGACGACGACGGCTTCTATTTCGACCCGCGCGATTCCGATTCCTACATGTACTCGCGCCGGTACGCGCCGATCGACAACGACACCGCCGCGTTGCGGCAGGACCTCTGGTTACTGACCGATTTCCGCTACAAGACCGCGCTGGAGACCTTCATTGGCGAGCGCGGCCGGCGGGTGCAAAAGGTGGACAAACCCGACCGTCCCGATGACTTCTCGCCGGCGCCGAAGGTCGAACGGCTCGAACCGATCGACACGCTGGCCATTGACCGCAAACGCTGGGAGGGGTTGGTCCGCGCCATCTCCGCCCGCTTCCGCGTCCATCCGCTCATTCATTCCTCCGATGTCGACTTCATGGCCAGTTCGCAGATGCGCTACCTTTTGACGTCCGAGGGAACGAAACTGCGCACCAATCTCCATAACTTCTCCATTTCCATCGCGGCCGAGACCCGCGCCGATGACGGCATGCCGATTTCATTGGAGACTGTCTGGAAGACTCACCGTGCCGATGGACTGCCCGATTCCGTCGCATTAGCCCGTGCCGCCGATTCGCTGGCCGGTCTGCTCCTGCAGTTGCGTGAGGCGCCGGTGATGGAGCCCTACACCGGCCCGGCCATCATCAAAAGCGGCGCCTCTGGCGTCTTTTTCCATGAGGCGCTCGGGCACCGTCTCGAAGGCCACCGCACCCGGCGCGAATCGGAGGGACACACCTTCAAGCAGAAGATGAACCAGCGCATCATCCCCGACTTCCTCGATGTCTACGACGACCCGACGGCGACCCACGCCGCCGGGACTGAATTGTATGGTCATTATGCGTATGACGATGAGGGGGTGGCCGCGCAACGCACCTCGTTGGTCGAAAACGGCGTTCTGACCGGATTCCTGATGTGCCGCACGCCGATCAAGGACATCAAGACCTCCAACGGGCACGGCCGCAGCGATATGTGGAGCGAACCGGTCAGCCGCATGGGCTCGCTGTTTGTCTCCACCGACGCGCCGGTCTCCTACGATTCCCTGCGCGCGCTGCTTTTGGCCGAGTGCCGCAAGGAGGGCAAGGACTACGGCCTCATTTTCGAGGACATTGCCGCCGGCGAGACTAACACGTCATCGTATGGCGTCCAGACGCTGCGGGTCCGTCCACGTGTGGTCAAGAAGGTCTATGTCGCCGATGGCCGCGAAGAACTGGTGCGCGGCGTCGAACTGATCGGCACGCCGCTGGCGGTGCTGGAGAGCATCCAGTCGGCCGGCAATGATCCGGGCGTATTCAACGGTGTCTGCGGCGCCGAATCGGGGTGGGTGCCGGTGTCCGCCATCGCGCCGAGCGTGCTGGTCGGCGAAGTGGAAGTCCAGCGCATGGACCGCAATCTCAAGCGCGGCCCGATTCTCCCGCCGCCGCTGCATGATCCCGGCACCTGAGGGCAGCATCTTTTAGCCATTCCGACGGCCCGCCATGGAGGCGGGCCGTTGTCGTTTTGAACTTGTCAAAATCCGTCCACAGTTGCCTCCGGGCCAAAATCGCCGCCGGGAACTTCACTGCCGCTGCTTATCTTACGATATGTGGTGCGGGGCCTCCGGCCCCCGGTCCTGCCGCAAGATGGGAGATGTCGATGCTGCGCCGTATTGCCTCCGCCGTGGTTGTTGTACTTGCACTTTTCGCCTCTGTTTCCGCGGATGACTCGCCGCTTCCGATCGACCCCGCGCAGGCGGGGTCCTCGGCGATCCACCTGGAGGAGGCCGCCGCCAAGGCCGCAGCCCTCCAGCAGATGCGTCTGAGCATGGTCCCCAACCTCGTGCTCGACCAGAGCGGCTTCGACGCGGTCCATTACCGCATTGAATTGGCCATCGACGAAGTCACCGAGCAGATCGTCGGCTCCACCACCATGACCGCCCGCGCGCGCACCGATGGTTTCAATGCGCCCACTCTCAATTTTCTCGACCCGATGGTGGTCGATTCGGTCAAGACCGCCGGCCAGTCGATCGGCTGGATCCACACTGGCGGCTTTATCTACACCACACTGCCGGCGGTCTACAACACCGGCGACGTGTTTGACCTGACGGTCTACTTCCATGGCCGCCCGACCGAGGGCGGTTTCCAGGGGTTCGCCTTCGACCTCCACGCCGGCGTGCCGATCATCTCGACATTGTCCGAGCCATACATGGCCCAATCCTGGTGGCCGTGCAAGGACACCCCCTCCGACAAGGCCGACTCGGTCGATATGATCGTGACGGTCAACGAGGCATTCTACGCTGTTTCCAACGGTAGCTTGGTGGATTCGACGGGCAACGGCGACGGCACCTCGACCTATCACTGGCGTGAGTCGTATCCGATCACCACCTATCTGGTGTCCCTGGCGATCACCAACTACGAACGCTTCACCCGCTGGTACCATTATGGCGTCGACTCGATGCCGGTGAACTTCTACTGCTATCCCGAATCGCTGTCGACCGCGCTGCTGCGCTGGCCGATTACGGTCAACCAGATCGAAGCGTTCGCCGGCTACTTTGGCGAGTATCCGTTCTTGACCGAAAAATACGGCATCGCGCACTTCCCCTGGGGCGGCGCGATGGAGCACCAGACCGTCTCCTCGCACACCTACAGCTCCTTCGGTTTCAACGAGTACCTGATCGCCCATGAACTGGCGCACCAGTGGTGGGGCGATTTGGTCACCTGCCGCGACTGGCACCACATCTGGATGAACGAGGGATTCGCCTCCTACGCCGAGGCGCTCTGGGCCGAGCACAACGGTGGCGCGACCGCCTATCGCAACTACATGGGCTCGATGCAGTATTTCAGCGGCGGCCGCATCTACATCGACGACACCACCAACGTCGGCAACATCTTCAGTCTGCGCGTCTACGACAAGGGCGCCTGGGTCCTCCACATGCTGCGCGGCGTGATCGGCGATGCCGACTTCTTCGACTTACTGCATGCCTACTACAACGCGCCGCAATTCCGCTACAAGGATGTCGTCACCGAAGAGTTCCGCGACCTCGCCGAAGCGGTCTCGGGCCAGGACCTCAATTGGTTCTTCGATGAATGGATTTACGGCTTCTATTACCCGCAGTACTACTATTCATCCGTCTGCCGCGGACGTACCGATGGCCAGTACGACCTGTTTGTGCGCGTGCGGCAGGCCCAGACCAGCAATCCGCAGACCTTTATTATGCCGGTGCCGGTGGTGGTGGGAACTGGCGCCGGGGCCGATACCATAATCCTCTGGAACAGTCTGCGCGATCAGGATTTCCACCTGATTCGCCCCGATTCGGCGGTGGTGACCAACCTCGATCCGCTCAACTGGATTCTCGATGCGCACAACTCCGAGACCTACGGTGTCCAGCTGGTCTCCGACAGTTTGATCGACGCGGTCCAATACGAGCCGTACTCTGACTCGCTGATTGCGGCGTGCAGCAATCCCGCGGTGCCGATCACCCTGACGGTCGTCAACGGTGTCCTGCCGGCGGGGCTGTCGTTGGATCCGGCGACCGGTCGTGTCACCGGCATTCCGACCGATACCGCCGACGGCTCATTCCTGATGCGCGCCGCCGCGACCGGATTCACCAACGATCATAAGCAGATCCGCATCACCATCCACCCAGCGCCGTACCTGCCGGGCGACCAGAACGGCGACCGTGTGCTGGATGTCACCGACGTGGTCGATCTGGTTAACTATGTCTTCCGCGCCGGCCCGCCGCCGTCGCCGCTCAACGCGGCCGATCCGAACGGGGACTGTGTGTCCAATGTCGCCGATATTGTCCGTCTCATCGACCATGTCTGGCGCGGCGGAGCGATGCCGCTGGCGGGATGCCTGGAATAGCGGACGTTCTGACAAAAAAACTCACAAACAGCCTGTCGGCCGCGTAATAACAGCAGACAGACGTACCGGTTCCGGCGGCCCTCGCTGTGTCCCCGCCCGGATCCGGGATGTAAGATACCCGAAGCAAGTCCCACAGTGCGTCATCGTGCACGTGGATCGCCGGAAGACGGTGGTACCGGGGATTGGCCCTTCGCCATGGCAAGACATCTGACCACAAGCCACGGGAGGCCAGCGATGCCGAAGCGCAAAACCATTCCGTTCACACGCACCGCGGAGAAGGAGAACTGGAACCTCTATGGTCTCCAGTCGCTCCAGCCGGAGCGGTTCGCCCGGGTGGTGGATCGCATTCTCGACGGACGCTACCTCGTGTTCCGTCCGACCCCGCCGCCACGGCTGAACATGTAGAGAGCGCGCGACTGTTGCGCGCATGAGAATCACTTGTTCAATTAGTCGTGCTGGAATTTAAAGGCGCGGTTGCCGCGCCTTTTTCGTTTTCCCGCCGCCGGCAGCCGGATCAGCGCCAGACAATCTTTCTGCCGATGTTCAGGAAGAAGACGTCCAACGGACGCAGGTAGCGGGCGGCCGCCGGGCTGATCACCGCCGCCAGGTCCGGCAGCGTGGTCCCGATGGCCAGATGCAGCTCCTTGTCGATCTCCGGCCACTGGCGATGCGTGGTCGAATACCCCGCCCCCACCCAGAGGGGGATCTGGCGGCGGCGGGAGGGACGGGCCGTCAGCCAGTAGACATAATCGTCATACTGCTCGTTCGAATGGGCGATGAATCGACTCTCGCCTTCGAAGAATGACCGCTTCACCGAGATCTTGATGTCCCACCAGTGCGGACCGTCGCTGCGCGTACGCTGATATGCCGCCAGGACTCCCGCCGTATTGAAGACCAAATCGGAGGCCCCGAACCCCTGCGTGGGGTTGTAGGCATCGATCGGGTATTCGACCAGAAAGGTCCAGACCAAGGCGTGCAGGGCCGCCAGACGGCGCGCCGCAGCCGGGGAGAGGCCGGTCCAGCGGTACCCGGTGTGCAGGGCACGGGTCAGTTCATAGGCGGCGAACAGATGCGAAGTCTCATCGCTCAGCGCCAGGCCGTCGTGGAGTTCGTCCTTGAAGTGGAACCGTCCGCTGGAAGTCCCCCAGGATACCTGTGATTGTTCGTAGGCCAGGTATCCCGCTCCGCCCATGGCGACAGTCCAGAGAGCCAGGCGGCTTTTGATCGGGCCGCCGGGTTCGGTCGTTGGCAATCGGTCAATCCCGACCGGTCGGATGTTACGGGCGTCCCACAGGCCCGGCCGTCGCGCCTCCAGCGTCCGCAAAGTCAGAAGCCCGGTTGCGGGTGTCTGACCCCACGCCGGTTCCGGACCCGGCGCCACGTTCGCGGCGCCCAGAATGACCAGCGCGATCAGGCATCGAACGAGGCGGCGGCAGCGGTTCATACGTCCGCAAGAACGCTTGAAATCCGGAGTTGTCAAGGGGGGCGCTTGGGCCGTCACTGTCGCCCGTCGATTGGTATCGCCGGCGATTATTCCATTGCCGCGCCTACGTGTGCGGGGCTATTTTCGGCGTTTTCCCCGACCGCCAACTTTCCCGGCCGGGGCAGGGGCCTCGGGATGATCGTCACCCATGTGTACCAGCCCGACCGCGGTATCATCCGGCGCGAGGGCATCGAACCCTTCGACGAACTGATTCGCTCGCCGAATCAGGTCTTCTGGGTCGATTTCTATGACCCCACCGACGAAGAGTCGTATGTCCTCAAGGCCGACTTCAATTTTCACCCGCTGGCCATCGAGGACGTGATCGCCGAACTCCCCGGGCCGAAGGTCGACGATTACGGTCCCTATCTGTTTGTGGTCTTCAAGGTGGCCGACTTCGCCCCCGGCGGCGAGGGGCTGCGGTTCCGCGAGATCGACATCTTCCTCTTGCGCAACGGCGTGGTGACCATCCACTACGACACGATCAAGCCGCTGGATGCCGTCACCCGGCGCTGCCAGAGCGATGAACGCGTCCTGTCGCGCGGCGCC
Organism: uncultured Ignavibacteria bacterium; assembly: GCA_964593585.1. Lineage (GTDB taxonomy): Bacteria > Zixibacteria > MSB-5A5 > WJJR01 > WJJR01 > JACQFV01. Next base: position 111,115 of record CAZQIZ010000005.1, read on the forward strand.
GACTTCATGTTCCACACCATCCTCGACCACATCGTCGATCAGTACGATCACACCCTCGAACGCATCGAGGATGAGGTGGACCTGGTCGAGGACGAGGTCTTTCAGAATCCCGACGCCGAGATCACCAAGCAGGTCTTCAACCTCAAGCGCGATTTGGCGCAACTCAAGCGCATCGTCACGCCCCAGCGCGAGCTGCTCAACCGCTTCGCCCGCGACCAGTTTCCGCTCATCGGTGCGCAGGCGCGGCTGTATTTCCGCGACGTCTTCGACCATATGCAACGCATCGCCGAATTGGCCGACTCGCTGCGCGACACGCTGACTTCCTGCCTCGAGGTGCACTACTCCTCGGTCCAGCAACGAGTCAACGACACGATCAAAGTGCTGACCGTCATCGCCACAATCTTCCTGCCGGTCTACCTCCTGACCGGCATTTACGGCATGAACTTCGAGAGCATCCCCGAATTCGGTTGGAAGTACGGCTACCTGTTCTTCTGGGGCCTGGCCGGCCTGACCACGATCGCCATGTACATCTTCATCAAGACCCGCAAGTGGCTCTAGCCGGTCCTGTTTCTGCCCGTTCGCAATTCCGTCCAAAATCACGTACATTCCGGCTTTGGGAACCGCGATGCGCCGTACGGGTTATCCCTAACGTTCAGCCAGCCGAGGAACATGCCGGGACCGACCATCCACACCGCCAAAGTGCTCGGACGCCAGCGTCTGTATCTGGATGTCCTGTATGATCCGGACCGGACCGGGCGGTTTTTCACCTGGCCGCATCCGACACCCGCCGCGTTCGAGGCCTGCGCGCGCCGTGTCTGCCGTCCGCCGATCGACCGCAAAGCCGCCGCGGCGCTGCTCGTGCGGCAAAACGAGGCCTATGGCGCGCCACCGGCTGCTATCGCCGCCGCCCAATCGCTGGCCGAACCCAACGCCGTCTGCGTCTTCACCGGACAGCAGGCCGGGCTTCTCGGCGGGCCGCTCTACACCATATACAAGGCCGTGACCGTCCTCAACTGGACCCGTCGACTGCGCGACTTGCTCAAACGGCCGGTCGTGCCCGTCTTCTGGAACGCCTCCGACGATCACGATTTTGAGGAAATCCGTTGGACCGCGCTGCCCAATCTGCAAAACCAGGCGCAGCGTCTGACCCTTGATATTCCAGGGCTGCCGCCGCGCATGCCCGCCTCGCAGATCGTCCTGGGCGATGGCATCCATGATCTGCTTGAGCAACTCTGGGCGGCGCAGATGGAGACTGAATTTACGCCCGCGGTGCGCGCGGCGGTGGAGGACTGCTACCGTCCCGAGCACACGTTCGCCCGTGCCTTCGGACGCTTCATGGCCCGGCTGTTTGGCGAACATGGTCTGGTTATCTTCGATCCCGCCGATCCCGAGGCAAAAGCTTTCTGCGCCCCGCTGTTTGCCGAGGAACTCGCCGGGCATGCCCTGACCGCCTCATCGCTGGCGGAGATCGGCCAGCGCCTGGAGGAGAGTGGCTATCACCGGCAGGTCGAGCATCCCGACGGTCACACCCACCTGTTCCATATCGAGAATGGCCGCCACGCGATCCATGCCACCAACGGGAAACTCTGGACCGATCCGGAAGGGACACCCCACCCTCCCGAAGTCTGGCTGGAGCGGCTGCGAAACGATCCGGCGGCGTTCTCCTCCGGCGTGCTTCTGCGGCCGGTGGCGCAGTCGTACATGTTCCCCGTGGTCGCCGTCGTTTGCGGACCCTCCGAGATCGCCTACTGGGCGCAATCGCGCGCGCTCTTTGACCGCTTTTCGCAGGTCATGCCGGTGGTCTTGCCGCGCATGTCGGCCACGATCATAGAACGGAAGATCCAGTCCGCCGTCGAGGCGCTCGGCCATGATGTCTCGGAGTTCTTCGGCGACATCGAACAACTGATCAATACCCACTTCGAACAGTCGTTCCCGGCCGATCTCGAATCGCGCTTTGATGCCGAGAAAAGGGACTCGCTCGAACGGCTGGCGCGGCTCAAGGAAATCGTCACCGCCTTCGAGCCGACACTGGACCGCACCTTCGAGGTCGATGCCGGCAAGATTGCCGCCGCCTGGAGCCATCTGGAGGACAAAGTCTTCCAGGCCCACAAGCGCAAGGGGGATGAGATCCGCGCTCGGTTCTACAAACTGGCGGCCCATCTGCGCCCCGAGGGGCGGCCGCAGGAACGGATCTTCGGCATCGTCTACTACGTCAACAAGTATGGGTTTTCGTTTATCGAGCGCATCATTGCCCAGTTGCCGGTCGGCGCGCCCGACCACCGGCTGATCGCCCCGTAACCATGGCCCGCCGACTCAAGATCGCGATCACCTGCTACCCGGTGCCCGGCGGATCCGGCATTCTCGCCACCGAACTGGGCGCGAAACTGGCCGAACGCGGCCATGAGGTGCATTTCATCTCCAGTTCGCTGCCGTATCGGCTCGACCGGTTCGGCGTCGAGCTGTTTTTCCATGAGGTCGAAACCCCCAACTACCCGCTGTTTAAGTACCCGCCGTACACGCTGTCGCTGGCGTCGAAGATGATCGAGGTCGCGCAGCAGTTCGGCTTGGACATCCTGCACGCGCACTACGCGGTGCCGCATGCCACCGCCGCCTACCTCGCCAAACAGGCGATGGGCAGGGACGCGCCCAAGACCGTTTGCACCCTGCACGGGACCGACATCACCCTGATTGGGTCCGACCGCTCGTTCTTCGAGATCACCCGGTTCTCAATGGATGCGGTCGATGGCCTCACCGCCGTCTCCGACTTCCTCAAGTCCAAAACGATCAGTGTGTTCGGCACCCAGCGGCACATCGAAGTGATCCGCAACTTCGTCGATACCACCCGATTCTACCCGCGCGCCGAGGAGGACTGCCACTGCCGCTTCGCCCCGCGGGGAGAGAAGATCGTCGCGCACCTGTCGAACTTCCGGCCGGTGAAAAACGTCATCGGCGTCGTGCACATGTTCGCGCGTCTGCGTCAGCGGATGCCCGCCAAGTTGCTGATGATCGGCGATGGGCCGCAAACATCCGAGGCCTTCGCGCTGGCCAAGTCGATGGGGGTGGCCGATGATGTCCGTTTTCTGGGCAGCCGCGAAGATGTCGACCAGATCCTCTGCGCCGCCGATGCCTTTCTGCTGCCGTCCAACTATGAGGCCTTCGGCTTGGCGGCCCTGGAGGCCATGGCCTGCGGGGTGCCGGTGGTCGCCTCGCGTGTCGGCGGCGTGCCGGAACTGATTCATGACGGCGAAAACGGGTTCCTCGTCGCGCCCGATGACTACGACACCGGCGCCGAACGTCTCCATCAGATCCTGTCCGACTCCACGACCGCCGGCCGTCTGCGCGACGCGGGGCTGAAATCGGTGCGCGATCACTTCACCGCCGATGCGGTGGTGCCGCTGTATGAGCGGTTCTACGAATCTGTGCTGGAGCGATGACGCTTCCGACCATGAGGGAAAATCCACGCCATGACAACCGTTGACGCGCTCGCGCTGGCAGCGCACCGCGACGATGTCGAAATCACCTGCGGCGGGCTGTTGGTCAAACTTGCCGACCGCGGCTACGCCACCGGCATCGTCGATTTCACCGCCGGCGAGATGGGGACCCGCGGCACCGCGGAGGATCGCGAGAACGAAGCCGCCGCCGCCGCGAAAATCCTCGGGCTGACACACCGGGAAAACCTGCGCATGCCCGATGCCAGGCTCGACAACACGCTGGCCAACCGGATGGCGGTCGCCGCGGTCATCCGCCGGCTCCGGCCGCGCCTGGTCATCCTGCCCCATTGGCGGCAACGCCACCCCGACCACCGCGTGGCGGGAGAGATCGCCTACGATGCCTGTTTTCTGGCCGGGTTGAAGAAACTCGATCTCGACGGCGAGCCGCATCGTCCGAAAAAAATCCTCTACACCGCCTTCTTCCGCCAGCCGCCGTATTCGTTTCTGGTCGACATCACCGACCAGTATGAGCGCAAGATCGAGTCGGTGCGCGCCTACACATCGCAATTCGGCACCGAGGAGGGGCAGCGCTCGATCTACCAACCCGGCCTCAACATCTTTGACCTGATCGAGGTCGAAGCCCGGCAACTGGGGCGGCTGATCCACAAGAAGTACGCCGAGGCCTACATCGTCAAAGAACAGATCGAGATCGAGGACCCATTGCAGATGTCGAATCCGTCGATCTGACGCACCACCGACCGTCTTTTCCGCGCGAGCGGGAGTCCAGACATTGGCAGCAATGTGCTGGCCCCCGCCTCCGCGGGGGCGACGAAACGTGCTGCGTCATTTTCGCTCCCGCGGGAACAGCACTTGCATCGCTGGTGGCTGGCTCCCCCGCACTTGCCTGGGCTACCGTGAATTCGGTATCTTGCCATCGGAAGAGGATTCGGTCTGGTGGCCGGCGCGGACTTCAAATCCGTAGGCGGTCCTGCTCGGCAGGGTCGCGGTGGGTTCGATTCCCACCCCTTCCGCCATCATTCACGCTGACTGCCCACCGTGCCGACACACCCGCCCTCCATTGAAACGCTGGTTGCCGATCCCGCGCTCGCCGCGGCGGTCGCCGCGCATGGCCGTCCGGTCGTTACCGACCATGTACGCGCCGTCATCGAAGAACTGCGCGCGGAACTCAACGCCGGCGCCGAGTGGCCGGGCGCGGGACAGATCGCCGCGAAAGTGCTGCTGCGCTTCGCTTCGCACCAGCGCCAGTTCCCGACCCGTGTCATCAACGCCACGGGGGTACTTCTCCACACCAACCTCGGACGCGCCCCATGGAGCCGGCAACTGCTTGATGCGATCGCCGATCGATTGACCGGCTACACGTCGCTTGAGTTCGATCTGACCGATGGCACACGCGGCAAACGCGGCGTTGCGGTCGAACAGGAACTCGCCCAACTGGCCGGTGCCGAGGCGGCGATGATCGTCAACAACAATGCCGCCGCGATCTATCTGGTCCTCACGGCGCTGGCGTGGAATCGTGAAGTCGTCATCTCGCGCGGCGAGCTCGTGCAGATCGGCGGCGGCTTCCGTATTCCCGATATTCTCGCCAGGAGTGGCGCGGTTCTACGCGAGGTCGGAACGACCAATCAGACCAACGCCGCCGACTACGACAAGGCCTGCGGCCCGCAAACCGCGCTGATCCTTAAGGTGCATCGCTCGAATTTCGTTCAGACCGGCTTTGTCGCCGAGGTCGAGCCGAAGGAACTGGCGGGCATCGGCAAAAAACACGGCATCCCGGTGGTCTGGGATGTCGGCTCCGGCGGCATGGGGCCCGGATCGAGCTGCGAATACTCCGGCGAGCCGACTCTGCGTGCCGCTGTGGCCACGGGCGTGGATTTGGTGACCTCCTCCGGTGACAAACTCTTTGGCGGTCCGCAGGCGGGGATTGTTCTCGGACGCGCCGATCTGATCCGGACGCTCAAGGCCGACCCGTTCTATCGCGCGCTCCGTCCGGACAAGTCGACCCTGCTGGCGATGGAGTTTACCGTCAAGGCGCATCGCGCCGGACGCGCCGGTGAATTGATCCCGCTGTATCGGCTGCTCGCGGTGCCGTCTGAGACGCTGCGCTCCCGTGCCGAGATGATCGTGCGGGCTTTGTCGGGAGGAAAGGCCTCGGTCGTGCCGACGGCCGACACCTTCGGCGGCGGCGCCGCGCCGGGCAAGACGATTCCCGGATGGGGAGTGCGCATCGACACCCCCAAGCCGGATGAGTTGGCCCGACGTGCCCGCGAATTCGATCCACCGATCGTCGGAACAGTCGCCGAAGGCGGAGTGGTCTTCGCCATGCGCACGCTGTTTGCCGACGACGAACCGGTCCTGCGTCAATTCCTCGCCGCAAATCTGGTTTGATCGGCCCGTGCCGCGGCAGCACCGCAACCCGCAAGTAACACGCCGCCGCTTCGCGCCTTTGTATTCCACGCGCCGAATCCGTAACTTGCCGCCATGTTCGTAATGGGCACCGCCGGCCACGTCGACCACGGCAAATCGACCCTTGTCACCGCCCTCTCCGGCATCGACCCCGACCGTCTGCCGGAAGAGAAGGCGCGCGGGATGACCATCGATCTCGGCTTTGCCTGGATGACCACCCCCTCCGGCCAAACCATCGGCATCGTCGATGTTCCGGGCCACGAACGCTTCGTCAGGAACATGATCGCCGGCGTTGGCGCGATCGACTTTGTGCTGCTGGTGATCGCCGCCGATGACGGCTGGATGCCGCAGACCGAGGAGCATCTGGCGATTCTGCGTTTCCTGCGCGTGCAGCGGGGGATCGCGGTCATCACCAAAAGCGCGCTGGCCGATCCCGATTGGCTCGAACTGGTGCGGGCCGATGTCAGTGAACGGGTCCGCGGGGTGTTCCCGGCGCAGACAGACACTCCGGTGGTCGCGGTTGATTCGCTCTCCGGCGACGGTCTCGACCAATTGCGCGCCGCGATCGATGAGATGGTCCGTTCACTGCCGCCACGTCGCGACATCGCACGGCCGCGGCTTTACATCGACCGTGTCTTCGCCATGGCCGGACGCGGCGCGGTGGTGACCGGCACCTTGATCGATGGCCCGCTGGCCGCCGGGCAGACGGTTGTCCTGGCCCCCGGCAATCTCTCTGCCCGCATCCGCGAACTGCAGATTCACAAAAAGAGTGTCGAACGAGCCGCGCCCGGACAACGTTTGGCGGTCAACCTGGCCGGCGTGGAAACGGGCGCATTGTCGCGCGGCCAATGCCTGGTCGCCCCGGACGACGCCGAGGTCATTGACCGTATCTGGGCGCATGTGGCGATCCTGCCCGAGGCCCGTCTGCCTTTGGATGAGCGGCGCGAGGTCCTTGTCATGCTCGGCACCGCCGAGCCGGCCGCCTATGCCTACCCGCTCGGCGATGCGATCCCGCCCGGTGGCGAGGGGCTCTGCGAACTGCGACTGCGCGAGCCGATCAAGGCGCAGCTGAAAGATCGATTTGTGCTGCGGTGGCCGACACCGCAAGTGACGATCGGCGGGGGAGAGGCGCTCGACTTCGGCGGACCCCGGCGGCGCCAACGCAACATGGCATGGACCATGCACCTGCAACGCCGGGTCGATGCCGACCTGCCCACCTACCTGGAAACCGAACTGAGCGTCCACGGCTACCGTCCGGAGAAATCATTCCTGCGTCAGGGGCCCTGGACCGCCGCAGAGATCCAAGCTGAACTCGAATTACGCCGCGCGGCGGGAAGCGTCGTCGCGCAGTCGGCGATGCTCTTCGATCCGGCCTGGCTGGCGCGCGCATGTGAGCAATTGCAGTCGGCGCTGTCCGCCCTGCATCGCGATCAACCCTACATCCCCGGACTCAATCTCGCCGAATGGGGCAGCCGTGCCGACGTCCCCGATGACGCGATGGCGGCGCTGGCCGACTGGATGCAGGCGGCGGGGCAGGTCAAGCGCTCCGGCGATGCCTTCCATCTGCCCGAACACCGTGCCGCGCTGCCCGACCCGTGGCGGGATGAAGCCGCGCGTCTCTGGGCGCTTCTTGCCGAAGGCGGCCTGCAGCCGCCGGCACGCGACGAGTTGGAGACATCGTCGCCCAACGCCCGCGCCATCCTCAATTTCTGGATCACCGTGGGCGAAGTCGTTTCGCTGGGCGACGGTGTCATCCTGCCAAGGGAGACATTCGATGCGGCCCGACGCAAAGTGGTCGAGTCGCTGCAAGAGGGACGGCGTCTCGCGGCCGGGCAGTTGCGCGAGATTCTCGGCACCACCCGCAAGTACGCTGTTCCAATCCTCGAACGGCTGGATCGGGACGGGGTTACCCAGCGTGTCGGGGATGAGCGTATGTTGACCCCTGCCGCGGGGGTGCCCTCGCCCGATTCCGCCTGACGGCGGAATCGACCTCTCCCAGAGGGAGAGGTGAACTTTCTTCTTCTTTCGTCGAAGTGCCTTAAGAGCAAATCATGTTCGCCCTCCTGAGTGGGGGCGGTTCGCATTCTTCTTTGAGCCAGCTGTGTGTTTGAGTCTGTTCACCTCCCCCAGAGGAAGATGTGAGCATTCTTCTTCTTTCGTCGAAGTGCCTTAAGAGTAACTCATGATCGCCCTCCTGAGTGGTGGCGATATTCATTCCTCCTTCTGTTGCTCGTGAGCCTTGAGCTCGTTCACCTCCCCCTTAGGGGGAGGTCGTTTTGCCGCAGGCAAAACGGGTGAGGGGTCACGTGGGGAGTTGCGACGCTGCCGCGAGGGTGCCCTCACCCGATTCGCCTTCGGCGAATCGACCTCTCCCAAAGGGAGAGGTGAACTCTTACTTTCGTTGATCGAAGCGACTCAGAAGCAGATCATGTTCGCCCTGCTGAGTGGGGGCGGTTTGCATTCTTCTTTGAGCCAGCTCTGTGCTTGAGCTTGTTCACCTCTCCCAGAGGGAGAGGTGAACTTTTACTTTCTCGGTGCTGTCGGGCTTGGAGGCGGAGCTGTTCAGCTCACGGGCACGCCGCACTTTTCACATCGTGGATTCTCGGATGCGCGAAGGGGCGGGTCTGGCAACCCGCCCCTATTCGGCCGCAGATCTCGATGCGGAAAACCGTCAGCCTTCCATCTTGTCCATCACTTCTTTCTTGAACTGAGCCGCGGTCATCTTGGCATCGAGAATCGGCAGGAGGATATCTTCTTCCTGTTCAAAGTGCGCGGAGAGCAGTCCGAGCAGGTTGTCGGCCCGCCGGGCAAAGGCGGTCGCATCGGGCGTCGGCTGGTTCGCCAGGTTGCGCAGTTCGGTGAGCCACCGTCCCATAATGCGATGCTCGTAACGCAGCGAGGCGGTGATGTTGTTCGGCTCGGGAGTGCCGGCGACACGGTCCACCACCGGGTAGAGCGCCTCTTCCTCGATCTTGCCATGCTCGTGGATGTTCTCGGCGAAACAGTCGACCACATGCAGCATGGTCGCCTTCTGTGTGGCGGCATCCTGTTTGGGCAACTGTCCAACCTGGGCGGTCATGTGGTTGATGTGCTTGCGCAGGGATGTGTGCAGGTCACGGAACGCCTGCGTGGCGCGCTCGGTTTGCGCCGGGGTGGTGACTGCGGTGACGAGAACGCCGATCACCGTCAACGCCAGACACAACACCACTGCCGTCACGGCCATGCCGCGCCGTCGTCCTGCCGCCGGGGCCTTTGATTGCATAATCGCCTCCCCTCGCGTTGATTCTGGCCTTCAATTGTTCTACGTAGCCATCGGCGTAACAGTGTGCACTTTTCGTCGTATCCGCCGTGGCGCAGTCAAATCCGGAACGCTGCCTGCGCCGCCCCGCTTTCAAGTCGGATGCGAAGAGTCATGGACGTTGTGCCGCGCGGCGTTGTAGATTCTCCGCAACCGGGAGGGATCAGTGGCAAGACGGACTGAAGCACTCAGGTTTTATGGCGGCTCGATTGTCACCATGGACGCCGACGAGCCGGTGGCCGGCGAATTGGTGACACAGGGGAACCGGATTGCCTGGCTGGGACGGCAGGGAAGCGCGCCGCGTGAACTTCAGCGGGCGCGGAAGATCGACTTAAACGGGCGGCTTTTGTTGCCCGCCTTCTCCGATGCGCACACCCACTATCTCTACTTTGCCCGCACCCGCAACGACATCGACCTGCATGGGACCCGCTCGCTGAAGGAGGCGCTCGAGCGCATCCGTCGTCACCTGAAATCCCATCCGCGTTCATCCGGCTGGATCACCGGCCTCGGACTGGATGTGAACGTCTGGAAAACCGGCTGGCCGACCGCCGCCGATCTGGACCGTGTCGCCGCCGATCGTCCGGTTGTGATCTTCACTCACGACTATCACTCCCTCTGGGCCAACTCCAAGGCCATGGCGCTGGCGAAGATCTCGTATAAGACACCCGATCCCGAAGGGGGACGCATCGCCCGCGATGCCCGCGGCAACCCCAGCGGAATGTTCTTTGAGACTGCCTACCCTTTGATCTCCAATCACCTTCCGCAGCCGACCGCGGCGCAAAATGAGCGCCTCATCCGCGATGCCCAGTCGCTGGCCCACGAGGCAGGTGTCGCGGCCATCGGCGATATGGGGGAGGCCGAGACGCTTCGCATCTTCGCCGCGCTGGCCGCGAGGGAGCAGTTGCGCCTGCGGCTGTGGAAATCGATCCCGCTCTCGCAACTGGACAACGCCATCGCCGTCGGTCTGCGGTCAGGAATCGGCAATAACTGGGTCAAGATCGGCAGCGTGAAGATCTTTCTCGATGGCGCGCTCGGCTCGCGCACCGCCTGGATGTATGATCCCTACACCGGCGACAAGTCCAATCGCGGTATTTGCCGGATGCCGAAAGCCGAATTCGACGATATCGTGCGCCGCGCCACCGCGCATGGGCTCTCGGTCTGTGTCCATGCCATCGGCGATGCCGCGGTCGGGCAGGCGATCGATGTGATCGCCATGCACCGCCGCCGTTTTCCGGTCAATCAGCCGCCGCGCATCGAGCATCTGCAACTTCTGCACCCGAAGGACCTTCCGAAATTGAAGCGGGCCGGAATCATCGCCTCGATGCAACCCTCGCATCTGCTCACCGACCGTGACATCGCCGACCGCAACTGGGGGGCACGTTCCCGCAACGCCTTTGTCTTTCGCGCCCTCTGGGATGCGGGTGTGGTCATGGCTTTCGGTTCCGATGTGCCGATCGAGCCGATTCGTCCCCTCGACGGGATCGGCGCGGCGGTGCACCGCGCCAAACCCGAGGACAAACGCGGCCCCTGGTATCGGCGGCAGCGACTCTCCGTCTGGGAAGCGGTCTGGGGCTTCACCGTCGGCGCGGCGATTGCCGCCGGCGATCAAAATCGGCGCGGACTGCTCAAGCCGGGATACCTTGCCGATCTGGTCATCCTCGATCGCAACATCTTCACCATCGATCCGCGCCGCACCTTCGAGACGAACGTGGACATGACGGTTGTGAACGGCGAGGTTGTGCATGAGCGTACATAGAGTGCGCGCCACCTGCCCCCGGGTGACTGGCCCAAATCGCGGTTCCCTCACCCGTCCCCGCGCGCAGGCGCGGGACGACCTCTCTCGTTTCACGGGAGAGGCGGTCAGTTACAACAGAGTGGACATCTTCAGAATAAACTGAAACAGCCTTTCACGTCTCCCTCTTAGTGAGAGGTCGCTCTGCTGAGTTTACGAGGCAGAGCGGGTGAGGGTCCAATCCCCGATAAGGGAATTGGTGGCGAGTCTACTTGATAATCACCAATTTCCCGACCTGGGCACCGAGTCGGGAGGAGACCTTCCAGATGTAGATGCCGGAGACCACCGCCTGGGTGTTGCGCGAGATCAGGTCCCAGCCGACCACCGACTCGTAGCGGGTGAGGTAGGGGTCGGGATGGTGAATGCGACGGATCAGATCCCCGTCCAGCGAGTAGATCTCGATGGTCGCCGTGTCCGGCAGGTTGGTAAACCAGACCCGCCGGTCGCGCTCGTCAAACTTGCCGTCGGCGGCAATCTCATACCCCTGGCTGTGGTAGGTCGCCACGTTCCCCCACACATCGTGGAACTCCGTCTTGTACGGATTTGGATAGACCATCACCTTCAAATTGGAATCCACCACCGCCTGCACGTCGTTGACGGCGAAGAAGGGACGGAGGTTGGCGCCGGGGCGGACTCCTCCGGGTCGATGAAGCTGCGGTAGTCGCCATAGTCAAACGCCGTCACCGCGATCCAGTAGGGCCGCGCCTGCGACAGATCGTCGATCGTAAACTCGTAGACGCCATACCCGACCGTCTGAGCGTCGATGACCGTGTCGATGGTCCCGACCCGTTGGATGCGGTTGCGGTACGACTGGCCGCCGTCGTCGTAGTCGTTGCCGTGGTTGGCCTCCCCCGGCGCGAAGTAGGAGCAACGCGGGGAGGTGACGATGTCGATGATCGTCCCGTTGGCGGTGCGCAGCGTGTCGTGTGCCGTGTCCCAGTACCCGCTGGCCAGCGACGGTGACGGATGCGCCAGTGGGTCAAACCCCGGATCGCTTAAGATCCCCCGCCACTCCTCGGGGGTGTGCGGATGGCTGTTGCGCAGCCACAGCCCCCGCTTCTCGTGGTAGCTGTAGCGGACATAGTCCTCGCGATCCCACTGCGCCAGCAGCGCCCAGCCGTTGGCGGTGTCCCCGTCGGCGACGTAGACCCGGTATCCCTCCCAGTCGGGATGGCGGGCATGGCGGTCGCGGGCGTGCTCCGTCTCCGCCCCGGTCCACCGCACGATGATCCTGGTCGGGTAGGTCTCGATCGTAAACGGCGGCGGGGGCGGGGGCAACGGCCCTTTGAAGTCCGGCACCCCGTCGCCGGAGAGGAAGATCGTGTCGCAGTCGCGGTCCTTGCAGTCGAACAGGAAGAACTCGCCGGCGTAGCCGTCGCCGTCGGTGTCGATGCCGGGGTTGTCGTAGAACCAGCCGGCGCACTGGGCGGCGGAGATCAGGTTGTTGAAGTTGAGGCCGTTGAGGTAGGGACCGGGGTGGTCGTAGTCGAAGGTGTTGGCGTAGTGGTTCGGATCGGTGTGGAAGTCATCCCCCATCACGATCGCGTAGGTGAACCGCACAGAATCGCCGGGGAAGAGGGGTGCATCATAGGGCCCCACCGAGACCATCACTTCGCTGGCGGGATCGCCATCCGCCAGCCGTCGCCGGGTGTTGGGGCCGGGGACCGGCTCGCTCCAGCCATGCGGTGTCATATCGATCGCTGTGTAGATCTGGTCGTAATCGATTTCGTGATTGGTCATCCGGCGATAGAAGGCACGGTCACTCCGGGGCCAGCCGAGGTCCTTGGGGTAGCTGGCGGAATTCCGTTGAAGCTGCGGCCCCCAGCCCGACATCCAGTTCCACCAGTTGAAACTGGTCGCGGCGCCCGACGGCGCGCTCAGCATGCGGACGCCAACGGCGGCAGTCGGGTTGTAGGACACGAACTTCCCTTTTGTCCAGAATGCGTCGCCGTCGTTGTCGGCGATCCAGGCCAGATTGATCGTGTCGGCCAGCCCGCCGACGATCCCCGGCACTTCGGGCACAAACCCGCAGAGCTCGCCGGTTGCCGGCCCGCCCTCCATGAACATCTGGTACCGGCTGATCAACTCACTGCCGATGCTCGGCGTGAGATTGACGCCGAAGCACAGGTGTTCGATCGGGCTGTCGCTGATGTTGATGACCCAACAGTCCACAATCAGCGCGCGTTTCAAGACCCCACTGCGCGCGCCGAGGATGGTCTGATGCACCTCAATCCCCAGAGAGGGAAGCGTGTCGCCGGTGATCTCGTCGATGTTTTCGCCGATCCAGCCCGTGGTATCGACCAGCGCCTGGGAAATTTCCAGATCGTGACGGGCGGAAGGATCGTAGAAAGGCATCTGACGAATCGAGGAGATCTTGCGCGGTGTTTCGATCTCGTAGAAGACATCGTTCGGATAATAGCCCGAGCCGCACACCACCGTATCAAAGCCCTTCACGCCGCCGATGAAGATGCCGCAGAAGCCGACGTAGTAGACCTTCTTCAGGCGAGGAATGGACGACTCGCCGACCGGATAGGTGAGCGAGTGCAGCGACCCCAGCCCGCTGAGATAGCCCTGAATGTTGCCGACATCGATGTCGCGGGGATTGAATGGCCGCTTGGCCGTCGGAGAATCCGACTCGTCGGTCTGCGCCGGTTGCGGCTTCCAGGGTGGGAGACTATCGCGCGGATTGCTCGCGCCGGCCGAAACCGTCGCGTACAGGAACAAAAGCGGGAGAATGACTTTGGGACCAGCCCACGCCACAGCGGTCTCCGCGCCAACAGGTTGTCTCGCAAACCGTCGCGCGCCGGCCCGCGGGAAGTAGGGCGAGCACACATCTGGCCGGTACGCTTACATCGCTATTACCGCCAGGTAATCTCGTCATTCCCGAAACCGGTGACAAACTGATTGATTGACCTGCGCAGGGGCGTTTAGATTATCGTCGCCATGCTCGCCAAGGTCGTCTCAAGCGCTGTCTTAGGTATCGATGCCTATCTCGTTGAGGTTGAGGCCGATATCTCAGCCGCGTTACCGAAGTTTGTGACCGTCGGCCTCCCCGATGCCGCGGTGCGCGAGGCCAACGAGCGTGTCACCGCCGCCATCCGCAATTCCGATTTCCTCTATCCCAACAAGAAGGTGACCATCAATCTCGCGCCCGCGGATATCAGGAAGGAGGGCTCGGGGTTCGACCTGCCGATGGCCATCGGCATCCTCGCCGCGACCGGCCAGATCCTGCGGGAGGACTTCTCCGAGTACGTCATGGTCGGCGAGCTGTCGCTGGATGGCCAGCTCAAGCCCATCCACGGTATCCTGCCGATCGCGATGCGCGCGCTCGGCGAGAAGAAAAAGGGAATCATCGTTCCCGCCGACAACGCCCGCGAGGCGGCGATCGCGCAGGGGCTGAATGTCTACCCGATGCAGTCACTCTCGCAGACGGTCAAATTGTAGTTACCACTACTTGATCTGACAGTCTCGGTTCACGTGTCGGTTAAGT
>CAZQIZ010000006.1:0-118894 GCA_964593585.1 uncultured Ignavibacteria bacterium
GGTGCGTGATTATGAACAGAAATGACCGACACACAAAATTCCTGACAGGCCCCACGACCTTTGTGAGTGTCTCGACATCGAACAGCGTCAGCAAGTCGACAATGTCAAGTACAGCCAGATACTTGCCATCTTTGGACACAGAGAGCACGTTGGATCCCGCCGATCCCACGTCGGGAATACGAGTTACGAGCGTATCGGCGTCGCAGTCAAAGACATCGATCGCGATTGTTCGTGGGACGGAAACGGCCACGAAGATAAGCTGAGGCCCCGGGATCACTGATACTCCCCGCTCAGAGGAGCAGCTCACCAAGAGCGTAATCAGGAAGACCGCCACAGGCGACATGGCGTTGTTCATCCGATGAGTTAGTATCAATGACCTGTGAGCGGGCACTACCCACCTCTGCAACCGTACTACTCTTAACTGGCAATTTTATTTCAGAGATTCAGCCCCGCAAGTCCCGAATGGCATTTTCCCCTCGATACCGCATCGAAATGCCGCATACCCGTAATCGCACGAAAGACGCAAGAGTAGGCTCGCCGGGAGGCTCGCCCTCCACAAGTGCGTAATTCAAGCTCAAACTGCCTTTGGGAAGGGCGAAGCTTCTGCTGAGCCTGCTCTTTTTGACCCGTTGGGTGGGCTCCGCACGCCGTCTTTTTCAAGGTGGTCTCGAGATGCGTATGACCAAACATGCGATACGACCCAAGAGCAGGCTCTCCGCCTCGGCGGATCGCCCTCCCCCCAGAGAGCTATTCGTCGTGCCTTCTGAAGCTGACCGTAGTTCGGTGGCATACCCGCCCTGCCTGAAATGCCCACGCCTCCCGCCTGTCACAATCCCCCAACGCCCATCATTCTGACACTCCCGGCGACGGGAGGCGCGTAATTGTTGAGCCGGGTTGCCGTGGCGGTTCGGCGGGGATTGTCGCGCATGAGCGTCCGAAATCTCGACTGCCTGTTTCGCCCCAAGCGCATCGCGCTGTTTGGGGTGACAATCAATCCCAATTCGGTGGGCGGGCGGGTGCTGGCCAACCTGGTCACCGGCGGGTTCGGCGGCGTGGTCTATCCGATCAACGCCGATAGCGAAGCGGTGATGGGGATTCCCTGCTACCCGAACCTTGCCGCCGTCCCCAAGACCCCCGATCTGGCGGTGATCTGCACCGCCGCCGCCAAAGTCCCCGGCGTGGTGCGCGAATGCGGGGAGGCGGGCATCAAGGCGATTATCATCATGACCGCCGGGTTCCGTGAGACCGGCCCCGAAGGACGCCATCTCGAGGAGCAAATCCGCGCCGAGCAGTCGCGTTTCGACGGCCTGCGCATTTTGGGCCCCAACTGCCTCGGCATCATCGTGCCGGGCCTCAATCTCAACGCCAGCTTCGCCCTGGGCAATCCCAAGCCGGGGCATGTCGCCTTCCTGTCGCAGTCCGGGGCGCTCTGCACCGCCATTCTCGACTGGGCGATCATGGGGAAGGTCGGGTTTTCGTACTTCGTGTCGGTCGGCAACGGGCTCGATGTCGATTTCGGTGACCTGATCGACTACTTCGGCGAAGACGACAACACCCGCGCGATCATCAGCTACATCGAATCGGTGGAGGATCCGCGCTCGTTTATGACCGCGGCGCGGGCCTTTGCCCACACCAAGCCGATCATCGTCTACAAGGCGGGACGCTTCGCCGAATCGGCGGCGGTGGCCAGTTCGCACACCGGCGCGATGGCCTCCTCCGATGCGGTCTATGAGGCCGCCTTCCGCCGGGTGGGGATGGCGCGGGTCTTCGACATCGGCGAGATCTTCGACTGCGCCGAATTGATCGGCCGCAACAAGATCCCGACCGGCTCACGCCTGGCGATTGTCACCAACGCCGGCGGACCGGGGGTGATGGCCACCGATGCCCTCATCGCCGAAGGTGGATCGCTGGCTCCGCTTTCGCCCGACACGCTGGCCCGTCTCAACGAGGTTCTGCCGCCCTCCTGGTCGCACGGCAACCCCATCGATGTCCTTGGCGATGCCACTCCCAAACGCATCGAAAAGGCGATGCAGATTGTCCTGGCCGACCCACAGGTCGATGCGCTACTGGTCATTGTCACCCCGCAGGCGATGACCAACCCCACCGGCATGGCCAAGACCGTGGGCACGTTGGCGGCCTCCACTACCAAGCCGATCCTCGCCGCCTGGCTGGGGGGGCAGTCGATGCGCGAGGGACGGCAGCTTTTGATCGACGCCGGCGTCTCCGCCTACCGCACCCCCGAGCAGGCGATCCGTGCCTTCATGACCCTGGTCGCCTACGCGCGCAACCTCGAAACGCTGTACGAGACCCCGAAGGACATCCCGGTCGAGTTCGCCTGGGACCGTGGACAGATCCGCGCCGATTTGATGGCGCAGATCGGCGAGAGCGTCATCCTGCCCGAGCACATTTCCAAGTCGCTGGTTGCCGCCTATGGCATCCCGACCACCCGCACGCTGGTCGCTGTGAATGCCGAGGCCGCCTGCGCCGCCGCGGACCAATTGGGCTACCCCGTCGTGCTGAAAATCCTCTCGCCCGACATCACGCACAAATCGGATGTCGGCGGGGTGGCCCTCAGTTTGCCCGATGCGGCGGCGGTGCGTCAGGCGTTCGCAACGATCACCGCCCGCGCGCGGGAGAAGATGCCGCGGGCGCGCCTGGACGGGGTGACCGTGCAGCCGATGGCGACAGTCCGCGACACGGTCGAACTGATTGCCGGCATCCGCAAGGACCCGGCTTTCGGCACCGTCATCCTGGTCGGCATGGGCGGGGTCACCGCCGAACTCTTCGGCGATCGCGCCATCGGTTTCCCGCCGCTCAATGAACGGCTGGCGCGTTGGATGCTCGAATCGCTGAAGATCTGGCCGCTGCTGAACGGCTATCGTGGCCATCCGGCGGTCGATGTCGCCCGTCTGGTCGAGGCGCTCATCCGTTTGTCCTACCTGGCGGCCGATTACCCCGAAATCGCCGAACTGGACATCAATCCGCTCCTGGCCGGTCCGCAGGGGGTGGTCGCGCTGGATGCCCGCATCATCCTCGATCGCGAGGCGATCGGACGCGACGTGGAGCCGTATTCGCACCTGGCGCTGCGTCCCTATCCGGAGATGTATGTCAAGACGGTCACCCTGCGCGACGGCACCGAGGTCCTCCTGCGGCCGATCAAGCCCGAGGACGAGCCGCTCTGGATGGCGATGCTGGAGTCCTGCTCGAAGGAGACGATCTATTCGCGCTTTCGCTACTTTTTCCACTGGGCCTCGCACGCGGTTGCAGTGCGTTACTGCTACATCGACTACGACCGCGAAATCGCCATCGTCGCCGAGCTGAGCACCGGCGGCAAACGGCAGTTGCTCGGTGTTGGGCGGTTGATTGCCGATCCCGATCGCGAGACGGTCGAGTATGCGGTGCTGATTATCGATGCCTGGCAGAAGAAGGAGCTGGGCAGCATTCTCACCGACCACTGCCTCGAAGTTGCCCAGCGCTGGAAGATGAAGCGGGTGGTGGCCCAGACCACCACCGACAACCGCCCGATGATCGCGGTCTTCGAGAAGCGCGGCTTTGCCGTCACCTACGCCGACGACGACACCACGGTCGACGTCGAGCGCCATCTTGCCTGATCCGCCCCGCCGTTTTCTTTAGCCTGGGTTCAAATCGGACGGAACCTCCTTCTACCACCGCCGGTATTGTGAAGGAAGAGGAGGGTTTATGCCCGTATTATCCCGCTTTGCGGCTCGCCCGTCGGTTTTGTCTCTTGCGATCCCGCTTTTTGCCGCGCTGATCGTGGGTCTTGGTTGCGGCGATGACAAGTCCGGCAACGGCGGCGCCTCCGGGCCGCGGTTCGATCCGGATGAGATCACGATCGTGGTCGGGGACACGATCCGCTTTGTCGCCACCAGCGGCGACCACACCGTGACCTCCGGCACCGGCGCCCAGGACCCCAACTCAGGCCGGTTGTTCAACGCCGATCTGCCGGAAGGGGATGAGTTCCGGCATGTCTTCAACACCCCGGGGACTTTCGACTACTACTGCATTCCGCATGAGGCCGACGGGATGGTCGGCACGGTGACCGTCGAGGCGGCCGAACCGAAAATCGTCGATGTCTTTGTTTCGGGTGTGACCTTCAATCCCGAAGTGGTGACCATCAATCCGGGCGATCAGGTGCGCTGGACGGTCAATGGGTCGCACACGATCACTTCCGGCACAGGCCCCACCGATCCCAACGCCGGCGACCGTTTCGATGAGACCGTCAACACCGGCAGCGTCATCACCGCCACCTTCAACGATCTGGGGAGCATCCCCTACTTCTGCCAATTGCACTTCGCCATGGGGATGACCGGCACGATCAATGTTGTGCCGCGCACGACCAAGACGGTTGAAGTCGAAGCGCTCAATTAACGCCAAAGGACAGCGACATTCGAGGGCGGCCTTCCAGGCCGCCCTTTGTCATGTCCAGCGTTCGGCGCGGAAGACGCCGTTTTCGAGGATGACGTAATCGAAGTTTTCGTACCACTCGCCGGTGTTGATCCACCAGCCGTCGCCGATCCGCCGCACCCATCCCTGATGGACATGCCCCATGATGACGGCGTCGAAGCCGGCCTTGAGCAAGTCGGCGGCGACGCGGTCATACTCCTCCAGGAATTTCGGCGGCCGCTTGCCGGTCAGGTCACGGGACCGTCCCGAGGAATAATTGGCCAGCCGGAAGGCCCAGTCGGCGGGGATGTGGCGGTAAAGCCAGATCGAGACCGGCGACCGCAGCACCTTTTTCAGCGCCCGATACCCACGGTCGGAGGGCGCCTTGCCGTCGCCGTGGGAGATGTAGAGCCGCAGTCCCTGCCGGTTGATGGTCAGGTCGCCGCGGTGCAGTTCCGCCCCCAACTGGCGGGGAAAGTAATCCCGCGCCCAGCAGTCATGATTGCCGATCACCAGGTGAAAAGGGCATCCGGCGGCGGTCAGTTCGCGGATGGCGGCGGTCACTTCGACCGGGTGGTGGGGAATCCAGTGCTTGTATTCAAACCAGAAATCAAAAAGATCACCGAGGAAGAAAACCTCCGCGCCGATGCTCCGCGCGTGGTGTAGAAAGCCGGTGAAGCGGCGAATCTTCTCCTGTTCCTGCGTCGGGGCGTGGGCACCGAAGTGGGCATCGGAGAAGAAGAGCACGGGGCGAAGATCGGACATTGCGGGGACATGATACATCCCGGCCGCCTGCCACCCAAGGACGGATCCACGCCGCGGCGGAGTATGGCTTGACAGGGGTTGACGGCGGGTGATACTTGACGGCGCCGGCGGATGGTGCCGCCGTGCAGCGAGGGGACATTGGACAAATTCGTCATCAAGGGCGGACGGAAACTCTCCGGCACGGTCCGGATTGACAGTTCGAAGAACTCCACTCTGCCGATCATCTGCGCGGCCCTGCTGGCCGAGTCCGGCAAGACGGTCTTAAGCCACATTCCCGATCTGGTCGACATCCGCACCGCGATTGCCGTCTGCGAGCATGTCGGCGCGCGCTGCGCCTACGACGCCAAGGCCCAGACGCTCACGATCGACGCCTCCGGCGTGAAGGGGCACGAGGTCCCCTACGATCTCATGCGCCGCATGCGCGCCTCGTTCCTCTGCCTGGGCGCGCTTCTGGGCCGTCTCCGCGAGGCCAAGGTGTCGCTGCCGGGCGGCTGCGCTTTCGGGCCGCGTCCGGTGGACCTTCATATCAAGGGCTTCGAGGCGCTGGGTGTGAAGTTTGTCGAGGACCACGGTTACGTCCATGGTGACGGGGCGAACATGAAGGCGGCCACGTTTGTCTTCGACCGTCCCACCCACACCGGCACCGAAAACCTGATGATCGGCGCGGCGATGCTGCCGGGGGAGACGGTGCTGGTCAATGCGGCCTGCGACCCGGAAATCGAGGATGTCGCCGATTTTCTCAACAAGATGGGTGCCCGCATCACCGGCGCCGGCACCACCACGATCCGGATCGAGGGGGTCAAATCGCTGCGTGGCTGCGAACATCGCCCGATTCCCGACCGTCTCGAAGCCGGCACGTTCATGATGGCCGCCGGCATCACCAACGGCACTGTCGAACTCACCGACGTGACCCCGTCGCATCTGGAGGCGGTCACCGCAAAGTTGCGCGAGATGGGTTGCACGATCACCAGCGGCAGGCAGACCATGACCGTGACCGGGCCGGCCAAGCTCTGGCCAACACGCGTCATTGCCTTTCCCTATCCCGGCTTTCCCACCGACCTGCAGCCGGCAATCCTGGCGCTTTTGGCCGTGGCCGATGGCGCCTCGCTGGTCTCCGACACGGTCTTTCCCAATCGGTTTTCCCATGCCATGGAGATGACCCGGATGGGGGCGGATATTCAGATTTCCGGCGATGAGGCCCGTATTTCGGGCGTCCCGCGTCTGCACGGCGCGGCGGTGATGGCCGCAGACATCCGTGCCGGGGCGGGAGTCGTGCTGGCCGCCCTCGGCGCCGAGGGAATATCCGAGGTCCGTCGGGTGTATCACATCGACAGAGGGTACGACCACCTCGAGGTCAAACTCGCCGGGCTGGGGGCCGACATCCAACGCACCAAAGACGAATAGCCCATGGTTTTCACTGGAACTCCCGCCCGCCCATGTAGTTTCTAAGCAGGGGGCAGGAGCGCTTCCGCCGCGCCGCCTTGGGCTAACAAGTCGCGCGGTCCCGCTGTCTGGACACAATGCCGGAGATCAGGATGACAAGAGTCTGGTACCTGTTGCTCGTGCTCTGTCTGCTTGGGCCTGCTTCCAGCGCGCAGGCGCAATGGTTCGGGCAGAACAAAGTCCAGTACGGCGACTTCCAGTGGAACTACATCTCCTCGCAACACTTCGACGTCTACTTCTACGAGGGCGGCTATGACCTCGCGGTCTTTGCCGTCGCAGTGCTCGAATCGGCCTATGTCGATGTTTCCGCGCAGCTGGATCACCAGCTCCGTCGTCGCGTCCCCACGATTATCTATCAGTCCCACAACGAGTTCCAGCAGACAAATGTCACGGAGGGCATTCTGCCCGAAGGGGTGGGCGGATTCACCGAGTCGTTTAAGAATCGCATGGTCATGCCCTTCACCGGCTCGTATGAGGACTTCCGGCATGTCCTGCATCACGAGCTGACTCACGCGGTCACCTTTGACAAGATGTATGGCGAAGGGGTCGGCTCGATCATCTCCCGCCGCTCCTTCTTCGATCTGCCGCTGTGGTTCGCCGAAGGGTTCGCCGAGTACTCCTCGCGCCATGGCTGGGACACCTTCGCCGACATGGTCATCCGCGATGCCACTGTGCACGGTTACCTGATTCCGCTGCAGTATGTGGGCGGGTATCTGGCTTACAAGCAGGGACAGTCGGCGGTGCTCTACCTGGCGGAGCGCTACGGCGAAGCGAAGATCGCCGAGTTGTTGAGCAAGGGACGCTTCGAGATGACGATGGACAATGTCCTGCGCAAATCCATCGGCATGGGGGAGCGTGAATTCAACGACGAATGGCAGAAACGGCTGCGCAAGGAATACTGGCCGGAAATCTCCCAGCGCGAAGAGCCCAAGGATTTCGCCACGCAGTTGACCGACCACGAAAAGGATGGCTCCTACTACAACGACAAGCCGGTCTTTTCACCGCGCGGCGACCGTCTGGCGCTCATCTCCGAGCGCGACGATTATACCGAAGTCAAGATCGTCTCGGCGGTCGACGGCAAGAAGCTGCAGCGGGTGCTGAAGGGCGGCTCTTCCGATCGCTTCGAGTCGCTCCACTCCTATCTCTCCGGAATGAGTTTCTCGCCGGATGGTTCCACCCTCGCCCTGATCGCCAAATCGGGCGGCGCCGATGTGCTCTACCTGGCCAATGTTGATGGCAAGGGGGATGACCGCACGATCCGTCTGAAGGGCTTCACGTCGCTGCGCTCGCCGACCTATGCGCCCGACGGCCAATCGGTCGTGCTGGTCGCCTGCCGCCATGACGCCAACGATCTGTATCGTGTCGATTTGGCCACCGAGAAGGTGACGCAATTGACCGACGACCGTTTCGACGAGCAGGATCCCGAGTTTGCCCCCGACGGCAATCGTCTGGTTTTCGCCTGCGACCGTCCCTCGGACTCGATACGCTCCCTGCTGCTGGGCAAAACCCAGGACCCGCAGTCTTTCCGTTACGGCCGCTACAACATCTTCGAAGCCGACCTCGCCGCCGGGGTCGCGCGTCCGATCACCAACGATGACGCCGAATCGAAGATGCCGGTGTACGCGCCGGACGGCGAGCGTATCTGCTATGTTTCCAATCTCAATGGCATCTACAACCTTTATGTGGTCGACTCGGGCGCCTCGCGCCAGTATCCGATCACCGATGCGCTCTCCGGTTGCTTTTCGCCGAGTTGGTCGCCCGACGGCCAGAACATCGCCTTCTCCGCGTTTTTCAAGGGCGGCTTCGATGTTTTCCTGATCAAGGAGATTCGTCCGCGTGGCGATTCGCTCGGCCACCTGGCGCCGACCGCGTTTGTGCGGCGGTTGGCCGGCGCCGATTCCGGGCAGTTTGTGCAACGGCGTGATATCGAATTGGAGGAGCGCGCGCCCAAGGCCATCGAGGAGGACTTGGAGTTCACCTCCTATGTCAAGCGGGCCGAAAGCCCGTTTCGCAAGCAACCGCTGCCGCCGGTCGACACCGTCGCGGCGGCCGATTCCATCGCCGCTTCGGACTCGGTCGCGCAAGCGGTAACGCCGGACACCGCGGCCGCTGTCGCGCCGGCGCCCGTGCTCTCATCCGCCGACACCGCCGCGCCGGAAGTGGCGGCTGCGCCCGACACCGGCTTTGAGGTGCACAGATACAAACTCAAGTTCTCACCCGATCTGGTGACCGGCGGGCTGGGCTACGACACCTTCTTCGGATTGCGCGGGCAGTCCTACTTCGTGATCTCCGACTACCTCGGCGATCACCAGATCTTCATCGCCTCCGACCTGATCAACACGATCGATCAGTCCAACATCCAGATCTTTTACGCCTACCGCCCCAAGCGCATCGACTGGGGATTTGGCATCTTCCATTCCAAATACTACTACCTCGATTTCGACGACCGGTTGTTCTCCGACCGCACCTATGGTTTTCAGGGGATCGCGTCGCGGCCGTTCTCGCGCTTTACCCGCGTGGAATTCGACGCGATGATGATCTTCATCGACCGCCGCTACTTCGACCCCAACCCGCAGACCGGCGACTACGATGACCGTTCCGATCGTGTCGGGCTGGGCGCGCTGTCGCTGGTGCACGACAACGCCAACTGGGGACTGACCGGCCCGATGAGCGGCCGGCGTTACCGGCTCACGGTCGAGGCGGCCCCGGCGGGTCTCTCGGAGGGTGTGGCCTATCAGGCGTTCACCGCCGACATGCGGCAGTACCTCCGTATCGGCGGCCGTTACAGTCTCGGATTGCGCGCCGCCGGTGGCGTGTCGGGCGGCGACAACCCGAAACGCTTCTACCTCGGCGGCGTCAGCAACTGGATCGGCTCCGACATCGCGCGGTCGGATGTCTACGACGTCGATGGACTCTACTTTTCGCAGGTGATCACGCCGTTTCGCGGCTACGACTACTATGCGATTTCCGGCAACAAGTTCGCGATGGCCAATGTCGAGTTCCGTTTCCCGTTCGTCGACTATCTGGCGATGCGCTTCCCGTTGCCCCTGGTGCTCTCGCGCGTCGGGGGCGCGCTGTTTACCGACATCGGCGCCGCCTGGACCGACAGCGACCGCTTCCAGGGCGCGACATCGCAGGACGGTTTTCGCCTGAAGGACATCAAGATGTCCTTCGGCTATGGCCTGCGGGCCAACCTCGGATTTGTCGTCCTGCGCTTCGATCAGGCCTGGCGCACCGACCTGAATTCGGTGGCCGATCGGCCCGCCTTCTATTTCTCGCTGGGCGCCGACTACTAGAATTCCCGCTCGGACGCCGTCTCCGGGGTGGCTTGCTGAACACCCGTCGGACGCGGTATATTCTGTTCTCTCTGAATTCCGACGGGTGCTCGCGCGGCCACCGCGGCCGCTCGGGACGGCGGAATCAGGCCCGGGGAAAGATGAAACTTTCACAAGCGCTCAACGTCTGTTGTTCGCATATCACGTCGCAAGCGGGACGGGCGACCCTCGTCCCGTAATGGGGAGGTGGATGTGGTGATGACAGAGAACATGCCGGTCGACAGCCCGGACGCTGCGACGGCGCCGTCGCGCGAACGGCTCAGTTTCTTCGCCAAACTGTGGAATCTCTACGTCAATCCGCGTCGGCTTTTCGCCTCGATCGGTGGCGGCCATGAGTGGGTGATCCTCTGGCTCATCATCGGCGCCGTCTCGATCGCCGGCTACTATCCCATCCGTCCGATCATCAAGGCGACGCAGATGGAGCAGGTGGAAAAGCAGTTGGCCAACAATCCGGGCATCTCCGCCGAACAGCGGCAGGAGATTCTGGATGGGATGGCCGAGAATTTTGACAATCCGCTGTTCATGCTGTTGGCGCCGGTCTTCCAATTGATCGCGCTGCTCTTTGTCGCGGCAGTGCTGCTGTTTATCGCCAACATTCTGCTGGGCGGCAACGCCCGGTTCCTCCCAATGCTCAACGCCTACGCCTGGACCGGGATGCTAACGATTCTGGGGACGTTGGTTGTCGTGCCGTTGGTGGCGGCAAAGGGCTCGATGGATGTGTCGCTGGGGCTGGGGGTGCTGACATCGCCGGACACCAACCCGTTTATCAAGAAGGTGCTGTCGTCATTTGAGTTGTTCGGTCTTTGGCAGGTCTGGCTGTCGTCGCTGGCGGTCTCGATTCTCGGTCCGGCGCCGATGTCCAAGTCGATGACCGCGGTCTTTTCGGTCTGGTTTGTGTGGGTTCTGATCCAGGGTGGCCTAGCCACTCTGGGCATCAATCTGGGCATGTGATAAGCGCCCGCAGGGGCGGAGGGTGATCGATGAAGGAGAGGTGCATGGGACGCAACTTCGGGAACGCAATCATCGCGGCGCTGATTTGTCTGACGGCGTCGGCAACCACGGTGCGGGCGGAGACGCTGACGCTCCAGCAGTGCATCGACCGGGCCCTGGCAACCAACGGCTCGGCCGCCTACGGCCTGCCGTCGGCCCGTGAAGGGTATCACCGCACCGGCCAGGGCATCTGGAGCGCCTGGGGCAATCTGTTGCCGTCGCTGTCGCACGGATACAACTACAGCTACTACAAATTCCCCTCGACGGTGATCTTCGACCCGACGATCGGGCAGTTTGTGGAATCGCCCGGCGGCTCCTCGACCTCGTGGTCGACCAACTTCAGTCTGCGTCAGACGCTCTTTGACGGCGGCGCCAATGTCTACCGGGTGGCGCAGGCCTATCACAGCCGCGCCGTCTCCTCCGAGAACCTGCGCGGGGCCGAAAACGCGCTCGTGTTGGGCGTCAAGCAGGCCTACTTCGACCTGCTGAAGGCGCAGAAGCTGGTCGGCGTGCAGGAAGCCGCCGTGCGCCGCGCCGAGCAATTTCACAAGACGATCGAAAGCAAGTATGAGTTGGGGTCTGCTTCGCTCTCGGAAGTGCTCAAGGCCAAGGTGGAAGTCGGCAATGCCCAGTTGCTCCTGCTGCAACGCAAAAACGATGTCCAGACCAACGCGGCCAATCTGAATTCGATCCTCAACCGGCCGGTGGACGAGCCGCTGGAGATCGCGGATGTGTCGCTGGAGGATCCGGCGCACCCGACCTACGCCGAGGCGCTGGCGCTGGCGCGCAAGGAGTCGCCGGACATGCTGGCCGCCAAAGCCAATGTGCGCGTCGCCAAAAACGAGATGGGGATTGCCCGGTCAACTTTGTTCCCCACGTTTTCTTGGAGCGCCTCGCGCAATTTCACGCCGGAAAGCCGCGACGATCTCCTGAAGTTCGACGGCGACTATGGCACTTGGTCGATCAGCGCGTCGTTGGGGTTCACCCTCTTTGACGCCTTCCACTGGAAAACCGCCATCTCCAACGCCAAGGTCGGCCTCAAGTATGCCCGTGAAAGCGAGCAGCAGACCGCCTCGGCGGTCGATTTGGCGGTCAAGCAGGCGTATCTCGGCGTGGAGCTGGCCAACGAGAGCCGTCGGCTGGCCGAGCAGACCGAGGCCTCGGCGCAGGAAGACTTCAACCTCGCCCAGGAGAAATACAACCTCGGCGCGGCGACCATTCTCGATCTGCTCGACGCGCAGGCGTCGTTGACCGAGGCGCAAACCGCGCGGGTCAATGCGTTGTATGATCAATACGTGGCTGTGGCGCGGCTGGAAAACGCCATAGGCCGTCGCTAAACGGCAGTAGGACGCCGTCGCAGGACGACAGTCGGCAGGTGAATCGTGGCGATCAAGAAAGGACGCAAGAAGTACTTCATCATCGGCGGGATCGCTGTGGCGGTCATCCTGCTGATCGTGGCCAACTTCACGCGCTCCTCCGAGAAGAGTTTCAAGGTCAAGACAGCCAAGGCGCAGAAGGGCCGGATTGTCTCGCTGGTCAATGCGACCGGCAAGGTTCAACCGCGCACCGAAGTGAAAATCTCCGCCAACGTCTCCGGCGAGATCGTCCACATGCCGGTGGTGGAAGGCCAGCGGGTCGCCAAGGGCGATTTGCTGGCGCAGATCGATGCGCGCACGTATGAGGCGCAACTACGCTCCGCGGCGGCGGGCTATGAGGCCGCCAAGGCGAATCTCGCCTACGACGAGGCCTCGGCGCGCGAGGCCGAATTGACCTACAACCGCGTCAAGGCGCTCTTCGAGAAGGGTCTGGCCTCGCAACAGGAATACGACGCCGCCGAGACCCGCCACCAGACCGCCCAGGCGTCGCTGCAGTCGGCCAAAGCGCGGCTCGAACAGGCCCGTGCGGCCGTCGACCAGTCGCGTGAAAGTCTCGGCTACACCAAGATCACTTCCCCCATCGACGGCTACATCACCAACCTCCCCACCGAGGTCGGCGAAATCGTCATGGGCTCGCTCAACTACCAGGCGTCGGTCATCATGGTCATCTCCGATCTGTCCGTGATCGAAGTGGAAGTGGAAGTCGATGAGACCGACATCGCCAACGTGGAACTCAACCAGCCGGTCGAAATTGAGCTCGATGCCTTTCCCGACACGGTCTTCGCCGGGCGGGTCAGCCAGATCGGCAACACCGCCCAGGTCACCGGCATGGGGACTCAGGACCAGGTGACCAATTTCCTTGTCAAGATCCTGGTGACCGACACGGTGCCCAACATCAAGCCGGGCATGACCGCCACCTGCGACATCACCACCGACGAACGAATGGATGTGATCAAAGTCCCGATCGGTGCGGTGGTTTTGCGCGATGAAGCGCTGTTGAAGAAGGGCCAGAAGGCTGGTGCGGGCGACGCGGGTTCAGCGGGACCGACATCCTTGGCCGCCGCCGTCACCGACAGTGCCGGGGCCGACACCGCCGGCGCCGATTCGGGCGAGAAGAAAAAACCGCTGGAGGGTGTCTTTGTCGTGCGCGACGGCCGCGCCCGCTTTGTCCGGGTCACCACCGGCATCGCCGACCAGCAGAATATCGAGATTGTATCCGGACTGCAGCCGGAGGACGTCGTGATTGTCGGGCCGTTCCGGACGCTGCGCGAGCTGGAAGACGGCAACAAGGTCGAAATCGAGCCCGAGGGCAAAGGCGGCGGTCCCAGCGAGACTTAATCCAGTCGGAGACTACGATGGCAGATAATGGCATTCTGATTGTGACGCAGGATTTGTGGAAGACCTACGTGGTCGGCGAGGAAGAGGTCCATGCTCTCCGCGGCGTGTCGGTCAGCGTGGCCCGCGGCGAGTATCTCGCCATTATGGGCCCCTCCGGCTCCGGCAAATCGACGCTGATGAACCTCATCGGCTGCCTCGACACGCCGACGCGCGGCACGTATGAGCTCAACGGCCGGCAGGTCGCGACGATGAACGACGACGAGCTGGCCTACATCCGCAACAAGGAAATTGGCTTCGTCTTTCAGACCTTCAATCTCCTGCCGCGCGCCACCGCGCTGCACAACGTGGAGCTGCCGCTGATCTACAACGGCACACCCGCCGAGCAGCGCATTGACATGGCCAAACGCGCGCTCGAAATGGTCGATCTCGGCGACCGCATGACGCACCGGCCGAACCAGTTGTCGGGCGGGCAGCGCCAGCGTGTCGCCATCGCGCGCGCCCTGGTCAACAACCCATCGCTGATTCTGGCCGACGAGCCCACCGGCAACCTGGACACCAAGACCGGGCTGGAGATCATGAACCTCTTCGACCGGTTGCATGGGGCCGGCAATACCATCATCCTCGTCACGCACGAGCACGACGTCGCCGCCTACGCCAATCGGATCATCCATATCCGCGACGGCAAGGTGGAGAAAGAGGAACGGGGTCGCCGGGCCGCCTGACGCCGGGCTGAGCCATGTTGCAGTTTCTCGAAAGCGCGCGTTTGGCGCTGGCCGCCATCTGGGGCAACAAGCTGCGCTCCATCCTCACGCTGATCGGCATCATCATCGGCGTCGCCACCATCATTGCCATCGTCTCCCTGATTACCGGGATGAACCAGTATGTCGCCGCCGAGATCTCCACCCTCGGCGCGACGACGTTCATGATGGACCGCGAGGGGATCATCACCAGCGAGGACCAGTGGTGGGAGCGTTCGCGCCGTCGCAAGATCCAGATGCAGGACGTCTACGCCATCGAGCAGGGCTGCTCCCGATGCGCGGAAGTCGGGGCGCGCAGCATTACGTCGCGCACCGCCAAGGCGGGCAACCGGCACATCGATGATGTCTGGATCATGGGCTCGACCGCCAACTTTCCCAACATCGTCGATTTCGACATTGAAAACGGGTACTACCCGACCGAGGCCGACAACGAACACCGCCGTTCGGTCGCCTTTATCGGCTACGATCTGATCGACAACCTGTTTCCCGGCGTCAATCACATCGGCAAGACGATCCGTCTCGGCGGCCGCGACTACACAGTGATCGGCAATGGCAAGCGCCGCGGTTCGACCCTCGGCCAGAGCCGGGACAACTACGTTATCATTCCGTTGTCCACCTTCCAGAAGCACTTCGGCGAACGTCGGTCGCTGGACGTTTTCATCAAAGCTGACTCCTTCGAGTCGATGGACGACGCGCAAAACGAGGTGCGCATGATCATGCGCGCCCGTCACAAGTTGAACTACGGCGAGGACGACGATTTCGAGATCTACACCGCCGGCGACATCATGACGATGTGGGAGAACTTCTCGCGCGGCGCGTTTGTGGTGATGATCGGCATCTCCTCGATCGCGCTGGTGGTGGGCGGGATCGTGATCATGAACATCATGCTGGTCTCGGTGACCGAGCGCACACGCGAGATCGGCATCCGCAAGGCGATCGGCGCGCGGCGGATGAACATCATGTGGCAGTTTCTCTCCGAATCGCTGACGCTGTCGGTGGTCGGCGGCACGCTCGGCATCGGGCTGGGCGCCCTGGCCGGCTGGGTCCTTGCCGGGCTTTCGGGCATGCCGATGGGCATCGAGATCTGGTCGGTGGTCGCCGGTGTCCTGGTCTCCGGCGGGATCGGCACGATCTTCGGCGTCTACCCGGCCATGAAGGCGGCGCGGCTCGATCCTATTGAGGCACTGCGCTACGAGTAAGCCATGAAGATCACCATGTTCGAAATGCGCGAGGCCATGGCGATGGCGCTGGCCGCCATCCAGGCCAACAAACTGCGCGCGTTTCTGACGGTGCTCGGCGTCCTGATCGGCGTCAGTTCCGTCATCGGCATGGTGTCGCTCATCACCGGGCTCAATAACTCGATGGCGCGGCAGATCGAGTCGCTGGGTTCCAATGTGATCTTCGTCTCGAAGTTCAAACCTGGAATCCAGTTCGGACCGCGCTCCTCGGAGGAGCGCAACCGCAAGGGAATTGTCTACGAGGACGCGATTGCCATTCTCGAGCATTGCCCGGCTATCGACGCGGTCTCGCCCGAGAATCACTACTGGGCGCCGGGAGGCAACAAGGCGCGCTACGGCCAGAACGAAGCCCTGCGCCCCGATCTGGCCGGCGTCCTGCCTTCGTACGTCGTGGTTAACAATATCGAAATGGCCGAAGGACGATTCTTCACCGACATCGACAATCACTTCCGGCGCATGGTCTGTGTGCTTGGTTCCTCGGTGGCCGAGGCGCTTTTCCCGGGATTGGATCCGGTCGGCAAGGACATCCTCCTCAACAACCACCGCTACCTGGTGATCGGCGTTGCCGCCAAACGCGATTCCTTCCTCGGCGAGGACTCCAACAACTACATTCGCATCCCCTACGCGACCTTCGCCAAGCTCTTCCCCTGGGAAAAGGAACTCTGGCTGGCCTGCCGCGCCAAGGACCCGACGCAGATGTCGGCCGCGATCGATCAGATCACCGAACTGATGCGCCGGCGCCGGGGTGTGCCCTACGACAAGCCGGAGGACTTCGCCGTCTTCACGCAGGACTCGCTCATGGAGCAGTACCGCAGCATCACCGGGGCCATCTACATCGCGATGACGGTGATCTCGTCAATCGGCCTGATGGTGGGCGGCGTCGGAGTGATGAATATCATGCTGGTCTCGGTGACGGAGCGCACGCGGGAGATCGGCATCCGCAAGGCGATGGGGGCGCGACGCGCCAACATCGTCTGGCAGTTTTTGATCGAGGCGATGACGCTCTCCGGCGTGGGCGGGGTGATCGGCATCCTGTTCGGCACGTTTATCGCTTTCCTGGTCAATGCCCTTTCGCCGCTGCCGGCGGCGGTCTCGCCCCTGTGGATCTTTATCGCCTTCACCGTGGCCGTGATGGTGGGGCTGGTCTTCGGGATCTACCCCGCCTACCGGGCCGCCCGCGTCGACCCGATCGTCAGTCTCCGCTACGAATAGGGATCAGGCCGGGGCCTTCCGGCGTTTCCCGTTTTGGATGGTATCCGAATGGGCGCTGAAATATATTGGCCGCTGGGCGGTATCAAGGGGGGATGCTCTATGGGGGAGTGTGCGACGAAAACGGCTCGACGGGCGGCGGCCGCGCTGGCGGCCATGCTGGTTCTGACCGCGGCGCCGGTGCCGGCACAGGTCGAGTTCTCCAATCTTCCGCCTCCGGGGATGCCAGTCTTTGACATGGATTGGGCCGCCTTCCGTGCCGGCAAAGACAGTCTCCGTATCGAATGCTACTACAAGATCGTCAACCCGCGGCTGTCGTATGTCCGCCGCACGCTGAAGACCTCCGAGGCCGGGCTGGGAACCACGGCGCCCTCCAGTGACACCGCCGCAACGGCGGAGTTCTATGTCGCCGCCTACGAGATCAGTGCCATTCTCGCCTCCCACAGCGACCGCCAGGCCGCCTCGGTCAGCGAACGCGAGAACTACGCACTCCCGGATTTCGAGGAGACACGCAACCCATCGGGGTATCTGGTCAACATCCTCAGCATGACCGTGGCGCCCGATGACTATGAACTCAGCGTGACCCTGACCGACCGTGTCTCCGGCGGCTCCTACACGCGCAAGGAGAATCTGCCGCTGAAGACCGCCCGCGGCGACCGCTGGCCGGTGGGCGGGCCGATGTTCTTTGATCCGACCGCCGAAGCCCCCGAGTTGCCGCGGTTCAAGCACGGCGACCTGGGACTGGTGCCCAGTGTCACCCGCGCCTTTGCCTCGTCGAAGGACCGGATTGCGATGTACCTGGAGATCTATCGCGATGTCGCTCCCGACGCGGCCTTTCTGCAGATCGAGGCCGACCAGCGCTATGGCCGTAAGACGCAGACCGACACCATCCCGGTGATCGATACCGCGGAGCGCGTTCCGATTGTCTACCGCAGCCCGCTGGCCGGCTTCAAGACCGGCGAAGCCACGCTGCGCGTGCGCCTGCTGAACGCGGCGGGCAAGGTCCTCGGCACGCCCCTGGAGATCCCGTTCTGGGTCGACTGGTCGATGGCCGGCATGGTCGAGGAGAACTGGGAGGATGCGGTCGACATGCTGGTCCACATCGCCACACATGACGAACTGAAATCCCTGCGCAACTCGCCGCCGGAGAAGCGCGTCGAGGCGTTCGCCGCCTTCTGGCGCTCGAAGGATCCCAGCCCCGAGACCGACGACAACGAGTGGCAGGATGAGTATTACCGGCGCATCCGCCACGCCGATCTGCATTTCACCACCGCGTTCATGCGCGGCTGGCGCACCGACTACGGCACCGTGTATGTCAAGTACGGCGAGCCCGATGAGATCGAGCGCCATCCGTTTGAGCGCGGCAGCAAACCCTATCAGATCTGGTCGTATTATGCACAGCGGCGGCGGTTCCTGTTCGTCGACGTCAACGGCAACGGCGAGTACCAGCTGCAGTATCCGTACGATGGCATCATTCGCTAAACGTTTCGTGGGAGTGCCGATGCGCAAGCCGATCCTTCTTGGATGCCTGATGGTCTGGGGAGTTCTCCTGGCCGCCGTCCCCGCGGCCGTTGCGCATGACGCAACCGGCGATCTGCGCATGTGGTCCGATTGCGCGGTTTTCCGGATGAACCCGGGCCTGCCCAATGGCTATGTGGAGTTCTACTTCGAGTTGCGCCGTGCCGACCTCGAGTTCCGCCGGCTGGATGATGCGATCCGTGCCGATGTCTTCACCTGGGTGCATGTCTCCGACTCCACCGGACAACCCGTCGACTCGGTCGGCAGCGGTTTTGTTTCGGTCGTGTCCGACTCCAGCGAATTGACCGACTCCAACTTCACCCACTTCTTTGCCTGCTGGCTGGAAGTTCCACCGGGGCTCTACACCGCCCGCGTGGTTGTCATCGACCTGACCGACAAATCGTCGGCGGAAGCGGCATATCCTTTCCGCGTCGATGATCACTCCAGCGATGCGCTCATGCTCTCGGACGTGGAGTTCGGCTACGACATCGTGCGGATGCCGCCCGATACCGTCGAACGGCCGCTGGATGTGCTGGTCAAAAACCAATACAAAGTCTACCCCGACTGCCGCGGTTTAGTGGGACCATCGCGTCCGCGGCTGAACTTCTATCTGGAGGCCTACAATCTCGCGGTCGACGGCCAGGCCAATCCGAACTATGCCGTGGAATTCGCCATCGTGCCCACCGACGGGTCGCCAGCGCGGTCGCTGCCGCCGCAGACCCTGACCAAGCCCGGTTCCTCGGCGGTGCTGGCCAGTTCGATCAGCGTGCGCGACCTGGCGGCGGGCGTGTATCGTTTCCGCGCCAGCGTCACCGACCCCGCGACCGCGCGTACCGCCACGGTCGAGAAGCCGTTCCAGGTGGTGGCTGCGGTCGGCGATACTCTCACCGACGAGGAGATCGAGCAACTGCGCACGATCATGGCCTACATCGCCCGCGCCGGCGAGATGGAGACCTTCGAGTCGCTCAGCCCCTTGGGCAAACGGAACTTCATGGCGCAGTTCTGGAAGGACCGCGACCCGACGCCCGAGACGCCGATCAACGAATTCCGCGACGAGCACCTCCGGCGTCTCAACTTCGCCAACGAGCGCTTTTCGGTCGGTTTCCGCAACCGCACCGACGGTTGGCGCACCGATCAGGGACGGGTCTACATTGTCTATGGCCCGCCCGACCAGATCGACCGCTTCCCCTTTGCCTCCGGGCGCGAGGCGGCCGAGAAGTGGAATTACGAGAGCCTGCCGGGGCAGGGCTCGGCCTACTTTCTGTTTGTCGACGAGAACGGATATGGCGACTATCAACTGGTGACCTCGTCGGCCCGCGGCGAGAAGCGCGATCCGGTCTGGGAACGGCGCGTCCAATCGGGCGAATTCGAACGGGGCCGTTGACCCCCACAGGGGAGGCCGCGATCCGCACCGCGCATGATCACCGTTGAGCGCCTCAGCAAGTCCTTCCACGACAAAAAGCGCGGACCCGTCCGCGCCGTGGATGACGTCTCCTTTCAGGTCCGCCAGGGGGAGATCTACGGTCTCCTCGGACTCAACGGAGCCGGCAAGACCACGACACTGCGCCTGCTGGCCACTATGCTCCGCCCGGACGCCGGGACCATCACGATCAACGGCCATGACGCGGTGGCGGCGCCGGCGGCGGTGCGCGCGCAGATCGGATTCCTCACCGGATCGACCGGGCTGTATTGGCGCCTCACGCCCCGCGAGATCATGACCTACTTCGGACGGCTCTCCGGCATGGACGACCCCCTGATCCGCGAGCGGAGCGCCGCGCTGATCGAACGGCTCGGACTCCATGAGTTCGTCGACCGGCGTGTCGACAAACTCTCCGCCGGGCAAAAGCAGCGCGCCTCGATCGCGCGCACGCTCATCCATGACCCGCCCGTGCTCATTCTCGACGAGCCGACCGTCGGGCTCGACGTGGTCACCTCGCGCGCGATTGTCGAATTCATCGGCGACGCCAAGACCCGCGGCAAGTCGGTCCTGCTCTCGACGCATGTCATGCACGAGGCGGCGCGTCTGTGTGACCGCATCGGCATCATTCATGCCGGGAGGATGCGCGTCGAAGGGACGCTCGAGGTGTTCCGCCGGCGCACCGGACGCAATGATCTGGATGACATCTTTGTGAGCTTCATCGATGGGGGCGCCGCATGAACCGCCTGCGCGGCGCCCGGATCGTCTTTGCCAAGGAACTGGTCGATATCCTGCGCGACCGCCGCACCATCATCTCGATGGTGCTGGTGCCGATTCTCATCTATCCGCTGATGGGAATGGGCTTGGGTTCGGTCATCTCGTCGCAGATTGAGAAGACCAAGGCGGCCGATCATCTCATTCTGGCCCTGCCGCCGTCGGCCGGGGCGGCATCGCACGAGCTCTTTGCCGGGCTGCCGCAAGTGAAGTGGATTGCGCCCGACACCGTGCGCGCCTTACTGCTGGCAGACGCTCCCGATGACCGCGCGACGGTCGAGCAACTTCTGTCCGATGATCCAACCGTCGTTTCCGACTCGATCCGGGCGACGCTCTACTACCGCGCCATCGACGCCAAAATCGTGCGGGCGGTCATCGAACTGCCGACGGACTTAAACACGCGCCTGACGGCCGGCGATTCGGCCGTGGTCCGCATCTTCTCCGATCAGGCCGACATCCGTTCCGACGCTGCCGGCGAACATATTGAGGATTGGCTTTTGCGCGTGCGCGACTCGCTGGTCGCCGCGCGTCTGGCCGGGGTGGGGATGGACCAGAGCGCCCTGCGGCCGATCGTCCCGGTCGCCATCGATGTCGCGCCTTTGGCCAAGCAGTCGGGGGTCTTCCTCGCCGCGCTCTTGCCCTACATGCTCATCGTGCTCACGCTGACCGGCGGGATGTACCCGGCGCTCGACATCACCGCCGGCGAGAAGGAACGCAACACGCTGGAGACGCTGCTTGTCGCGCCGGTCTCACGCTGGGATCTGGCGGCGGGGAAGTTTCTGGCCGTGTTCGCCGCCGGCATCATCACCATGTTGCTGTCGACCGCCTCGATGCTGGTGACCCCCAAGTTTGGGGCGGTGGGGTTCGGCTCCTCGGAGTCCGATCTCGAGATGGCCAAGGCGTTTTCGCTGTCCGGCGAGTCGCTGGCGTATATCATCCTGCTGATGATTCCCACCGCCGTGCTGTTTTCCTCGCTTCTGATCGCGGTGTCGATCGCCGCGCGCAGTTTCAAGGAGGGACAGAGCTACACCACGCCGCTGCTGTTGGGCGCGATCTTCCCGGCGATGATCAGTCTGGTGCCCGGGATCGAGCTGAACATCGGGTTGGCGCTGGTGCCGGTGGTGAACATCTCGCTGGCGCTGCGCGACGTGATCCTCGGCACCCAGAATCCGCTCCTGCTGGGACTGGTGTTTCTCTCTACTGTTCTGTATGCCTTCTTCGCGCTGTTTGTCGCCACGCGGCTGTTTGAGCGCGAGTCGATCCTTTTCCGCACCTGACTAATGTCCGCAAACAGGAAGCCCCGCGCTGGATGCGCGGGGCTGCGACGTCTGACCTGCCGTGGGCTAATTCGCCGATGAGGTCGGCGTCGGGCCCCAGCGTTTCTGCTTTTGGATGGGGACCGTGAACCGTGTTGACGCCGTGTCGGAGACTTGCACGGTGAACGACTTGCTCAAGATCTCGCCGGCGATCGCACCGGTATACTCCACCTGGATTGTCTCCTCGCCGCCGGGGGCGATCGGCCCGCCGGGCAGTTGGATGGTGAACCACTCATGCGGCGCCGAGACCAGCGCCAGCGAGACCGGCTCGGCGGAGGTGTTGCGCACCTTGACGTCGATCCGGCCGCCGCCGGTCTGCGTGACCGAATCGAGATCGACCAGCGACGGAATGAAGGTGACCGGCGCAAGCGAATCGATCCGTGGCGTCGGGTAGGCGTTGAAGGAGATCGCGGGCACATTCCCGGCCACATCGGAGACGATGGTCGCGCTCTTGCGGGTCTGGCTGCTGTACATGCCGGTGGAGAAGATCACTTCCACGTCCGTCGAATCCCCCGGCGCCAGCACCTTCTTTTTCAGCGGCGCCTTGGTGCAGCCGCAACCCGGACGGACATCGCTGATGTGCGCGGTGTCGGGCCCGGCGTTGCGGATCCAGTAGACATGGCTGATTTTCGTCTTCTGGGGGGCGTAGCCGAAATTGAACTCGCTGTCGGACAACTCCAGCCGCGCGTTGCTGGTCTTGCGATCGGCCGGAGGCTGCACGCCTTCCTTGCGTTTCACAATCGACGGAAGCGAGTCGGCGGCATGCGGCGGCGTCTTGACCTCCTGGGCGGCGACGGTCCCCGCCGCCAGAAGCACGGCCGCCAGAACAGTGAACGAACGGCGCATTACGAAGTCCTTTCTCCATGAGAGCGCAGTCGGGCTCTCGGACGGTCAACAAAAGCCCCGATGCCGTCTGGGCCGGCACCGGGGCGGGTCGATCCAATCGGGCAGAACGAGTTACGGCGATGTGGGAGCCGGACCCCAGCGCATCGCCTTGGAGATCGGCACGGTGACGCGGGTACGGGCCGAGTCGGACGCTTCCAGAGTGAACGACTTGTTGAAGAGTTCGTCGGCAATGTCCCGATCCACCTTGACCTTGATGGTCTTTTCGTCGCCGGGCTTGATGAAGCCACCCGGCAGGTCGACATGCACATACTGGCTCGGCAGGGACACCAGCGACAGTTGCAGCTCTTCGCTGGAGGCGTTCTTGACGGCCAGTTCATACTCCCACGGGTTCTCCTGCTCCTCCGGCCGCAGGGAATCGAGCTTGATCTGCGGCGGGTTGACGTAGAAAACCGTCAGCGAATCCGTGAACTTCACCGGGTGGGCCGTAATCGACAGGGCCGGCGCCATGCCCGGCGCGTTGCAGATGATGCTCGCGCTTTTGCTGGTGCGCGAACTGTAATGCCCGGTATTGAAGATGATCTCGACGTCTGTGCTGTCACCGACAGCAAGCACCTTCTTTTTCAAAGGCGCCTTTGTGCATCCTCACCCAGGGCGAACGTCGGTGATACGCAACGTATCGGCGCCGACGCTTTTCAGCCAGAAGACGTGCGAGATGCTCGCCCCCTGCGGGACGTACCCGAAATTGAAGGCAACCTCGGGCACTTCCAGACGTGGCTGATTCGGTTGAGCCGGGGTGGCGGGCGCCGGCTGCTGGGCACGTGCCGCCAGGGCCGCCAGCAACACCATCGCCGCTACTCCGGTAATTCGTTTTCTCATCATCGGTTGTCCTCACTGGCCTGCGGCCAAAGTCGGGATATTATACACATCGGGTCCGGCTATCGCAAACCGGAACGCTCCCAAGACGGCCCCTTGTTGTCAGGTGTTAACGGCCGATTTCATTCCCGCTTGACGCGGGTGATCGGGACGGTAATACGGGTTTTGGCGGGATCGCTGGCTTCGAGCGTGATCGATTGCGAAAGCGAGTCCGGTGCGGAAGCGCTCAAAGTGAGGCCGATTTCCTTGCTCTCCTCGGGCTGCAATGATATCTCTTTGACATCCAATCGGATATGCGGGCCGGGCGCATTGACGACCCGCAGCGACACCGGCTCGTTTGAGACATTCTTTGCGGCCACACGGGCCTCGGTCTTGACGGCCAGATCGACAATCGCCGGACTCACCGAAAAGACCGGCGTAGGCTCGTCGGGCTTGAGCACATGCGACTTGAAGGTCAGCGCCGGCACCCGGCCGGTGGCGTTCGAGATGATTCGGGTGAACTTCTCGACTTTGCCGGTCATATTGCGCGATCCGAAGAGGATCTCGACTGGCACCGAGTCGCCCACCTCGACCAGCGAATCGGTCAGTGGGGCGGTGGTGCAGCCGCAATTGGGCTGCAGCTTGGTGATCTCAACCCGATCCGTCCCGGTATTGCGCAGCCAGTAGGTGTGAGCCACAATCGCGTTTTGCGGGACATAGCCAAAATCGAAAACCTCGGCATCGGCCTTCAGCCGCGGGCCGCCGGAACTAGGCGTCTGTGAACAGGCCGGCGCCGCCGCCAACAGGGCCGCCATGCCGAAGAACATGGCGATATGGGTGGTCCAAGTCCGTTTCGACGTCATAAGCTGTTTTGTCACAAATGGTTGTCTGCGCACGCGCCGTCAAGCCGCTGGTATTATACGCACTAATACAGACGAAATCGCGCCAAGAAATGATATCGACCAGCGAATTTGTGGTTGGCGAATAAACAAATGTTCAGTATCACATGGCAGACCCGAAAAGGTCTTATGGAGGTCGCCATGAATCGGCTCAAGGAACCCCTGACGGAAAGCCAGCTGCGTGTCTACGAATTCATCCGCGATCACATCCAGTCGGAGGGACGTCCGCCGACGGTGCGCGAGATCGGCGAGGCGCTGGGGATCAGTTCGACCAACGGGGTCCGTGACGCGCTTTTGATCCTGGAGCGCAAAGGATACATCCGCCGCGAGAAGAACCTGTCGCGCGCCATCGAGCTGACCGAAACGCCGGTGGCGGCCAACATCGAGTCGATTCCGATTGTCGGACGGGTCGCCGCCGGTCTGCCGCTTCTGGCGGTCGAGAATGTCGACGGCCATGTGGCGATCGACCGGTCGTTTCTGCCGCGCGGCGAAGTCTTCTCGTTGCGCGTGACCGGCGACAGCATGAAGGATGAAGGCATCCGCGACGGCGATCTCGTGTTGGTCAAGCGGCAGGATGTCGCCAACCGCGGCGATATCGTCGTGGCGGTGATTGGCGAAGAGGCGACGGTGAAGAAGTTCTATCCCGAACGCCACCGGGTTCGTCTCGAGCCGGCCAACGACGCTTTCCAGACGATCGTCGTCGACAAAAACGCCCCCGGCTTTTTCATCGCCGGCGTGGTGGTGGGGTTGTTGCGGCGGATTGCATAACGGTTGCTGGATTGCAACATCTCGAAACTCTCATTCTTCGCGGTTGATCTGTTCTGTAGCGTGCGCTCTTTGCACGCACCGCTTTGAAAGCGTCATGCCACATTACCGTCGGTTTTATATCCCGAACTCGTGGTATTACTTTTCGTATATTCACCATAACCCCGTGAAGCACGGATTGGTAAAGGACTCCCGCGCGTGGCCATACTCCTCAATCCATCGCCCCGAATACACCGATTCGGGATCACGCGCCCCAGAAGTCCGAGGCCACGGGCGACACCTGGAGGGTGAGTAATAGCGGTGCGTGCAAAGAGCGCACACACCCTACGGACTCGATACGTTTATTCTTCGCGATTAGACTTCAATAGCCACGACAGCGGGGAGAAGGGGTGAGGTTGGTTGTACCACGACCTCGATGAGCCGGTCGATGTGATCGCAATCTTTGAGAAGGGCCAGCTCCGGCCGATCCGGTTTCGCTGGAAGGGGCAAACCTACAAAGTCGCGCGCGTCACCGGGCGCTGGAAAGCCCCGAAGGGCGAGGCCTGGGTGCGCCACTTCTCGGTGGTCGACACGCAGGACAATGTCTTCCAGTTGGTCTACGACGAACGCCGGACCGATTGGTCGATTTGCAAGGTGTGGGTGGAATGACAAAGATCCCAGGTCCCCGCGATTCACATCGTGAATCGCGGGGACCTGGGATGACGGGGTATTATGATGAATCAGGCATGTGGGAAAAAAGAGCAGGCTCGGCCCCTCGACTTCGCTCGGGGTAAACGGGAGCCTCGCCCTCCCAAGAGCAAGAATGCAAATCGGCGATGGGAGGGCGAACCTCCAGACGAGCCGCCGCAGATGATATGTCGGTTACTTGATTCTCGCGGGTGAATGACGAATGTCCGAACGATTGACCGCGTTTCCGGCGCATCAGGCGCGCAATGTCGGCGGTGCGGCGGAGGCCGTGCGGCGGATCATGCACATCGACATGGACGCCTACTTCGCGGCGCTGGAGCAACGCGCCAATCCGAAACTGCAGGGGCGTCCGGTCATCGTCGGTTCGACCAGCCCCAGCCGCGGCGTGGTCTCGACCGCCTCGTATGAGTCGCGCGCCTACGGCATCCATTCAGGGATGTCCTCAGCTGAGGCGCACCGTCGCTGCACCGACGGCATCTTCATCGGCGTCGATCCCGATCATTACATCACCGTCTCCGCCGAGCTGATACGCATCTTCAACGAGTTCGCGCCGAAGGTCGAGGCGGTCTCGGTTGACGAGGCCTTTCTCGATGTCACCGGCTGCGGCGCGCTCTTCGGTGGGGAGGAGGCGCTGGCGCAAAAGTTGAAGGAACGCATCCGTGCGTCGTTGTCTCTGTCGTGTTCGATAGGCATTGCCCCGACTCGGGTGCTGGCC
Source organism: uncultured Ignavibacteria bacterium (assembly GCA_964593585.1). Lineage (GTDB taxonomy): Bacteria > Zixibacteria > MSB-5A5 > WJJR01 > WJJR01 > JACQFV01. The sequence continues at coordinate 26,646 of CAZQIZ010000006.1, forward strand.
AAGCTGGCCTCGTCGGTCTTCAAGCCCGATGGTTTGACCATCATCAATCCCGACGACGTTGAGACCATCCTGTATCCCTTGCCGGTCGACAAACTCTGGGGGATCGGGCCGGTCGCGACCGGGATCCTCGCCCGCGCCGGCATACGCACCGTCGGCGATCTCGCCCGCGCCGATCTCAAACACCTCCGCCGCCTGCTGGGACAGACCGGCGCGGTGATGGGGCAGTTGGCGCGCGGCAACGAACAGACTCCGGTGCTCAACCCCGACCAGCAGCCCGAGGAGAAATCGATCGGACATGAACGCACCTTCCCGCGCGACTCAGCCGATCCTGATTTCCTGCAGGCCACCCTGCATTACCTAGCCGATCTGGTGTCGCGACGCATGCGTCGGCATGGGTTTCGTGGACGCACCATCACCGTGCGCATCCGCCACGCCGATTTCACCACACTGACCCGCCGCAACACGCTGGAGACCGCCACCGACAACCTCGCGGTGATCTACAAACGTTCCGCGGCGATCTTCCATGCGCACTGGGATGGACGCACCCCGATCCGGCTTCTGGGCATTTCAGTTTCACAGCTGGAGCATGCCGACGATCTTTCGGGGCAGACCGATCTATTTGCCGATGCGGAGCGTTCGCGCGACGGTGCGCGACGGCGTCTGGATGCCATTGTCGATCAGATTCGCGACCGTTTCGGTGAAGATTCGATTCAGGGGGCAATTTCTCATCTGGGGATCGACGGGTAACGCGTCCGATTTTGTCGTCGGGCTGTCAGATTCGGACCGAATCACGGCTTCCTTTTTCCCGGCAGGACGTATACTTCGGTGGAGGGGTGCGCCTCGGTTTCACGATCGGCGCTCTCCGACCGCACCGGCTAATGCGTTGACTGCAAGCACCTTAAACAGGTAGATTGGGCCATGATGACCGACACGATGCCGACTCTTGCCTCGCCGGCTCCCTTCAAGTTTGAGGCGCACCACTTCTCGCCGGCCGCCTACAACCTCGAATCATCCGTCATTCGCGACATCCTCAAGCACTCGAGCCAGCCGGGTGTGATCTCGTTTGCCGGCGGGCTGCCCGCTCCGGAGCTTTTCCCGGTTGAGGCGATCCGCGATGCGGTCGACCGGGTGCTCACCCGCTATGGCAGCCAGCCACTTCAATATGGTCTGTCGGCAGGGTATGGCCCGCTGCGCGAGTGGATTGCCCAGCGTCTGACCAAGCAGGGCGGAGTCCATTTGACTGCCGAGAACATCCTGATCACCGCCGGTTCCCAGCAGGCGCTCGACATCATCGGCCGCGCCTTTCTCAGCAAGGGCGACTATGTCCTCTGCTGTCGTCCGACCTACCTCGGCGCTCTGCAGGCGTTCAATTTCTATGGCGTGAAGTATGCCTTGGTTGAAATGGACGAGCACGGGATGATGGTCGAGACCCTCGACCCGATCATCGAAAAGCACCGGCCGCGCTTCGTCTACACCGTGCCGACCTTCCAGAACCCGACCGGTATTTCCATGAGCTACGAGCGGCGCAAGCTCCTGGTCGCCAAGGCGCAGAAGTACAGTCTGCCGATCATCGACGACAATCCCTACGGCGAGCTGCGCTACTCCGGCGAGCCGGTGCCGTCGATTAAGAATCTCGGCGGGCAGGCGGTCATTCAACTGGGCACCTTCTCAAAAACCGTCAGTCCGGGCTTCCGTCTGGGCTGGATCGCCGCCTCGCGGCAGACCATGAGCGTCTTTGCGCGGGTCAAACAGGCGACCGACCTGCACACCAACGAATTCTCGCAGTATGTGATCCATGAGTTCGTCCAGGAGGGACGTCTCGACCGCCACATCGAGATTCTGCGCCGCTCCTACAAGGAGCGCCTCGAGGCGATGCTGCGGGCGATGAGCGAGTTCTTCCCGGACACGGTCAAGTGGACCCGTCCCGAGGGCGGACTGTTCCTCTGGGTGGTCATGCCCGAACATGTCGACGCGGTCAAGATCCTGCCGCAGGCGATCGAGGAGAAGGTGGCGTTTGTGCCCGGCCAGCCCTTCCATCCGGATGGCTCAGGCAGGAATACGTTGCGGCTGAACTTCTCGAATTCGAGCGTGGCCGACATTCACGAAGGCGTCAAGCGATTGGGACGGCTCTTCGCGTCGGTCCTGTAGCCGAAATTGGGCGCAAACACGGCCCGACCGGGCGCGTAATCTGAGAAAGGCCAGTTTACTGGCCGATGAGGAATCTGATGACGAACTGGCTCACCACTTGGTACTGGCGTTGGGAGGCATCCGTATAGGGTCGGTGGGCCGATTGACATCCATTTGCGCAAGTTCGAGAAGCCCGTCGACCCCGGCGGGCTTCTTCTTTTATCCGGCGGCAGTTCGCCGTTGTGGAGCGCGCGTTGCCAGCATACCGTACCCCGACCACGGAGACCGACATCATGGCCAAGATACCGTTCATCAAGGTGGAGTCGTTGGGCAACGATTTCGTGCTGATCGAGCAGACGGGCGCCCGTGCCCGCTGGAACGCCGCGCGGGCGGCGGCCATCTGCGACCGCCGGTTGGGAGTCGGCGCCGATGGCCTCATTCTGCTCGGGCCGGAGGGGCGCGAGGGCATTCGCTTCCGACTCTTCAATGCCGATGGCTCGCCGGCCGAATGGTCGGGCAATGGCGTCCGCGGGGTGGGCGCTTTCCTGGCGGCCAACAACCCGCGGCGGCATGAGTTTCACCTCGATACCCTCGTCGGCTGTGTCCGAGTCGGGGCCAAGCGCCGGGCCGGCGGCGGAGTGATCGCCGACTTCACCCGACCGATGCCCTCGGTGTCGCCGGTGCCATCGCGTTTGGCGCGTCCGGTGGCCGGGATGGCTGGACGGCACCTCGTTGCCGGGCCGGTGGCGGTCGATGCCGGCAATCCACACTGGGTCTTTCTGGTCAGTTCATTTGACTATGACTGGTCGGCGATCGGTGCCGAATGCCAGCCGCTCAATCGCTCAACCGGCGGGATCAACGTCGAGTTTGCGAGCGTACACGGTCCCAAGCGTGTCGAATTGCGCATCTTCGAACGCGGCGTCGGCCCGACACCGTCCTCCGGGTCGGGCGCGCTGGCGGCGGTGGCCGCTGCTTGGTCGATGGAACTGATCGACCGCGCCGTTGGGGTTATCTCACCCGGCGGCACACAGACGGCGCGCATCAGCGCCTCGGGGCAGAGTGTCACTCTTGCCGCCCCGGCACGGATCGTCATGGCCGGAGTCTGGTCCGATGGTCTCCCCATTCGCAGGAGCGCCCGTTAGTGGAATTCGCCGCCTTCCAACGCGCCTGGCGCCAATCGCCGATCGTGCAGATCGCCGAGGAAATTCCCGCCGATCTGCTCACGCCGGCGTCGGTCTTTCTGCGCCTGCGCGGCGATCGAGCGCGCGCCGCGTTTCTGTTTGAGAGCGTCGAGGGAGGGGAGAATGTCGGCCGCTACTCGATCATCGGTGTCGATCCGGCGGAAACCTTGACGCTGACTTCGACGGGATGCGTTCATCGCGCCGGCCAGCGAGTGCAGCGCGCTCCGATTGGTGAGTTTGGACGTCTACTGCGTTCCCGGCTGCCGGGCGGCGATGGCCGACAGGGACTCCCCGGTGATGCCGGATTAACCGGCGGCTGGATCGGTTATCTGGGTTATCCCTGTGCGCATCTGTTCGAACGCCTCCCCGCGCATGCCCCCGACCGCCTGGGACATCCCTGGGCGATGCTTGGACTCTATCGCCAGGTGGTGGTCTTCGATCATGCTCGTCAAACCGCGCGTCTGTGGGTGACCACCGGTAGAGCGCTGTTGCCCGATGCAACAGTCCGCGCCGCCTTCAACCAGGCGCGGCGCACAGCCGCGCAGACGATCCGTCGGCTCAAACAGCCGCTGGCGATTGCTGAACTCGGTCAACCACGCACCGTGCGCGCCCAGTCGAACACCACACCCGCCGCCTTCCGCGACGGGGTCCGGCGGCTCAAGAAACACATTGGCCGCGGCGACATCTTTCAGGGAGTACTCTCACAGCGATTCCATGTCCGTGGCGCGATCGATGCGTTTGCCGTCTATCGCCGCCTGCGCCGCAGCAATCCCTCGCCATACATGTACTACCTGCGTTTCGGCGAGATCGCCATCGCCGGCTCTTCGCCCGAAACATTAGTGCAGAAGCATGGCGCGATGGTGACCACACGTCCGATCGCGGGGACACGTCCCCGCGGCGCCGATCCGGATGCCGACGGCAAACTCGAACGGCAGCTGCTCGCCTCGGTGAAGGAAAATGCCGAGCACATCATGCTGGTTGACCTGGGGCGCAATGACCTGGGACGAGTCTGCCGGCCGGGCAGTGTCGCCACCACCCAGTTGCGCGCCATCGATCGATACTCGCATGTCATGCACATGGTCTCGACCGTGTCCGGCAAAGCCAAGCCACGCGTCGATGCGCTCAATGTTCTCGCCGCCGCCTTTCCCGCCGGCACGGTGACCGGCGCGCCGAAGATCCGCGCCATGGAACTGATCGACGCGATCGAACCGGAGCAGCGCGGTGTCTACGCCGGCTGCGTCGGCTATATCGACTGGCACGACAACCTCGACATGGCGATCGCCATCCGTACCGCTGTCATCGACCGCAATGGTGGCCATGTGCAGGCGGGCGCCGGCATCGTCGCCGACAGCGACCCCGACCGCGAATACCATGAAACCTGCAACAAAGCCGCCGCGCCGCTGGCCGCGCTGGGCGGTGTGATCGGGAGACACTGAGCCGTGATCCTGCTGGTCGACAACTACGATTCCTTCACTTACAACCTCTACCAGTACCTGGCGGAACTGGGAGCGAAGGTCGAGGTGCGCCGCAACGATGCGGTCACAGTCGCCGACATTCCCGGGCGGTATGAGGCAGTGGTGCTTTCGCCCGGCCCGGGACGTCCCGCTGAGGCGGGCATCACGCCGGCGATTGTGCGCGAGTTGTCCGGCCGCCTGCCGATTCTTGGCGTCTGTCTCGGGCATCAGGCGATCGGCGAGGTTTTCGGCGGACGGATCGTGCGGGCCGGACGGCTGATGCACGGGAAGACATCGATGGTCCGTCACAACGGCGCGGGGCTGTTTGCCGGACTGCCCAATCCGTTTGTGGCGACCCGCTACCATTCGTTGGTGGTCGAACGCGACAGTTGCCCGGAGACGCTGGAGATCACCGCCGAAAGCGACGATGGCGTGATCATGGGATTGCGCCACCGCACGCATCCGACCGTGGGTGTGCAGTTTCACCCGGAATCGATCCTGACCCGCGCCGGCAAGGACCTGTTGCGAAACTTTTTGGAAGGGCGACGCTGATGCCGCTCAAACGCTTCATCCATGCCGCGGTGGCGGCGGAACATCTGGACAGCGCGCAGGCGCGTGAGGCGATGTGGCATGTCATGCGCGGCGAGGCGACCCCGGCGCAAATCGCGGCATGGCTGGTCGCCCTGCGTCAGAAGCGCGAGACCATTGAGGAAATTGTCGGGTTTGCCACCGCCATGCGCGAGGCGATGACACCGCTGGCGGCGGCTTCCGCTGAAGCCATCGACACCTGCGGGACCGGTGGCGACGGCCTCGGCACATTCAACATCTCGACCGCGGCGGCGCTGATTGCCGCCGCCTGCGGCGTGCCGGTGGCCAAGCACGGCAACCGCGCCGTTTCGTCGCAATCCGGCTCGGCCGATGTGCTCGCCGCGCTCGGGTTTGAGATCGATCCTGGGCACGAGGTGGTCGCGCAGGCGCTGGCGCGCACCGGCTTTGCTTTCATGTTCGCGCCGCGCTTTCACCCGGCGATGCAGCATGCCGCCGCGCCGCGGCGTGAGATTGGCGTGCGCACCGTCTTCAACATGCTCGGGCCGCTATGCAACCCGGCGCGGGTCAAACGCCAGATCGTCGGCGTCTTCGACCGCTCCCGCGCGCGCGAGATCGCCGCGGCGCTGGCGACCTTGGGCGCCGAACGCGCCCTCGTGATCTCCGGCCCCGACGGCGCCGATGAGATTCTCCCCACCGGCGAAAACCTGGTGGTTGAGTGGGATGGACGCGCGCTGCGCGAACATCATCTGCGGCCGGAAGACCTTGGCGTCGAGCCCTGCGACCTCGCCGCGCTGCATGGCGGCAACGCCGAGGAAAACGCCGCGATCATCCGTGCCATCGCCGGCGGCGAGGATGGCGCGCGCGCCGATGCCGCCCTGGTCAATGCCGCCGCCGCGCTCTATGTCGCCGGGGAAGCCGCCACCCTGGTGGATGGGGTCGAATTGGCGCGGGAGGCGATTCACGATGGCCGTGTCGCCGATCTGATTCGCAGCGCCGCCGATGCCAGTCGCAGAATAGGATAAACCCAGTGGCCGCCGCGCGTCATAATGCCCCGCCCGCGCCCGATCTGAATCAGGACAATCGGGAGCGCATGCCGTTGCCGCGGACGTCGCACTGGTTTGATGAGTATATCGACAACCTGCGCCGCATCTCGCCGGAATCGTGGTGGTTTCTGTTGGGCACGATGCTGGTATCGCTTTCGTGGCTGACCTTCATGCTGCTGTTTAATCTCTACATGAAGGAACGAGGCTACCCCGAAGGCGTGATGGGGCAGGTGCTCTCGGCGCAGTCTTTCGGCACCATGGCGATGGCGATTCCGGCGGCCTATCTGGTCTCGCGTCTGTCGGCGCGCGCCGCGCTGGCCTGGTCCTCGGTCGGTGTGGCGATTGGATTTGCCTGGGTAACACTGGTTGACGCCAAGGGTCTGATCATTGCCGCGGCGTTCATGGCCGGGATGATGCTCGCCTTCTCGCGCGTCTATAGTTCGCCCTTCCTGATGAAGTACACCACATCCGCGGAGCGCGCGATTGTCTTTTCGCTTAGCTTCGCCGCGTCGCTGGGCTCGGGACTGATCGCCCATCTGGGTGCGGGATCTCTCCATAAGTTGTTCACCAGTCTGTCCGGCTCATCGGTGGAGGCCTACCGCTGGGTGCTCTGGTGCGGCGCGGGTTGCGGCCTGCTCGGAGCGCTGGCGTTCACCCGACTGCCATCGGGCATCCTTGCGCAACGCCGTCCCCGCGAGGAGTGGCGTCGCGCGATGAAGGCCAAGGGCGGACTGTTCTTCCGTCTGGTCTTTCCGTCGTTCCTCGTTGGATTGGGTGCGGGATTGATCATTCCATTCCTCAATATCTACTTCCGCGACCGGTTCGGCCTGTCGACCCAGACCATCGGCGTCTACTACGCCATGGTGCAGGCCTCGATGATTGTCGGCGTGCTGCTGGGACCGGAACTGGCGCGGCGGTATGGGATGGTGCGGACGATTGTCTGGAGCGAGATCGCCTCGCTGCCGTTCATGGCAATTCTGGCCTTTACACACAATCTGACCGTTGCCACGGTGGCCTTTCTGGCCCGCGGGGCGCTCATGAATCTGGGCGTGCCGATCTCCAACAACTACCTCATGGAGCGGGTCGGACCGGAAGACCGCGCCACCGCTAACAGTCTGTCGCTTCTGTCCTGGACTTCTTCCTGGGCGATCACCGCTGCCACCGGCGGCTGGATGATTGAGAAGTGGGGGTATGCGCCCCCGCTGCTGGCCGGTTGCGGCTTCTATGTCGTCTCGTCGCTTCTGTATTACCTCTACTTCCGCAATGAGGACATTCACGCCGGACGCATGTCGCCCGGACTGGTCGAGCCGGAGTAGATCCGCACACGATGAACACCAGACCGCCAGAACCCGGAATCGGGCGTTTGTTTCTCGACAAGATCGTCGCGGCGACGCGTGCGCGCATCGCGCGCCTGCGCGCGGAAACGATGTCGGCCGCGTTGGAGTCGCGGGCGCGGGCTCACAGCCCGCATTCGCTGGCTGCTGCGCTAAAGGCATCTTCACCGGCGATCATCGCGGAAGTGAAGAAGGCGTCGCCCTCGCGCGGATTGTTCCGTGCGGACTTCGATCCGCTGACCCTGGCCGCATCGTACCGTGAGGGCGGAGCGGCGGCGTTGTCGGTGGTCACCGAGCCCGAGTACTTTCAAGGCAACGATGAGTGGTTGACGGAGATTCGCGCGCAGACCACGCTGCCGATCCTCCGCAAGGATTTCATCCTCGATCCCTTGCAGGTCGTGGAATCGGCGGCACTCGGCGCCGACGCCATTCTGGTCGTCGCGCGGCTGCTGTCGCTGGAACAGATGCGTGAGCTTCGACAAATGGCTGATCGACTGCGATTGGAGGTTGTTTTCGAGGCCCACGACGAAGACGACTTGGAGAGGATCAACGCATGCGCCCCGGCATTGGTCGGCGTCAATGCGCGCAATCTCGACACCTTCGTTGTCGACACCGACCAGTTCGCTCGTCTGCGCGCAAAGCTATCCGCGGACGCGATCGCGATTGCTGAAAGCGGACTGAGCACGCACGCGGACATCGCCGCCGCGCGGCGTCACGGGTACACGGGGTTTCTCATCGGCGAAACGCTGGTGCGCGCCGAGAACCCGGCGGCGCTTCTGCGCCGCCTGCGCGATGGAGCGGGCGCATGAATCGCACGCTGGTGAAAATCTGCGGGCTGACCCGTCCGGAGGATGCTCATGCGGCCGCCGTTGCCGGCGCCGATGCGATCGGGCTGATCCTCTGGCCGGGGAGTCGTCGCTATGTCGACCTGGCACAGGCCGCACAGATCCGGAAGTCGCTGCCTGACGGCGTGCGCGCGATTGGCGTGTTTGTCGACGGCGACGCGAATAGCGTGCGGCGCGCGGCTTCCGCCCTGGGCCTTGATGGCGCACAACTCTGCGGGCGGCTGGTTGGTGACGGATGGGCCGAGCTTGCGGCGGGTCTGACACTGATACGCGCCGTGGGAGTGAGCGTGGCACGTCCCATCGATGCCTCGCTGCGCCAGGCCTTCGTCGCAGATTACCTCGTCGACAACGGCTCGACCGGCGCGCATGGTGGCGCCGGCATGGCATACAATTGGACGTTGGCCGAACCGTTGAAATCCTGGGGACGTGTCTGGCTGGCCGGCGGACTGACGCCCGACAACGTCGCCGATGCCATCCAGGCGGTGCATCCCTACGCCGTTGATGTGTCCACCGGCGTGGAGAGCGCCCCCGGCGTCAAGTCACCCGAACTGATCGCGGCATTCGTCACGGCGGTGCGCCGCCTCGACCGGTCCTCAACCAGGGAATCCACCGATGTCCGCTAAGACATCCCATCGACGGCCGCTCTACCTGCGCCGTCCCGACCGGCGGGGACGTTTCGGCGCGTATGGCGGACGGTATGTGCCGGAGACGCTTATTCCTGCGCTCGACCAACTGGCCGCAGACTTCGAGCGAGCCTGGAAAGACAAATCGTTTCGCGCCGAGTACGCGCGCTGGCTGGCCGAATTTGCCGCACGTCCCACGCCGCTCTACCATGCCGCCAACCTGTCGCGTCGACTGGGGCGCGGGCAGATCTACTTGAAGCGCGAGGATCTCAACCATACCGGCTCGCACAAACTCAACAACACGATCGGTCAGATTCTGCTGGCAGTCCGGCAAGGGAAGCGGCGCATCATCGCCGAGACCGGCGCTGGGCAGCATGGTGTCGCTACCGCGACCGTGGCTGCTCTGTTCGGACTGTCCTGCGATGTCTACATGGGCGCGGTGGATGTGGCGCGTCAGGCGCCCAACGTCGAGCGGATGCGTTTGCTGGGCGCGCGCGTCATTCCCGTCACCGCCGGCGCGCAGACGCTGAAGGATGCGACCAGCGAAGCGATCCGCGACTGGGTGGCCAATGTCGACACCACCTACTATGTCATCGGTTCGGTGGTCGGGCCGCATCCGTACCCGTACATGGTGCGCGAATTCCAGCGTGTCATCGGACGCGAGGCGCGGGCGCAGGCACTGCGTCACTGCGGACGCCTTCCCGACACGTTGGTGGCCTGCGTCGGCGGCGGATCGAACGCGATCGGTTTGTTTACTGACTTTCTGCCGGACGCGAAAGTCGAGATGATCGGTGTCGAAGCCGGCGGCTGCGGACTGAAGTCCGGTCAACATTCGGCCAGTCTGACCGCCGGATCAGTCGGTGTCCTGCATGGCTCCATGTCCTACCTCTTGCAGGACAAATACGGGCAGGTGACGGTGCCGCACTCGATCTCGGCCGGCCTGGATTATCCCGGCGTTGGACCGGAACATTCCTTCCTCCGCGACAGCGGCCGTGTGCGTTACCTGTCCGTCACCGACAAGGACGCGCTGGCGGCCTTCGAGATGCTGGCGCGCACCGAGGGCATTCTTCCGGCGTTGGAGTCGGCGCATGCGATCGCCGCATTGTCGCACCTGCCCAGAGACAGAAGCGGCCGTCGATTGATCGTTGTCTGCCTTTCCGGGCGCGGCGACAAGGACCTGGCGACGGTGATGGAGCAGAGTCATGCGTAGAAGCAGCGCCCAAGCCCTCTTCGGCAATGGCCGTCCGGTAGTGATTCCCTTCCTCACCGCCGGATTTCCCAATCGCCGGACGTTTCTTGAGGCGGCTCATATCGCGCACGCGGAAGGGGCGGCGGCGCTGGAAATCGGCATGCCCTTCTCCGATCCTCTGGCCGATGGCCCGGCAATCCAGCATTCGTCGCAACGGGCGCTTGCCGCCGGGATGACCATGGAGGGGGTTTTTGACCTCGCCGCGGCTGTGCGCGCGCGACTGCCGATGCCACTTTTCCTGATGGGATACCTGAATCCGGTTCTGCGACTGGGTATGGAGCGGTTTGCGCGATTGGCGAAGGCGGCGGGGGTCGCCGGGACGATCATCCCCGATTGTCCGGTGGAGGAAGCCGCCGGCTGGGTGCGTTGCTCGCGGCAACAGGACCTGGAGATCATCTTTTTGATCGCACCGACTTCGTCGGAGGAACGCATACGACGTATTGATCGGCGATCCACTTCCTTCTCATATTGCGTGTCTGTCGCCGGTGTGACCGGCGCACGCCGTGCGGTGGCCCGCAGCACACGGGAGTACCTGGCACGGGTCCGCCGGGTGGCGCAAAAACCATATGTGGTCGGTTTCGGGATTGCCCGGCCCGAACACATCCGCGCTTTGCGCGGGTTGGCCGATGGGTTTGTGGTTGGCTCGGCGTTGGTGCCGCTACTGGAGGAGCGAAACTCCGGCCTGGTGAAGGCCGGACGGTTAATCAGGGGGCTGGTCCGGGCCGCGGAATGACATCATGACGACAACTGCAGCGACAACACAGCATGCCTTCTTCGACGAGGTCTGTCGGGCGACCGCCGCGGCGCTGACGGCCATGGGCTCGACGCTCTCCGCCTCCGAGGTCGCGGACCTCTACGAGGCGCCCGACAGGAAGGGCTTCGGCGATTCGGCCCTTCCCTGCTTCCCACTGGCCAGCAAGTTGCGCATCGCCCCCAACGAGATCGCCGCGCGACTGGCGGCGTCCTTTGTCCGTCCCGCGTCGGTCACCGAGGTCAAGGCCATCGGCGGCTACTTTAACGTCTGGTACAATCCGCAGAGCGTCGCGTCGGAGGTGCTGCCGGAAATCGCCCGCTTGGGATCCTCATACGGCTCCTCCGCCATGGGCGCCGGACGCACCATCTGCATGGACTATTCGCACCCCAACATCGCCAAACCGTTCGGCGTGGGGCATCTGCGCTCGACAGTCATCGGGCATGCGCTCAAGAACATTTATGAGAAATTGGGCTATGCCACCGTTGGCATCAACCACCTAGGCGATTGGGGCACACAGTTTGGCAAATTGATAGTCGCCTACCGAATGTGGGGGGACGAGGCGCAGCTACAGGCGCAGCCGATCCGTCATCTCTACGATCTTTATGTCCGTTTCCACGCCGACGAGGAGACCAATACGGAACTCTCCGAACGCGCCCGCGCCGAATTCAAGAAACTGGAAGACGGCGACCGCGAAAACCTCGCGCTCTGGAAGCGTTTCCGTGATGCCTCGCTGGAGGAGTTCCAGCGCGTCTACCGCCGTCTCGGCGTGGAGTTCGATTCCTACCATGGCGAGGCGTTCTACAACGACCATCTGGCGCCGCTGACGGAGCGGTTACAGAACGCCGGGATCGCCGTGACCGGCGACGACGGCGCGCTGGTGATCCCGATCGGCGACGGCAGCGAGCCGCCGCTTTTGTTGCGCAAATCCGATGGCGCGACGCTGTATGCCACACGCGATTTCGCCGCCGCCGAGTATCGCTGGAACACCTACCATTTCGACCGGTGCCTTTACATCGTCGGTTCGGCGCAGGCGCTGCATTTCCGTCAGTTGTTCGCGGCGTTGGCCAGGGCCGGCTACCCATGGGCTGAGCGCATGGTCCATGTCGATTTCGGCTGGGTGAAATTCGCCGACAGCATGATGTCGACCCGACGCGGCAACATTGTCTTCCTGGATGATGTCATTGAGGAGGCGGTCACGCTGACCCGGCGGATCATTCAGGAGAAGAACGCCGAACTGCCCGACGCCGACGCGGTGGCCGAGGCCGTTGGGGTGGGCGCAATCGTCTTCTGGCAGCTGTCGGTCAAGCGGCAGAAGGATGTCAACTTCGATTGGGAGGATGTCCTCTCCTTCGATGGCCGCACCGGACCGTACTTACAGTACACACACGCGCGCATCTGCTCGCTGCTGCGCAAGTGGGGGGCGGCGGTGCCCCATGCCGCCGACTTCACGGCGCTGACCGGCGAGGACGAGCGCCGTTTGCTTCTGCAGCTGGCCGACTGGCCCCGCCGGATCGCGCAGGCGGCGGCGCAATACGAACCGCAGATCATCGCCGCGTCGCTTCTGGACATGGCGCAGTCATTCAACGGATTCTATCAGAAGGTTCGCATTCTCGATGGTGAACCGGAGGCGCGTCCCGCGCGACTAGTCCTCTGCGACTGTGTGCGCGCGGTGATGGCCGAGGGCCTGCGGCTTCTGGGGCTGCAGGCGCCCGAGCAAATGTAGCAGGCAGAGGTTGGTGTCCCGGAGGCGTTCAATCTCCGGGAATGGGAGACGGAAATGCTGATCGTCATGGACATGCACGCCGGTCCGAAGGAAATCGAGGCGGTGTGCAATGAAATCAAGTCACTGGGCCTCATTCCGCATGCGATGCCGGGCGCGCAGCGCACCGCCATCGGCATCACCGGCAACAAAGGCGCCGTCGATGCCACCCGCTTCGAGGCGATGCCGGGCGTTTTGCGCGTCATCCATGTCACCGCGCCCTACAAACTGGTCAGCCGCGAATTCCATGAGGCCGACACGATCGTGCGCGTGGGCAACGTGCCGATCGGCGGCAACGGCTTTGTCATCATGGCGGGGCCGTGCGCGGTCGAATCGGCCGAGCAACTCGACCAGGTCGCCGCGCGCGTCAAGAAGGCCGGCGGCCACATTCTGCGCGGTGGCGCCTACAAACCGCGCACCTCTCCCTACAGTTTCCAGGGCCTCGGATTGCCGGGGCTGAAGCTGCTGGCGGCGGCCCGGGAAAAGCACGGGCTCCCGGTGGTCACCGAGGCGATTGATCAGGAGTCGCTCGAGCAGGTGGTCGAGTATGCCGACATGGTGCAGATCGGCGCGCGCAATATGCAGAACTACTCGCTGCTGAAGATGGCCGGGCGCTGCGGCAAGCCGGTTCTGCTCAAGCGCGGGATGGCGGCCACGCTCGACGAATTGCTGATGGCGGCCGAATACATCGTTAACGAGGGCAACCCCAACGTGGTGCTCTGCGAGCGGGGTGTGCGCACCTTCGCCGATCACACCCGCAACACGCTTGATCTGTCGGCGGTGCCGTTTGTGCGACGCACCAGTCATCTGCCGATCATTGTCGATCCCAGCCACGGCACCGGCAAGCGCCACAAGGTGATTCCGCTGTCGTGCGCCGCGGCGGCGGTGGGTTGTGATGGACTGATGATCGAGGTGCACCCGCATCCTGACACCGCACTCTCTGACGGCCCGCAATCGGTCAATCCCGAGGAGTTCGACGACCTGGTCAAGCGCGTCTCCGCCATCGCCGCGGTGGTGGGACGTCACCTGACCGCCCCGGATGGGAGACCATGACCTCCACCAGTCCCGCCATTCCACGTCTGGGCGAAATCCGCATCGATCCGGTGCGCAAGCTCCATGGCGTCTATCGTCCGCCGGCCGACAAGTCGATCGCGCATCGCGCGCTCCTACTCGCCGCGTTGGCGAAGGGGCGCTCGCTTGTGCGTCCGGTGCCGCGCGCGCTCGATGTCCATTCGACCGCCGCATGTCTCAAGCAACTCGGTGTGGCGATCGAGTTCCATGAGGACACCTGGGTCGTGGCGAGCCCGGGCGTTGCCGGCTGGATGGCCCCCGAACGCGCCCTGGACTGCGGCAATTCCGGCACTACCATGCGCCTTTTGGCCGGCGCCCTGTCTGCCTGCGGCTTTCCGGTGACGTTGATAGGCGATGAGTCGCTGTCGCGGCGACCGATGCTGCGAGTGGCCGAACCGTTGCGCCGCATGGGGGCGGCGATTACACTTTCGCCCCAGAACACCGCGCCGATCGCGTTGCGCGGCGGATCGCTCACCGGCATCCGCTACGAGCTGCCGGTGCCGTCGGCGCAGGTCAAGTCGGCGGTGCTGCTGGCGGGGTTGTCGGCGGTCGGGGAGACAATCGTCATCGAAGACACCGTTAGCCGCGATCATACCGAACGGATGCTGGCCGCGTCCGGCGTGGACTGCCAGATCGAACATCCGCAGCGCCCCGCCGGCGACAAGCGCGAACTGCTGCTGTCTGGCGTAACTGCCGAAACCCCGCTGCATCGTCGCACCATCACGCTGGGCGCGCAGCGGATTGTTCAGCCGCAGGAGTGGAACCTCCCCGGCGATTTCTCGGCGGCGGCGTTCATCCTCGCGGCCGCGCTCGGCGCGCGCAAGGCGGAAGTGATCGTCGACCAGGTCGGCATCAACCCCACCCGCACCGGATTTCTGAAGGTCCTGAAACGCATGGGCGCCGAGGTGGAAGTGCGCAAGACCGACGAACACGGCGGCGAGCCGGTCGGGCAATTGCGCGTCGAGGCCTGCGAAACGTTCAAAGCCGTGCGCGTGCATGAGCACGAGATCCCGTCGCTTATCGATGAATTGCCGATGCTGGCGGTGCTGGCGGCGCGCGCCGAAGGCGTGACGGTCATTCGCGGCGCCGCCGAATTGCGCCACAAGGAGTCCGACCGGATCGCCGCGGTCACCGCCAACTTGCGCGCCATGGGCGCCAAGGTCGCCGAGCTGGACGACGGCTGGGCCATCGAGGGCCCGACCGAGTGGCATGGCGCCGTCATCGATCCGCGCGGCGACCATCGCATTGCCATGGCCTTTGCCGTCGCCGCGCTCTGGGCCGATACGCCATCGACGATCCAGAACGCCGGCGTGATGGCAATCTCCGATCCCGATTTTGTGTCGTCGCTGATCGCGTTGACCCAATAGCCCATGCCCGCCCGCGCCGCCGATCATTACCGCACCGGACTCTACGGCATCGTGGGGCGCAACATCTCCTACACGCTGTCGCCGTTCATCTTTCGCGCGGTGTTCCGTGAATTGGGCTGGTCCGCCGATTATGGCATCTTCAACATCAGCGCGCGCGAGTTGCCCTCGCTTCTGGCCGCGATGCGCAACGCGCCCATTCGCGGGCTGAATGTCACCGTGCCGTACAAGCAAACGGTCATGCATTTGCTGGATTTCTGCGATCCATCGGCCCATCAGGTGGGTGCGGTGAATACCATTGTCCTCGAGCGCGGGCGTTTGGTAGGGGCCAACACCGACGTTGCCGGCGTCGTGGCGGCGCTGAGTCCCTGTCGCGCGCGTCTGCGCAGCGGCGAGGCGGTCATCTTCGGCGCCGGGGGTGGCGCGCGCGCGACCGCCGCGGCGTTGATCGAGGAGTTCCAAATGGCCCGTGTAACCATCGCCGCGCGTCATCCCGTCGCGGCGCGCCGTTTGATCCATGATCTGCAAGACCGATTGTCGCCGGCGCATCTGGCCACGGCGGCGTTTGCGCCGGCCCGCGATCTCCAAGAGGCGCTCTCAGCCGCGGCGCTGGTGGTCAATGCCACGCCGGTCGGTACACCGGGAACGCCGGCGACGCGCCTGTTGCCGCACGGGACGCGGTTGCGGTCCGCCACCGTGGCCTTCGATCTGGTCTATCGCCCGCGTCCGACGCGCTTTGGCCGAGAAGCCAAAGCCGCCGGATGCCGCCAGGTCGTCGACGGCTGGCCGATGCTGATCGCCCAGGCCGAGGCCGCCTTCCGGCGTTGGACCGGCCGCGCCTTTCCCGTCCGGACACGAACGACACTGTTGCGTCTGCCGCATCTGCCGTGAACACCGCCGCGCCCGAATCCACTGTCGTCATTCTCAAGCGCGGCGCCGGGCAGGGGCTGCGCACCTTCTGGATCTTGATGCGCGTCATGATCCCGGTCTATGTCGGGATCGCGCTGTTGTCGCGGACTCCCGTGCTGCCGGCGATCGCCGAGTTCTTTCAACCGGCCATGGGCATCTGGCATCTGCCCGGCGATGCCGCGTTGGCGATGGTGCTCGGGCACTTTGTCAACCTGTATGCCGCCCTGGCGGTGATTGCCGCCGGCCACTGGGATCCGACTGCGGTCTCCGTCGCGGCCATCATCCTCGGGATTTCGCATTCGCACATCATGGAAAGCGCCATTTTCCGCCTGATGCGGATGCCGTTCGGCGTGCTGGCGACCATCCGCGTCACCGCCGGTTGGGGACTGGGTTGGATCGTGGCTGCCCTGATGTCGCATTAGGCGAGAGGAACCAATGGACACCGCCATTGAAATCGTACGTGGATTGGGCAGTCTGGCGCTCAAGATCTTTCTGATCGTCATGCCGCTTCTGATCTTCCTGGAGTGGGCGCGCACCCGGCGCTGGTTTGACCGTTTCATTCAATCCAGCAATCATCTCTTCGCGCCGGTGGGTTTCCGTCCTCCGGCGCTCTTTCCGCTGATGACCGGCATCCTCTTCGGCATTTCGTATGGCGCCGGGGTGCTGATTCCGCAGTCGCAGTCCGGGCACATCTCGCGCCGCCAGGTTTTCCTGATCGCGCTCTTTCTCTGTCTGTGTCATGCGATTGTCGAAGACACGCTGCTTTTTGTCGTGGTCGGCGCCAATCCCTGGATTTTGGTGATCACCCGGTTTGTGGCGGCGATGTTGATTGTCTACATTTTCTCCCAGCTGGCTTGGCCGATTCGTCCGGAGCCGGAGGAGGTTGCATCCAAGCATGTTTGAGACCACGCGACGCCACATTTACCTCGCCGGATTCATGGGCACCGGCAAGACCGCCGTCGGCGAGCGACTCGCCGCCCTGCTGGGCTGGCATTTCATCGATCTGGATGCGATGATCGTCGCTCTGCGCCATCGCGGCATCCCGGAGATCTTCCGTGTTGAAGGGGAGACGGGCTTCCGGAATCTCGAATCGCGCGCGTTGCGTCTGGCGGCCATCTCGCCCCACACAGTGATCGCGCTGGGCGGTGGGACGCCGTTACGGCCTGCGAACGTCAACGTCGTGCGTGCCACCGGCCGCTGCTGGCTTCTGACCGCGCAGCCGGGCGCCATCTGGGATCGTGTCCGACATACCCTGGCCGAGCGGCCGTTGTTGGCCGAAGTGGCGACACTCTCCGGCGATGATGGCGCGCGTCGGAGGCGTTTCGAGGAGATTATTGCGCCGCTTCTGGCCGAGCGACGCGCCTCCTACGAGCGCATCGCCGATTTCACCATCGACACTTCGCATCTGTCGGTGGATGACGTGGTCTCCCGCATCGAATCCGACTTTCACGCCGCCACCCAGCGTCAGGATCATCCATGAGCGCCACACGTCCGCTCCGTCCCACCCTCATCGGACAGACACCCGGCGCGCGTGTGCCGGTCTACCTCCGTCCGGACATCGCCACGCTGCTGCCGCAATTGCTCGGCGAAGTTCCGGCGTCGACCCCGGCGCTGGCGGTGGTGACCGACATGACCGTGGCGCGTCTCCACCTGGGGCCGTTGAACCGTACCCTGACCGCCGCGGGATGGCGGGTCGACCGCTATGTTCTGCCGCCGGGTGAACGTATCAAAACCCGCGCCGTGGTCGATTCCCTTCATGAGCGCTGGTTCCGCCATGGCTACGATCGCTCCACTCCAGTCATTGCCTTCGGGGGCGGGACTGTCGGCGACGCCGCCGGTTTTGCCGCCGCCACCTACATGCGCGGCCTGCCGCTGTGGCAAGCGCCGACCACCATCGTCGGACAAGTCGATTCCGCTCTCGGCGGCAAAGTCGGCATTAACCACCGACTGGGGAAGAACCTGATCGGCTGTTTCTATCAGCCCACCGGGGTGGTCATCGATCCGACCCTGCTTGCGACCTTGCCGTCGCGCGAAATGCGCGCCGGACTGGCGGAGGTGGTGAAATATGGCGTCATCGATGATCCAGCGCTGTTTGAGACATGCGAGCGACGTCTCTCGTCCTGGGTGCGCGGGGACCGTCCCATTGATGCCGCGGTGATCGCCGCCTGCGCCGCCATCAAACTGCGGATCGTCGCGGCCGATGAACACGACCGCGGATTGCGGCACCGGCTCAATTTCGGCCATACCCTCGGCCACGCGCTTGAGGCGTGGGGCAAGTACCGCATCTTCCGCCACGGCGAGGCGGTCACGCTGGGAATGATGGGGGTTGCCTCCATCGCGGCGGCACGGGGAGTCTTCCCGTCGTCGGACTTTGCGCGGCTGGAGGCCCTGTGCCGGCCGCTGTCGCCCTCCGGCTGGTCGCCGCGTTTTGAGCCCGAAGCGGTCTCCGCACATCTGGCGCTGGACAAGAAGCGCCAGGGCGGACGCAACACTTGGATCCTGCCGCGGCGTATCGGGGCAGTGGTGACAGTGCGCGATGTGGCCGACAATGAAATAGTGGAGGCGCTGCGGTATGTGCGGCGCTGGTTGGATTCGACCAAGTGAGGATCGCGTGGCGCATACGATTCTGGTAATCAACGGGCCCAATCTCAACCGTCTGGGCACGCGCGAGCCGCACATCTACGGCTCCGAGACGCTGGATGAACTCAACGCCCGCATTCAGGCGCGCGCCCACGATCTGGGCTTGCATGCCGAGTTCTTCCAGTCCAACCACGAGGGGGCATTGATCGACCGTCTCCACGCCCATGGCCCCGCTCAGGGAATCGTTCTCAATCCCGGAGGGCTGGCGCACACCTCGGTCACGTTGCGCGACGCCGTGGCATCGCTGGCGATCCCGGTCATCGAAGTCCACATCTCCAACATCCACGCCCGCGAGCCCTTCCGCCACACCTCGCTGGTCTCCGGCGCCTGCCGCGGCGTCATCGTCGGGTTGGGCACTTACGGCTACCTGCTGGCGGTCGACGGCCTGGCGCGATTGATTCTCGACCGTTAGTGTAGTATTTGGCGTTGCCCGATCCTTCGCCGTACCTTGGGCGCCAACCCGCGGCGGCCCATGGATACCCCGTCGACCCCCATCTCGCGCGACATCGAGTCGGTGCTGCGCGGCCACCCGTACCAGGCGATCATGCGTCTGGCGTGGCCGGCCACGTTGTCGATGATCCTACATACGCTGTTTGCAGTGGTCGACCTGATCTGGGTGGGACGTCTCGGCGCCGCGCCGATTGCCGCGGTGATCTCCGCCACCTTCGTGCTCTGGATCATGTATTCGCTGGTGAGCGTGCTCTCCACCGGCGTGGTGGCGATGGTCTCGCGGTTTCTCGGGGCGGGGGACTACGACCGCGCGCGCGATGTCGCCGGCGAGACCTGGCGGTTCGGGCTAATGTTCGCTGCGCTCATCGCCCTGCCAGGGTTTTTCTTCCGCCGACCGATTATCGATGTGATGCATCTGGAGCCGCTGGTCGCCGAGACCGCCTCCACCTATCTGGGCATCTACTTTCTCACCGCTTTTTTGATCGTGTTGTCCGAGTGGGCGGCGGCGCTGTTCCGCGCGTCGGGCAACACACGGATCCCGCTGGTGGTCTTCGCCGTCGGACTCGGTCTCAATATGGCGCTCGATCCGCTGTTCATCTTCGGGATCGGGCCCTTCCCGCGCATGGAAACCGCCGGGGCGGCGGTGGCGACGGCGATCTCCTATGGCATCTCGACTTCGCTCATCCTCTGGCTGGCACGCGGACGCCGTCTGCCGTTTTCCGTCGATTTCGCCTTCCTCGGGCGGATGGACTGGGCGCGAATCGGCCGCCTGGTCATGATTGGGCTGCCGATTTCAATTTCGGGCATTGTCTTTTCGATCGTCTACCTTTTCATCAATCGGATCACCGCCTCGTTCGGCACCGAAATCGTCGCCACGCTCGGCATCGGCAACCGCATCGAGTCGATCAACTACCTGGTCGCCTCCGGCTTTGCGCTGGCGACCGCGACCCTGGTCGGGCAAAACCTCGGGGCCCGCAATCCCGAACGCGCCGCCGAAATGACCCACAAGACCATCCAACTGGTCTCGGCCTTCATCGGGCTCACTTCGATTCTCTTCCTGATCTTCCCCGATGTCATCGTGCGGGTGTTCACCGACGATCCGGCGGTGATCCACGCGGGACGGAACTATGTCCGCATTCTGGCGCTCTCGCAGATATTCATGGGCTGGGAAATTGTGCTCGAGGGGGCGTTTTCGGGAGCCGGCCACACCCTGCCGCCGATGATCGTCGCCATCCCCGGTGCGGTCGTGCGCGTCCCGCTCGCCTGGCTTCTGGCGCAGCACTGGCAGATGGGTCCCGACGGCATCTGGTGGACCATCTCGATTACCACCGTCGGCAAGGCGGTTGTCCTCTACATTTGGTTTGCCCGCGGCACCTGGAAACACAAGACTGTGCACTAACCGGCATGGTGTTGTCTGCGGGCATCGGCTATCTTCATGCCATGCCGGCGCCGGGACGGACAGGATGGGTGTTTTCGCCGCGCTTTCTGGCGCACAACGCCGATCAGTCTCACCCGGAGTGCCCGGAACGTCTGACTGCCATCAACGACCGTCTCGGCGAGCTGGGGATTTTGGAGCAATTGTGCCCGCTCAAGTTCGACACTGCGGACGAGGCCGATATCCTGCGGGTGCACACCCGGCGCTATCTGGCCGATCTCGACAAATCCGAAGGCAGGCAACTCGATCCGGACACATGGTGCGGCAAGGACACGCCGGCGATTGCGCGTCTGGCGGCCGGCGGCACACTCGCCGCCACCCGCGCGGTCATGCGCGGTGAACTGACTAACGCCTTCTGCGCGGTGCGCCCGCCCGGCCACCACGCCCCCGCCGACCGGGCCATGGGATTCTGCTATCTGAACAATGTGGCGATCGCCGCCGCCGATGTGGTCGCCGCCAACCCGGAGGCGCGTGTGCTCATCCTCGATTGGGATGTGCACCACGGCAACGGCACCCAGTCGATCTTCTATGAACGCGCCGATGTCGTCTATGCCTCGATCCATCAATATCCGCTCTACCCCGGCACGGGCTCGGCGCACGAGACCGGGCGCGGCCCAGGCAAGGGATACACGATCAACAAGCCGCTGTGGATCGGATCGGGCGATGACGCCTTTCTGGGCGCAGTACAGGAGATTCTTGATGAAGCCGTGCGGCTGATCCGTCCCGACCTGATCCTGATTTCCGCCGGCTTCGACGCCCACGCCGACGATCCGTTGGCCAACCTGACGGTCACAACCGACGGATTCACCGAAGCGACACGGCGCGTGTGCGCGTTTGCGCGGGCGCATTGCGGCGGACGTATCGTCTCGGTGCTCGAGGGTGGGTACAATCTGCGGGCGTTGGCCGACGTGGTGTCGGCGCATGTCTCGGTGCTGCTTGAAGCGGGGAGGAACGACCGGTGAGCCACGATCCATCGCGCGAATTGTCGGACGCCACCATCTGCGCGCACGGGGCCCGCGCTCACGAACATGGCGCGCTGGCGCTGCCCATCCATCTGTCCTCCACTTACCGTTTTGCCAACACCGCCGAGGCGGCGGCGCTGGCGCGCGGGGAGGTGAAGCGCTACATCTACACCCGCTACGAAAATCCGACCATCGACGAGGTGGAGGACAAACTGGCCGCCCTCGAGCGCGGCGCGCGCGCCTTCCTGTTTGCCTCCGGCACCGCCGCAACCGCGACTTGGTGCTGCGCGTTTCTTCGCCCGGGCGACCGTTTGGTGGCCTCCACCGAACTCTATGGCGGCACCGCGCACTTTTTCGACTCCTATCTGGCGGCGCAGGGAGTGCGGGTCGAGAAGGTCGACTTCCATGATCTCGACGCGCTCGACCGGACGCTGGCCGGCGCGCGTGCCTGCTGGTTTGAGACTCCCAACAATCCCACTGTGCGCGTGCTCGATGGCGCGGCCATCGCGCGGCTCTGCCAGAAGCACGCTGTCCTCTCGGCTATCGACAACACGTTCGCCACGCCGATCCTGCAAAAGCCGCTTACTTGGGGCATCGACTGGGTGATGCATTCGGCCACCAAGTACCTGGGCGGGCACACCGACTTAATCGGCGGCGCGCTGGTGGCCGGTCCATCGGCCGATGCCGCGCGTGTCTATGACGCGCGCAAGTCGCTTGGCGGGGTGATGGATCCGCATACCGCCTTTCTGGTCAACCGCGGCCTGATGACGCTGGCGTTGCGGGTCGAGCGGCAGTCGGCCACCGCGTTGGAATTGGCACGCTGGGCCGTTGGGCAGAAACGCATCGCGCGAGTACACTATCCCGGTCTGCCGGAGCACCCCGGCCATGAGGCGGCGACGCGTCAGATGCGCGCCTACGGCGCGGTGATCGCGCTGGATATTGACGGTGGCTATGCGGCGGCGGCGCGGTTTATTGACCATCTGCGGCTGATCGTGCATGCCGCTTCGCTCGGCGGGCCGGAATCGCTGGTCTCGATGCCGATTTTGACCTCGCATGTCCATGCCACTCCGGCCGAACGCGCGCGCGCCGGTGTGACGGACGGAACTGTGCGCCTGTCGGTCGGGCTCGAGGCCGCCTTTGATCTCAAAGCCGATCTGTCGCAGGCCTTGGCGGCCATCTGAATGGGAAGCCGGGGGGCACACTGGCAACGATCCTGACATCCTCGCGACATCGCGGCCTGATTCTCGCGGCCTTGGCCGCGCTCTGGTTCTTGCCGGTGGCGGCGCAGGAGGGGCGCGAGCCGCTCATCCTCGAACACGCCGACTCGACCGAAGTCTACCGCGCCGGCGACCAGACCGAGTACCAGTTGTTTGGCGATGTGCGCTTCTCGCAAGGGGAGACCCGCCTGCGCGGCGACCGGGCCATTTGGAAGCAGGAGGCGGGCATCATCCAGCTGGATGGCCGTGTGCTGGTGCAGCAACCGCAGCGCTGGGTGGAAGCGCAGAGCATGACCTATGAACGCGCCGGCCGCACGGTGCTGGCGCTGGGTGATGTCCATCTCGAGGACACCACGCAGAGTTTCCTGCTCCTGTCGCAGCGGGCCCGCTATGACCGCGCCGGCGATCTGGCGGTGGCCGATTCGCTGCCGGTGGTCATCTGGGACTTTCTCCTCGACTCGCTCGCGCAAACCCGAATCACCGCCGACACGATCGTCTACAACCGTCCCGCCGGACGCGGCGATGGCTTCGGTCATGTGCGGGTGATCAAGGGCGACTGGATCGCGACCGGCCAGGCCGGCACCATCTATCCCGATTCCAATCGTGCCGTGATGTCGGGCGCGCCCACGGCCCGCGGCATCGGCGGCACGATCAAGGGCGACACGCTGGTGATGGAATTTTCCGGACGCGGGGTGCGGCAGGTACGCGCCATCGGCAACGCGTCGGGCACCTACCGCGACACCTCGCTGGGCGGCAGCGGCACCAATCTCCTCCGCGGCCAAACCGCCGACTTCTTCGTCGAAGACGACACCCTGCGCGCCATCCGGGTGGTCGGGCAGGCCTACACCGATTACCAGCCCAACGACAGCACCGAAGGCAGCAACCATGCCTCCGGCGACTCGCTCTGGCTGTACTTCGAACGAGGGCAGATCGCCACCGTCGTGATTTCCGGCGGAGCGCAGGGACAATACCTGGCGCCGAAAACCGAGAACGCCTCCGACACTGTCAACTACAAGGCCGCCACGATTGTCTTTGTGCCTGATTCCAGCCGTGTCGACTTGGAAGCCGACGGCCAGTTGAAGTACGGTTCGATTGTGCTGGACGCCGGGCGCATATCCTATTGGACCAACAGGCGCAACCTGCTGGCGCGGGGCATCCGCGACTCCGACACGGCCGCCTGGCAGCAGCGTCCGGTGCTGACTGACGGGCAGCAGACGATCAACGGCGATGTACTGACTTACAACATCGACTCGCGGCGCGGCCGCATCCGCCAGTCCCGAACCGAGTTCGAGGGCGCCTTCTACCGGGGCGGCGATCTTCGCAAGTACACCGACAGCGTCTATTTCGTCACCGATGGCATCTACACCACCTGTGAACTGGAACAGCCGCACTTTCGCTTTGAGAGCCGCGACATGGAGATCATCCGCAACGACAAGGTGATCGCCCGTCCGGTGAAACTAAAGATCGGCGAGATGCCGGTGGCGATGCTGCCCTACTACATCTTCCCGATCCGCCGAGGCCGCCATTCCGGCTTCCTGCCGCTGCGGTTTGGCAATTTCCAGCAGGGGGAACGGTTCATCGGCAACGCCGGCTACTATTGGGCCGCGTCAGACTATTGGGACGTTGAGGGGGCGCTTGACTACAACGAGGATTCGGGCGTGCTGTTGCGCGGCACACTCGACTACGCCTGGCGTTACCGCTTCAGCGGCACCGTGTCGGGCTCCTACACGCGGCAATCGCAGACGACGACCGTCGGAACCAGCAAGTCCACCCGCTGGAGTCTGCGCGGCTCGCACCAGCAGACGCTGTCGCCGTCGGCGTCGCTGTCCGGGAGCATGGACTTTGTCTCCGATGCGTCATTCTACCAGAACTACAGTTTCGATCCGACCGACCGCCGTCAGCGCACCCTGCGATCGCAGTTGAACTTCAACAAGCGCTGGAAGGGCGCGTCGCTGACCGCCTACATCGAGAACACCGAAAACCTCGACACCGAGTCGCTGACCCGCCGTCTGCCGCAACTGGACTTCCAGTTGTTCCAGCGGCGGCTTTTGGCTCCCGATTCGGGCCAGGATGCGCGCTGGTACCACAACGGGTATGTCAGTTACTCCTCGCGCCTGTCGCACTACACCACGCGCTCGCTCAAGTCGGGCGACACCACCGGCGCCACCAACGAAAAGCACTACGCGGTGGCCGATCATTCCGCGTCATTCAGCTTCCCGCAGAAACTGCTGCGCTACATCAGTGTCTCCCCCAACGCGTCGCTGCAGGAGACCTGGTACTACATCTTTGACACGCCGCTGGCGCATGAGTCCGGCGTGGCGACCGAAGCCGGCGCGCGGCGTCTGTCCGGCTCGGCCGGGATCTCGGCGGGCACCAATCTCTACGGGTTTCTCAACCCGCGGCTGTGGGGACTCAACGCCATTCGCCACACCATGAGCCCGCGGGTGAGTTACTCCTTCACGCCCGCCATCACGCGCAGCGACGAGTATCGCGCCTTCACCGGCAACGGCGGCGGCTCCAGCCGGCGCGCGCAGTTGGTGAGTCTGGCTGTGTCCAACACGCTTGACGCGAAACTGCATGATGGAGAGGCCGAAAAGAAGGTCACCCTGCTCAACTTCGGCCTCGGCGCCAGCTACAATCTCGAGGCCGACGCGCGCAAATGGAGCAGTCTCTCCGGCAACGCCCGCACCAACATCAACAAACTGGACTTGGCGGTCGACGCGGTTTGGGACCTGTACAACCAGCGGACTCTCGATCTCCAATGGACCAATCCCACGCTCACCAGTTTCGGCGTCTCGGCGGGCACCAGTCTGCGCGGCGGTGTCTCGCCGTTTACCAGCGTGACCGCCATCGGCGAGGAGTTCGACCGCCAGGACACAACCACCGCGGTTGAGAAGATCCCGTTCAATGTTTCGTTGTCCTACCGCTACTCCGAGTCGCGCAGTCTCAACTCGGTTTTCAAGGACCACTGGACCGGGTGGCGGGTCGATATCCAACCGACGAAGAACTGGACGGTGAATTACCAACAGACCTACAACTGGGCGCGTCACGCGGTCACCGATCAGCGGTTCGAACTGACGCGCGATCTGCACTGCTGGGAGATGCGATTTCTGTGGGTGCCGAGCGGCTCCGGCGCCGGCTATTACTTCCGCATAAACGTCAAGTCGCTGCCCGACATCCAACTGGAGCGCTCGGAGAGCGGCGTGCTCGGCGCCTTCGGCCGCCGTTTCTGAGCCGCTTTTCCCATTGACAGATTCTCCCGACGGGGGTTGCTTAATCGCTGGTTTCAGGGGAGGGCCGGCAGTCAAACCTGTCGGTCTTGGGGAAAGGGACGCCCGCCATGCGGCTGTTCGCCGCGCTGAATTATCAGCGCAGGAACGAAATCCTTGGATTTCTGCTGATCGTATTGTGCCTGTTTGTGTGGCTGTCGCTGTTTACGCACCAGCCGGAGGACGACACTTGGATACGCGCCGGCTCCGATGAGGAATGGGTGGATGGCTACCATCCGCACAACCTCGCCGGGACCGTCGGCGCGCTGATCGCCTATGGCCTCTACGAGTGGTTCGGCTTTTCGGCCTACCTGCTCATCCTGCTGATTGGCGCCTTCGGGCTGCAGCGTTTTCTCTCGGCGCGGCCGATGGCCCCGGTGCTCTATTCGGCCGGGGCGCTGGCCTGGATCTTTGTGCTGGGGGTCATTGTCGACCTTCCGGCGGCGGGACGTCAGGATGCCTGGGTCGAAGGGGGACGCACCCTCTCCGGCTGGCTGGGACGCATCTGCGCTGGCGGCACAGCCAATTTGCTGGGCGTGGTCGGTGGCGGGTTGATCCTTGGCTCGGCACTGTTGGGTTCGATCCTGCTCATTCTGCCCTGGGACAAGATCAAACTCGCCCGTCCGGCCAAGAAGTCGGCACGCACCGCGCGCAAAGCCGAACCCGCCACTTCCGGCAAGGAGAAGCAGCCGTCGATCCTGTCGCGCCGCTTCACCGCGCTGGCCACCGCCATCGCCGGCAAGTACCGCAAGTGGCATCAGGCGCGCACGGAACGCAAACAGGCCGAGGCCGAATTGGTCCAGCAGCGCACTTCCGTCAAGCGTGACCAACCCACACCGGTCGAGCCGACCCCCGACATCGCGCTGCCCGATTGGGCGGCCTATGAACCGGACAAACCGGCTGGCGTGCCATCGCCAGTGGAGCAGGCCGAAGCGATCGTTGCCGACCGCGCCGCGCGGGTCGATGAGACCGCCGCTCCCCGTCCCCGGCGGGTGATGAAGATGGTGCGCCAGCCCGAGGGGACCGATTACCAATTCCCGAGTCTGGAGCTGCTCGAGGAACCGCCGGCGCGGCGTCGCCGTCAGGATGGCCAATCCAACGGCGCCGAGTTGCTCGCCAAGGCGCTGGCGACCTTCGACGTCGGCATCGACGGCCCGATCGAAACCTATCCCGGTCCGGTCATTACCCGGTATGAGTTCCGTCCCGCGCCCGGAGTGAAGGTCAATCAGGTTGTGGGATTGGCCGATGATCTGGCGCTGGCCTTGTCGGCGTCGCGGGTACGCATTGTCGCGCCGGTTCCCGGCAAAGCCGCAGTCGGTGTCGAGGTGCCCAATCGCGACCCGGAAGTGGTGCCGCTGTCCGAGATTCTGGGCAGCGAAGATTTCGCCAACTCCGATGCCCTCCTGCCGCTGGCATTGGGGCAGACCATTGATGGACAGCCGTTTGTCGCCGATTTGGCGTCGATGCCTCACCTGCTGATTGCTGGCGCCACCGGATCCGGGAAGAGCGTCTGTATCAACGTCATCATTACCTCATTGCTGTTCCGTCATCACCCCAACGATGTCCGGCTGCTGTTTGTCGATCCCAAACGGCTGGAGCTGTCGGTCTATGCCGGCATCCCGCACATGGAACGTCCGGTGGTGACTCACCCGCGCGGAGCGGAGCGGCTTTTGGCCGATGCGGCCCGCGAGATGGATGAGCGTTATAAAACGTTGGCGGGTATGGGAGTACGGAACATCAACGACTACAATAAGAAGGCCCCCGCCGGCCAGAAGCTGCCCTACATCGTCATCGTCGTCGATGAACTGGCCGACCTGATGATGAGTCAGTCGGCCGCACGGATCGAACTTTTGATCACGCGACTGGCGCAGATGGCGCGCGCGGTTGGCATCCACCTGATCCTGGCGACTCAGCGTCCTTCGGTCGACGTCATCACCGGCCTGATTAAGGCCAACTTTTCATGTCGGATCGCCTTCCAAGTTGCCAGCAAGATCGACTCGCGCACCATCCTCGATGTCAACGGCGCCGACAAACTGCTGGGACGGGGCGACATGCTCTATCTCTCGCCCGGGGTGGCCGAGCCTGTCCGTGTTCACGGCGCCTACATCTCCAACTCCGAGACTTCGGCCATCGTTGAGTTCCTCCGCGCCCAGAACGTGTCTCCAGAAGCCCTGCCGACCTTCTCCGGCACGGTCGAAGTCGACGCCGGCGGCGATTCGGAAGGGGACGAGAGCGATCCGGATGGCTCCAGCGACAAGCTGTTTCAGGAGGCCGCCGAGGTCGTTATCCGCCACAAGCAAGGTTCTGTTTCCCTCCTCCAGCGTCGGCTGGGAATTGGCTACCAACGTGCCGCCCGGCTAATCGACAAACTCGAGGAATCGGGCATTGTCGGGGCCTATGACGGCAGCAAGGCCCGCGAGGTCCTTTGGTCGATGCAGGATTACGAGGACCGCTTCGCCAAATCGCAAGATTAAGCCACTGTAATTCAATAGCTTAGTCGTCGGGCGGAGTTCCGGGGCGCTTTTCCGGGACCCAAATCGGGCTGGAGTGTATTATATTCGTCCAATCCGAGCAACCTACCTTTGCGGGTATTCAATGTCATGATGAAGCTACGTCCGAACCATCTGTCAATCTATGTCCGCCCGATTCTGGCCGGGGCGGCGGCCTGTCTGGTCCTGTCCGGGTCGCCGGATTCAGCCATTTCCTGTCCGGCCGATTCGGTCCTAAATCTGTTCGAGTCCAGTCTGCCGCAGGACCAGGTCACCAAGGTGAAGTACCGCAAGGAATCCCGGTCGCTGGTCTTCGGGGAACGTCCCGCCGAGGAAGGTACCCTGTGGCTCGGTCCGCCGAAACGATATCGGATCGAGGCCGGCAAGCAGGTGATCGTGCGCGGGGATGACACGCTTTGGACCTACACCCCTGAAAGCGGCCAGGTCACGTTGCGGGTGGGTGAACTGGATTCGCTCGAGTTCGGCCCGGCCGGATTCTTTGGGTCGCTGCGTCATGACTTTCTGCCGACCGACTGCGCCGTGGACACCGTCGACGGCAACCCCTGGCTGCGGGTGCGTCTGGCCGCCAAGACCGAAACTGCCCCGATCCAGCGTCTGGCGCTTTGGATCGACCCGGCCACGCATCGGGTCCAGATCGCCGAGTACGTTGACTACAATGAAGAGAGCTCCCGCCTGACTTTCTCCAAGTTCGAGTCCGAAAAGTCCGGCGGGGCTGATCGCTTTGTCTTCATCTATCCCAGGAATGTCGAACGCATCGTCCTGCCCGCGGTCAAGAGCGGCCAGGCCCATGATGAGGGTGATTGATCTGAAGCCGCTGCCGCGCCATGACATCACGTCCACCGCGACGCCATCCGGCCCGCGGGGGACGGTCTATTTGCGCACCCTCGGCTGCCCGAAGAATGAAGCCGATGGCTCGGCGCTGGTCCGTCATCTCGAAGCGGCCGGCTGGGAAGTGGTCGACGATCCGGCGCATGCCGATGCCGAGATCGTCAATACCTGCGGCTTTATAGAGCAGACCAAAGTCGAGTCGCTTGATGCGATCTTCGAGGCGGTCGAGCGCAAGAACGGCGGCCCGCGCCGGCTGATCGTCACCGGCTGCCTGGCGCAGCGGTATCCGCAGCAACTGGCCGGGCAGATCGAAGGTCTCGATGCGATCGTCGGCTTCAACCGGCCGGAACTGGTCGAACAGGCGTTGCGCGCCCCCCGCGCCAACAGCGCCCCCGCCTGCTGGGTGGAAAAGCCCGATGCGGTCTACCGCGAGCACACCACTCACTGGACCTTTGATGCCCGTCATCCCGCGCCGCTGTCGGCCTACATCAAGGTCGGCGACGGCTGCGACAACGCCTGCCGCTTCTGTGCCATCCTGCTCATCCGCGGACGGCTCCGGTCGCGCTCACTGGAGGCCATTGTCGCCGAGGCCAGCGCGCTGGTCGAACATGGCAGCCGTGAGATCATCCTGGTCTCGCAGGACACGACCTCGTGGGGGATGGACCTTCCCGATCGTCCGGGACTCGACACTCTGTTGGAGCGTCTCAACGACATCCCCGGAGATTTCTGGATCCGGGTTATGTACGCGCACCCCGCCTTCCTGCGCGAGGAGCACATCGCCGCGATCGGCGCCTGCGAGAAGGTTGTGCCGTACCTGGACATGCCGCTGCAGCACATCTCCGACCGGATGCTGCGCATCATGAACCGTCACACGACGCGGCAAGCAACCCAGGCGAAGATCGACGCGCTTCGTCGCGTCCGGCCGGGCATCACCCTGCGCACCACCTTCATCATCGGGCATCCCGGCGAGACGACCTCCGATTTCGAAGAACTGCTGGCCTTTGCCGCCGATAACGCCTTCGAGCGCATGGGCGGCTTCATTTACTCGGCGGAAGAGGGCACGCCCGCGGCGCGATTCCGCGGTCGGGTCCGCGCCGCCATCGCGCGCGAACGTCTGGAACGACTGAATGACGCCTATGATCGTTGGTCGTCCGCACAATCGGTCGACCGCGTCGGCGCCCGTTTGCGATGCCTGATCGAACGGCGGCTCGACGATGGTTCCTGGGAGGGGCGCAGCCCATTCGATGCGCCCGACATCGACGGCCGCGTGATCCTGCCGGCCACCGACCGGATCACTCCCGGATTCCACCCGGTGCTGATCCGTCGGGCCGACGGCGTCGACCTGCACGCGGTCGGCGCGGACATGCCGGCGGCCCTGGTTCTGGAGAAAACGCCATGAAGACACACAGCCCGATTACCAGCAAGCGCGGCATCCTGGTGGGACGTCCCCTGGCGATGACCATGCTGTTTGCCTGGCTTTTGTCGCTGGTGGGATTCATCCACCTGTTGCGCCAGAACCAACAGCTGGCGCATCTGGTCCAAACCCAGCAGGATGAGATGATGCAGCAGCGCGAGCAGATCGTCTCGTTGCAACAGCGGCTGCGGATTCTTGAAGCGGTCGAGGACATGCAGAGCAATCTCAGTCCCGACGAGGAAGTGCACCTTGCGCACAACGTCTACCATTACAGCGAGCGTCATGGCCTCGATCCGCTCCTGGTGTTGGCGCTCATCCGCGTCGAGTCCGGGTTTTCGCCCGCGGCGGTCTCGCCGGTGGGGGCATTGGGACTGATGCAGGTGATGCCGTCGACGGCGCGCTTCATTGCCGACTCGCGCGGCTGGAGTTGGCCCGGCGAGGAACGTTTGTTTGATCCGGTCTACAATCTGCGGCTGGCCACCACCTACCTCTCCGACCTGATTTCCAAGTTTGGCAGTGTCGAACAGGCGCTGATTGCATACAATTGGGGAGAGGGGGCGGTGCTCGAAATGATGGAGACCGGACAGCCCCTGCCGCGCGGCTTCGCCCAGCGCGTGTTGTCCACCTATGACCGGCTGCAGCGCCGCTATGGGTCGTCGAAACCGGATTAGCCCGCCCTCACCATTCGTCATTCGCAGTTTCGTATGCATGTGCTGGCTTTGGGCCGGCGCTGTGACCGTGTCGGCGGACACGTTGTCGGTTGCCGACACAGTGCCACCAACCCACCGCGCGTTTGTCGACAGCAGTCTGCGCGACCTGGCGCATCGGGCGGTGGCCGAATTCACCCCGTACCGCTCGCGCCCGCTGACGATTGTGCCCGACACCGTGGGCGACAGCGCGGGCGTCTTTGCGCAGGCGCTGGCCGCGACCCTGTCCCGGCGCGGGCTGCTCATTCGCGACAACGGCGCCGCCCTTGACAGCGCCGATCTCTGGCTTTTGCGCTACACCGTGGCTCCGCGGCGGCTCTCGCTCACCGAACCGCACCGCCGGAGTTTCCTCGGACGGATCTGGGTCAAGCGCACGCTCCAGGCCGGCGCCGATCTGCGGGTGCACGACCTGTCGGATTCGGCCGAGGTCTGGTCGGGGCATGTCGACACGAGCTACACCGATTGGGTGGCCAAGCGCGACTTGAAACATCTCGCCGATGCCGAGTATGCGCCGCGCGCGCCCTCGACGGGCTGGGAGAAGGCCCAATGGCCGCTGATTGCCGGCGGCGCGGCCGCGGTGATCGGAGTGCTTGTGCTGGCGCTGCGCTGAGGGATCGCGATTGACTCGCTCCGTCGCATGTGCGTTAATGCCCGCGCCTACGAGGGACTATGCCTGACCGTCGACCGATCAATCCGCTTTCGCCCTGGCGCCTGACGCTGGGTGTGTGCCTGGCCGCGTTGGTGATCGGCTCCTGCGGGGGCAGCGCGCCGCCGTCGGTGAGCACCGACTCGGCCGCCGACATGTTCTCCCGGGCCAAGGCGCACTACGAGAAAGGCGACTGGATGAAAGCGAAAGTCGCCTTCGAGTCGCTGATCTACAGCTACCCCGGCGCGGCGATTGTCGATTCCGCGCAGTTCCTGCTTGCGATGTGCAGTTACAACATCAAGGACTACATCATCGCCGCCGATGAGTTCCGCCGGCTGCGCGCGCGCTATCCCAACAGTCCGCTGGTTGACGACGGCGACCTGTTGCGTTGCCGCGCGCTGTTGAAAATCGCGCCGAAGAACGCCGGGCTGGATCAGGAGAAGACGCTGGAGGCGATCACCGAAATCCGTCTGTACAAGGACCGTCATCCGCTCTCGCCCCACATCGCCACGGCCGATTCACTGCTGCGCGAGGCCTCCGGACGGCTCTCCAAGCGCGACTTCCGCACCGCGACGCTCTACCACCGCCTCGGGCGTTACCAGGCGGCGCGGATCTATTACCAGCAGGTGATCGACAACTACACCGATTCGCCCTATGTCCCCGACTGTCTCTACCAGATGGCCGAGGGCTACCGCAAGCAGGACTCGACCGACCGGGCGCTGGAGTATTACGAGAAGATGATCTACCTGTATCCCGATGCGGAAAACGCCGCGAAGGCGAAGAAGCGCATCGCGGATCTGGCGCAATCGCGCGACACCGCGCGCGTGCCGGAATAACCGCCGGCGCGATTCCGTCGCCATGACGCAGACCTTCGTCATTCTGGGCGGCAGTTTCGATCCCTTCCACAACGGGCATTGGCGCATGGCCGAGACCGCGCAGGCGCAGCTGGCGGCCGACATCGTGTTGTTTGTTCCGACGGCGCGGTCGCCGTTCAAGCCGCGCGGGCCGCAGGCCTCCTTCGCCGACCGGGTCGCGATGATCCAGGCCGCCATCGCCGAACAGCCCGGCTGGCGCGTGTCGGATCTTGAGGGACGGCGCGGCGGCGTGTCGTACACCATCGACACCCTGCGCGCGCTGCGCGCTGAATTCCCCGACGCCGCATTTCACCTCGTGGTCGGCGCCGATGCCCTCGCCGACTTTCATCGTTGGAAAGACTACGAAGAGATTCTCACCATGGCCGAACTGGCCGTCATCGAGCGTCCCGGACGGCCGGCGGTGGCGCCGCGCGTGGCCGCGCGGCAACTGACGATGGCGCCGATGAATGTTTCCTCGACCGACATCAGACAGCGTGTCCGTCGCGGCGAGGCGATCGACGATCTGGTGCCGGCGGCGGTGGCGCGTTACATCGCCGAGCACCGGCTGTATCGCGCCTGAGCGATTCCCGGCAAGCCGCTTGATTTGCGCTTCCGCGCCGGTATATACTCGGCACGAGGCGCCCGATGCCATCGCGCAACGTCATCATCCTCCAGCTCCGCAATCCCGTCGGCAAGTCCGAGCCGCTGCCGGTGTTGCGTGTCTATGATGACATCCACATGCTGCGGCTCAAGCGCGCCCTGTTCGAAGACACGTTGCATCAGGCGGCGCAGGTTGAGAACGCCGACATCAAGGTGGCGGTGGCCCCGCCTGCGCGCAGCGTCTGGGGGAAGGAGGCGGTCGCCAGTCTCGCGCGGCGCTACGGCGAGCGGCGCGCCTTCCAGACGCTCGCGGAGCGCTGCGAGGTGATCGGGCAGGGGGTTGCGCCGATCGCCGCGCGCACGGCCGAAAACCTGCGCGCCGCGATCAAGGCCGGTTACAAACACATCCTGCTGATGAGCGGCTACCTGCCGACCATCCGCGCCGAGCAGATCGCCGACGCGCTCAAGTACCTCGCCGAGCATCCGATCATCCTCGGACCGACCATCGAGGGCGGCTGTTACCTTGTGGGTCTGCGCTCCGATTGCCCCGAGGCGGCGCCGCTGGTTTCGGTCGGCAGCGACACGTCATACAAGGATTCGACCGAAGCGCTGGCCGCCGCCGGGCTCGCGTGGCAGGAGATCGATCTCTGCTACGACATCAGCCATCAGGAGGACCTCGAGTTCATCGTGCGCGAGATCAACCATGCGCGATTCACCGGCGACGAGGAAATCGGCCTGTGCACCGAAGCGGTCATCTCCGAGTTCATGAACGAACCGGAGCGCAAGGCCGCCGCCAACCACCGCAAGAAATCCGGCCGCTGACACGGGAGGAAGGGGCGACGCCCCTGCGCCATCATGCCGACCTACTGGGAAGACCTCAACTGGGCCGAGTTCCGCGAACGCGTCCCCGCCGAGTTTCGCACCGCGATCATTCCGATCGGCACGGTCGAAGCGCACGGTGTCGGTCCGCTCGGCACCGACAACATGATCCCCATCGATCTGGTTGCCCAAGTCGCCGATGATCTCAAGGCGCTGGTCTGCCCGCCTATCCACTATGGCCAGGTGCGCGGACTGGCCGGTTATCCCGGCGCCATCGCCGTGGAGGAACGCACCCTCGGCGATTATTGCGCCCAGATTTTCCGCGGGATCGCTTCCTGGGGGATGGACACCATTGTGGTGATCAATGGCCATGGCGGCAACACGAACACGCTGAAAAACGCCGCGTGGGAGACGCACGCCGCCACCGGCGTCAAGATCCTCGTGGTCGACTGGTGGTTTCTGGCCTACTCCGTGTGCGAGGAGGTCTTCGGGCAGACCGGCGGACACGCGGGCACCGACGAAAACGCCTACACCATGGCGATCCGTCCCGACACCATCCACGCCGACTGGTACAAGGATGAGATGACCTTCACGTTTGAAAACGGCGTGACTGCCTACCCCATCCCCGGCCCGGTCATCACCTACAAGAAAGGACAGGGCGCGCCGGTCTTCGACATGGAAAAGGCGCGCCGCTATCGCGAAGGCGCCATCAAGAAGGTCCGCGACTATTGCCAGATGGTCCTGGCCAAGTGGGATGTGCTGGGACTGTAGTCTCCCTCCGCAGGCGTAACAAGGGGCTGAAAGCCCCTTGTGCCCCCGCAACGAAAAAGGGCGGGTCGCAGACCCGCCCTCAACTGCGTCTGACAATTCACCTCAGATACGGTAGCCAAAGGTCGCGAACACCCGGCGCGTCTTATACTCGGTGTTGTAAGTGCCGGGATCGTCGTTGCGCAGTTCGTACCCGCCGTGGACATAGGCAAGATCGAGCGTCATCACCCGGTCGATGAGAAATCCGACACCGGCGGTGAAGTACTGCCGCTGCTTTTCGATGTACTTTTCGTCCACCGGCAGAGGATCGCGGAAGTAGCCGGCGCGCAGCGTCAGGCCGTTTTCAGGGAAGAGGTACTCGGCGCCGAGTTGGATGCTGAGCACGTCGGTGAGTTCGTCCTGAATGAAACTCAATGCCGCATTCTCAGCTGCGTCCACTTCGGGATCGGCTGTCGGATTATCAAAGCTGACATCTGTTTGGGTCCAGTCTGTGTATCGCATGTCTGCTGCCAGGTTTGCGCGCCCAAATGACCCCGCAAAACCAAATCCGAATACGAACGGCTTTGTAAACGTGTACGCTTGATAGTACCTCGTAAGATCGTACCAGATGACATTGGAACTAAGAGTATCGCGCTCGATCTCATCTAGACTATTCTCCTCGGCGTCAAGCAGTGTTGGTGTTTCGACAGTAAGGCCAGCTGAAATCGCGGGAGAGAGATTAAACGAAATGCCCCCTGTCGCGCCAATTCCAATGTACTCGATATCAATGCTCTTGTTTTGTCTGACTATGACGACCGGATCGTTGGCGTCCCGACTCTCCCAGTTGTACTCGTCTTTACCAGTCAAGAGGTGGAGCGAGGCGCCAACAGAGAGCCTCGGAGAAACGTCGACCGCACCTCCCGCCGACCACTTCCACATTCCTCCAGTTTCGATCTCTCTGCCGCGGTACGCGGTATCTTCTCCTCCAAGTGTGTCGACCTGAAGTCCGAACGTACGATCAAAGGAGTTTACACGGTGAAGTCCGAATGCGAATACCAAAGATCCCCTGTACGTCGGCACAGGTACTGCGACAGATAATGCGTTCAATCTCGTCTTGGAAATATCGCGATCTTCGGTGTACTCTTCGCCGTTCGCAGCCAATCGCCAGGTCTCGTTTCCGAGTCTCAGGTGCGAGAGACCAGTCCTCAATTCAACGCGCTTCATGCTCGCGAGGTTTGCTGGATTGTAGATGAGCGCAGAGCCATCGTGTCCCAACGCGAGTCCTGTGTTTCCCATTCCCATGGCTCTGGCATCTGACCCAAAGAAGTCAGACCACATGATTTCCTGTTGGAGGGGTTGGTCGCTAATGACTTGCCCGATGGAGGTGCAGGGCATTGCATTGCCCAACATTATCATTACGCCGACGGTCAGTAGCACCGTTCTCATTCTATTTACCGTCCCATTTCTCTGGATGACCTCGTTAGGGCTTCTTGCTGCCCCCACGCTTTGCCTTCCCGGCTCTTACCTTATCTTTATTCTCTGTTGAAGTGGTTGTGGAGTCGGTGGATCCGGACATCCTCACGCGAGTCTTCTCGGTCTGTGTGCCGCCCGCTCCCGTTGACCCACCGTTATATCCCTTGTCGCCCCCTGCGCCACCGGGTACCGAGTATCCGCCGCCACCGCCCATGCCGC
Source organism: uncultured Ignavibacteria bacterium (assembly GCA_964593585.1). Lineage (GTDB taxonomy): Bacteria > Zixibacteria > MSB-5A5 > WJJR01 > WJJR01 > JACQFV01. The sequence continues at coordinate 63,698 of CAZQIZ010000006.1, forward strand.
CGGTGTTGATCGCCGGCGCGCCGGTCACATACGGGGGAATCAGGCTGCCGCGGCGCTGGGCCTTTTCGCCTTCGGTGACAATCTCGCCCTCGCCGTCGCCGGCGTCATACCAATGGCGGTCCCACCACCAGGGATACGCGTAGTAGTACCCCCAGCGCGGGTACTCGAAGTAGTAGTCGGGGTAATCCCCATAGAAGTAGCCGTAGGGAAACTCGGCGTAGTCGGAGTGGCACTCGATGCAATTCTGCCGGTAGTACTCCTGCGGGTGCACGCTGTCAAGCTGGCCCTGCGGACCCTCTTCGGATGTCACGGGATGTTTCAGAATGGTGTAACAGCCGACGATCAGGAAGGCCGCGGCCACCGCGGCCAGCGGCGCCCAGCGGACGCGCCAAGGCGAATATGTGGTTATCTGGTTGCTCATGTTCTACGCCCGCTCTCTGACAAACCGCTCTGTCGGTCCGAAGTTCCTCTCATTCCTACACATGATAACGCCGGAATCTCCCCGCGACAGCGTCAATAAGACGCTCCCGAAGCGATTCCTGCCATCCTATTGTCCGCAATCACGATGCGAGTCGGGGCACAAAAAGCACGACCGGGCAGATCGCCCGGTCGTTAGGGAAGAACCCGAGGTTTGAAACGGCTAAAACGATTCCACGTAGATCAGCCGCAATTCGCGGCCAATGGTCGATGTGTGGCGGCGGTTGCTGGTCAGATCCTTCAAATTGAATTCCATCAGGATGCGATCGAGCACTACCCAGCGCACCCCGGCGTTCAGGTATCCGTAGCCGTCCCCCTGCGCCAGGGGTTTCTTGTCGTCGTTGAGGGCCATGTCATACTCGGCGACCAGCCCGAGGTTGTTCTCAAACCGGATGTCGGTCCCAAAGAAGAAATTGAGGTCCTCGTCGTTGTCGTCGGTCTCGCGCGAGTAGTTCAGCCCGGCGTGCAAACTCGAGGTGAACCCCGCTCCCTGAAAACCCTTGGAGCCGACGGCGTAGAACCCCCGCGATTTGGTCTCGAAGCGATCCAGTGAGTCGATCCAGCGCCCGAATCCGATGTCCTCGTACCCGACCGCGATGCCCGGCAGACTCATCGTTTCGGCGAGAATTTGAAACTTGGTGGTAAACTGCAGATGTGGGTTCCACCGCGGCGAATTGGCCGCGATGATGTCGGTGCCCCCGTATCCGATGCCCACCGTCCAGGCATTGGTCAAACCGATCTGCAGAATGCCCAGCATTCCCCCCTCGGGGAAGGCGCGCAGTTCGGTGTCGAACGAGCCGCGCCGCAGTGTGCCCGCAGTGGGGCAGTCGATCAGACGGCGCGGCGCCTGAAAGCCGTCGGTCCAGGACGATTCCACTGCATCACGTCGCGTCCGCCGCGAACTCTGTGCATACAGGTCCTGCGCGGCCAGACACATCACGACCGCGCACACCAGCCCCACAAGGGGCCAACGATATTTTGGCATATTGCTCCCCCCTCGGATAACAACTCCCTGCCGAGTAAAAGATTCCCCCCACCGGAAAGGGTGTCAACAACAATCCGAAGGGAACGCGCTAATACCCTTGTTGCCAAGCGGTTATCTCGTCGAGTACACGTCGTCTGTAGCAGGCGATGATTCGACGGAAGACGCCAGGCTGGGTGCCTTGCTGTCGCCAGTGTGACTCGATGTGTTGCACAGCCACAACCCCGCGCAGGGCCGATGCGACAAAGACAGCATCGGCCTCCAACAGCAACTTCCAGGGAATGACCCGCTCTCGGCAGCGAATTCCCAATGAGCGCGCGATCTCGATGACCAATCCGCGTGTGATCCCGGCCAATGTCCCTTGATCGAGCCGCGGCGTGTGGATTTCTCCGCCACTAATGAGGAAGATCGAGGACGCCGCGCCATCGGCGATTCGTCCGGCGGTATTGAGGACCAACGCTTCGTCGAAATTGTGGCGACGCGCCGTGACTCCGGCGAAGATGTAGGGGAAATAGGCCAGCGCCTTGACGCCGGCGCCGGGGAAGGTCGGCTCCAGCCGCCAGGGGGCGACCCAAAGCCGCAGCCCGCGGCGCGGATAGTGTGGATGCGCGCGCACGCGGACAATGCGCGATGGGGCGACCGACGACATCGCGGAGCCGCGCGTCCAATAGCAGTTAATCACCGCCTCGCGCTCCTCCGCGTGATTCAACGCCCGGATCACCGAACGGCGCCAGCGCTCTTTCTCTGTCGCCGGATCATCGCCCAGATCCAAACGCGGCGCGGTCCGACACAGGCGTTCCAGATGCCGATCAAGAAAGAGCGGACAACCCTGATGTACACGGATCGTCTCGAACAGCCCCCAGCCATAGCGGAAGGCCCAGTCATCGATGGAAATCTTCGCCCGATCGGCGGGGACCATTCGGTCGTTAACGAGTGCGAGTTCCGCCATGACCGGCCACCTCGATGTCTGATGACTGCGTGATCCGGCGGGGCGCCAGCGCCGCCACCAGCGGGGCGATTTTGATGAGCGATTCCTGGTGCTCCGCGTCGATATCGGAGTCAGCGACAATCCCGCCGCCTCCATAGAGACGGATCCGGTCGCCGACCTGCACCGCCGTGCGGATCGCGAGGGCGAAATCGGCGTCCCCGCGCGCATCCACCCAGCCGTAGGCGCCGCAGTAAACGCCGCGCGCGATCAATTCGCGCTCGCCGAGGATCTCGACCGCGCGGCGCTTCGGCGCGCCGGTGATCGAGCCGCCGGGAAAGGTCGCCTTCATGACATCCACCCAGGTCGTCTCCGGCGGCAACTGGGCGGTGACGGTCGACTCCAGATGCCACACCGAGGGAGTCCCGCGCACACGGGCCAGCATCTCGGTGCGCACACTGCCAATCGCGGCGATCCGTCCGAGGTCGTTGCGCTCCAGATCGGTGATCATCAAAAGCTCCGCCCGATCCTTGGCGCTGGCCAGCAGCGCTCGCCGCGCCTGACGATCAAGGCGGGAGTCGTACCGACGCGCCGTGGTCCCTTTGATCGGACGTGTCTCGATCAGACACCCGGTCTTCTTCCAGAATCTCTCGGGGGACGCGGCAATGATTGCCATGCCGGGGAACTCCAGCAGGGCGTTGAAGGGCGCCGGCGCATGACGGCGAATGGATGCGAAATTCTCCGAGGGCGTGCTTCCGGTTTGCAGATCGAATCCCTGCGTGTAATTGGCCTGGTAGATGTCGCCGGCGGCGATCAACTCGAGGATCTCTGCGACATGACGGCAATATGTGACCCGGTCTGTCAACGGGTTGACCAGTCGCTGCGCGGCGGGATGAATCATGCTGGTCCGACCGGGTCTTCCCGCGTGCAGTGGCTCGCTGCCACTGAAGATCAGAAACTGAATGTCGGGCACATGAAGCCAGTCGCCGATGGCCGGCTGCGGGCGCGGCAGACTTAACCACTCATAGCCGGCCTCGTAAGCGATGTACCCATACATGATCCCGGCTGTGCCTATGCGGGATAGTTCGGCAAAGCGCCCGTGCAGGACCGCCAGCGGATCGTCTGTGCCGCATTCGATCCGGTCGGTCGTGGGATCGCGAAAACTCCAACGTCCCTGCTGGGCGACAAAGTGCCCGACACAGCGACCACCCAACGATCCGTCGTGCCGCATGCCGGAACGCGGCCAGTTGTTCTCCAGACGCGCGCTGAGCGGTTCGTTCCTGGGGCGGAAAATGTCTGTGGCGGCAGTCATGATTCGGCGGCAGAGCATACAGCGAAGCCGGCGGGCCCACAAGCCCCTCCGCCTCGTTCTTGTGCCGTGCGCCCGAAATCGGTGCGATATCTTATGCTCGACCACCGGCCGACCGGGCCGTAATTGAGTTGTGGTTCCGGACGGTCCCTATTTGAAGTCGATTGTAATTCATTGACCGGCAAGCGCTTGGCAGGCGGGAGGCGTGATTTTTTGGGGCGACTGGCCGAATTCCATCGTATAATCGATGGGAACGGAACGGCCATTGCTTGGTATCATCTCGACAGGAAGTGCCGATGGTCCTTCAACAAGTGAGGTAGACCTTGGATACCGCCAAAGCCATTGACCACGCGCTCATGCGACGCGTCCAGAAGGACGAGTACGAGGCGTTCGAGGAATTGGTGGACCGGTACAAAACGCGTCTGGTCAGTCTCATCTACCGGATGCTGAACGACCAGAACGAGGCTGAAGATCTGGTGCAGGAGACCTTCCTGCGCGTCTGGACCCACCGTCAAGACTACGATTTCTCGTACTGTCTGTCGACCTGGATCTACACGATCGCGCTGAACCTGGCCAAGAACGAGCTGCGCAAGCGGCGCAAATTCAAATTCTTCAGCCTGCTGGACATGACCGAGAAGGGGCTGGAGTTGCCCGATCCGAAGATGGGCCCCTCGGCATTGGGGCACTTGCTCGAGGGCGCGATCGGCAAGCTGCCGTCGAAGTACAAAGAAGCGTTTCTGCTGCGCGATGTCGAACAACTGCCCTATGAGGAAGTCGCGCAGATTCTGGGCGTGCCGTTGGGAACCGTCAAGTCGCGCGTCAATCGCGCCCGTGCGGTCCTGAAGGATGAACTTAAACCCAAACTGGAGCAATCCCGTGCGTTGTCGCAAGGCTCGTTGGTACCTGTCCGCGCGTTGTGACGGGACCCTCTCGGAACGCCAGCGTCTCCGGTTGGAGGCGCATCTGGCGATCTGTGAGGAGTGCCGGCGCGAGGCGTTCTATTTCGGCGAAATCGCCGCGCTGACCGCCAAGGTCGAGGCGCGGAGCGTGCGCCCCGATTTCGACCTGCGGCTGAAGGCGGCGATCCGTCGCGCCGAAGAACAGCAGGCACACCCCACCCCCTGGTGGGTGCGCGCCGAGTCGTTCCTGATGCGTCCGGCGCTGGCGGCCGCGACGGTGATGGTGCTGGGCATCGGTGGATTGGTTTCCTGGAATCTGCTGGCCGGTCATTCGGCTCCGATGGCCAGATCCTCCGGCGTGGGCGATCCCGTCAGCCGCGACCATGGTCTGGCAAACCGCCCGTGGGAAACTCCTCAAGACTCCGGTCGCCTGATCCCGGTCGATCTGACCGAAGCGCGTGTGCTGGAGGACCGCTACCGCCAGGTCGGCGAATGGCCGCGCGATTACATCATGGAATATGACCGTTTGGAAGCCACAGGCTCGCAGGATTCGGCAACCCGGTATGTGTTGCCGGTCATCTCGACCGATCAAGTCACGAAAAAGGAGATCTATTGATCCTTCGCTGAATGGTTTTTTTCTCTCGACGGCCGTCCCCGGACGGCCGTTTTTTTGTCGGGATTGGGGTCGTCCCCGGATCGGCTCAGGGGTACAAGTGACAGAGGCCACAGACGGGACTGCGGCCGTGGAAACGGTTAACGGAGGTCTGCCCATCGATCCTTGCGTGAGATTAAGTCGATGACGAAGCCCCAGATGATCCATAAGGCGTGTGCGCTCGCCGTGGCGGTGTTCTGCGCCGGTTGGGCGGTCGCCCCATCGGTCGGCGCGCAGACCAGTCCGCGCCCGGGCAGCCTGCTCGTCGCGCTCGAGGCGGAGGTTCGCGGCTTGGTTGATGCGGCGGCGCCGTCGGTGGTGACCATCCGCTCGGCCTGCAAGAACTCCGGAACGCCGTTGCACCCCGGACCGAGCGCGTTGTCGATTGGTTCCGGCGTGATCATGGACACGCTCGGACGCATCCTCACCAGCGCGCGGGTGGTGGAGAACGCCGACGAGCATTGGGTCGAAACTTTCGATGAACGCATCTTTCCGGCTTCGCTTTTGGGCATCAGCGGCGATATCGCCGTGCTGCAAATCGACGCCGCCGGCCTCCAGCCGGCCGTCTTCGGCGATGCCGCCGATCTGGCTGTGGGCTCGTTTGTCGCCGCGATCGGCAACTCCTATGGGTTCTCCGGCGGACTGGCCTGGGGAGAGGTCAATGGGTTCCGTCCCGATGGCACCATTCAGCTGTCGGTGGGCGTCTCGGCGGGCAGCTCCGGCGGCGCTATTGTTGACACGCGCGGGCGGGTCGTCGGACTGATCAAAGCGAAGATCTCCGAATCATATTACCTCGATGTGCCCGGCCTCGCGGGCAAGACTTCCTACACACCCCGCCGTCTTGAATTGCCGACGTCGGCGGTGTCGCTGGCGCTGCCGATTGGCACCGTGTTGCGGCTGGCCCGCAACGTGACCGAAACCGGCGGCGCGCCGGCGTATGTGGGCGTCTATGTCGAGGACCTGACCGGCTGGCAGGCGGAGCACTACAAGACCAAGCAGGGTGTGTTGGTCATTGGTGTTGTGGGCGGCTCGCCGGCCGAGCGCTATGGGATTGCGACCGGCGACATCATTCGCACCGTCGGCTCCGAGACGGTGGAGTCGGTCCGTCGCTTCCGTCAGGTCATTGTGCAATCGCAACCGGGCGAGCGGCTGACGTTCGGGCTTTTGCGCGACGGGCGTCCGCTCAAAGTCACACTCGAAGCGGCGCGTGCCGAATTGCCCGATCTGACCTCGCCTATTGATGTGACGCCGGTGACCGCGCCGCGGCCGATTCCTGTCATTACGGAAGAACCCGTGCCCGATCCCGGTGCGATGACCGCCAGTCTCGGCGGCGTGCCGCCCTCGGCGGTGCCGCCGCGGCCGGCCACCGACGATCTGGAAGCGCGGGTGCGCTTGCTGGAAAGCGTCGTGGACTCGCTGCTGCGTGAAATCGACGCGCTGCGCCGTCAACCATAGCCCGGACAACCGGTTGTCCCCCCATATCGGTCTCTGTTGCCGTCGGCGGTAATTGACGATATTGTGAGGCCGTCACTCCGTCCCCCCAGGCGTGACAGGTGATGCGGCTGTCATGCGCAAGCTTATCACCATACCGCTGTGGTTTGTGGCGTTTGTGTTGGCGCTGGCGGCCGGAGTCTATATCTGGCTGACCCAGTCATCCTGGCTTAAGCATCAGCTGGAAACGCAGATCAATCAGGCGCTGGGCGCCTCGACGCAACTGACGCTGTCGGTCGGCGACATGTCCGGCGATCTCTACTCCGGCGTCGTCTTCACCGATCTGATGCTGACAACCCGTCGGGCCGAGGTTGTCGACACGTTGGCACAGGTGGGACGCATCACCGTCGACTATGACTTGCGCGACCTCCTGCCCAATCAGCGCCGCATCCGTTCGGTGGCGATCGAGCGTTTGCGCCTCCAGGTGCCGCGCGATTCGATCGAGTCGATTTTCCGCAAGGCGAAAACCGAGGTCGCCGAACGCGCCCGGCTGGAGGGCGCGCTGGAGCTGTCGGTCGAGTCGCTGAGTTTGCGCGACGGCATCATCTACCGCATCGGCGAAGCCCAGCCGTTGGCCGATTCGGTGCGGGTCGATGCCTCCTTCCACGCCGCCGGCGGCCAGTGGACGGTGGCGATTGCGCCATCGTCGGCATGGACCACTTGGGTCGGGTCGGTGACCTTCGAAGGACTGATCTCCTCGGGGGAAGGCGCTTGGCGGTTTGATTCGTTGTCGGTGGCAACCGCAAGATCCTCGTTCGTCCTCGTCGGCACCCTGAACAATCTGCAGATTCGCTCGGCGCAGCTGGATCTCGAGGAATTGACGCAGTCGACCAAACTCGGCCTGGAAGGCGTGCTGGCCGCCACCGGCAACGTGAGCGCAGACACCAAACGCAAAATCGTGTCCGGCTCGCTGGAGTTGACCGGCACCTTCGAAGGATACGAGCTCGATGGCCTGCGGTTGCGCTTCGTGGCTGATTCCAGCGGCGTGACCGGCGATTCGGTGCACGGTGTTGTCTCCGGAGCGCGATTTGATGGCCAGGCGCGGTTTGTCTGGTCGGTCAAGCCGGAGCGCTGGGAGCTCCGCGGGCGTGTGGAGCGATTCGATCTGAATCGCTTTGCCAGGGGCACATTGCCCACCCTGCTGGCCGGCATGGTCGACATCCACGCGGTCGGCACCACCGATGCGGATTTGCGCATTCGTGCCGATGTCCAGCTGGGTCCGGGCCACATCGACTCCATCTACTTCGAGTCGGCGGATGGATCGTTGGGCGTGACGGTTGACTCGCTTCTGGTCGGCGAGAACTTCGCCGTCATGATCAACGGCGCTTCGCTGGTCGGCGGCGGCACGGTGGCCTTTGCCGATTCGGTCGACTTGTTCGCCGCCATCAACGTGGCGGACTTGCGCCCGTTTGACCGCATGGTCTTCGTTGACTCGCTGGCCGGACGCGCCGACGGATACGCCTATCTCTCCGGTCTGACCAGCGACCCCGACCTGGCCGCCTTCATCAACTCGGATTCGCTGCGCCTGTTCGATCTGCGCACCGATCAGTTCGAGGCGCGTTTCTTCGTGCCGCACTTCCTCTCCAACCCGGGCGGGCAGGTGGATGCCCGCTGGGGACGGGCCTCGACCTGGGGACTTGCGACCGACTCGATCGACCTGCACGCCACCCTCGCCGGACGGCGCATCGGCATCGAATGGGCGCGGTGGTATTCGCCGTTGGTCGACATCGAAGGCTCCGGCACGCTGGATTGGTCGGCGGACACCATTCCGCTGGACCTTTACCCGCTGACCCTGCGCTGGGAGAACCAGACCTATTCGGCCTCCAACGACATCCGCATGGTGATCGATTCGGCCGGCTTTCGCTTCAACCAGTTTCAGTTCGAGGGGCCGCTGGGGATCTTCAGCGCCGCCGGGCGAATGAACTTCGACAACTCGATGGCGCTGGATTTCGAGCTGGACCGCTTTCGCATCGAGCGGGTCTGGAACCGGTTCTTTCCGAACTGGCAACTGGATGGCATCATCGCCGCGCGCGGCCAGCTCAACGGCACCTTCGAGTCGCCGCAGATCGAGATGGCCGGCGATGTCAGCGAGTTGACCTTCGAAGGGGAGGAACTCGGCGCACTGGAGGGGAATATCTCCTATCGCGACCGCGTGATGACAGTGGTGTCGGCCCAGTTGGAGAACCGCTACTTCCAGGCCGAGGCCGCGGGCACCTTCCCGCTGGACCTGCGGTTCGAGAAGGTCGAACAACGGGTGCTCAATACCGCGCCGTTTTCGGGACGGCTCCATGTGGCCGGCGACAATCTTGATCCGATCAACCGCTTTCTGCCGCAGACCATCGAGTCGGTGCGGGGCGACTTCGCCGTCCGCGCCGCTGTGACCGGCACACCGCTCGCGCCGCGCCTCTCCGGCGAGGCCACGCTGGCGCGCGGCACCATCAAGGCCATCGAAGTCCTCAATCCGCTTGAGGATGTCTTCATCGATGTCGCCCTGCGACAGGACACGGTCGTGGTGCGCAAAGTGACCGCGGTCATGCGCGACCGCGAGCTGTCGGGGACTGTCGACGTCAAGGGTACCGTGCGCATCGAGTCGGTCAAGTCGTTCGACTACGATCTGGCTGTGACCGGACGCGGGGTTCCGGCGCGGATGGAGTTCAAGGATTTCTTCGTGCTCAGCGACTTTGACCTCGCCGTGCGCGGCGCGACCCCGCCCAAAGTGACCGGGACCGCCCGCCCCAAACGCATCGAGGATCGCGAGCCCTTCACGGAGACCGAGGCGCGTCCGGTCTTTGACACCACGCTCTGGGACTGGGACATCGCAATCGAGCTTCCGCATGGCGGGTATGTCCTGCGCAACGATCAGGTCGAGGCGGAATTGTCGGCCAACCTGCGGCTGATGCGCGACCGCGGGGTCCCCAGTTACATCGGCACCGCCGAATTTGTCCGCGGCAAGATTTACCTGTTCGACAAGACCGGACGGATCAAGCGCGGCACGCTGACCTTCGATGATCCACTGAAGGCCGATCCGCAACTGGACATCGACGTCGGTTTCCGCATCCAGCAGCCGCGGGTGGCGGCCCGCACCGAGACGTCATCCAGTCCGGTGGTCGATCTGAATCTTCATGTTTCCGGACGCGCCTCCGAGCCGCTCATCCAGCCCGAGGCGCCTTATTCCGAGCAGGATGTCCTGCTCCTTTTGGCGGCCAACACCACCGCGGTCGGCGGCAGTGATTCACTGGCGGTCTCCGACCCGCTGGCCGACCGTCTCAAGTTTGCGGCGACCGGGCTGGTGTTCTCCGAAGTGCAGCGCGTGGCGGCGCGCAAACTGGGGCTGGAGACACTGGAAATCAATTCGGGCGACAATCCCTTCGATGCGTCCATCACCGTCGGGCGGTATTTCTCGCCGCAGCTTTATCTCTACGGCACCAGCCCGATCGACGCCGGGGCGGGGCAGGAGGTCGGTTTCGAGTACCGTCTGAATCGGCACATGTTTTTCGAAGGCAACCGTGACAAGAACAACCTGTACCGTCTGAACCTGCACTTCAATTGGGAATATTGAACCGGATGCGACGCGCAGGGGTGATGGCCGTGGCGACGCTGGCGCTGCTGGGCGTCTGGCCGGCGGCGAACGCGCGCGCCGATGATATCCAGGATGATCTGCGCCAGTGGCGCCGGCGGCGTCCGCCGGTTGCCCGCATCGACATCGACGGCAACACGGCCTACTCCGACAAGGACATCCGGTCGTTCATGCAGATCCGCACGCCCGGATTCCTGCACAAGCTGGGGCTGCGCAACCGTCCACTGCTTCTGACCGGCGCGGAGGAACGCGATGAAGCGGCGATCCGCCGCGCTTACCGGCAAGCGGGCTATTGGGACGCGACCGCCGCCATCAGCGCCGCCCCCGATCCCGATGACCAGCACGCCGTGGTCACGGTCTTCATCACCGAAAACCGCCGCTACCACTGGGGCGATGTGTCACTGCGCGGCGATGACACGACGCTGGCGGCGCGTGCGCGGGCTTACCTGCGCGACCTGCCCCGCGGCGCTCCGGCCGATTCGCTGTATCTGGAATACACCGCCGCGCGTGTACGCGCGCTTTGCGCCGACCGCGGCCACCCCAAAGCCGCGGTGGCCCTCAATGTCGCCCGACGCGGCGATGATACGTTGGATGTCGTCATCGACCTGAAAAGCGGCCCCGCCGTCTATCTCGGCGAGTTGACGATCTCCGGCGCCAAAATCACCCGGGACGCCTACATCCGTCGCGAGGCCTACTGGCAGCCCGGCGAGATGTACTCGCAACGGCGGCTTGCCTGGCGTCAGCAGGATGTCTACGCCACGGGTCTTTTCACCTTTGTCCATCTCGATCCGGTGGCGACCGACTCGTTGCGGTCGGCCGACTCGCAGTTCACCGACTTCCAGATGCGGGTGGTCGAGCGCAAGCCGTCGTTCATCGGTTTCCGCACCGGCGCGGGCCAGGACCCCAACCGCGACCTGACCTGGGACTATGCCTTTGAATGGGGCTCGCGCAATTGGCGGGGGACTGGGCGCCAGTGGTCGTTGACCGCGCGCTCCGGTTTCGTTGTGGTGACCGACTGGGAAGTGCTCCACCACCGTTTCGCCGCCAAGTTCACCGAGCCCTGGCCCTTCGGGGTGCGTTTGCCGACCACGCTGACGCTGGCCTACGAGCCCGGTGTGCGCTCTTCGGTGCAGGAGTACCGGATTGAACGCATGGAGGGCGAACTGAACGTGACCCGTCGCATCGGCCGCAACATGCGTTGGTGGTCGTCGTTGGTCTATGAGCGGGTCAAGATCTACGACATCCCCGCTGACCGCATCGAAGACTATCTCGAGGAGCAGGGCATCAGCATACGCCGGCGCTGGCGCGCGGCCATCGAACGCGACAGCCGCCCCAACCTCTTTGTGCCGACCACCGGCGCCCGCACCCGTTTGGATGCCGAATACGTCGGCGGCATCCTCGGCGGCGCCGAGGATTTTTACAAGATCGACGCCTCCTGGGCGCGTTATCAGACCATCAGCGCCCCCACCGTCTTTGCCAGCCGTGTGCGTCTGGCCTGGATCAAGCCGCACTCGGAGGGGGACTTTGTGCCCACCAGCGACCGCTTCTATCTGGGCGGCGCCAACTCGATCCGGGGCTACGCCGAAAACACCGTGGGCCCCAAGGATTCGACCGGCGTCCCGATCGGGGGACAGGTGGTGATGCTGGTCAACCTGGAAATGCGCACGCCGATGAGTTCGAAGTTCTGGTTCTCGATCTTTCTGGATGCGGGCAATAATTTCGCGCGCTTCCGGGATGTCACCGTCGGCGACATGCTGGTGTCCCTGGGAGTCGGGATTCAGTACATCGCGCCGGTGGGCCCGTTGCGGCTGGACTATGCGCGTCGCGCGGTGCACCCGAAGTATGCCCCCTCCGATCGAGTCCACCTGTCGATTCTGTTCGCGTTCTGACGCGTGAAACTATTTTTGCCGCGGCGACAACAACCGCCATGCCGCCCGCGTACTGTCTCCGTATCCGCCCGACGGAAGGATCACTCATGACCACAGCGCCAGTTATCTGCCTGACCATGCGGGGACGCCCCTTCGATGAGAAGCGGACCTCGCCGACGCCCTATGCCTATGAATGGCTGCCGAATTCCTATGGGGCCGCGATCACGCGCGCCGGCGGCGTGCCGGTCTTTCTGTCGAACGAATCGGACCCCGATACGGTCCGCGAGATTCTCCGCCGGGTCGATGGCCTGTTTCTGACCGGCGGGGAAGATGTCGATCCGGCGCACTACGGTGAGCGCGACGAGGTCGGCAATGTCGAGGTCTACGCCGAGCGCGACCGTGTCGAACTGGCCGCGGTGGCCGTCGCCGATGAGTTAGGTCTGCCGATTCTCGGCGTCTGCCGCGGCGTGCAGGTGCTGAATGTCGCGCGCGGCGGCACGTTGTATCAGGATTTGGACAAGCAACTCGATGGCGCGCCGCGCGATCATTCCCGCGGCGGCACCGGGATGTTTGTGCAAACGCACGAGGTCGAAGTGACGCCCGGCTGCCGTCTGGAGCATCTGCTGGGCACACGCCGCCTCCAGGGCGCGACCAGTCACCATCAGGCGGTCAAGACGCCCGGACGCGATCTGGTGGCGGTGGCGCATTCTCCCGAAGATGGCATCATCGAGGCGGTTGAACAGCCGGGCGAGCGGTTTGTCGTTGGCGTGCAATGGCATCCGGAAGTGCGCGCCGAGGATGAAACCACCAAACGGCTCTTCCGTTCATTCGTGGAGGCCGCCACGGCATATCGGAAGCGGCAATTGTAACGTATCTTGGTAGTCTATGCGAACCATCTTCTGCGATCACAATAGCACCACCCGGACCGATCCGCGCGTGGCCGCGGCGATGCAGGAAGTCGCCGTTGAGCACTTCGCCAATCCCTCATCGTCGCACCGTCTGGGCCAGGCGGCGCGCGTGCGTCTCGATGACGCTCGCGCCCGCATCGCCGCGCTTCTGGGGGCCAAGCCATCGGAGATCGTTTTCACTGCCTCCGGCAGTGAAGCGGACAACCTCGCCATCCTCGGCTCGCTCCTGTCAACCGATATCCGCGGCAGGCACTTTGTGACCATCGCCTCCGAGCATCCGGCGGTCACCGGCACCGCCGTCTGGGCGCAGGCGCACGGCTTTGAAACGACCATCGTGCCGGTCGATTCGCAGGGTCGTCTCGATCCCGACGAGTTTGCGCGGTCTCTGCGTCCCGACACGCAGATCGCCTCGGTGATGCTGGCCAACAATGAAGTCGGCACCGTCCACCCGATCGCCGACCTGGCGCAAATCGCCCGTGAGCGCGGTGTCGTCTTCCACACCGATGCGGTGCAGGCCTATGGCAAGATTCCGGTGAATGTGAACGAACTCGGCGTGGATTTGCTCTCGCTGTCGTCGCATAAGTTCTATGGCCCGAAAGGCGTGGGTATCCTCTATGTCCGGCAGGGAACACGTCTGGCGCCGATCCTCTTCGGCGGCGGGCAGGAGCAGGGACGTCGTCCCGGCACAGAGAATGTCCCCGGCGCGGTCGGCACCGCGCTGGCCATGCAAATTGCCGCCGAGGAGCCACAGGAGATCCGCCGTGTCGGCAAACTCGCCGATGAATTCCGCAAACTGATCAGCCAGAAGGTCGACGACATCATGATCTTCGGCGACCCCGAGTGCCGTCTGCCGAACACCGTCGCGGTCGGCTTCGGCGGGGTCGAGGGCGAGTCGCTGGCGATCGCGCTTGACCTGCGTGGCATCTGTGTTTCGACCGGCTCGGCCTGCCACTCCGGCGCGCACGAACCCTCGCACGTATTGAAAGCGATGGGCGCGCCGCTGCATTACGCCATGGGGGCCATCCGCTTCTCGTTCGGGCGAGACAGCAAGCCCGACGATCCCGCGCTGATCGCCGCCGCCGCCGCTGAGGAAGTCGCACGGCTGCGTGCCCTGTCTACGGCGCACGCGTAACCGATCCACGGACAGTTCCCATGACGCTTGCCCCTGACATGCGCGAGGCGCTCATCGATCCCCGCTGGCGTGGACGGCGCGTCGCGGTGGCGATGTCCGGCGGTGTGGATTCCTCGGTGGCCGCGGTGCTTCTGAGGGAGGCCGGCTGTGAAGTGGTCGGCATCACGATGAAACTCTGGGACTACGACGCGGTGGGCGGCGACACGCGCAAGGATGGGGCCTGCTGCACGCTCGAGGCATTCATGGATGCCCGCGCCGTCTGCGCGCGGCTGGGCGTGCCGCACTACACGCTCGATCTGACCGACGCGTTTGAAGACACGGTGATCCGCTACTTCGTCGACGAATACCGACGGGCGCGCACGCCGAACCCGTGCGTGGTTTGCAATATCGAAATCAAGTGGGCAGCCCTGTGGAAGAAGGCGCAGGCCATCGGCTGCGAGGCGATCGCCACCGGGCACTATGCGCGTCTGGCGCAGGACGGCGATGCGGTGATCCTGCGGCGCGGCCTGGATGCGTCGCGCGACCAGACGTACTTCCTCTGGGGTGTGCCGCAGTCCTATTTCGCCCGCACTATTTTCCCGCTGGGTCCGTTGGTCAAGCCGCAGGTGCGCGAATTGGCGGCGGCGCATGGTCTCGGTAATGCCGAGAAACCGGAGAGCCGCGACATCTGTTTTGTCGCCGATGATGACCTGCCGCGATTTCTCGCCGAACGCGCCCGGCGCGACGGCGTGGGCAACACCCCCGGCCCGTTTGTCGACAAGCACGGCGACGTGGTCGGGCAACATCCGGGGTTCGAATCGCTGACCATCGGCCAGCGGCGCGGACTGGGTGTCGCGCTGGGCAAGCGCCAGTATGTGACCGATATCGATCCCGAGTCGGCGTCGGTGGTGCTCGGCGATGATGCCGACTTGTGGCGGCGCACCTGCGAAGTGTCGGCGGTCAACTGGCTCGGCCCGGCGCCGAGCGAACCGTTCGAGGCGATGGTGCAGATTCGCTATCGTCATGAAGCCGCGGCGGCGCAGGTGGTCCCACAAGAGCGGTCGCTGACGATCACTTTCCATGATCCGCAGCGGGCCATGACCCCCGGCCAGTCGGCGGTCATCTATGATCCCGCCAATGAGCGCCTGCTCGGCGGCGGTGTGATCGAGTTTGTGCCGCGGCATTGACTGCGTCGTCTCCTGTCATCATCATCACAGCGATTGTGCCGATGCGGTAACGTGGAGTTGCTGCGTGGTTGGCGCGAGGCAGGGCAAACAACGATTCCAAGGCCATCATCCCGCTGCGTTGCCGCGGGATGCTGGCCTTGGAATGACGGGGGTGAGGGGGGAGATTCCGCTGTGCATGCAGAGGGGCGTATGCAATACGCCCCTATTTGCGTTTGATGCCAACGAGGGCAATGATGATGGAGGCGAACAGTCCCGGGAAGATGGGCTCGAGGCCGAGCGGATAGGCGCCGGTTAGCCAATGGCTCATCACCCAGGCGAGGGACGCTGCGCCGGGGATGGCCATCCAGACCACCACGAAACCTTGCGAGAGATGGAAGCGCTGCTCGCGAAACGTGGAGAGCACCGGCAGAAGCAGCATCGGCACACCGATCGAGCCGAGATTCTTCCAAATGCCAATCACCGATTGGGTTCCAAGCGCCAATACCACCGCGAGCATTGCCGAGACCAGAAGCGCCCAGCGGGTCGATGTCCGCACCGCCTGATCGGTCATCGCCCGCAACCGGGACACCACGTCACGCCCCAGCGCCACCGCCGCCAGAAACATGTAGGAATCAACCGTCGAGATCACCGTCGCCAGCAGCCCCACACAGAATAGCCCGAGCACACCGGGTGGCAGCACCTGCGCTGCCAGCGCCGTATAGGACATCGTAGGATTCTCCAGCATCGGCAGCGCCGCCCGCACGTACAGCCCGGTGGTCGTAGTCATGAAGTCAAAGACGATCCAAAACCCAACCGCCCAGAAGATGCCGTGCTTCGCGGTCGTTTCGCTTTTCGCGGCGTAGCAGCGCTGATAGAATGCGGGTTCGACAAGGGTCGCGGTGGCGATGAAGTACCAGGAAACAATGTACCACCAGGAATTGCCGCCACTGGCGGTCAGGTGCGTCGCCGGCAGATTGGCCCTGAGGAAACTCCAGCCGCCATACTCGACGATCGCAAATGGCAGGATCAGCGCGAACCCCCCGAACATGCAGACAAATTGCAGCAGATCGGCGCGGATCGCCGAACGGAAGCCGCCGATGAACAGATACATGATCGACAATCCCGCCCCGAGCGCCGCGCCGACCCACAATGGCCATCCCAGCAGCAGCCGGCCGAAGTCGCCGAGCATCAACACATAGGCTGCCGGGACAGTCATGATAAAGACGACCATCGCTCCCAAGAGCCCGGGGCCGCGTCCATACGCCTGCCCGAGATGGTCGGGCAGCGAGATGAAATGCGTGCGCCGCGCCTTGCGCGCCAAAACCAGCGCGAACACCAGCGCCCAGAGATAGTAGGGAAGGCCAAAGACCAGCCAGTTGGAGACACCGTACA
Organism: uncultured Ignavibacteria bacterium; assembly: GCA_964593585.1. GTDB lineage: Bacteria > Zixibacteria > MSB-5A5 > WJJR01 > WJJR01 > JACQFV01. The sequence goes on from CAZQIZ010000006.1 coordinate 80,455, forward strand.
GGTAGGAATACTCCCCGACGCCGAGAATCCCGCCGTACCAGGTCGACACCAGTGAGGCCACAAACGCCGGCAGGGTCAATGTCCGCCCGCCGATCAGGTAGTCGGTGGCGTCACCGCGACGCGTCCTGCGCGCGCGCCCGAATCCCAGGTACGCCTGCAGGATGAAAAACACAATGATCAGCGCGCCGTCAAGCGGATGAAGATGCAGCATTGGCCTGTCAGTTCCCGATGGACGCTGTCTTCGGCATGGCGGGCCGGACGCTTACAGGCGCGCCCGCAGTCCAACATACACATTGCGCTTGGCGGCCGGAATGAACAACGGTCCCTCCTCATCCACATAGCCGCCGGTCTCGTACTCCTCGTCGAACAGATTGTTGATCTGCGCGAACAGGTCGACGCCCGCCCAGCCGATCGCGTTTTCCAGTTTCACCACGCCGCGCAGGTTGAAGACGGTGTAGGGGGCGATGCGTTTTTCCCGCTCGTTTGAGTTGTCGATGTAAAGCTCCCCGGCATGGAACAGATGGCCGGAAATGCTTGCGTAGCGATGGTCGTAGGTCAGCCGCAGGTTGGCCAGCCGATTCGGAAAACCGGCGATCGTGTTGCCGCCACGATCAACCGTGTCGATCGGCAGGACCTCCCCCCAGTTGGCCCAGTCGGGGACGTATTCGGTGAACTGGTCGAAGTAATTGTCCGACAGGGAAGCGTTTCCTTCCAGCGCCAGCCCCCGCACCGGTGTCAGCGCGGCGGCCAGTTCAATCCCCTGATGAATCGAAGTGGGGGCATTGGCGCGAATCGGCACGCCGTCATCATTGATCTGTCCGTTGTAGACAATCTCGTCATGGAACCGCATATGGTACAGATTGGCCTCGACGCGCCAGCGCGGTTTCTGCCACGACAGCCCGGCCTCGTAGTTGATCAACCGCTCCGGGTCGATGATCGGGTCTGAACCGGTGAGGACTCCGTCGCCGCCGTTTTTCACGTCGCGGAAGAAGGAGTGGGCGTCGGCGTAGTAATCAGTGGCGTCGAAGATCTCGTCGTTGGTCGGCTCCTGCTCGTTGTAACTGACACTGGCAAATGCGGTCCAGCCGTCGGCGGGACGCACCGTCAGCCCGAGTCGCGGCGAGACAAAATGGTAGTCGGTGCTGTGCTCCACCCGCTGGCCGTAGGCGTTCGGATAGCGGTTGGCGATCAGTTCGTAGCGTTTGAACGAATACGACAGCGCGCCGGTGATGGTCAGGCGCGGATCGGGTATGAACACCTCCTGCACAAATGGTGTCAGGACGGTCTTGCGGCCATCGTAGTCGTAGTAGCGCTGGCCCGGGATGAAATCGGGCGGTGCGGGACGTACCGACTGCACTTCGGCCCAATGGTCGGCGGTCAGGCGGTTGAATTCGACCCCGGCGGTTAGCTCGCCGCGCGTGTGCTTGCGGGTCACGCGTGGGATGAATCCCCAGAAGTCGTTTTCCACCCAGCGCCGCCGCCAGAGTTGATCGGCTTCGTCGATAATCGTCGTGTCGCCATCCGGCGCCGGCTGCGGGAAGGGCTGGAGCTGGTACTGCCCGAAATCCGCCCCGGCACGCAATTGATCGTAATATCCCTCGCCCTTGATGTAGTAGAGCGTGTTCTCCAGCCGCCAGAGCGAATCAGGGCGGTACTCGCTGATCCACTGGTAGTGCGGCTGATTGAAGTTGTCGGTCTCGCCGTCCCACGTGAATGGATTGAAGCGGCGGTCGACATCCGGATCGCCAGTCGGACGCGGGAAGTCGTCCTGGACCTCGGTGTGGCTGTCATAGTATGTAGTGTCGCCGTTGAGGTACCAGCGCGGCAGGCCCTTATAGGCCAGATGGGTCTGCTCCGGACCGCCGAAAAGGTTCAGACGGTTGGTCCACTTCTCGTCGTAGCGCGCCGCCGACAGGAAATACGACCACAGGTCGGTCCAGGCGTTGTCGCGGTAACCGTCGGAGACAATCCGCGAGAAGCGGCCATAGACCGCATGCTTGTCCTCGATAAGCCCCGAACTGAAGCCGACGGTGAACTTGCGCGTGTCATGTGATCCAAACCCCGAATGGACCGTCAACTCACGCGATGGCGACAGATAGTGCGTGAGGACATTGACCGTGCCGCCGATCGAGTTGGCCCCGTAGAGGGTCGTGCCCACCCCGCGCTGCACCTGAATGTCCTGCGTGTTCTCCGGCAGATCGGGCAGGTCGATCCAGTAGACCTCGTGCGACTCCGGGTCGTTGAGCGGCACCCCGTTGACCAGCACCGAAATGCGCCGCTGGGGAAAGCCGCGGATCGAAAGGTACGAGTACCCGATGCCGTTGCCGTTGTCGGAATAGGCGTAAACTCCCGGTGACTCTGTAAGCAGCATCGGGACATCTTGTGCGTAATGGCTGCGGCGGATCTCCTCCCGCGAGAGGTTGTCGAAGGCCGCCGGCGATTCCCCCCGCCGGGCGCGAGTGCCGGTCACCACGATCTCCTGTCCCTCAATCACCAGCGGCGCCAGCCGGATCACGCCCAGATCGTCGATGCCGTCGACCGTTTTGCGGAACGGATGGTAGGCGACATGCGTCACGGTCAGTTCGAATGATCCCGGTGGGAGGTTGGCGAGCGCAAAACGGCCCTCCTCGTCGGCGAGGGTCGTGTAGCCGGCGCCGGGCACGCGCACCGTGGCCGCCGCCACCGGGCGACCGGTTTCCGCGTCGACAATCCGCCCGGAAATGGCCCAGGCGGAGCCGGCCATGAAGAGGAGAAGCAGACAGACGAGGAACGACATGTTCCGGGCAGATGCACCAAGGCGGCATGCCATGGCCACAGTCCTTTCCCGGGGCCTTAAAGCACAAAACCGTTTCCGGTCTTGCGGAAACGGTGTCAATCCGATGCCGGGTTGTCCTCTCCCGTCATCCACCTGGTCCGTTTCCCTACGCCGGCATTACCCGGATCAGGTTCGAGGGGTATGATCTCAGGCCCCGAAAGCGGGGACCATCCCCACGAACTCAGGTCACCCGACTATACGCAGTTTCCCCGGCGTTTGCAAGCGGGTCAAATCCTTGCCAAAACTGCCCATGCGGCCCCGGCGAGCGCGTATATTCCGGGTCCACAGGACTCGGTTGATGCCCATTTTCGGCCCACTCAAACACTTCGCCGGCGATGTCCAGGGGCTGACTTTCTACTCCGGGCGGCTGATCGTCCGGTTGTTCTCGCGCCCCTTCTACTTTGCCGACATGCTCGAACAGATGTACCTGTTGGGTGTCGGATCGCTGTTTCTGGTGGTCCTGACCGGCGTCTTCGCCGGGCAGGGGATGGCGTTGCAGTTTTCCATCGAGCTGGCGGATTTCGGCTCGAAAAACTACCTGGGCCGGGTGATGGCGATCGCCATCATCCGCGAGCTTGGTCCGGTGCTGGCGGGGCTGATGGTGGCCGCGCGCGTCGCCGCCGGGATCACCGCCGAACTGGGCTCGATGAAATCCTCCGAGCAGATTGATGCCTTGGTCGCCTTCGGCGTCGATCCGATCAAGAAACTGGCGGTGCCGCGCTTCTGGGCGCTGTTCATCATGATGCCGATTCTCACGATCGTCTGCGACTTCGTTGCCATCGCCGGCGGCTACATCATCGCCGTCTACATCGCCCACAGTTCGGGCACCGCCTACTGGACCAATGTGATCTACAAACTGACGCTGGGCAATTTCATCATCGGGCTGGTCAAACCCTTCCTGTTCGCCATGATCATCGCGTCGATTTCGACCTACATGGGCTTTTCCACCGCCGGCGGCACCAAGGGCGTGGGCCGTTCGACCACCGACTCGGTGGTGGCCTGCTCCATCACCATCCTGATGATCAATTTCCTGTTCACCCGCCTGGTCGTGCCGCGCCTGCAGGGATTGATGTGAGCCATGATCCGGTTTGAGAATGTGTCGTTTGCCTATGGCGCCGCGCCGGTGCTGCGCGACGTGAGTTTTACCGTCGCTCCCGGCGAGACGGTCGTCATGCTCGGTGTCTCCGGCTCGGGCAAAAGCACCATCCTCAAGTTGGTCGCGGGGCTGGTGCATCCGCAGAGCGGACGGATCTGGATCAACGGCCGCGACATGACCCATGCCGGCGAGGGCGAATGGAGCGCCTTGCGCACCAAGATCGGCTATGTCTTCCAGGGCGGCGCGCTCTTCGATTCGATGACGGTGGGCGAGAACATCGGCTACGCCCTGCTGGAGCATACCAACAAATCCATCGCCGAGATCGAGCAGGTGGCGCGCGAAACGCTGCGCTTCCTCAATCTGTCGGAGGAGATCATCGACGAACTGCCCGACGCCCTCTCCGGCGGAATGCAGCGGCGCGTGGCCATCGGGCGCGCGGTGGCCGCGGTCGATCCGCTCATCATGCTCTACGATGAGCCCACCACTGGGCTCGATCCGATCTCGACCCAAGCGATCACGGAATTGATCCTCAAACTCCAGCGGGTCAAGAAGGTTTCCTCGATCGTGGTCACGCATCAGATCGCCGACGCCTTCGAGGTCACCGACCATTTCATCGTGTTGCACAACGGCGTCATCGTCTTCGACGGCAACGGCATCGAACTCGTTCGCTCGACGCAGCCGCACGTAAAGGAATTCCTCGCGCCGTTTCTCGACTCGGTGCAGGCCATGTCCGGCCGGCGAGAGGAGGCGCAATGACGATTCTGTTTCTCTGCACCGGGAACTCCTGCCGCTCGCAGATGGCCGAGGGATTCGCGCGGCACTACGGAGGCGGACGGATCACTGCGCGTTCGGCCGGCGTGGAGGCGCACGGCCTCAACCCTCAGGCTGTGGCGGCGATGGCCGAAATCGGCATCGACATCAGCGCCCAACGCTCGAAGGTTGTCGACGCGGCCATGATCGCCTCCGCCGATTTGATCGTGACTGTCTGCGATCACGCCCGCGAACACTGCCCGGTGGTCCCGGCGCGCATCCGCCAGTTGCACTGGTCATTTGACGATCCGGCGAAGGCCACGGGAACCCCGGAGGAGGTCCGGGCGGTTTTTCACCGCGTGCGCGACGAAATCGGCGCGCAGGTCCGGGCGCTGATCGACACGTTGTGAACGCCCGCGGCCGGTTGCGTCCGGCGCGGAATTGTTGTTTTATTGGCGCGGGTAACGAAAGCGAGCTTATGGGTTCCTGTTGTTCCGCCATCGACGCTCTGGCCATCCAGTATGTGCGTGAGATCGCCGTAGTCCTGCGCACCCGCGACCTGGAGAAGGTCAAGTCGTTCTATCGCCGCTGGGAGAAGGTCATGGACATGGTCCCTATGCCCGATGACGCCCAGCTGGAAATCGACATGCACAAGATGATCCTTGAACTGCCGGCGCTCTCCGATCTGCACGCCGAATCGCTGGCGTGGTTGGAGGCAAAGGGCGAAGTTTGGGATGTCCGCGGCAACAACTGCACGCACGGCTGCGAGCCGGGGTCGTGCGGACGCAAGGCGGTGGGGTGATGAAACGCAGCGGACGGGTGCCCTGGGTCGAAGTCCGGGTCGGCATGGTGATCCTCTTTGCCTTCGCCGTCCTGCTCTGGGCCGCCTTCAATGGCAGCGGCATGACTGTCTTCGAGAAGACCGACGAGCTCCACGCCTATTTCAACGACGTCAGCGGGCTGGTCTTCGGCTCGCCGGTCTGGCTGGGTGGCATCGAAGTCGGCAATGTCACCAAGATCGAATTCGTCGAGCGCGACGGCGTCGGCATGATCCATGTGGCATTCAATGTCAAGGAGGGCGCCTGGTCGCACCTGTCCGAGCGCTCGCAGGTCTCGGTGGGCACCATGGGGCTGATGGGCGATAAGTTCATCGCGGTGAGCATGGGCAAGCCCGGCGAACAGCCGGTCGAACCCGGTGCGACGTTGCCGACCGCCGTCGCCGCCGACATGACCTCGGTCTTTTCCGGCGTCCCGGCGCTGATGGACTCGGTCAAGATCACCCTCGGGCATCTGAACACGACCCTGGCGCGCGTCGAGAATGGCGAAGGGCTGCTTGGGCGGCTCACCACCAACAGCGCGACATCCGATGAGATCGACTCACTTCTGCATGCCTCGCGGCTGGCGATGCGCGAGCTGGTCACCACCCAGCGCCGGCTGGTGGTCGCGATGGAAGGGGCGGCCGGCTCGATCGACACGCTGGCGCATGATGTCCTGCACGGCGATGGCACGCTGGCGCGTCTGGTCTATGATTCTTCGCTCTACGTCAATCTACGCGATGTCTCCGCCCGCAGCGATTCGCTGTTGGCCCGATGGGAATCCGGGCCGGGGACCATGGGACGGCTGTCGTCGGATTCGATGCTGTATGTCCAGGTGCGCGATGTGGTCGCCGACACCCGGCGTCTGCTCGACGACATGATGGCCAACCCGAAGAAGTACTTCAAGTTCAGTGTGTTTTAGTGATTGTTGAGTGGTGCAGGGACCGAGAAGACCGTTCACCTCTCCCTTAGGGAGAGGTCGATCCGCCGAAGGCGGATCGGGAGAGGGGACACGGCGTGCCGGACTGAATATGCGTTGTGCCCTCACCCGCGCCGTCCGCAGCGGCGGACACCGCGACCTCCCCCGCTGGGGGAGGTGAACCTATGCTACTTGTTCACACTCGTTTGCGTTGACAATCATTGCACTCCGACTCTCAAAAAGGTTGTCCATGACCAACGCCGAATTTGCCGCCGAAATCGAAAAATACATTCGCCCCGCGACCTTTCCGGTGGCGATCAAGATGCTCAAGCCGGGGGAGTCGTTGCCGCCAAAGGTGAAACGTCCGAAGGCCGATCTGGGCTTCGAGGCCGCCATCTGCCAGGCGATCGGGCTGGCGCGACGGTATGGCTGGGCGCTGGCGGTCGCGCGCGATGACATCTCCTGCCCGATCACCAAGGCCTTTTTCGGCTTCGAAGAGCGGGTGCCATATTTGACCGAGGGCCACGCCTGCGCTGGCATGTACACTGCCAGCCCCGAGGCCGGCGCCCGCACCGAAGCGGCGATCCCGCATTTTCAGCATGGCGAATACGACCGCCTGGTCTGCGCGCCGCTGGCGAAGGCGCAGTTCGATTGGGATGTCGTGGTTGTCTATGGTAACTCGGCGCAGGTGATGCGACTGGTGACCGGCGCGCTCTATCAGGGCGGCGGCGTGATGCCATCGCAAACCGCCGGACGGGTCGATTGCGCCGACCTGATCATCGGCGCGATGAAGTCCGGCCAGTGCCAGTATGTCCTGCCCTGCTACGGCGATCGCATCTTCGGCGGCACCACCGATGAAGAAATGGCCTTCTCGCTGCCAAAGTCGAAGATGATGCAACTGGTCGAGGGGCTCGACGGCACCCACAAGGGCGGCGTGCGCTACCCGATCCCGACCTACTTGCGCTTCACCGGGGAGTTTCCGGAGTCTTACCGGAAACTGGAAGACTTCTGGGACAAGTCCTGACCGGGCGCGGGCGCACGGGTCTGAAGACCCGTGCCACCGCTTGGCTGGCCGATTTGTGGGGTGGGCTCTGCCCGCCATTCCCTCCATCATCGCGACTAACGACCATGACACCCGACACACTCCGCATCATCAACGAACCGCACGCCACCGCCGCCGATATCGCGCTGGTGAAGGATGCCCTCTACGAATTCAACATGCAGCGCATGAATGACCACAAGCCGCATCCGATCAATTTGTTCCTGCGCGACCAGGACAATGTCATCTATGGCGGACTTCTGGCCAACTGCTGGGGGCAGTGGGCGCATATCGACTTTCTCTGGATCCCCGAGCAGGGACGAGGGCACGGATACGGGGCGCGTATGCTCGAGATGGCTCATGCGGAGGCGCTTGCCTTTGGCTGCCGCGGCGCCTATCTCGAGACATTCAGTTTTCAGGCGCGGCCCTTCTACGAGCGCTTCGGCTACAAAATCGTTGGCGAAGTCCGGGATTACCCGCCGGGGCAGACCTACTACTTCATGGCGAAGTCACCGTTGTGAACACGTGAAACAATCGCGCCGGTCGTTCCGATTCCCTCAACCAAACGGCAACTCCCTACGTATTTGATGCTTTCACGCGGGGAAATGGGTCTCCGCGTGCGATCCGAGGTGACCGCATGCTTTCTGCCGCCGAACGCCAGGAACTCATCGAGAAGATGCGTCAACTGCCCGACCAGATCGAAGCGGCCGTGCGCGGGCTCGACGACGCGCAACTGGACACACCTTATGGCCCCGGCAAGTGGACGGTGCGCCAGGTGGTGCACCATTTGGCCGATTCGCACATTAACGCCATCATCCGCATGAAGCTGGTGCTGGCCGAGGACAATCCGACGCTGAAGCCCTACAATCAGGACGATTGGGCGCGTTTCGATGATGCCGCGAAGCTGCCGGTCGCGCCATCGCTGTCCATCATCCGCGGGCTGCATGAGCGCATGGTGCACATGCTGCGGCAGGCCCCCGGGTCTGCCTTCGCGCGCACCGCGCATCATCCCGAGCATGGCACGATCACGCTGGATGACCTGATCGGCATCTATGGCCGCCACGGCGAGAAGCACTGCGGCCAGATCACCGGCTTGCGTTCGGCCCGCGGTTGGTAGCATCATTGCGCCTGATGACAACACGCTGGCATTCGCGCGATCGTCTCGATGCCCTCGCCGCCGGGGAGTGCCCCGACCGTCCGCCGGTCTCCCTCTGGCGTCACTTCTACTGCGACGAGGATGACCTCGATGCCTATGTCGAGGCCATGGCCGGCTGGCAGCGGACCTACGGCTGGGATTTCATGAAGATCAATCCCCGGGCATCGTATCATTACGAGCCCTGGGGTGTGATCATGCGCCCCAGCCCTGATCGCGCGACGAAGCCGGAGCGGGTCGGCTGGCCGGTCGTTCAACCGCTGGATTGGCTGAAGATCACGCCACGACCCGTTACCCATCCCTGTTTTGATTTCCAATTGCGCGCCATCACCCGCATCCGTCGCGCCATCCCGCGTCCGTTTCCGTTGGTGATGACTGTCTTCAACCCGATTTCCATCCTGGGCGACATGGTGCCGAATGAGGAATTGCTGATTCGTTCGCTGCGCGAGGAGCCCGACCTGGTCGCATCGGCCCTGCGCGCGGTGACCGACACCTTCATTCGTCTGGTGTCCGAGTTCCGCAATGCCGGAGCCGATGGGATCTTCTTCGCCACCACGCAGTGGGCGTCGGCGTCACGGCTGTCTGTCGAGGAATTGCGGCGCTGGGCGCTGCCCTATGATCGAGATGTCTGGCGGGCATCCGGCGACGACGCGTTCAACATCCTGCACGTCTGTGACCGCCAGATTTATCTCGCCGAATACCGCGAGTTTGACGCGGCGCTGGTCAATTGGGATGTCGCGCTGCCCGGAAACCCATCCATGGCGGAGGGGCACGCCCGTATCGGCTGTCCGGTGCTGGGTGGCATCCATCATGAAACCGACCTGATGCGAGCCACGCCCGAGGAAATGCGGCAGAGGGTTCGACGACTCCTTGATGAGAACCGTGAGATTCCGTATGCTGTGGGGCCCGGATGCGCCATTCCGGTGACCACGCCGTCGGACAATGTGGCCGCCGTACGCGCGGCCGTGGACACAGCGTGAGCCGAGACCGTGCCGAAAAGCCCGCAACCCAATGATATTCTGAGCATCGTCGGACGCATCGTCGACACCGCGCCCTCGGCCGACAAGGCGATGGACGCGGTCGTCGAACTGCTCCACCATCGCATCCCGCATTACACGTGGGTCGGTTTCTATCTCATGGATGGCGACCGCGAGCTGGTGCTGGGGCCGTTTCGCGGCAAGCCCTCGCCGCATGCCCGCATACCGCTGGACCAGGGCATCTGCGGCGCGGCCGCCTCGCAGAAGGCGACCGTCATCGTCGATGACGTGAACGCCGACCCGCGCTACCTCGCCTGCTCGCTGGAGACCCGCTCGGAGATCGTCGTGCCGATCATGCAGGGGGAGCTCTGCCTGGGCGAGATCGATATCGATTCCGACCAACCCGCCGCCTTCGGCCCCGAGGATCAGCGCCTGCTTGAGCAGATCGCCGCGCGCCTCGCTCCGCTGCTGGCCCGGCGCTGAGCCGCCACTTCCCACACTTCCGGAGACTCACTCATCATGCTGGGCAGCGAAGGACCCGCGTTCTGGATCGGATTCCTCACCCTGATTCTGGCGCTTCTGTTGTTTGACCTGTTGTGGTTTCACCGCAAGCCGCACACGATTGGTCCGAAGGAGGCGCTCGGCTGGGTCTGCTTCTGGGTGGCGCTGGCGGTCGCCTTCAACGGCTTTGTCTACCTTGATCTGGGGACCACCAAGGCGCTGGAATTCAGCACCGGCTACCTGGTCGAGCTGGCGTTAAGCCTCGACAACGTCTTTGTCTTCATCGTCATCTTCCGCTACTTCAAGGTGCCGACGCAGTATCAGCACCGGGTCCTGTTCTACGGCATCCTTGGCGCCATCATTCTGCGCGGCGTCTTCATTCTCATCGGTGCGGCGCTGTTGAATCGCTTCCACTGGCTCTTGTATGTCTTTGGCGCGTTCCTGGTCGTCACCGCGATCAAGCTGCTCCTGCAAAAAGACGAAGGCGTGCACCCGGAGCACAATCCGGTCCTCAGGTGGCTGCGCAGGGCGATCCCGATTTCTCGCGACTACCACGGGCAGAAGTTCTTCATCCGGCACGCCGCCGGCCTGATGGCCACGCCGCTTCTGGCGGTGCTGGTGCTGATCGAGAGCACCGATGTGGTTTTCGCGCTCGACTCGATCCCGGCGATCTTTGGCATCACCAAGGACCCATTCATTATCTACACGTCGAACATCTTCGCCATCCTCGGGCTGCGCTCGCTGTATATGCTGTTGGCGGGGATCATGGACAAGTTCTTCTACCTCAAGTATGGCCTTGGCGCGGTGCTGTTGTTCATCGGCGTCAAGATGCTCATCTCCGGCTGGGTGCACATTCCGATCGCGCTCTCGCTGGGCGTGGTCGCCGCGCTGCTCGGCGGATCGATCGTCATCTCCTTCCTTCATCCCGTCGCTCCCCGGATTCCGACAGAATAGGATCCGCAACAAAAAGGGCGCGCCATGGCGCGCCCTCCTGCGTTCAATGCGAATTCTCGCTCACTTCCGAAACAGCCAGTAGTACATCACGCGCGGCGCGTTGACCAGTCCGGTCCAGAACAGGCTCGGCGAATGCCGCAGACGGCGGCGCGAGTAGGCCAGGGCCTGATCCCATTGGTCGGCGAACGGGACATACATCCGGTGCACAATTCCCTGGCGAAGCGGGGTGGAGGATCCGTTGTGAGTGACGAAGTAGCTGCCTGACGTCAGCTGGCCGATCAGGTGATCGCGCGGCACGCCCAACAGAGTCTGGGTTTCGAACCGGTTGGGGCCGATGCCCATCGGCACAATCACCTCGCGCACAAAGCGCGCGATCAGCGGCTGATCGTGGGTGGCAAACTCGAGAAAGACGTTCTTCTCCAGCAGCCGTTTGGCCATCGGGATCATCTTCGCCTTCATCTCATGCATGTCGCGCGTGGCAAACTCCGCCGGCTCATTGTAGATGCCGATGCACAGCCGGATCCGGCACCCATCGGGCAGTTCCTCGATGTCCTGCGCGGTGCGATGCAGCCGCGACTGCAGGACCGTGCCGACCAGCATGCCGTAACGGGCAAACGCCCGCTTGTAGATGGCCAGCGTGGCGTCGGTCCATTGATGGTTCTCCATGTCGATTGTGGCGCGCACGTTCGCCGCCGCTGAGACCGCGAGGACCCGGGTGATCGCCGCCTCGCAATCGTCCCAGCGCACCGCGCCGGGGTCGCGGATCATCCCGTTCTCGTCTTTGGGCGCCATGACAAACATCGACGGCTTCAGACTGATCGATGGCCGCATTGCGTCGGGGAGGCCGTAGAGCCGCGCATCGGAGGCAATCGCCTCGACCAGGCGGATGTACATTCCGGAATACACTTCGATGTCGCCCGGTTTGGCGACATCCTCGCCCAGGATGTCGATGGTGGACGCCACGCCCAGGCGCGCCAGATCGCGCGCCTTGGCCAGGGCCTCCTCCATGGAGACGCCGGCCACATACGGGCGGGCGAAAATACGCAGGGCCTGCTGGGGCAGGATTTCGACAAAGCGCTCGCGCAGATTCATAGAAGACTCCGGGGGAGAGATTAACCACCCCGCGCAATACGATCAAATGCAAACTGCGCCGGCGCTGCTGAATTGTCAGGAGGCGGGACTGTCAAAACAAACGGGGCACCCGCGTGGGCGCCCCGTTTCACGGTGGGGGTGGTCAGCCGGAGTACTGGTCTTGGGGGGGGCAAAACGTTCCCCCGACCTTCCGCCCCCTTCAAGTGCGTGTTTTGTCGCCGGGATCAGCGCAGAAGGACCATCTTGCGCGTCACCTGATCGCTCTTGCTTTCGAAGCGGGCAAAGTAAACGCCCGATGCCACGGGCTGGCCGTGTTCGTTCTCGCCGTTCCACGTCAGCCTCTGCGTCCCCGGAGCCACCGCGCCGTCCAGCAGCGTGATCACCCGACGTCCCAGAACATCGTACACATGAAGCGTCGCACGGTCGGCGCCGGCGGTCGTGAATTCGACCGTCGTCGCGGCGTTGAACGGATTCGGGCTGTTGGACACCGCCAGACGATACTCATCCGGCACATCCCCGCCCCCGTCGAAGACATCCGAGACGAGGGAGACCTGGAAGTCGCAGGTCATTGTGCTGCCGGAGGGCGAGATGTTGGTGACCGTCACGTAAGTCTGGCCGCCGGCATAGTCATCGGAACTCGGCGTACTGGCCGAGGAAAACGTGGTCTTGTTGGTGCTGCCCGGGAAGGGGTCGCCGGCGTCGCCTTGGTCGAGGTTTTTTTCCATGTCCCAGCCGCCGTCGGCCTGTTCCAGCGCCACCCAGAAGTTGCCGCTGGCGGTGTGCCCCGGATACCACTCGTTGTTGTTATTGGTCTTGCTGTCATCGATGTGCCATATCAGAAGCCCCGCACCGGGCAGATAGGTATCGTAGCCGACTTTCTGCCGATTCTCGAGAAGGAAGTACTGAGATTCAATGGCGCCGTCCTCCCAGAGACGGAAGACAGTCGGATTGTCAATGACGCGGGGGATGATTGCGCCGGTCATATTGGCCGCCACGTTGGTCGGGGTGATCCAGCCCAGTTCGATCTTGCACCAGGCGTCCATGTGGGCCGGCGAATTGCCCAACGAGCCATTCCAGGAGCCGCTGGACATGAGCGACCAGCGTCCCACCCCGCGCGAACTGCCGTCGGTGTCATACAGGTCGGGCAGCCCAAACAGATGGCCGATCTCATGGGCGTAGACACCGATGGTGATGTCACCGGGATTGGTCCAGTACTCCGGCTGAATCGAGTAGGCGCTGACGCGCACGCCGTCTTTGGTGCGCGGCGAAATGCCCCACTTATGCGACCAGATGTCGCTGGTCGAGCCGGAGAACTCGGCGCCGCGTCCGGGATGTACGATGACGATCCCGTCGACCCAGCCGTTGCCGTCATTGTCATACTGCGCGAAGTTGACCAGCGGATCGACCAGATCGACCAGATCCTCGCAGAGTTTCTGTGTGTTCTGCGGGTAACCGCCGAGGCCGTAGTTGTTGTTGACATAGTACGAGTAATTGGTCGACAGCCGCTTCCAGCCCAGCGACGAGGGCAGGTTGACCGTGGTGATGGTCAGCTGGCCGTATGACATTTCATTGTACAGATCGCGCACCGATCCCGGCCCGTTGTGGAAGATCAGCGTGTCGAATTCCAGCGGGCTGACCGTGGCGACCTTGTCGGGATGGTCGGCGCAAATGGCCAGGATGTTGAAGTTGCCGACCACCTGGGCGCCGGCGGCCAGTCCGCCGCCCGGCGTATCGATGCCGCGCTCGGCGAACGAGGCGCGCAATTCGTTGTACCGGTCGATCGCCGCCGCCATCGACGGGGAATGCGGCTTGCCGCTCTCATCGAGGTAGGGCGGCATCGCCCCCGCCTCAAACAGCGGTCCCGATGCGCCCAGCGCCAGCAGGCCGAGCAGAACGCCGAGAACGACACGATCCAGTGAATGGCGCGACATGTGAACCGTCCTTTCAAATGGACAAATCAATCGCCGTCGAGGCCGCCAGCCCGCGGCCGTCGCCGATCCATATTCCCCGATCAATCCGGAAACCCACATCCCAGGTGAAAGCCCCCCATCGCAACCCTGCACCCCAGCCGACCGCCAGCCCGCTGGCGCCGCCCACGGCGACACCCAGACGAACCGGCAGGAACCGTGTGACCGGGTGCTCCACCGCGGCGGCCACCTGTGGCGTCGTGCTGGCCGCAAACCGCTGCGCCGTCCACACCGATCCCTCCATGGCCAGACTGGTCTTGCCGGCCTGAAAGGCGGCGCCGACACGCACATGCGGGGGCAGCCCGACTGAAAACGCGTCGCCCGGTTCGGTGAGCTCGTGGGATTCCCAGAGCGAGTCTTCAAAGTTGTCGATGGTCAAATCATCGAACACCGTCTCATAGCGCGTGCGCTCCACCTGGCGGGTCCATCGAATGGCGTGGTAGAGATGTTCGCACGCGATGCTGACGAGCAGATTGGGCCGCGCTTGCCAGGCGGCGCCGATGTCGACGCCGAATCCGTCGCCGCCGGTAGCGGTGACCCACTCGGCGGTGGCCTGTCCGGTCAGTCCAGTCGTTTCCGTCGCCAGTTCGGCGCGCACTTCATCGGCGCGCGCCAGGTAGAGGCCGCGCACATACGACACCGACAGGCCCGCATAGACCGGCCCGCCGCCAAGTTGCGCCATCCGACGGCCATGGCTGAGAGTGGCCTGCCAGGACGCCAATCCCTCGCCGTCGGAGTTCTCGAAACTCCAGTGGGGTTGGTCGGCATTGCCATGCAGGAGCAGATCGATTGCCTCGCGGTCCAGATTGCCCCGCGCGCTTCCCAGTCCGGACACCGACAGTCCCCAAGCGCCCATCCGCGCCGCCAGGGCCGTGGCCGACCCTACGCTCCATAGGGCCCAGCCCTCGGCGGGGACCTGGGCGAGAATGTCCGCCTTGTCTTCGGCCTCGAGCGTGGCTCCGTTGTATTTGCGGTACTCGTCGAATCCGAGGCCGTTGCTGTGCACGCCGGCCGAGGCGCCGACCAATCGCAACTGCACCCAATAGGGTTGGCTCATCGCCAGATGCGCCGGGTTTGAGAAGAGCGCCTCGACCCCCTGCGACAGCGCCAGCGACGCACCCGCGGTCGACAGCGCCAGGGGACTCTGCGCCCAGGCCGATGCCCCGAGGACAAGGGATAGCACGATGATCGTGGTGAGTCGGCGCATCAGTCCTCCCACGGCCTCACGTCGCTGTCGAGTTTGAGTTCCAGCCGCGCGACGGCCTGCCAGTCCATGACATCACCGGCGGCGATTCGGGCGGGTGTTCCCGCGCCCGGGCCGACCAATCGCAGCGACTCGGCAAACCAAACGCGGTCGCGCTCAAACAGCGCCAACTGCTGGCGGTTCAACTCATAGGTGAGAACACTGGTGGCCGGCGCCACGGCAAATCCCTGGGCGTCGGTGGTTGCCGGGGCCACGGTCGACGGCCCGAAGACCACCGCCCCGTCTCCGTCGACGGCGATCGAATCGGCGGCGGCGCGCAGCACAAACTCGCCGCCCAGCGGGAAGCGATTCTGGATGGTGACAGTGACGATGGCCGCCATCAGTCGGTCCGTACGGTCACCGTAATCATCGCTGGAGAGGTCGATGGCGGTGGGTTCGAGGTCCAGTTGAACGTCGTCGACATAGAGGTGCGCCGGCGCGGCAAATTCGACTCCGGCCCGGATGAAGTCCGCGGCCGTGATAGTGATATCGGCAGTTTCCCCGCCGAGCGTCACCGTGCCGGCGCAAGCGACTTGACCGGGGAGCGGCCACAATGGGATATCGCCATGCATCAGGGGCAGACGGGTCACCGTCGGCTGGCTGCCCACCCGCGCGGGCACAGTCCCGGCGAAGGGCAGAACCAGCCCGGTGTTGCTGGTGACCGTACCGTTGAACTGCGCCGCCAAGGGCAGGGAGGATTCGATGCGCAAGTACGCTTCCCATCCATCCAGCCCAACAGCGTCAAGCCCATCGTCCCACTCGAAGCGGGCGGACTGTGTTCCAGTGGCGAATTCGGTCGGAGCAATCTGGCCGCTGGCCGATGCGAGCGTCCATTCCGATGCGGCCAGCGCAAACTCAACCTGATCGGCATCTGAAACTTCAATGAGCTGGCCGTCTGATCCGGTCGTTTGGACTGCCAGATTCACGGCCGCGTAGGATCTGGTGGTGCCGCCCGTGTAGACCGTGCCCGAGATATCGATGATCTGCGGGTGCTCCGCGTCGGGGGCGAAATTGATCAGCCCCGACAGTGGGACCCCATCACGAAGCAGATCGGGGGATGACCAGGCGACAGTGACCGGCAGCGGCGTATGATTGCGCCAGGACAGCATAAGCTGCCCGGCGGCCACTTCCGCCGCCGAGAGCAAATGCGTATCGGACAGACGCAGCGAATCGAACTGCTCCGACTCACTCGGGGCCACGATCCCGCGCGCGTAGGCGGCACGGACCCCATCGGGCAGCGAGGCGCTGAGGCGCAGGTACTTGTCGGCGGCGGAGAGAATCGTGCCGCCGGGGGTGTGAACTCCCAGCGTGAAGTCCCAGTCGTTGCCGACCGACAGGCCCGCGAGCGTCACGGTGCGGCTCGCTGTCTGGCCGTGCGCGATCGGATCAGGAAACTGCACGATCGCCACCGGATGCCCGCCGGCATTGAGCTGAGTTGTGACCTGATCAAGCGTCAGACCCAGCGCGTTTTCAATACGAACCACCAAGTCGCCGCTCGCGTCGCCCACGGTGTCGAATCCGGGAGCATCGGGGAAGGTCGCGGCGATCTGCGTCGCAAACGCCGGAACCTCGCCGGCCGCCAATGGCGTCAAATCGCTCAGCGCGATTTTCCGCTCGACCGCAGTGCCGGCGCCAACGGTCACGCCACCAAGACTGGCCGAACTGGTCTGTGCGGGGACAGTGGCCCTTAGGTGTGCAGAGACAAAGACCGGATCCAGATCGGTGCTCACCGACCAGACCAGCCCGGAGTCATTGCTCCAACGCAGGTAATCGGTGCCGGCATGAGCGGCCAGATAGGGTCCATCAATGTGCCGGTTGGCCAGCGGTACCGCCAAGTCCACGGTCCACTGCGGCGACTTGGGGGATTGCAGATCGCAGCCGGCGAAGATCGCCAGCCCCAAAAACAATATCACCGCCCCCGCCAGCACACAGGCACGGCGGCGATCAGAAGCCGAATGTACGCAAGGCGCAGAAACCACAGTTCCCCCCGGAACAGCACGCAGGCATGCCTGCGTGAATCCCCTTTGGCAAAGGCAGTGCCAGAAGGGAGGGGCCGGGCTGTGGAGATTTTGCGCACCAACATAACAAATTATTGGATAACGAGTTGTCGCGTGGCAATACGATGCGCAGTAGCCGTGCCGCGTCAACGAGTTACTAAGAAAGGGGACTTGTAGTGGGAGTTGTCCCATCAGTCGATGCCGGAATGCTTCATTTGGAGGGGCGATTTGGCCTCAACGTCTCCGAGACTCCATCTCGGTACGCGGCTTGCTCGGCGCAAACTTTGCGACGCAGAAACGCGCGGAAACGGCACAAAGTCCTTGACAAACCTCAAGATAGGGGTGTGTTTACTTGTGTGATTTGCAGGGGCCCATCGCCCCGTCTAAACTCGGACAGCATCGGGAGTAAATCAGCTCGAAACTGGGCTTTTTTGCCCAGGGAGGAGGCATCAGATGGCAAGACCAAGGTCTTTGATCGCCATCTTGTTGGCTCTGGTAATTGCATTCTCACCCACCACCTTAGTGTTCGCGGACGGACCGGGGATTTACAATCCCAACGGCAACACCCCCGCCGATGGCCATCCGTGGGATGATCAGGTAGTGGAGACAACGAATCCTGGCGATGACTCCAGTGCATCGGGTCAAGCCGCCGTGGTTCAGAACGGGCCGGCCATCGACATCCCCAGCGCGTCCATGGGCAACTCAGGCGCGTCGCTTGTCGCTTTGGTGTTCCGGAGCGTGATGGATCAGATGATTCGGATTGCGGAGACCAAGACCACCAAGAGCAAAGTCGTGCGGCGCTTGCGCTGACCGATAGGTTTTGTAATGAAGCCCCTTCCCCACCACCCCGTGGCCCCATCAGGGCCGCCGCTTCAGCAGATTCAGTCCCTGCTGAACGACAAGAAATGGACTGAGGCCGCGGCGCATTTGGCCGACGCGCAGGCGCAGGCGATGAGCGACCCCCTCTCATCGACCGCCGGCGAATGGTGCCTGTTACAGGCACGGCTGGACCTGGCGCAGGCCGACTACCGCTCCGCGGTCGATTGGGCCCGTCGGGCGCTGGCCGCCTTTGAACGCAGCGCCGTCGATGATTTCCTCGGCGACACGCACAGCGCCCTCGGCTTGTCATATCTCGGGCTTGGCGACACCAAGAACGCGCTCATCCATGTGCGCGACGCGCTGGCCATCTACCGGCGCGTCGGCGACACCGCCGGCGTGATTCGCGCCCACAACGACATGGCGCGCGTCTACTTCGTGCGCGGTGAGCATGGCAACGCGGTCGAGCATCTCGACGATGCCCTGCAGTTGGCCCGCGAGCAGCGCGACACCGATCGCGAGGCCATGCTCCTGGGCAATCTGGGGCGAGTCCATCTGTTGCAAGGTCGTTGGGATGACGCTCAGACCGCCCTGACGCAGGCGCATGCGCGCGCCGTCGCCATTCAGAACTGGACCTCCGCCGGACGCAACCTGCTGTCGCTGGGGTACCTTGCGACTCTGCGCCATGAGTTCCGCGAAGCGGTCTCCCGGCTGGATGCGGCGCTCACCGCCATCGAGAAGGCCGGACTGGTCCGTGAGAAGGCCATCTACTTCGAGTATTCCGGCTGGTGCGAGTTCGAACAGCATCACTGGATCGCCGCCAAGGAAGCGTTCCGTCGCGCGCTTGAACTCGGACGGCGCATCGGCGCCGCCAACGATCTGATTTCGCAGGCGCTGCGCGGCCTGGCCGAGTGCGAAGCCGCCCTCGGCGACTGGACCGAGGCGCGTCGTCTCGCCCAAGAAGGCCTCGAAGTCGCCATCCAGATCGGCGAGCGTGCCGAAGCCGGCAGTCTCTACCGCATCCTCGCCCGCGGGCTGGCCCATCAGCGCGAGACGGCCGAGGCGCTGGCCTGTCTCGACAAGTCCGCCGAATGTCTGCAGGCGGTCGGCGATCCCTACGAACTGGCGCGATTGGCCGAAGCCCGTGCCGATGTGCTCGACACGATCGGCGGCGCGCCGGAGCGTGGAATGCTCGCGGCCCTCGACGAAGCGGCGACTCTCTATGCCCGTCTGGGCGCCCGCGACCAGTTGTCGCAGGTGCAGATGCAGGCGATCGCCCAGCGACGCGCCCGCGGGTTGATCGCCGAGGCGCTGACATACGCGCGCCGCGCCATGACCGACGATGGCAGCCGCGCCGGCATCAGTCTCGACGATAAGCAGCTTCTTTCCGATTTGTCTGACGAGTGTGTTTCCCGCGCCACGTCGGCTGCCAACGAGTTCCGTCTGGCGGCCATGCCGTGGTCGGCGGCCGACGGCGATGAATTGCAGGCGGCGATCGAATTCTGCCGCAGCCGTCTGGGCGCCTCGCACGTCATCCTGATCGAAGTCACCTCCGGCGGCCAGCGCTCCGGACGCGTGCTGGCCTCCTCCGGCACGCCCGATGACTTTGCCACCGCCATCGCCGCGTTGGCCACCAACCCCTACCAGCACGATGTGCGCACCGACCGTCCGCACTACTTCTGGATGACGGCGTTGGCGCCACAGCTCCATGCGCACCTGGCGGCGGTAACCGATGTCGTCCCAGTGTCGGTCATTACCGTGCCGGTCGACTTGGGCCCGCAGTCCACCGGGCTGCTTTATGTCGACGCGCTGCCGGATGCGCCGCGCGCCAACGGCGCGGGTTTCGAGCCGCGCGATCTCGACTTCGTTGTCGCCTACGCCGAAGTCGTTGCCTGGCGCTCGACCAAGTTGCGCTCCGAGGGGCTTCTGCGCGATGTTCAGCGGCTGCGCAACCAGCTCGGCCGTCAGTGCGAATTCCCTAACATCATCACGCAAAACGCCGAGTTCCACGACACTCTCTCGCGGGTCCGCCTGATCGTCGATTCCGATGTCTCGGTGTTGCTTAACGGCGAAACCGGCACCGGCAAGGACCTGCTGGCGCGCGCGATTCACTATTCGAGCCGGCGGCGTGACAAACGGTTTGTTTCGGTCAACTGCGCCGCGCTGCCCGAAACGCTGTTGGAAAGTGAGCTGTTCGGTGTCAAGCGCGGCGCCTTCACCGGCGCCGACCGCGACAAGCCCGGCCTGTTTGAGGAGGCCGACGGCGGCACGTTCTTCCTCGATGAGATCGGCGAGATGCCGCTGTCGATCCAGGCCAAGCTGTTGCGTTTCCTCGAATCGAAGGAACTGACCCGTTTGGGCGACACCAAGCCGCGCCGCATCGATGTGCGCGTGATCTCCGCCACCAATCGCGATCTGACCTGCGAGATGGAGCGCGGCGCTTTCCGGCGCGACTTGTTCTACCGCCTGACGCCGGTGGCGTTCACGCTGCCGCCGCTGCGCGAGCGTCGCGAGGACATCCCACTTCTGATCGATCACTTCCTGGCCGAGCTGGGAGCCGAAGGACGCGCGGTGCGTTTCTCGGTCGAGGCGGTGCGTGTGCTGTCCGCCTACGATTGGCCGGGCAACATCCGCGAACTGGAAAACGAGATCCGCAAGACGGTGTTGCTCACCGAGCCCGGCGCGACCATCGGACCCGAGCGGCTCTCGCGCAAGTTCTTCGCCGCCGCCGCCGCCGAGGAGACGCCCGCCGCGGCGATGCCCGAACGGTTCTCGCTGTATGACCACATCGCGCAGATCGAACGTCGCTACATTGTGCAGGCGCTCAACGAGGCCGGCGGCATCAAAAAGCACGCCGCCGCGCGGCTCGGCATCCCCGAATCGACGTTGCGCCTGAAGATGAAGCAGTACAGTCTCGACAGCGACTGACGACGCCACCATCGGCTTTTTGCCAGATCGCCGCCTGTGCCACAGGCGGCGATTTGCATTGGCGGGGCGTTGTCGTCTACATTGCCGACGATGACGGCGCCGCATTCCGCGACGAACCCATTCACCCGGCGCGATCCGGCCATCGCGCCGGCGGCGACCCAGATGGCGATCGACGCGCACCTGTTGTCCCGCGCGGCCGCCGCCGATGCGGCGATCTTTCGCGTCTACCGTATGGATCCACCCGCGATTACCATCGGCCGCCATCAGCGCTGGCGGCGGGTGGTGGATGAATCGGTGTGCGCGGCCAACGGCTGGGGGTGGACACGCCGTCCGACCGGCGGCGGCGCGTTGTTGCATCGCCACGAACTCAATTACGCCATCGTTGCGCCGCGCGGTCTTCTGGCGCCGACCGGGAAGGGCGAGTTCCGCACTGTCTTCGCGCAGATCGGTCAGTCGCTGCAGGCGACATTGCGCGCGATGGGCTTTGATCCGCAATTGCATCAGGGGGATCGTGGCGAGCACTTGCCGCAGCATGGGCTCTGTGGCCGCGCGATTACCGGCCATGAATTGTCGTTGGGGCCACGCAAACTGATCGCGGCGGCGCAGTTGATTGCGCCGGAGGGAATTCTTCAGCACGGCACGATCTATATCCATGCCCCGCAAGTGCATGATCGATTCTGGCCGATCGAGTCCGAGTGCATTGAGACGCGGGGCGATTCCGAGCGCTGGGCTGATCTGGGGATTGTCTTCCAGGCGATGGATTGGCAAAAACTCGCCGCGCTCTTCGAGGACAACTTCACGCGACATTTCCCAGCCGCTTGTCGGGCATGTGAATTGGCGCGCTCGGACTGGGCGCAAATCGATGCGACTCTGGCCGCTTGGGATGCCCAGGGCTGGGCTCGCAGCCGCTGATTTTTTTCCGTAAAGCGGGAATAATCGGCCCGGCCGCGCATAATGCGCGGTGAGGACGCGAGTGCAAACTCGCTTCCCGCCCACGGGTGGCAAACGGTATTCAGAAAGGTGGTTTGTCCTTGACTTTGTGCGAGTTACCCCGCCAGTTTTGCGATTTCCGTCCGGCGGGGCAAGCCAAAATCAGGGGCCGGGGGGAGAGACGACACCCGTGTCTGACGGTCGCCAGGGGCCAACGGAACGGCCCGAACGGCTGGCGTAGTTTGGTGTGTTGACACCCGCAATGGGGAGGTATGGGCGTATGAATCGACGGGGAACGGGGCGCTTTTCACTGACAATTTCCATCGTCCTCATCGCGCTGGCGATCGTCGTGACTGCAGCCGACGTCTGGGCCGCCGGGGTCGGCAAGGTCTCCGGGCTGGTCGTGGACAAGAAGACCAAGGAACCCCTTATCGGCTGTCCGGTGCAGATCGAGGGGACGACGCTGGGCGCGCTGACGGATGTGGATGGGCGCTACACCATTCTGTCGGTGCCGCTGGGGCTGGTCTCGGTGGGCGCCAAGATGGTCGGCTACACGCCGATGATCGTCTCGGACGTTACCGTGAAGCCCGACCAGACGTCGGTGGTCAACTTCGAGCTCGAGGAAAGCGAAGTCCAGCTCGAGGCGGTCATCGTGCGCGGGCGTGCCGAGATGATCCAGATGGACCAGGCGACGACCAAGCGCGACGTGACCGCTGAAAAGATCAAGACGCTGCCGGTTACCAATGTGGGTGACATTCTCAAGACGCAGGTCGGTGTGACGGTCCGTAACGACCGCTTCCATATCCGCGGCGGCCGTTCGACCGAACTGGTTTATGCGGTTGACGGTGTCACGCTCTCCGACCCGCTGGGTGGACGCGGCGCGACCGCGGCGCTCAATTTGTCGGGCACCGAGATTGAGAACATCTCGATCGTCAAGGGCGCCTGGTCGCCCGAATACGGCGGCACGTCGGGCATCGTCAACGTGGCCACCAAAGAAGGCGATCAACAGGTCACCCGCGGCCACCTGCAGTACTTCACCGACAATTTCGGCACCTCGGCGCTGAACACATATTCGCGCAACTTCCAGCGCATGGAGTTCACGCTGGGCGGTCCCGACCCGATCTTCACCAACCGTCTGCTGCCGGCGGTGGGGCTCAATGGCGCGCAGGAGAAACTGACCTATTTCATCAGTCTGGACTTCGATCGCTCCGACGGCGCGTTCGACTGGGATCGCTACACATCGCCGACCCGCCCCGCGCGCTATCGCGAGATCAAGTTCCTCGGCATGGTCTTCGGCGAGCGCCAGAACAACTCCGGCAACGCCCTGTTGAAGCTGACCTACCGTCTCACGCCCGATATCCGCGTCACCGGCCAGTACAAGAAGACCTACGAGCGCAATCAGCAGTGGAACTGGGCCTACCGCTACACGCCGAATTCGCAAGACTGGGTCGAAGACGAAAACGACTTCTACAGCATCCGCTGGGTCCACAACCTGGGTCCGTCGACGTACTATGAAATCCTCTATTCCGACTTCGTGCGCAACTACTGGGAAAAGCCCGGCGATCCGAACAAGCCGGGCGGCACGATGAGCCCCGACGACTTCCTCTTTGATTTCCAGGCCGACAAGTTCCAGGATATCAATGGCAACGGTGTCTGGGACGCGCCGGAGCAGTGGATTGAGGTGTACCCCGACGGCCAGTACAACTTCGGTGACATTTTCGAGGATCGTGACGGCAACGGCGTCTTCGATCCGCAACAGACTCCGGCCGACACCACGTACGACAGTCTGATCTTTGACTTCAACGGCAACGGCACCTACGATTTTTCCTCCGGCGAGCCGTATCTCGACGCCAACAAGAACGGCGTCTACGATGAGGGCGACATCCTCACGCAGGATGGCAACGGCAACGGCACCTACGATCCCGACCGCGAGTTGAATCGGTTCGACGGCGAGACAACCTCACCCAACGACAATCCCGAACCGTATGTTGATGGCGACATCTCCAAGGGCGAGCCGTTTGTGGACGTCAACCGCAACGGTGTCTGGGACGGCCCGGGCGTGCTGCCGGGATACCCGCTGGGCGAGCCGTTCACCGACTTGTCCCACGATGGCAAGCGCCAGAGTTCCGAGGACCCGTGGGTGCCGGGGATTCCATTTGAGGATCTCAACGGCAACGGATCGTATGATCCGGGTGCGGCATCACCGTCGGGCTCGTGGTCGAACCTGGACGAGAACTACGACATCGGCGAGCCGTTCCTGGACGTCAACGGCGACGGCGAGCGCGATCGTTCCGACGGTTACTACGACGTGGGTTGGGACCGCAGCGCCACCTGGCACGAGCGCAAGCCGCGCACGCGCACAATCAAGGCCGACCTGGTCAGTCAGATGCGCCGCGAGCACGAGGTGAAGATGGGCCTGTCGTACTCGGCCTTCGACCTCGTCTATAATGAGCTGCAGCAGCCCTACGTGCCATACACGCTGGGTTTCGACGGCGGACCCTTCCCGTTCCGCGGCGCCATCCGCAACTTCTACCATCAGACTCCGAAGACCGGCGCGGTCTACCTGGTCGACAAGATGGAATACGGTCAGATGGTGGCGCAGGTCGGTTTCCGCTATGAGTACTTCGTGCAGTCCAGCAACGCCGAGACCACCGACACCGCGCGCGCCGATTCCGTCGGTGTCGAGGATTACCGCGATAAGTTCGCGCCGCGTCTGGCCTTCTCGTATCCGATCTCGGACAAGGCGAAGGTCTTCTTCAACTACGGCCACTTCTACCAGCTGCCGCAGATGCATTTCATGTACCGGCGCAACACGACGATCGGCAGCGTCTCGGGCACCATCGGCAACGTGAACCTCGACTTCGTCAAGACGATCAAATACGAGTTCGGTGTCCAGTACCTCTTGTCGCCGGAGTATCTGCTCTCGGTTCAGGGGTTCTACTCCGACGACTTCGCGCGCGTCTCCGAATCGGAGGCGCAGGGCCAGACGACGCTCGAAGAGCAGAACTACTACGAGAACTCCGACTACTCGCGCACCCGCGGCCTGGAAGTCGAGCTGGATAAGAAGTACGGCAACTATGTGTCCGGCTCGATGACGTACAACTTCTCCTACGCCTACGGCAAATCGTCGGCGGAGGCGCTCGACTACTTCGACAACTTCTACGCCCGCTCCGGCGGACGTTTCGTCATCCAGGAGTTCCCGCTGGATTGGGACGAGCGCCACAAGGTGACGTTCATTCTCGACCTGCGCGTGCCGGCCAACGATCATCCCAAGCTCTTCGGGCTGACGCTGCCGGACAATTTCGGGTTGAACATCTTCTGGCAGTACGGGTCGGGCTTCCCCTACACGCCGACGAAGGATCACCCGGGCATCGCCTCGGAGCTGGCGCCGGGCCAGGAGCCGCTGGCCAATTCCGAGCGCTATCCGGCCACTAGCAACGTCGACATCCGCTTCAACAAGGACTTCAAGATCGGCCCGATGGATTACACCGTCGAGCTGTGGGTCAACAACCTGTTTGACAACCGGGATGTGGTGGCCGTCTACGGCGCCACCGGCCGCCCCGAATCCGGCCTGGTCAATGAGTCGGTGGTGCTGGCCAGCGACGGCGAGCCGAGCCCGAGCAACTGGACCGCGCGCCGGCAGATCCGTCTCGGGCTGGGTGTCAACTTCTGATGACGACCCGGGCGGGCCCGTCCCGTCCGGCGAGGGTGTCTAGGACTGAGGAGCAGCGAATGCAGCAGCAAGTAACAGGATGTGAATGGCGGCGTCGGTTTGGCCGATCGGCCGTGTGGGCCGGGACGGCCCTTCTCCTGCTCTCAGTAGAGGCGGGGGCGGCGGTGGATCCGAAGGCGGTCGAGCACACCAAGCAGCGGGCCGAGGACTTGGTGGCCCCGGCCGCGCCGGTGATTCACCGCCGCGTGCACTACACCGGCGATATCTGGATGACCATCTCCAACGACGGTTCGCTGGGCACCAACTCCGGCGAAGCGCTTCCAGACCCCCGGGACCGCGCCGATTTGGGCATCACATATGGCCCATCGTTCGAATTCCCCGCCGGATCGCGCGTCGACTATCTCTTCAATGGCAGTCTCTGGATCGGCGGTATCGTCGGCACCGATACGCTCCTGAGCGCGCAAAAGAGTTCGGGCAGCGGCGACGCCAATGAGTGGAACGGCTTCACGCAGATCACGCCGGGTGTGGTCTCGCACTATCCGGGGGAATGCGACACGATCACCCGCAAACTGACACAGGCCTACACCGCGGTCTTCCAGGACACGCTGGTACTGCCGACGACCAACGATCCGTCGGGACGCCTGCATCTGCCGCTGGGGTTGGAGGTCGTGCAGACCACGCACCAATCGGCCGACAACTTCACCCGCCGCTTCGTCATCTACGATTATCAAATCACCAACATCTCCGGACGTCCAATCGAAAAGATGTGGTTCGCCATCTTCCTCGATAACGACATCTTCTGGGAAAACATCAGTGGTTGCCCGGAGCCGGGGGCGTCGGATGATCTGTCGGGGTGCCTGAAGACCTGGCCCAACCCGGTCAATCCGATTTATTCCGATTCGTTGATGGTCGCGTATGCGATCGACAACGACGGCGACGCGTGCGGTTCGGGTCGCTTCCCGCGGGTCTCGGCGCGCGGCGCGATGGGCGTGCGCGTGTTGCGCGGGCCGACGCCGGAGTCGCGTACCTATTTCAACTGGTTCACGACCAACTTCGGCAACATCGACTGGGGACCGCGCAAGATCACCGACAACTACAACTTCGGCACCGGCGGCACCGGGTTGCCGGGGGGCGACGCGGCCACCTATCACGTCATTTCCAACGGCGAGATCGACTACGACCAGGTCTACTCGGCGATCGACTTCCGTCCCGACTGGCAGGCGCCCCTGCGCGGCAACGCCGCCGACAACGTCGCCAATGGTCTGGATTCGCGGGTGTGCATCTCGACCGGCCCATTGCCGCTTCTGGAGGCCGGACATTCCACGCACTTCACCGTGGCGTTCGTGGCCGGCGGCAACGTGCATCGCGATCCGACCAACACGCTCGATGTGCGCAATCCGCAGGCCTTCGTCGACAATCTCGACTTTAGCGATTTGGCCACCAACGCCTGGTGGGCCGGGTTTGTGTGGGATAACTACGGCACCGACACGGACAACGATGGCTACGCCGGCGAGTTCTATCGCCCGGTCATCGGCGGCGACACGGTGTACTACACCGGTGACGGCTGCCCGGATTTGTCGGGTCCTGCGCCGCCGCCCGGGCCGGACACGGCCAACTCCGATCTGCGCATCGAGTCCCGTCCTGGCGAGTTGATCCTGCGCTGGTCCGGACGGACGGTCGAAACCAACATCGACCCGCTGCTGCGCGCTGCCGACTTCGAGGGCTACCGTGTCTATATAGTCGAGCGCAACTCTTCGAAGGACCAGCCCAGCTCCGAGGACTATTCGCTGATCGCCTCGTGGGACAAAGTCGACTACCGGCGCTACACGTACAACGAGCGCAACGGATCGTGGGTCTTGGACTCCGATCCGCTGACCAACGACGGCTGGCGCGCGTTCTTCAATGATCCCGCGTTTGACGCCACCGACCACACCGGTCCGTCGCTGGCCACCGCGTACGAGTACACCGACGAGCAGGGCCGTCCGCAGCGCGCCTACTTCGCACCGCATGAGGTCAACCACGCCAACGAATATCTGGTCGCCGGCGAAGTGGAAAAGAACTTGATCCAGCAGGTGGCCGTGCACGATACCGTCATTGATGAAAAGACCTACCAATACGGCGAATACGAATTGCATTTGAAGGGTCTGCTGCAGTCGCGGCACTACTTCCTGAGTCTGACCGCGTTCGACTACGGCGACCCCTTCAACAACCTCGAGCCGCTCGAGACCTCGGTCGGCGCCATCGGCAGCCGCCGCGTCGGCTTGCCCACGTACTCCGCGGATGTCGTCGCCGACTATACGGAGCGCGGCGGCGTCTACGCCGACTCGGTGCGCGTGTCGGTCTATCCGAATCCGTACAAGATCAACTTCCGCGACGCCAATGGCAAACTGACGTCCTACTTCGAGCAGGGGTACGAGGGCACGGTGGGGCAGACCAAGTTGAACGAAGAGGATCGCCGCATCCACTTTATCAACGTGCCCGACGCGTGCACGATCAACATCTACACGCTCGATGGCGACCTGGTCCGGACGCTGACGCACCCCGACGACAACCTGTCGGGTTACTCGTCGAAGATTTCCTGGGACCTGATCTCGCGCAATACGCAGGCGGTGACGTCGGGGATTTATTTGTACCGCGTGGACTCGCGGTTCGGATCGCAGGTGGGCAAGATCGTCATCATTAAGTAACGCGCAGGTCAACCGAGGCGAGGAACGCCATGATGCATATGAGACAGATGATCAAATGGGCCGCGGTCGCGGCGGGGTTGGCCTGGCTGTCGGCCCCCGGCGCGCAGGCCCAGGACAAGGTCGGCACGACCGGCGCGCAGTTTCTTGAAGTGGGTGTGTCGCCCCGCGCGGATGCGATCGGCGGCGCCTTCACCGCGATCGCCGATGATGCCTCCGCGATCTATTACAACCCGGCGGGACTTGTCCAACTGGAAAATCGCCAGGTGATGGTTTCGCTCATCGACTACCCGGCCGACATCAGTTACTCGTTCGTCGGCATCGCCCTCCCGGTCAGTTTCGGCGGCGTCATCGGCTTCGGCTACTATGGTCTCGACGCGGGCGACATGGACGTCACCACGCCCGAGCATCCCAACGGTGTGGACGGCTGGACCTTCGGCGCCAAGGACTATGCGCTGAGTCTTTCCTACGGCCGGTTCCTTACCGACCGTTTCTCGCTGGGCGTGACGGTGAAGCTGATCGATGAACTCTACGAGGAAGAGCGCTCCACCGGCTGGGCGGCGGATGTCGGCACCCAGTACAACACCGGCTGGCGCAATTTCAAGATCACGATGTTGATGTCGAACTTCGGACCCGACATGAAGTTCATCGCGCAGGAGTATCCGCTGCCGATCAACTTCAAGTTCGGCGGCGCGGTCGATGTGCTCGACAACCCCGGCCACCACGCGATCTTCGCTATCGAGGGATCGCACCCCGCCGACAACCGCGAAAAGTACAACGTCGGGCTGGAATACACCTTCCGCAACTTCGCCTCGTTCCGCGCCGGTCAGCGTTTCGAGCATGACCTGGGCGGCATCAGCGTCGGCGGCGGGGTGAAGTTCAACCTGAGTGAGAAGTACAAGGCCCGTATCGACTACGGCTACCAGGACTTCGAGGCGCTCAGCGAGATTCACCGCTTTTCGCTCACGGTTGACTTTTAGGCAGGCACTCCGACCACGAGGACACACTCGCGATGACTGTGAAGGGACTTGGACATATGATGCGTCAAGCGCTGCATTCCCCATCCGCATGGGCGGTTTCTCTGGCGGCCGCGCTCCTTCTCTTGTTTGGGTGCGGCACGCTCGACAACCAGGGCGGCCCGGGTGAAAATCGGTTGCCCGAAATCTTCATCGTCAATATTCCGCCGGACGGCTCCGAGTTCGCCGTCAGTCCGACCGTGTACTGGTACGGCACCGACAGCGACGGGCAGATCGTGCGTTACGATTATGCGGTCGTGACCGCCGCCGAGGTCGACAGCGTGACCGCCGACCTGCCGGGCACCCAGTCACCGGTGGAGAAGTACATCGCCTTCGTGCTCAACGATCAGTTCCCCCGCTGGGTTTCGATCTTCGTCGACAGCGTCCAGGCGGGCGAACTGCCGACCCAGGACAATATCCGTCTGTACGCCTCGCCGCTGGCCGCCGACTGCGACACGATCTATTCCGTCATTCGCGACCCGAATGGCAACCCGATCGACACCGTGGCCATTCCGGTCGACTGCGTTTCGGACACGATTGCCCAGTACTTCTTCGTGCGTGCCATCGACGATCACGGCGCGTCCTCGAAGATCAAGTACCGCACCTACAAGCGGCGCAACCACTGGCCGGAATCCCAAGTATCCCCGTCGTTCAACGCCTACGGCGAGTACGTGTCGCTGAAGCGTCTGACGCAGACCTATTCCGGCATCCCATTGTATTGGGGTGGCTCCGACCGTCTCGACTTCATCCCGCCGGCTGTGCCATTCCTGGAGTACCACTGGCGGCTCTACGGTCCTTATCCGTACGGGGGCGAGGAGACACGACCAACACTGGCCGACACGCTCGGCCGACAACCGGTCTTTGAGTCGCAGAACCCCGATCCGCTCATGGGTGTCTGGGTGCGCGACACCACCACGGTCGTCTATGATCTGTGGCGCCAGGTGGACAGCCGGCCCGATCCGCTCAACGACTCGACGATCACCCGCGTGGGCTGGTTCCTGCTGGTCGTCACCGCGCGCGACGACGCCTACATCGCCGACGAGACGCCGTCATCGGTCGCGTTCAAGGCCATCGACCCGAAGTTCGAGCGCAAGATCGTGCTGGTCGACGACACCTGGTACAGCATCGACACCTACACCAACCCGTCCAAGCGGCCGGATGCGCCCGAACCGTTCACCAACCAGACGTTCCACTGGAATTTGGTGAAGATGGTCTACCCCGAGGCTGACACGATGCAGGACTTCTGGTGGCGCAGCAAGGAGCCGGCGCCGAACAAGAACTGCTCGCCGACGTCCGGCCGCGTCCGTTGCGGCAACTATGTGTCGCTGGAGATGCTGGTCCGCCACAAACTCTGCATCCTCTACGATGACGACGTGTTCGAGCAGGTCAGCCCGCCCGGCGCTGCGCCGGCTGTCCGCGCTCAGTTGATGCGCTATCTCGAAGCCGGCGGCATGCTCTGGATCATGGGTCGGCACAGCCTCCTGCCCGAGACCGAGACCACACAGACCTCGAAGGAACGGCTCTTCGACCTGTGCACCTTCGGCACCCGCGTCTACGACCGACTGGGCTGCACATACATGGATATCGAAGGCATGTACTATCCCGGTTGGCGCGCCAACGCGATACCGATCACCCGCGTCGGTGAAGCGCCGCGCGCGCCGAAGTCCAATGATGAATTTGTCGCCGCCGAACTTGTGGCGACCGGTAGCGGGTTGCCGGCGCGCCTCGAAGTCGATCCGGTGCGCATCGACAGCATGTTCCTGCCCTCGCGCTTGAAGAAGATTCTCCGCGACAACGGGACCCCGAAAGTCTACGGCATCCCCGATGTCAACTTCCTGGTGCTCGGTTCAAAGTCGGTGCCGCTGTACATCTACGGCAGCTGGCGTCCGGGCGGACCGATCCCGCCGACCAACGGCCCGTCGTTCTCCGACACCAAGCCGGTCGTCGTGCGCCGCGTCGGACCCGACCGTGTCACGCCGCTCTACAAGACCGCCTACCAGACCTTCCCGCTGTATTTCATCAAGCAGGAGCAGGCGGAGGAATACTATCGCAAGATGGTCGAGTGGTTCTTCCTGCCCTTCAGCCAGTCGTAAGGGCGCTCCATCGACGACAATTCCGGCCCCGGTTCCGTCTACTGACGGAGCCGGGGCCTTCTGCTTCCGGGCCCGGAAGTGTGACCGTGAATGCTCACTGTGAAGCGCTCTGCACGCCCGCGCACAGTCGTTCACACCGCCGTTAGCGTGTTGCACGGTCAAGATTGAAGTCTGGGAGACGCGAGCCCTACTAAACACAAAGACCGCAATGCGTTAACAGGGCGAAGAAAGTCGGCTCCAAATCCGCGATTCGGCCCTAAATTGGTCGTGGTGGCATCGCGGTTGCGGTAAGCCCCTGTTGTGATGAAGTATCTACCCCGTCTCGCATTCCTGCTGTTTCTGCTCCCGGCCGTCGCGGGGCAGGGCGCCGTGTTGTCGGCCCGTCAGCAGTCGGTGATCGCGCCCGATCTGCTCGATCGACTGGCGGTCGATGCCGGCGGTGCGACCTTCGACGTCCTCGTCCGTTTCGAAACTTCCGATCGTCCTTCAATCCGTGTGAACTCGCTGGCGGCTTCGGCGGGCAGTCTCCGCGATCGCTACCAGCGCGTCAGTGCCCACCTGCGCATGGCGGCCGCGACCATCCCGACGATCACCGGCAACGCCACGGTCGTGCGCCGCTTCTGGATCGCCAACCTTGCCCTGGTTCGTCTCGATCGCGACGCGCTGCTGGCGTTGGCGGAGCGCGACGATGTCACCATGATTGCGCCGGATGCGACCATTGAGCTGTTGCAGCCGGTTTCGATCGCCGATGCGGTGGTGACAAGCGCCGGCGCCGCGCCGAACCTGCCGGCGATCGGGGCGCGCACCCTCTGGGCGCGTGGCCTGACCGGTAAGGGCCGCCTGGTCGCCTCGATCGACACCGGCGTCGAGGGCATTCATCCCGCCCTCTCGGATCGCTGGCGCGGTCTACAGGGTGACACCGCCGCGTCCTGGTTCGATCCGCTCAATGGCCCGGCGCCGATGGACAATAACGGCCATGGCACCCACGTCATGGGCATCATGGTCGGGCGCGCTGGCGCCGACACCATCGGCGTGGCGCCCGACGCCGAATGGATTTCCGCCGCGGTGGTTGATCGCGGACGCTCGCTGTCGGCGACCTTCTCCGACATTCTCGCCGCGCTGGAGTGGGTGGTGGATCCCGACGGCAACCCCGCGACGATGCACGATGTCCCGGATGTGGTCTGCAATTCCTGGGGGGTATCGCAGCAGATCATCAACCCGTGCAACACCATGTTCTTCGAGGCGATCGACAACGCCGAGGCGATGGGCGTGGTGTGCATCTTCGCCGCCGGCAACGAAGGCCCCAACGCGATGACGATCCGCAACCCCGCCGACCGGGCGACCTCGCCGACGGCGTCGTTTTCGGTCGGAGCCGTGGACGCCAACCTCGCCACGTTCGACGTCGCCGGCTTCTCCAGCCGCGGTCCCTCGGCCTGCGACGGCAGCGCCAAGAAGCCCGAAATTGTCGCCCCCGGTGTCGCGATTCGCTCGGCTTACAAGGGACAGACCTACAGATTGATCAACGGCACTTCGATGGCCGCGCCGCATGTGGCCGCGGCCGTCGCGCTCCTGCGCCAATACAATTCCGAACTGACGCCCGAGGAGATCAAGACCGCGCTCCTGACCACCGCGCGCGACATCGGCCCCGCGGGAGAAGACAACGCCTCCGGCTACGGCCTGCTCGATCTGGAGGCCGCGCTCGCCTCCCTGCCTTCGCCGTACTATCCTGTGGTCACCACCGGTCCTGTGGCGCTCGATCCGGCCGGCGACGGCGTCCCGGCGCTCGGCGAGACGGTTGAGTTGATTGTCCCCGTGCATGCCAATGCCGCCGATGCGCGCAACGTGACCTTGAACCTGGCTTCGCTGTGCAACACCGCGCAGGTGCTGGCCGGCAGCGCCTATCTCGGCACTGTGCCGGCCGGCGGCAGCGTCGACAATGCCTCTTCGCCGTTTGTCATCGCCGTCTCGCCGCAGTCGGTGGCCGGCGACACCGCCTGGTTTGAAGTCTCGACGTCCGGCGAGCCGCTGCTCAGTTGGTGGCGCGACACCATCGGCGTGATGGTCGGTCTGCCCGAGGGCGCGGTTGTCACCTCGGCCTCCGCGGGTGTCTCGGCATTGACCGTTTCGAATCTCGGCCATCTCGGCCTCGGCGCCGGCTCGGTGCTCAACGCCGGGGGAGAGGGATGGCGTACCGGGATGATCGCCGCCGACCTCCTCTATGAGGCGTCGCTGTTTGCCTCGTCGGGGGATGGCGGCTGGGCCGACGCGTCCCGTCAGCCCGATGGCACCCTGCGTTTCGATTTCGCGCCCCTGTCCGCCTCGGCGTTCGATGACTCGCACGCGGCGATGCCGGTTGGGATCACGGTTCGCCAGTTAGCGCCGGTGTTCCACGCCGCCGGCGATCAGGATGCGGTCACGCTCGCGTGGGTGATCCACAATCGCGACGACGTCACCATTCCCGGCTTCCAGCTTGGCTGGGTGTTCGATCTCGATCTGCCCTCGGTCGGCATCATCGATGAGCGGGTCGGCTTCGATGCGTCCAGCGGCGGCTTTTTCCATCAGGCGCCGGCCGGTGAATTTGTCGCCGGTGTGGCGCCGCTGTCCGGCGCCTTCGGCGGTCTGCGCTTCTTCGAAAACAACGGCGTCAAGACCGGCCTGACCGATTGGCAGAAGCGCGCGGCGCTTTCCGGCGCCGCCGCCGCCCCGTTGGCCAGCGGCGATTTCCTCGCGGTGGCCTCCACCGCGGCGGTCGATCTGCCGCCGGGAGACAGCATCGTGATCGCCATCGCGCTGATCGGCGCCCCCACGGCCGGCGCGTTCTCCGCCGCGGCGCGTGACGCCTATCTCCGCTGGGCGCAGATGAGCGACGCCGGCGACGACCAGGGTGGCACGGTGATTCCCGCCGATTTCCGTCTCGATCAAAACTATCCCAATCCGTTCAACGCCGGTACCACGATCCCGGTGGCGATTGCCGGCGATGGCGCCCGCGCGGTGCGGCTGGAGATCATCGATCTGCTCGGACGCCGGGTGCGCACGCTGGTCGATGAGACGATGCCCCCCGGCCAGTACCCGGTCTTCTGGAACGGCTGCGACGACCATGGCCGGGCGCTGGCCTCCGGCGTCTACTTCTCACGTCTGGTGATCGAAGGCCGGGCGTCGCAGGCGCGCGCCATGGTCTTGCTCAAATGAGCTTAGGGTCTCAGGGACGTTTCAGCGACGGGCGGACTGGCGGGTCCGCCCGTTGTCATTTGGGGCCGTTTCCGGTTTCATTGACTTCGGTCTTCGTCGTACAATGCCGTGGGGGTGTTGGTACGCGGCGGCGGATGACGATTCTCTGGTGGATCATCGGTGTGGGGTTGGCGCTGGTTGCGCTGAAGCTCCTCATTGTCTGGGCCGAACCGTACATGTCATTTGTGCCGCGCCGGGGCCCGACCCCGCCCCCGCCCGGTTTCACCGCCCTGCACCTGCAGAGTCCCGACGGCACCCGGCTTTCCGGTTGGCGCACCGAGATCCCGGTCGAGGGGCCGGTCTTCCTCTATTTCTGCGGCAACGCCGGCAATCTCGATGACCGGCGCGATTTGCTGGCCCGCGCCGCTGAGGCCGGGCTGGCCATTGTGGCTTTCGATTACCGCGGCGCGGGGGAGTCAAAGGGACGCGCCACCGAAGCCCATGTGTACGCCGACGCCGATGCGATCTGCCGCTTCATGGTCGACTCGCTCGGCATCGCGCCCGAAC
This sequence comes from uncultured Ignavibacteria bacterium, assembly GCA_964593585.1. Lineage (GTDB taxonomy): Bacteria > Zixibacteria > MSB-5A5 > WJJR01 > WJJR01 > JACQFV01. The sequence continues at coordinate 115,648 of CAZQIZ010000006.1, forward strand.
GCATCGTCCTCTGGGGGCATTCAATCGGCGGCGCGGTGGCCATCGCGCTGGCCCATCGACGGCCCTGCGCCGGCGTCATCGCCGAGGCCACGTTCCGCTCGGCGCGAGTGATGGCGCGGCGCATGCTGCCCTTTCTCCCTGCCCACTGGTTCATGACCTATCGCTTCGACAACGAGGGCACTGTCCCCGACCTTGCCTGCCCGATCCTGTTTGTCCACGGCAGCGATGACCTGACGATCCCGGCATCCGACTCGCAATTTCTCTGCGACATCGCCGGCGAACGCGGCGACCTGTGGCTGGTGGACGGCGCCGACCACAACAATGTATTCGAAGTGGCGGGCGACCAATTCTACACGCGCCTACTACTGTTTGCTCAGCAGGTCACCAGCCCAACGCTCCGGGCGAGGTAGTCCGTAGTCCGTGCGCTTTGCACGCACCGCTGTGCTTCTGTCAGGCCAGATTCGCAGAGAGTTAACCAATCGTCGCGATCACGTATTCCATGCGGCGCTGTTTGCACCACATCTCTGCGGCTTTACGCTTGCGTTGGACGTCGTTCGAGTCAACCCGAGTGGGATCCTTCACTTCTAGCACGACTTTCCGCCCGTCTTCATACTCGACTAGGAAGTCTGGCACGTACCTGCGCTGATGCTTCTGGCCGTCAATCCACGGAATGCTGATGCCATGCCGTTTCATCCATTTCACCACATAAGGGTCGCGCTCGAGCCGATCCATCATTCGGCGTTCCAAGTCACTCTGGTACTTCTCGAAGTTCCAGGGACTCTTCTTCGGGTCAGCGTACTCTCCGTGTATACTAATCGCCATGTTCGATAATCCCTGCAACCAGCCCCGGAATCGCGGCAACTCTCACGCGTACTTGTCTGAGCATCTTCCAGGCAAACTCCACATCCTCGCGCTCGGCCAAGCCAAGCGAGGTGCCCTTGAGGAACTTCGCTCTGACATGATGCAACAAGGCGCTGTACACTGCATGTTTGAATGATGCAGCGTAACCCGCTTCAACTGTCAGTAGTTCCGCGATCTCGACCAATGTCTCTTTGACGGCTTCACGAATTGCTTCGTCCGTGAACTTGATCATCGTGCCATCAGGAGCGGTTGCGTCGGGCGCAGAGTGAATCGTCTTCCAGCCCTGCCCGCCCAATTCTTGTCCTATTACGCTCGCTATATCTACCTTTGTGATCTCCACCACCGTCGGGTCGTATTCGATTCGATCGAGCTGCTCGCGCCAGTTTGCCGCCGGCTTCGGAGGCGGCGGAATTTCGCCGAGGTCAAAGGTGCCGTCGTCGACGACTGTGGGATCGACCGGAGGGAGGTCGATTACCAAGTCGGGTTTTGTAAGATCCTGCTTTGCCGGGGGAGGCGGTAGGTCTTCTGTTTCGTCGAACTCTTGGTCAATCAAGACCCCTGTGCGCTTCTTCGCATTAAAGATGTCCCAGAGCCATTGATGCTCGAGCTTTGGATGATCTACGATCGCGCAAATTTGAGGCTCTGTAGGAGTGACGCCCTGCGCCCGCACTCTGCGCAACCCGCGGCCGACGACCTGTTGCCCGTAAACCTTGCTCCCAAACTTTCGGAGAAGGAGGATGACCCCAACTTCCGGCACGTCCCATCCCTCGCGGAGCATGAGCACGCTCACAACCGCGCGATATGGGGTTGCGGTTTTCTTTTGCCTCCCTAGTTCGCGCGCCTTTTGACGGTCGTGCTCGTCGCTGTCCTCTGTGACCAGCAAGGTCTTTACCTTAAAGTACTTGCTCAGTGTTTGCTCGGCTTTTTCCGCATCCGCCTTGCAGACGGCCACTACGAACAGGATGGGCTGGTACCGTTTCTTCGCCCGATGCTCTTGTTCATCCAGACGACGCAATGCGATTGCCATCTGCTGGCGCATTGGCTCATCGTCGGTTACCCACTGGGTCGCATTTAATCCAAGTCTGTCCACTTCGTCCCAGTCTATCTCCTCTACCTTCCGCTGTTCCCCCGTACGAGCGTCCGTGTATGTCAGTTGTACCGTCTTGATATCAGGTTGGTAGACGACGGGTGTTTTGATTATGGCGTCGGAGAGGGCATCAGTGACGCTATACTCAAAGATCATATCGCTGTCAGGTGCCCTGCCGTCAGCCCGGTCAGGCGTGGCGGTGGTGTCAACTCGTAGCACAACTTTCTCCCGCAACCGCTTGAGGGTGGCTTCGTACTCCGGAGCGGGGGAGTTGTGTGCCTCGTCGTTAAAAAGTGCGAAGTCGGGCCCGTTCATGAGCCCGGAGAGATTGCTCTGGCCGGATTTGTTGCTGAGATAGAACTGGTGAATGTTTCCCAGGATCACACTGGCGCTGAACATGCTAGACCATCCGCCCTCTCTGCCGCTTCCCAGCGTCGTCAGGACGAAATCTTGGGGTTGGCAGTTGCCCCAGTCCGGCAGCAGGTCACGGTCTTTGAACACCTTGCCGGCCTCGAAATCGTCCTCGAGTCTGTCACGAACAATGAGATTTGGGCAAAGCAGGAGGAACTTCTGAACACCGTGTGCGATCCGCAGCCAGGCGATTACGGCGGCAATGATCGCCGTCTTTCCGCCGCCCGTGACGATGTTGAGGAGTAATCCATCTGCCCCGAGTTCGGACTTGCCGAGGATCTCGTGGGCATAGACTAGGCGCAGAAACGACTCCCACTGGTGGGGCCAAAGTGTGCCGGACCGCGCCGCTTGATCGTCATCCGGTGAAGACAGGAAGTCCACGTACTTATAGGATTCGGTCTTGAGCCCCGGCCGTCCATCCCGGCGCCAATCCCGAAACGCGTCCTCATGCTTTGCAAATTGATTGAACATCCGGTCAGCTAACGTCTATCACGCCGGTCCACGTGCCTTCCCCGCCCGCATCGTCCTGCACTTTGCAGGCGACCTTCCATTTCCCCGGTCTCGGGAAGTGATATTCGGTCTGAAGGGCAGGCTCAGACTTCGCACCACGAACGAATGAGTATCCCGGCGTGCTGCTGAACCTATCGCCGTGATCGAAGTCCCATTGAACATTGATGATCCTTGCGCCCGCGTTCAATATTGCTGTTTCGCTTATGTCGAATTTGTAGGTGCGGGTTCCAATCCGCTTGAAACCGACTTCGACCTTTGGCGGTTGCACAAACGTCAGGAAGTTCTCGTAGTCGGCGTTCTCGGTGGACAAGGCAACGACGTGTTTGGAGTGGTCCCGAATCGGTTGACACCTCATAACAGAGAGTTGATACTCTCTCA
>CAZQIZ010000007.1:0-110574 GCA_964593585.1 uncultured Ignavibacteria bacterium
CTGCATCCTGATCTGTCATCGTACATTGCAATCGTCATTATGTTAGAGGGTCTTATACGGTTTCCGGCGGGGTCTACATCCAGCCCTTTGGCGGTGTCGAAGTCGGCGGTCCCACGCTCGCCCGCGCCGGATTCGGCAATGGCGCCGTCTTTGAGGACAACACTTTCCAGGCCACACTGCATCGGCGCGAAGATCCCAATCTGCCCTACGGTCCCTGGCATCTGAGCTTCCCCACCCCCGGCAACGCCTCGCACATCGATGAGGGATTAAGTGGCATGACCGCGCCCTGCAACGAAGCCCTCTGGCCGCTGATCGCCGCCTCCCACGATGGCGATCGGACCCTGCACATCCTCGCGCATTCCAATGTCAACGACTGCGCCTCTGATCTGCTCTGGTATTGGCGCTACAATGGCACTAGCTGGACGGGCCCGGTGTTGATCGATTCGACACCGCAAACGTCCTATGCCGTCGCCGATGACCCCGCCGGCGACAAGCTGGCCATTGCCGTCAATGTCGCCAACCACGTTTGGATGAACGGCCTCAATAACGTTGCCTATTACGAGTCGGCCAACGATGGCGCGGGCTGGATCGCCGGGACCGAACCGCTGGCCAAGACCGTTCTCACGTCCTACTCCGATCTCAATGGCCCGCAGGCCTGGCTGCACCTGACCGCTGCCTATGACCACCAGAGCGTTCTTCACCTGCTCTGGGATGAGCAGCAGATCGCCAACGCGAGCGCCACCGTCGCCATTCGCCACTGGAATTCACAGCCGGGGACCATCCGCACCGTCGCGCTGGCCGATTGGGATCTGGCCGGACTGACCGGCGTCTACAACTTGGCGCTCGCCAAGCTCTCGGTGGGCGTCGGCGATGGGTCCACGCTCTGCCAGGGGGGGACACGGTCCAATGAGGACTATCTCTACGTCGTCTTCACGCAGTTCGGCGGACTCACTCAGGCCGAGCAGGAGGATGTGTCCTATCTCGGTTACTACAACGGGGAACTCTACCTGACCGCCTCCGCTGACGGCGGTAACACGTGGTCGACGCCGGCCAATCTGACGAATACCAAGACACCGCAATGCAATCCCGGCCCGGCCGATACCCTCACTGGGGTTCCGCAGCGTCCTGACAGCGTCTGCCGCTCGGAAAACTGGGCCAGCATCGGCCTCGTCGTTTCCGACATCGACATCTTCTTCATCAGCGACCTCGACGCCGGCGCGGCGGTTCTTGGTGAAGGCACCTGGCAGTTGAATCCGGTTCACTACCTGCGCATCCCCGGCGGCACCACCGACGGGCAGTACCTCTGCCCCAAACTGGCGCCCAACTTTGCCGCCACGCTGGCGGAGGATCCACTCTGCGAATTCCACGCACCCACCTACAGCCAGACGCAGACCACCCTGACGATCATGAACCTTGGCAATGCCGAGCTGACCGGCGAGATCAGCGTCACCGACTTCCCCGGCAACCCGACGCTGGCCGTCAGCGCCCCGGGACCATACTCAATCCCCGCCGGCGATCCCGATCTGGTCGCCACCGTCACCATGACCGCCAACGGCGGTCCGGAGGGGATGTACACCGGGAGCATTGCGGTCACGCACAACGATCTGTCCAAACCGTCGCCGCAGGTCTTCCCGGTGGAGTTCTTCGTCTTCGATGAGTTCTTCTGCCCGGAATCTCCGGTGATCATGAAGACCGGCGTAGCCAGCCCCGGTTCGCTGGCGTTGCTGGTGGAGAACAATGGCCGTATCGCCGGCCAGTTTGACAAGGGCGGGCTCTGGCGGCATGCGGATTCGTCGTGGTCGATCTTCGACGCCTCGCTTCTCGTCGCCCATGGTCCGCAATCCCCCGACACCACCGTCTTCCTGCGCTTCTATGACCGGCCAACCAACGGCCAGTATGGCTTCCGTCCGTTGAGCGACCTGATCATCGACACCTCGGCCTATGGCACCGGAATGGGATGCGCCTACGCGTCCACCCGGTTGTGCACCCGCGATTCAGCGGTGGGCATTTCGATCGCATGGTCCTTCCCGCAGGACTATGCCAAGGACGAGTTCGTCATCGCCCGCTACCGGATTTACCGTCACAACCCGCAGGTCCCGGTGACCGACCTGGCCATCGGTCTGTTGGCCGATCTGACTGCGATGCCCGCCAAACGTCTGGGGGCGGTGCAGTATGGCGCCGCGAACACGCCGGTTGCGGACATGACCCGGAATTTGCTGGGCGTGCAGGGAAGCGACACCGCCGGCCATGTCCCTGTCGGTCAGAACACCGCGACACGGTTCCGCGCCGGGATCGCGACACGCGCCCCCTTTGATTATGGCCAGGTCGGCAACGCCTACACCGACCTTCAGCCGGGGGGAGGGCCGAGCGATGGGTTCCTCTACCGCCTGCTGACCACTCCCGCCTTCGGCGCCGACATATTCGTCGACTCGGCCGCCGATCTGTATGTGCTGATGGCGTTGGACCGCGGACGCTCGCTGGCTCCCGCCGAGACGTTGACCTATGTCGCGATCTTCGCCTCCGATACCGTCAGCGAGGCGTCGTTCAAGGCGACCGTCGACAACGCTCTGGCCGTGGCCTACTCGCCGTATCTATGCGACATCGTCGATTGCATCTGCCCCTGCTGGGCCGATCCGGCATGCGATGGCATCCGTTCCGACATGCAGGATGTGGTCTTGACGGTCAATGTGGCGTTTCGTGGTGCGCCCCCCGAGTTCGATCCCCTCTGCCCCGCCGCGCGCTCGGATGTCGACGCCACTGGTGTCACCGACATTGTCGACATCGTCAAGGTGATCAACGTCGCCTTCCGCGGCCAGATGATCGAGGCCAATTACACCAACGCGTGCCTTGGCGGCGGCGATTGACCAAAGATCCTCGTTCCGGCCACCGGACGGTACCCCTTGACTACGGAGACCATTGAATGATTAGACGATGTATCGCCCACCGTCACCCCCGCGCAAGCGGGGGTCCAGGCCCTGGCGGCAGGGCTGGATTCCCGCGTTCGCGGGAATGACTCATTTATCTGGCCGTCATTCCAAGGGGTGTCCGCGCTCTTTGCGGACACCCCTTGGAATCTTTGTTTGCTCTTTTTCCGCTACTCACACGGCGCGCAAAACCGCAACGCCGGATCGGCCCCGCGCAACACCACATCAATCATCCGCGTCACATCGGCAATGTCGGTCCCGCCATTGCAATCGACATCGGTGCGCCCGTCGGCCAGCGGCCCGTGGTACAGGCACGCCGTGTCAAACACCGTGCTGTCGGCATTGAAGGCCCGCGCGATGGTGCGCACGATGTCCATCATGTCCGTCGCGCCATCGCATTCCGGGTCGGCATGGCACTCGCAATGGCAGGTCGCCGGAAAACTGCAGGCGGGCGCATAGGCGCCGATGTATCCGCCGTTGGATGCCGCGGTCGCGCAGGGGGAGATCGACGCGAGCGCGTAGCCTCCATTGCTCGGATCGCAGAACCAGGGATCGACCGACAGGTTGGTCGGATCGGCCGTCGCCCCGCCGTCGTAGTCGGGATGGTTGCCCCAGACGTTGTTGTGATGCTGCAATGCGAAGAAGCCGTAGATGCCGTACTCGGCCGAATTGACCACGATGTTGTTGGCCGCCAATCCCGCGCCGCTGATCGAGTAGAAGCCGCGCTGATTGTTGACGAAGGTGTTGTTGATGATCCGCGCGCGCCCGCCGAAGTTGTTCCCGATGCAGGAAATCCCGCCATTGTTGACAAACAGGTTGTGATGAATGTACGGCGCCGCGTCGGAGCACGTGATGACCACCGGAAACGCCCAGAACATCGGCTGGTAATCGCGGAAGATGTTGCCGGTAATCTCCGGGGCGGCGCCGCCGTTGACGTCGAGGTACGCCTCGGCGTATCCGCCGCCAAAGGTGAAGCCGCTGATGCGCGTGGATGCCCCCTCGGCGTTGCCGACGGTGATGGTCTTGCCGTAATGATACCCCGGATGCCAGATCGTCGCCGCGGGACCATCGCTGGAGGTGATCACCAGGTCCCAGCCGCGCAGGAAGATGTTCTCGCTGTGCTCGCCGGGGCCGACCAGGATTGTGTCCAACTGTCCCGATGAGTCCACCGCCGCCTGCAGGGAGGCATACTCCAGTGGCACATGATGGGTACGCCCGGCGCGGGTGAAAAACCGCAACGAATCCGACCAGGCACCCCACTCATACCCGTCGTGCGCCCGCGCCCGCCACCAATACTCGGCCCCCGGATTAAGCGGCGCAAAATTTCCCGAGGCAGTCTGGCCAGGCGTCTCAAGGATATTCACACGCGATCCCGCGACATTCATGAGTTCCGGATCGCGGTAGATGGTGAACTCATACTTCAAGGGATCGTCGTCGGGATCGACGCCGTTTGTCACTGTCAACTCTTGCGCCCGCGCCGGCAGCAGGGCGCCATCGGCGGGAGAGAGGGGGACTGGCGCGGTGGGTGTGCTGTTGGTGCGCAGATCGAACGTCCGCCACTGCCCCCAAACACCGGCGGCGCGCAGACGCAGCCGCAGGTAATAAGTCACGCCATCCTGCAATTCCGGCCCCTGATACAGCCGATAGGTGGCCGCGCTGGTGAATGCCCACGGCGCCCAGACTTCCGCCACCGTCCAGTCGAGGTCGGTCCCGACCTGGATCTCGCACGCCTCCTGCGATGGCGACCCGCTCGGATAGCGCAGCCAGGCAATCAACGGCTCGGCTTCGATGACATGATAGCGGTCGTTATTCCCGATCCGCACATTCCACGGGACCATTCCCGGCGGAACCTTCGGAAACGCGCCGATGTCATTGCGGGACCCGTCGGCATCGTTGTAGCCCGGATCGGGATGCCCGGCATCGAGGCAGGGCGACCCATCGCGCAACAGGTACTCGCCGGAGGTCGATCCCAGAAAGAGCGGGTTGAGGGAGAGGTTGTTCGGATAACAGCCATCGCACTCGTAATCATCGCCGTTGAGATAGATGAGATTGTAGTCGGCGGTGTCGGGATGTCCCGCGAGCCCATGCTGGTTGCAGGCGGTGATCGCGTTGTTGCGCACCAGTCCGTTCGAACCGGCGCCGAACATGATCCCCTCCCAGTTGCCGTCGATGGTGTTGTCGAGGATGGTCGCCTGACCAATGGCGATGCCGATCGCCCGCCGCGTCACATTCGCTGCTATCATATTCCCGGCAATCAGGACATCATCGTCGTAGACCCCGATGCAGTCGCCCGAGCCGGCGTTCCTGTAAATGATGTTGTCGCGGATGGCGCAGTAAGAGCTGTACTGGCAGGCAATGATCGACGACCCTCCGGAACCCTGAACCTCGAACCCACGAAACTCCGCGCCGGCGGCGGTCGGGCCGGAAATGAGCACCGTGGGTGCGGCGGTGTCGACGGGACGCAGATGCGTAAACTCCGCCCCCGCCACACTGATTACCGCGAGCGACTTGCCGAGGAAGTCCAGGTTTTCCTTGTAGACGCCGGGGGAGACCAGGATCGAATCGCCGGGCGACGCGGCCGCAATCGCCCCTTGAATCGTGGCGTGATCGCCCGGGACCGCGATCACCGTCGCGGAGGCAGAGCCCGATGGGATAAGCCAGAGGATGGCACAAAGGCAAAGACCGATGCGAAGACGCATACCGGGCTCCCCGTCAGTGAACGGTTCGCCCCCTGAATTCTAAGATAATCTAAATTTACCTCCGCAAACCCCCAATTCCAATCCCTCTTGACTCCCGCCCCGGCGGCCGATACTTTAATGACAGTCCAGCGGTTGGCTGGACGGAGCGAATGAGGCGGGAATAGCTCAGTTGGCTAGAGCATCACCTTGCCAAGGTGAATGTCGCGGGTTCGAATCCCGTTTCCCGCTCCATACCAAGATGACGACACACGGCGCCGATTTCGATCTTTGTTGTCCGGTCCCTTAGTCCCGGCGGTGCCGAAGTCTGTTCCTGGTTTGGGCCGCCGCAGCGACGGCCCTTTTTGTTTGCGCAGTGGCGGCGTCAACACACAGACGCCGATCAAAGGCGGGTTAGCCAAGCGGTAAGGCGGAGGTCTGCAAAACCTCTATACTCCGGTTCGATTCCGGAACCCGCCTCTCTCCCCGAAGATTCGCTCTCGTGAAATAGTCCGTCATTCCAAGCCGGTCGCGGCGCTCTATGCCGCGACCGGCTTGGGATCTTTGTTGCTCCGCGAGCCGGGTCGCCTCATGGTTTGCCAAACGAAGCGACACCTCGAGCGAACACAATTGCCCCGATGCGATAAAGACCCCGTAGGGGCGAACCTTGTGTTCGCCCTACCTGCGGCAGGGCATCCCTTCCGCAAAATGCCATCCCCGATCGAGGGGCCAAGAGCGCCCCTCAATCGGGGATGGCAGGTCAGACAGGAATGTCCGACCTCCTATTCATCTTTTAATCCGTCATCCGAACCCGGTCGCGGCGCTCAATGCCGTGACCTGATCGGAGTCTTTGTTTTTCAGGAGGACGGACATTCTTGTCTGTCCTTCGCCTCGTGAGGTGGGTCCGTTCTTGGGACCCGCCGAACGAGGCGATATTCGCGGCAGGGCATCCCTTCCGCAAAATGTCATCCCCGATCGAGGGGCCAAGAGCGCCCCTCAATCGGGGATGGCAGGTCAGACAGGAATGTCCGACCTCCTATTCACCTCATGACCCGCCATCACGTGACCAAACGTGCGGCGGGGCAACCCTCCCGCAAACCTATTCCCAAATCACCGCCTGCTTCGTACTTTTCCTGTTCCTTCTGCCGGAGTGGCGGAATTGGTAGACGCCAGGGACTTAAAATCCCTTGTCCCGTGAGGGACGTGCCGGTTCGATTCCGGCCTCCGGCACTCTATTTATCGTGTTGTAGGACAACGTCATAGGAGAGTCATCGTATATTTGGCTTTATAAGGCCTTCGTCCCCGCCGTTTCATAAATTCTTAACCACCCCTGAAACAAAACCGAATCTCTCTCTGTTGCACGACTGGGGCTGGCCATTGCTTCCACGGCCGTCTGCGCACGTTCCACAATTTCAAAAAAACGAGCCGCCATGCGCGGCTCTTCAGGGAGGATCAATGTCGAGACATGTTCGATTTGTCGTCGCCGTGTTTCTGGTTTGGGGGATCATCGGCTTTCCAGCGACCCGGGCCGTGGCGGACCCGCAGACCTTTCACATCATCGACATCAATGAGGTCTACACCAACGCCGACGGCACCAAGCAATTCATTGAACTCCTCGCCGGCTCCATCGGTCAGACCAACCTTGCCCCCACTTGGCTGATTGCGCTCAACGCCGACGGCACCGACACCAACGTCGTCTTCGACTTCACCGCTTCATTCCCGGCGCTGGACGCCAACGAGACGATTCTGCTGGCCACCCCGGATATGGCCGCCGACCTGAGCTTCAGTCCCGATTTCATCATACCGGCCAACTCGATCTTTCTCGACAACGGGCGTGTGATCTTCGAGGATCCGCCGCCGTTTCCGACCATGGTCGACGCGGTCGCCTATGGCAATTACACCGGCAGCAACACCAACTTTGGTTCGCCGGCGCCGGCGCTCCCGTCCGATGGCTGCCGGTCGCTGGTCCGCATCACCCACGACTATGTCCTGCCCAAGGACAACGCCGCCCAGTGGGGGATATCATCGGCGGCCACCCCGCGTAACAACGCCGGGCTGACCACCACGCTTTCCTGCCCGCCGGTCGCGCCGGTGTTGGCGACGATCGGCCCCAAGAACGTGAATGAGGGACAGTTGTTGGCGTTCGGCGTCAGCGCCTCCGACGGCAACGGCGACCCGCTGACCCTCTCCGCCGAGAATCTGCCTGCGGGCGCCGTCTTCACCGACAACGGCAATGGCACCGGTAATTTCAATTGGACACCCGGCTTCACACAATCCGGCGCGCCGGTCGTCCGCTTTATCGTCTCCGATGGCGCCCTCGCCGACTCCGAACTGGTCACGATCACCGTCAATGAAGTCACCGATCCGCCGGTCGCGCGCGACTCCGCGGTTGCGGCGCAGGAAGACACGCCGCTGGGCGTCACATTGCAGGCCTTCGATCCCGATGGCGATCCGATTCCGCGCTCCGTCGCAAGCGGCCCCATCCATGGCAGTTTGCAAGTCATTGACGTCAATGCGGGAACCTATACGTACACTCCCGCCCAGGACTACTTCGGCCCGGACTCGGTGCGGTTCACTGTCAATGACGGCTTTGCGACTTCCAACACCGGCACGCTGCGCATCGATGTCGCCGCCGTCAATGATCCCCCCGTCGCCGCGGACGCCAACGTCAATGCCCTCAAGAACACACTCGTGCATGTCCCTGCGTTGCCGGTGACCGATATCGATGATGTCGCCTTGACCGTCGCGTTCGATCTGGGGCCGTTTCACGGCACAGTCGCCAACTTCAACGCCGGCGACGGATCCTTCGATTACACACCCGACCTCGACTATGTCGGCCCCGATTCGATCCGCTACCACGCCGATGACGGCGACGGCCCCGGCAACACCGCCACCATCCGCATCAATGTCGCCGAGAGCTGCGACTGCGCCTGCCACGCCGACCCGGTCTGTGATCAGGTGCCCAACATCCAGGATGTGGTCTCGGTGGTGAACATCGCCTTCCGCGGCGGCGCCGACATCGTTGACCCGCAGTGCACCCACGTCGGCCGCGCCGATCTCAACTGCGACTGCGTGGTCAGCGTGCTCGATGTGGTCAACATGGTCAACCACGCCTTCCGCGGCGATGCGTCGCCGTTCTGCGACGCCTGCGCCAGCCCGTGCCCATAGACTGTCAGCGAGAGAACGTGCCGGAGGCCGTAGCCCCGGCTCCATCGGATAGGAGAGAGGTCAGATGAAGAAAGCCGTGATTGCGCTCTGCGTCTTGCTTGCCGCCACCACGCTGGCTGTGCGCGCCGCCGTCATCAAGGTCGGCGGCATCGAAGTCCCCAACCCCGCCTTCGTGCCCGATTCCGTGCAGATTTCCGCCGGCGACACCTTGCAGTGGTACCAGATCAACGGCGACCACACTGCTACCTCCGGGACCGGTTCCGGCGATCCCAGCGCCGGCAACGACTACAACGGCATCTTCGGAAACGGCCAGCCCATCTTCGAGCACCAGTTCAACACCCCCGGCACCTACCAGAACTTCTGCATCCCCCATGAACTATTCGGCATGACCGGCAAGGTGGTGGTCACGCCCACCGTGGCCGCGCATGTCCGCACCACCGATATCCTGACCTTCGATCCCGATTCCGTCCCGGTGATGACCGGGCAGACGGTCGAGTTCTACTGGAGCGGCAACGACGTCCACACCCTGACTTCAGGCACCGGTTCAGGCGATCCGAACGCAGGCAATCTGATCAACTCTCCGCTGGATGCCAGCGTCCCGGCCATACAACTGACGTTTAACACCCCCGGTGTCTACCCGTTCTTCTGTGTGCCACATGAATTCGCCGACATGCGCACCACCGTCTACGTCTCCGCTCCCTGCAATTGCCCCTGCAAGTTTGATCCGCAGTGCGACGGTGTCATTTCCAACGTGCAAGATGTCGTGATCACGGTCAACGTGGCCTTTCGCGGCGCGGCACCGACCGTGGACGCCGGCTGCCCCAACGAGCGCACCGACGTCGACGCCAACGGCGTCACCAGTGTCACCGATGTGGTCAAGGTGGTCAATGTCGCCTTCCGCGGTCAGACCGCCGCGGCCAATTACGTCGACCCCTGCGCGTAACCTATCTAGCATCCCGCTCTTACGGGCCGCGGCCGATCCGGGCCGCGGCCCGCTTCGTTGTAACAAAATCCGCCGTCCCGGCACTACGATTATGAGGTATCTTAATCAAGTCGTCTGGCTTGCGCGCCTCAAACCGCCCTGATCCCGGTCCGGCTCTGCCGGTCCGGGCATCCCCGCTTGCGCGGTCAATGTTGTGTCATCGTTTGGGAGGTGGGTCATGCGTACCGCTCGCGGTTGGTTGTGGCTGTCGGTGGTTACCGTGGCGCTTTGTGTCGTCGGCGCCGCGCCGATGGTTGCCGAGGAGTCTCCGGATGGCGTCAATGTGCAGTCGCGCGTCAATCTGACTCGTTACCTGCGCCCGGATGGGACGCTCGATTTTGCGGCCCTTTCCGCTTCCGGTGCAAGTGGAACGGTCGATCTGGCCGGACTGACCGCGGGGATCGATCCGGAAACCGGCAACCCGGTCTTCTCCCGCAGCGGCATCGCGGCCGACCCCGATGACATCTGGTGGTCCGCTCAGAATTTCTTCAGCGGCCTCAATGGTGAAGTCACAGCCATGGCTGTCTATGGCGGCGAACTGATCGCCACCGGCGAATTCACCACCGCCGACAGCGTCACCGTCAACCACATTGCCCGCTGGAACGGCGTCGTCTGGCGCGCGCTCGGCAGTGGGCTGGATGGCGCCGGTCGTTCTCTGACCGTCTACGGCGGCCAGTTGATCGTCGGCGGTCAGTTCAATCTGGCCGGCGGTACCGCCGCCAACAACGTCGCCGCTTGGAACGGCACCACCTGGTCCGCGCTCGGCACAGGCACCAACGCCGCCGTGCGCACACTCACCGTCTATGCCGGCAATCTCATCGCCGGCGGCTTCTTCGGCTTCGCCGGCGGCGCGCCGGTAGGGTTTATCGCCCAATGGAACGGCTCCGTGTGGAGCGGTCTCGGCTCCGGCGTCAATAATTCCGTCGAGTGCGTCACCACCTACGGCGCCGATCTGGTCGCGGTGGGTTACTTCGATCAGGCAGGCGGATCGCCGGCCATGAAAGTGGCGCGCTGGGATGGCGCCGCCTGGCATGCGCTCGGATCGGGAGTCAACTCCGAAGCCTTCACCGCGCTCCAGTACGGCACCGACCTGATTGTCGGCGGCGGGTTCACCACCGCCGGCGGCGGTGGCGCCAACCGCATCGCTCGCTGGGATGGTTCCAGCTGGTCGGCTCTCGGCGATGGCCTCAACGGTATTGCCCGCGCTCTGACCATCTACAACGGCGACCTGATTGTCGGCGGCGCCTTCGCCACAGCCGGCAGTGTCCCGGCCTCGAACATTGCGGCCTGGGACGGCGCAACCTGGTCCGCACTCGGCGCCGGCACATCAAACCTAGTTGAAGCCCTTGCCGTCTATGGCACCGACCTCTGCGCCGGCGGCACATTCTTCACTGCCGGCGCCGCGATGGCCCAGTTTGCCGCCATGTGGGATGGCACGACTTGGTCACTCTTGGGCGCATCCGGCAGCGGCGCCAACAATCAGATCAACGCACTGGTTGTCTACGACTCCAAGTTGATCGCGACCGGCACCTTCACGCGCATCGGCACGATCGCCGCATCACGCATCGCTGCCTGGGACGGCTCTGGATGGAGCGCCCTCGGCTCCGGGCTGAACAACAATGCTCTCAGTCTGGCCACCCACGACAACAAACTCATCGTCGGCGGTGACTTCACCATCGCCGGCGGCATCGCCGCTTCGCGCGTGGCCGCCTGGGATGGCGCTTCGTGGTCGCCGCTCGGCGGCGGCGTCAACGGTCCGGCCAACGCGCTGTGTTCCTTCGACGGCGACCTCTATGTCGGCGGCGCCTTCGCACAGGCAGGCGGCTCTCCGGCCAACAACGTTGCCCGCTGGGACGGGGCCGCGTGGTCTCCGCTCGCCGGCGGCCTCGCCAGCACGGTCAACGCGCTGGCGGCCTTCGATGGGCAACTCTACGCCGGCGGCATCTTCACCAATGCCGGTACCATGCTGGCCGATGCTGGCTCAGCCACTCTGAATCGCGTCGCCCGCTGGGACGGAACCTCGTGGAGTCCGCTCGGTGGCGGCGTCAACGGCCCCGTGTTCGCCCTGACGGAGTTTGACGACGAGCTGATCGTCGGCGGTAACATCAGCGCCGCCAATGGCACGATCCCCGTCGGACGTATCGCCGCCTGGACCGGCACGGCCTGGCACGCTCTCGGCACCGGCCTTGAAGCGCGGGTCCTTGCGGTTGGCGTCTATGGACTCAAACTGATTGCCACTGGGCAATTCACCTCCGCCGATGGTCTCCCGGCGTTCCGTATTGCGCAGTGGAACGGAGTCTCCTGGTCCCGTCTCGGCTCCGGGCTCGGCGCCGAAGGCCGCGCGCTGGCCCGCCATGGCAACAGTCTGTATGTCGGCGGACAATTCCTCGATGCCGGCGACAAGCCCGCGGTGCGTCTCGGTACGTGGACCCCCGACAGCGACGGCGACGGCCTCGCTGATCCCATCGACAACTGCCCCGACCACGCCAACATTGCCCAGACCGACTCCGACCTCGACGGGATGGGCGACCCCTGCGATCCCTGTCCGAATGACCCGGGCAATGACGCCGACGGCGACGGCGTTTGCGACGACGTCGACAACTGTCTCGGTCTGGCCAATTCGTCGCAGGTCAATGCCGACGGCGATGCTTTAGGTGACGGTTGCGACAATTGTCCCAACGACGCCAACCCCGCGCAGGACGACGCCGACGCGGATGGCTCAGGCGACGAATGCGACAACTGTCCGCTACTGGCCAACGCCCTGCAGGAGGACGTCGACGTCGACGGCATCGGCGATCTCTGCGACAACTGCCCCAACGACGCCAACGCGTTGCAGACCGATGGCGACGCCGACGGCGTGGGCGACGTCTGCGACAATTGCCCCGCCGACTACAATCCCGATCAAGACGACTTTGATGGCGACGGGATCGGCGATCTCTGCGATGCGCCCTCGCAGAACGAAGTGGCGGTCGAGTCCAGGACCGTGCTGGTGGGACAGACCGGCGTCCACGTGGGTGTTTCGATCACCAACGACTTGTTTGTCAGCGCGATGGTTCTGCCGTTTGAGGTGCGTTCGATTACACCCGGTGCCTACATCGCCGGCACGTTCACTTTTGGGATGACCGCCAACGGGCGGGTCATCGCCAGCGATTTGGCCACCAACGTCGTGCGTCGTTACTTCCCGTCGTCCGCGGCCGCCAATTCCTGCAGCGGTCCCGCCTCGCACACTTGGCAGACCAGCGCCGCAGGTGTCGATTTTGTCTCACCCGATGCCGTGCTCTGGGCCGCCTATGGCCAGGACATCGAGAACCCCTGCCTCAGCGCCGGCACCGATGGCGTCCCGTCGCTCGGCGGCATCCCCTCCTTCGAGTTCGTCTTCAATGTCACATCCACGCCCGGCCAGTTTGAAATCGACACGTGCTGCGTCACGCCGGAAAACCACCTGTCCTTCGTCTATCCGCCCGGGGAATCGACCGGTTGCACCGGCGAAGGTGCGCTTTTGGCCGTGCCCGGCTTTGTCAAAGGAACAATCACCATCGGCATTCTCGATGTCGACGGCGACGGCGTCCACGACCCGATCGACAACTGCCCCTCAGTCGCCAACCCGTCGCAAGTCAACTCCGACGGCGATGCCCTCGGCGACGCCTGCGACAACTGCCCGCTGGTTGCCAATCCGAACCAACTGGACACCGACGGCGACCTGCGCGGTGACCTCTGCGACAACTGCGTGAGTACGCCCAATCCCAATCAGTCCGACGGCGATGGTGATGGCATCGGCGACGCCTGCGACGATTGCCCCGCCGGCGGGACCGGCGATGCCGATGGCGATGGGAGCGTCGACGCCTGCGACAACTGCCCGAACATCGCCAATCCTCAGCAGGAGGATCTCGACTCGGACGGCGTTGGCAATGCCTGCGACAACTGCCCCGATGTCGCCAACGGCAATCAGGCCGACGCCGACGGCGACGGCCGCGGCGATGTCTGTGACAATTGCCCGATCACCGCCAACGCGTCGCAATCCGACGTCGACAACGACGGCACCGGCGATCCCTGCGATGTCTGTCCCAACGATCCGCTGGACGACGAGGACGGCGACGGCGCCTGCGGCGATGTCGACAACTGCCCCGGGCTGGTCAATCCGAACCAGGCCGATGCTGACAACGACGGCGCCGGCGATGATTGCGACAACTGTCCGATGGCGCCCAATGTCGGCCAGTCCGACATCGACGCCGACAATATCGGCGATCCCTGCGACAATTGCCCGTCGGACTTCAACCCGTTGCAGGAAGACGCCGACTCCGACGGCATCGGCGACCTGTGCGAGTGCGCCTGCGACTGCGCCCATGACCCGTCCTGCGACGGCGTCATCAGCAACGTGGTCGACATCGTGCTCTGCGTCAATGTGGCCTTCCGCGCCGGCGCCGAAATCGGCGATCCCAACCAGAATTGCCCGTGGTATCGCACCGACGTCAATTGCGACAGTGTGACCAGCGTGATCGATGTGGTCAAGATTGTCAATGTGGCCTTCCGCGCCGCCAACCCGGCGACCGAGTACTGCGTGCCCTGCCCGTGATGCGCGGCAGGGAAGAGGTGACGGGAGGCAGGACGCCTCCCGTCCACCCCCTCGAACCAACCATGCCCCAATCCCCGTCATTTCAAGCCGGCGCTCTTTGCCGGCTTGGAATCCTTGTCACAAAGCCCGACCCGCATCAAGAAAAACGGCCCCGGCGCATCGCGCCGGGGCCGTCGGATGGACGTGTGACCGACCCGCTACTTCGTCGTGCAGGGCTGCGGGCCGCTGTTGAAGAGGTAGGCGGTCAGATCGGCGATGTCGCGGCGGTTGATCGCGCCGTCGCAGTTGACGTCGGCGTTGCTCGAGTACCCCGCCGAGGCGCTGCCCACGTTGAGGGCCGCGCCGGTCGCCTTGCCGCTGACTTGGCTCACGATGTGAGTTAGCAGCGCCAGGTCGGCGATGTCGATTTCGCCCGAGCCGTCCACATCCCCCGCCTGCGTCCCGGTCACCACCGGCTGGCCATCCGGACCCACACCCGCCTGGCCGCCGTCGCAATCCCGCGGATCAACTTCGAAGGTGTAGCTCCGGCTGATCCGGCAGGTGTCGCCGCACGCGTTGAAGCAGCGAATGACAACGTTGAACGTCGTTCTCTGCGTGATGTTCACGCACCAGTTGCCGCCGGAAATGTACCCAGGACCGTCCACAATCTGGCAGGTCACCCCGCGCTGCGGCGGCGGGTTGTTTCCGGCGATCGGGATGCACACCGGCGACTGGCAGAACAGATAGGTTCCCGAGGCCGGCAGGTTGCACGCCGGCGGATCGATCAGGATGAACGTGACCGTAAACGTCCGCGTCGAGGTCTGGCCGCAGGCGTCGGTCACACGTACCGTCGCGCTGTACTCGCCATCCGCGGGCGGCGTGAAGCACCAGTACCATTGATTGCCCTGCTGCTGCACGGTGCCGGAGCCGCTGGTCACCACCACCGATGTCACGTTGTTGTTCTGATCAAAGATGTTCAGGAGCCGGCAAAACGGCTGGCTCGGATCGCACATCGTGATCGTCGTGTCGTCACGCACCGTCAGGATCGGCGGATCGTTGAAGTCAATCTGCAGCGTCGTCTGACATGTATCGGCCGCGCCGCAGGCGTCGATCACGCGCCACCGGATCATCAACTCATCCTCGTTCGGCGGATAATACGTCCACACGTTCCCGCTGAAGGAGCCCGGCCCGCTGATCAGTTCATACTTCACGATGTTGTTGTCCGGATCTGTCGCCTGCATCGTCATGGTCGCCGGCTGATTCGGGCAGAGGAACCACATCGCCGTCGGCGGCGCGGAGCAGACTGGCGGTTGGTTGACATCCACCGTCACCTGGAAACTGCCCACGCAGGAGGCACTTGCCGAGCTCGTGCAGCGGATCACGATCTCGTAGGTGCCGTCCGCGGTCGGCGTCCACCGCCAGAACCCGCCCGACACCGTGCCCGGTCCCGCGATCACTGCGCAACTGAACGGCGGATTGGCGCCCACCGCCGACACCGGCAACGCGATCTCCGATGTACCGCAGGTCGAGATCGCCGTGTCCCCCGGCAGCACGCACACCGGTGGCTGGGGATCGCCGACCTGCACGTAGGCGGTGTCCAGATCGGATGCGCCGCATGGATCGTCGACGCGCACGATGAATTCAAACGTGCCGGTGGCGTTCGCTGACCAGCACACCTGATTGGTCGCCGTATTGATCGTTGTACCCGCCGGTCCGGAGACCAGCGATTCGATGAGGCCTCCTGGTCCGTCCGGGTCACCCACCGTGTAATTGAAGCACACCTGCGTCGGTGGGTTCGTCAGAAGCAGTGAAATGTCGTTGCCGAGATTGATGCTCGGCGGCGAATTGAGATCAAAGCTCACCGTGAAGCTGCCCGAGCATGTGGCGCCGCAACTGTCGGTGCACACGATCGGCACCGTCAATTGGCCGTCGCCGGTCACGTCGTAGCACCACTGGCCATTGGCCAGCGTTCCCGGTGCGCCCACTCCCAACGCGCACGACATCAGGTTGCCGTTCGGGTCGAGGGCCGACACCGTCCGGCAAATCCGCTGCGGCGCGCAGAGGAAATACGACGTATCGGCCGGCAGGATACAGCTCGGCGGATCGTTCATCTCGATGGACACATTGAACGACGCCTGGCAGGAATCACAGAGCGACAGGCATCGGACGGTGACCGTGAAGTTGGCGTCCGTCGTCGCGTTGTAGCTCCACTGGCCGTTGACAATCTGGCCGGGCCCGGAGACCAACTGACAGGTCGCGCCCACCCCACCCGAGACCGGGAACGACAGCGTCGTCGGTCCGCACAGCAGAGTGTCGATATTGCCCGGCACCTGGCATTCGACCGGCACGCGCTGCGGATAGTTGCGCGTGAAATCGATCACGCACGAGTCGCCGCAGGTGTCGGCGCAGACGATCGTCACATGCGCCGATGTGCCCGGCGCCGGATTCGGATACTGCCAGCCGCCCGGCACCAACTGCCCCGGACCGATCAGATAGCACTGCGTCTCGCCGTCCACATCAAACGATCCCAGCGGCACGAAGTCGGTGTCCGGCGTGCAGATCGGATCGACCAGCTCCACAAAGATCGAGCAGGTCGGGTTGACGTTCATGTCAAAGCTCACCGTGAACTCGTTCTGGCAGGTGTGGCCGCAGGTATCGGCGCACTGGATCAGGACCGTTACCGATGTGTCATAATCCGGCGGCGTCCAGCACCAGAAATCGCCCTCGAGCGTGCCCGGTCCGGACAGGATGTTGCAGCCGCCCAGCGCGCCCTTGTTCGACGATCCGGTGCTGCCCTGCGAACCCGGCAATTGCGGCGTCGGCTGCGTCACGCGACGCGCGCCGCCCTTGGTCGGGCGCACCACGTCCGATGACCGGCTCGACACGACCGGGTCCGGCCAGTCGACACGCACGCAGATCGGCTCCGGATTACACAGCGCCACCGTCGTATCCGGCGTCTGGTAGCACTGCGGCGGCTCGGTAATGTCGATCGTCACGCAGAACGTGTCGCGGCATACCGCGCCGCAGGAATCGACGCACACCGAATACACACACGCCGTGTAGTCCTTCTCGGTGTTGATGGTGATTCGGACGTAAGCCGTGTCCGACTCCTGATCGTAGCGTTTGTCGAAGCCCTCCGGCGACGAAATCGTCAGATCGCACGCTGCCAGGTTGCCGTCCGGATCCCAGATCCATCCTTCCAGAACGACCTCGGTCGGATCGCAGAGGTAAATCGTCGTGTCATTCGGCAGGTGACAGATCGGCGGCGAGTTCATCACAAACGTGATCGTGAATCCGCCTTCGCAGGCGTTGCCGCAATCATCGCTGCAACGGATGACCGTCGACACCGGACCGCCGGCCGTGGGCGTGTAGCACCACTGGCCGTTGACGATCTGGCCGGCGCCCTGCACCACTTCGCAGGTCACTGACTGGTCGCAGTTGTCCGTGGCTGACACTGGCAGACAGATGGTCGTGTCCGGTCCGCAGATGAAGATCGTGTCCGATTGCGGCAGCCGGCAGACCGGCGCGGTCGTGTCGGCGATCGTGATCGTCTGCACGCACCGGCCCTCGTTTTCGCAACGATCCTTGGCCGTAAACGCGCGCGAGATGATCATCTGGCAACCCTCGGCGGTCGTGTCCTGGCTCAGCAGGACAACCTCCACCGCGTCGTCGCAGTTGTCGGTCGCCGTCGGCCAGCCCCAGTCGCCCTGCTCGTCATCGCATTCAAAATAGAGGTCGTTCGGGCAGGTCACGACCGGCGCGGTCGTGTCGGCGATGTTCAGGATCCACGTGCATGTGTCGGACACGTTTCCGCAGCAGTCGACCGCCCAGATGAACGCCTTGATATACGCCGGGCACTTGTTCAGATGGTAGGTCAACCGGCAGAGCACCTCAACGCTGTCGCAACAGCCGTCGTAGACCGTGTCCACCATCCGGAACCCGCAGAGGAAATTGCTCTTGTCGAGCCGGAACGGATCGGTGCCTTTCAATTGGATGCAATCGGCCTTGTCGCGCTCGCAGTAGATCGTCGTGTCGGGCGCGCAGACAAGCACCGGCGCCGTCTCATCGACAAACGTCACCCGCTGCGAGCAGGTGTCCACGTTGCCGCAGGCGTCGATCGCCGCGAACTTCAGTTCAAAGACCAGATGGCACGAATTGGTGTCCAACAGGTCCACATCATACAGACAGATGGCATACTCCGAGCAATTGTCGGTCGCGCTCGGTCGGCCGTACCGATAGTCATAGCCGGTCAGGCAGGGATCCTCGCCCGCCAGCGACTTCGCCGGCAGGTTGGCCAGCGACGCCAGCGCCGATTTGCCCTCGCGCTGATCCAGTTCCTCGCAGGTGACCGTGGTGTCCGGCGGGCAGGTAATCACCGGCGCCGTCGAGTCGCCCACAATGATTGTCTGCGTGCAGGTGCTGCGGTTGCCGCAGATGTCGACCGCCGCAAACGTCCGCGCGATCTCGATATAGCAGTTGCCCTGCTGGGCCACCGTGTCCACCGAAACCAGCGTCGCCGTCACCCGGCCGTCGCAATCATCGGTCGCCGTGGCCATCCCCAGATCGCCAGGGTCGGTGCCGCACTCAAGACGGATGTCCTTCGGGCAGGCAATGACCGGCGCCACCGTGTCCACAAACCACACGGTCCAGAAGCAGGTGTCGGAGATGTTGCCGCAATCGTCCACCGCCCAGAGTTTGGCGCGGACATATTGCGGGCACTTCTCAAAGTGCACCGAGAAATGCGCGTAGTAGTCGACCTCCGGATCGCACGCGTCGTACAGCGTGTCAATCAACCGGTAGTCGCAGATGTACTTTTCGCTCAGCTTCTGCGGACCCGACTTGCCGGCCCAGCAATCCAGGCCGCCGTCGCCGGCGCAGTAGACCGTCGTGTCCGGCGCGCACACCAGGACCGGCGCCGTCGTGTCGACGAAAATCACCCGCTGCGAGCAGGTGTCGGAATTGCCGCAGTCATCGATGGCGGCAAACCGCAGCTCGTAGACCGCGCGGCAGGTGTCGGAGCTCAGAAGCTGGATGCCATAGAGGCAATAGAGCAACGTGTCGTCGCAGTTGTCCGTGGCGACCGGCTTGCCATATCGCCAGTCATAGTCGTAGCAGCCGTTGGCGTCCTTGCTGGCCGCGCCGGAGGCGATGCCGTCCAGCAGTGCCTTGCCGCTGCCCTGGCCCGCCAGTTCGGCGCAATCGACCACCGTGTCGGGCGGGCAGGTGATCGCCGGCGCGGTCGTGTCCACAATCGTCAGCACCTGATAACAGGTGTCGGCGTTTTGGCACAGGTCGTAGCCGACGTAGGCCAGCTCAATCTGAAAGTGGCACCGATCCTCGTCGAGGATGCGGGCGAGGAACGGTCCGGCGATGATCACGGAGTCGGAGCAATTGTCCGTGCCGGTGGGAATCCCGAAGGGCCACGGCGCCGGGATGTTGATCGCCTGCCCCACCGCCGCTGACTTCAAGCTGCCGGGAATCTCGTCGCATTCCAGCGTCGTGTCGGGCGGGCAGGTCACCACCGGCGGCGTCGTGTCGCGCACGATCACCGTCTGTCGGCACGTGTCGGAGACATTGCCGCACGAATCGACCGAATAGTACCCGACCAGCAGATAGAGATTGCACGGGAATGAGCCATCGACACTCAGGACCGTCCCGTAGATTTCCGGTGAATCGTCGCAGTTGTCCGTCGCGCCCGGTGTGCCGAACGGCCAGGGATATGGTTGATCGCCCTTAATGCCGGAGCCGGCCGGCCAGGTCGCGCCCTTGTCCGGCGGCAGTTCGTCGCACGACAGCGTCGTGTCCGGCGGGCAGGTCACCGCCGGCGGCGTTGTGTCGGTCACATAGACCGCCTGGATGCACGTGTCGGCGTTGCCGCAATCGTCGATCGCCTGCCAATACAGATTAAAGGTGTAGCGCTGCGGGCAGCCGCCGACCACCGTGTCGGCCTGGGCCACCAGCGTCACATCCACCGACGGATCGCAGACATCGGTCGCAACCGGCGGCGGGAACACGCTGGGCACTTCGTCGCACTCGTAGCGCAGCGGCTCGCACTCCACAAAGGTGGGCTTGGCCGTGTCGCGGTAGCGGATGACCTGCTCACAGGTGTCCGCGAGGCCGCAGGCGTCCATCGCCTCCCAGGTCAGAACGATCCGGTAGGCGCCGTAGCAGGTGCTGTCCTCATGCCGCTCGCCGATCAGCTTGATCGTCGGCTGCGAGCAGTTGTCGGTCGCCGTCGGCGGCGCCGGAAAACCGATCAGGCCGCACTCCAAAAGCGTGGAGTCCGGACAATCGAACACCGGCGCGGTCGTGTCAACCAACTCCAGGCGCTGGTAGCAGGTGTCCGACACGTTGCCGCAGTCGTCCACCGCCCAGATCGCCACACTGTCGTAGTAATCACACGGCCATGTGCCGCCGCTGCGGATGTAGCGGTACTGCACCGCCACGCTGTCGTCGCAGTTGTCCTCCGCCGTCGGCAGGACAGGGGAGAGGCCGCTTTCAATCGACTTGGTGTAGAAACTGTCGCAGGCAATCGTGATCAGCGTCCGACAGCCGACCAAAACCGGCGGCGTCGTGTCGACCACATTGATCACCTGCGTGCACGAATCCACGTTGCCGCAATCGTCGGTGGCGACCCACAGGATGGTCTTGTGGTAACCCTGCGGGCACTCGATCGTGGTCGAGGAGGCCGGGAAGGCCTGCAACGCCACGTTCGTGTCGCAATTGTCGGTCACCGTCGGCTTCGGCAGGTCGGCGTCAGCCGGCACCGAGTCGCACTCAAACGTGAGCGGGGCCGGGCAGACAATATCCGGACGCGCGGTGTCCTGCACCGTGATCGACTGGTCGCACCAGGCGCTGTCGCCGCAGGCGTCCTTGACCACATAGCGCAGACGCAGCGTGTAGGCGTAGTCGCAGTTGCCCGCGATGGAATCGCGGTTCACGATATAGACCGACGGATTGGCGTCGCGGTCATCCAACACGGTCGGTGTGCCGAATGAACCGATGTTGTCGCAGTCAAAGACCTTGTTGTCGGGACAGGTGATCGTCGGCGGATCGTTGATGTCGAAGGTCACCGAGAAGCTGGCGGTGCAGGTGTCACAGAAGTCGGGGCTCACACACTCGACCGTCACCGTCACCACTTCGTCGCCCGAAGGCGTGTAAGTCCAGAAGCCGTTGGACAACGTCCCCGGCCCGCTGGTGATCGCGCAGGTGCCGCCCGTGGCGCTCACCGGCAGCGAGACCGGCGTCGGATCACATTGCTGGATCGTCGTGTCGTCCGGCACGTTGCAGACCGGCGGCACACGCGTCGGGTAGGTGACCGAAAACGCGATCACGCACGAATCGCCGCAGGCCACCTTGCAGACGATGCGGACATTGACCGTCTCGCCGCCCGTCGGCGTGTAGGTCCACGCGCCGTTGATCAACTGGCCCGGACCATACAGCGTGCAGGTCGTCGAACCGCCCTGCGGATCGATCGAAACGAACGGCACGATGTGCGGACCGTTGAGGCAGGCCGGCGGCGTCGGGTCGACCAAAAGGCTGCAAATCGGCGGCTGGCAGCAGACCACCGTATCGATCACCACCGGTTTGCAGATGTTCGACGCCGACAGGTTCACACAGCGTTTGTTGCTGTTGGGATCGTTGGGCTCGCAGGCGCTGTTGCCCGGTGTCGGGCAGGGGCTCGGCTTGTCCTCGCCCTCGAATTTCACGCGCAACACCCAGTTGCCGGTTTCATCGGGAATGGGCAGATCGGTGCAGGCGTAGCCCGCCGCATCTGTCCAGACCGTGTCCTCGCCCTCGGCGTCGCTGTCCACACCGCAGTTGCCCGGGTTCCAGTAAAAACGAATCGGCCGGTTGGCCAAAGGCAGGTTGCAGCCGCCCTGCAGCAGGCGCGCGCACAGGTAAAGCGAGTCCCGTCCCGGCAGTGTCGTGTCGCCGGGACAGATCGTGTCGGGAACGACCGTGGTGATGTCCAGGACCACGTTGGCGTCGGTGAACATCGTCGAGGCAATCAACCCCGACGACAACCCCGTGCCTGTCAGCTCCAGCGTCGCGCCGACAATGCTGTCATTGTAGGGCACCACCCAGAAGGTGGACACAGCGCCCTTGGCGTTGGCCGCGGCCGTCCAGGGGCCGTACTCGCCGGTCATCGCCCCGGACTTGTCCACGTGACGGACATAGAACTCCACCGTCTCGCCACCCGTGGGGCTGACCGCCGAATATCCATAACCGGAGCCGGTGATCCACACCGTGTCACCCGGAGGATAGTCAAGCCGATCCGTCGTCAGCGACGCGGAGTTGGCCGCCGATGGCAGACCGAAGGCCAGACAGAAAAGTGCCAGCGTCGCAACCCCCCACCAGGAGACTGAGACACCGATGCGACATCGCCCATGGTCCTGCATGTGCAAACCTCCTAAGATTCATGTCCTCTAATTCTTTATCGACATCCGCACAGCATGCTCACCCGCTGAACAGGCGTCCGAGACACTTTTTTTTTGCCCCCCGGAGAGGTCAACATGGCGCGGTAATTACACTCGCGCCCCGCGCCCCGGGGGCGAGAAGTGGGACTGGCTTTCAGAGTAGCTGGATCGCTCCACGTGCTTCGGCACAACGATCCCACCAGGATCGCCTACTGCACCGCGTTGCCCAGATGCTGCAATCGCGATGCACCTGAATATATAGCGCGTTGCCCAATCTGTAGCGGGAGGACCGTCGTGTTTCTACCTTACACCCTATCCGCGATTTGACAACACATTGTTGTTCAAGATGTTGGCGGCGAAAGATTAGATCGTAACTTCACCTACGCCGCCCTGTCCTAATGTCGCGCTCGTACCCGCCGTCAATCAATCACTAAATTACTCCTGTTAACGACCATCGAAGATTCACTTCAATGCATTCGTCATGCCAAGCGCGCTGCAGGCAGTGCGAAATCCGAGATTGGCGCGGGACCAGCAAACGGTGACTCGAACGGCGTGCGGCGCAGTGATACTTTAAGCAGATGCGCCAATTCGTTGACTAATATAAATTAAGATCGATTTCCGGTCAATTGCCTTTTAGGCGGGCAACCGACATGCAGATTCTCTTGCTGAGCGTTCATCTCCTCTGGGTACTCTGGATGATCGCCGGCACTCTCTTGGCCATGCTGGGATTTCGTTACTCCCGCCTCTGGACATGGCGGTATTTCCGCATCCTGCACTTGGCGGCGATCCTTGCCACGGCCACGGTGCCTCTGTGGAATCGCGGCGTCTGCCCGATCACCGCGTGGGAGGCAGCGTTGACGACGGACTCCGCTCCGGCGCCCTTCTTGGCCCGAGTGCTGGCCTGGCTGGTCTACTGGGATATCCCACTGTGGGTGCTATCGTCGGCGACCGCCGCAGCGGCGATCGTGACATTGGTCGTTTTCATTATGCATCCGCCGTGGACTCGCTCCAGAGGCAAATGACGACGGCCGTCGCGCCGCTTTGAATGCTTGACAACTTGTGCGGCGCGGTGTAACTCTACATTGGTGTTGTAACGGTTCGGCGCCTGTTTCAGCCGTCCGGTACCGCGCCTTACTTCTCCAGTTGCTGGCACGACAAAGAGTTCTGCACACGTCCGTCGCTGATCACAGGAGGGTGATCGTATGTATATGACCCGGGGACTCTTGATGGGTTTGCTGGTGGTTTTCAGCGCGACCTCCGGATGGACCGCCAACCACGTCTCCGTCGAATCGAAGAATGTCGCGCTCGGCGCCACGGGCGTCACCGCCGGCGTTTATGTCGAAAACGACGTCCCGATTGTGGCGCTGGTGCTGCCGCTCGAGTTGCGATCGGCTTCTCCCGGAACTTACGTCACCACCGCTTTCGCCTTCGGCCCGACCGCCGGCGGACGCGTCAACAACAGCCCCTTGGGTCCGGCCGGGCCAACTTGGCCGCCTGCCAACATCACGGCGCGCAAGTATGCCGTGACCGCGACTCCCGCCTGCAGCGGGCCGGTCTCCAACACCTACAACACCGCCGCCGCCCAGATTGACTTTGTCAGCCCCGATGGCGTCATGCACGCAACCGTCAGCACCGGTGATCCCAACGCCGGCGAGGACATCACGTTGCCACCCGGCAGCGATCCGCAGGGAACACCATCGTTTCTGTTCACTTTTAACGTCAACAACGTCGACGGCTTCATCGAAATCGATACCTGCTGCGTCCGTCCGGCCAACCACCTCTCCTATGTCGATGAGCAGACCGAGATCGTGACGCCGACGTTCACCAAGAGCACGATCAGGGTCGGCAATCCGCAGTTCCCCCCGATCATCACGCCGATCCCGGATCAGACGATTCCAGAGGGCGGCAGCTTCACGCCGATAACCCTCGACAACTTCGTCTCCGACGCCGACAATCCCGACAACACCCTCACTTGGACCGCCGCGGGGCAGAGCCAGCTGATCGTCTCCATCAGCCCGTCGCGCGTGGCCACCATCACCACCCCCAACCCCGACTGGTTTGGCAGCGAGACGATCCGCTTCACCGTGACGGATCCGACCAACAACACCGACGTCGACACCGTCGTCTTCACCGTGACGCCGGTCAACGATCCGCCGATTCTCGCCAACATCACGCCCAAATCGCGACTGGCCGGCCTGAATCTCTCGTTTACGATCAGCGGCTCCGATGTCGACAACACCTGCCCGCAGCTGAACTTCTCGATGGCCAACGCCCCGGCGGGCGCCGCGCTCACCAACGACGGCAACTGCGGCGCCGCCTTTGAATGGCCGACGGTCTGCACCGACTCGGGCGTCTACAACGTGACCTTCATCGTCTCCGACGGCGCCCTGGCCGATTCACAGGTGGTCACCATCACCATTCAGCCCAATCCCGATCGCTTCGACACCAATCCCGACTCGCTTCTCTTCACCTTCGCCGCCGGCCAATCCGATCCCGATTCGCAGATGCTCATTGTCAACGATCCGGGATGCGGCGAGATGGATTTCGAAGTCCTCGTCAGCGAGCCGTGGCTGCTGGTCACTCCCGACACGGCGACCACCACCGCGCAACTGAAAGTCGACATCGACACTGCCGGCCTGGCCGCCGGAGATTATGTCGCCACGATGACGTTGCGGCAGATCAACGCCCCCGGCGCGCCGGCCACGCTCGATGTGCGCGTCTATCTGAGCGTGACCACGGAAATATGCGAATGCCCCTGCCACGGGGAGCCGATCGGCACCTGCGATGGCATTCACAACATTGCCGATCTGGTGAAGATCATTGGCATCGTCTTCCGCGGCCAATTGTCGATCGGTTTCGCCACGTGCCCGACCGAACCCGTCGATGTCAATTGCGATTTGAAGGGCGACGTCCTCGACGTCGTCCGATATGTGGACTACATCTGGCGCTCCGGGTCGCCGCTGTGCGATCCGTGCCTGGACATTGCGCGGTAATTCGCAGACCACCGCAAACAGAAGGACGCCCCGCCGGACCCAGTCCGGCGGGGCGTTTCTGATTCGCGGAGGAAGCGAGACTAGACGTCCACGTTTGCGGGATCGTCGCGTCGTGAGAGCGCCCGTTGAATTGCATGGGTCAGCGCCGTCACCTGAATCGGCTTGGCCAGAAGTTCGCAGCGGCCCAGCGCCAGCGCCGCCTGCGCCCGATCCGGCGTCGCATAGCCGGTCAGGATCATCGCTCGCTGTTCGGGATAGAGAGCCCGGATCCGACGCAGCGTCTCCGCGCCGTCGATCCCGTCCATGACCATGTCGATGATCACTACATCCTGCGGATGATCGGCCAGGAAGGCCAGCGCCTCCTCGCCGCTGCCGGCGACCGACACCCGGTAACCGACCCGCTCCAGCGCCGTCTGCGCGATCCGCTGCTGCAAGGGATCGTCATCGATGACCATCACCCGCTCACCGTGGCCGTCCTCAATCGTACAGTCCGCGGCTGACGACGCGCTCTCATCGCGCAGCAACGGGAAGTAGAGGGAAAACGTGGTGCCGCGGCCGACCGTCGACGCGACATCGACATAACCGTTATGATCCTCGACCACCGAATTGACGACCGGCAGACCCAGCCCGGTGCCGCGCTTGCGGTCGGTCTTTTTCGTCGTGTAGAGCGGCTCAAAGACAGCGTCCAATTCGCCGGCGGGTATGCCACAGCCGGTATCGGACACCGTCACGCGCGCATAGTCGCCCTGTGTCACGTTCGCATAACGGTGCAGGGGACCCTCCAGCGTCAGCCGCTCGGTGCGCACGGTCAATTCGCCGACGCCGTCCATCGCCTCGATACCGTTGTTGATCAGATTGAGCATCACCCGCATCAATTGCGCGCCGCCGCCGCGAATGACGATGTCGCCGGGGGCCAGATCCATCGCCACCGCCACGGTGTCGGGAATCTCCGCCGTACGCATCGCCTTTTGCACCAGCTTGTTCAACTCCAGCGGCTCGGTGTTGTAATGGCCGCGCCGCGACAGGGTCAGCAGTTCCTGGTTGATCTCGGCGATCTGCAGCGCCGCCTCCTGCATGTCGCGCAGCATCTCGTGCGCACGCCCCTCGTCGGGGAACTTCGCCTGCAGGATTTCCGGGTAGGCGACCAGCGGGCCCAGCAGGTTGTTGAAATCGTGCGCGATCTGTCCGGCCAGACGTCCGGCGGTCTCCAGCCGCTTGGCGCGGGCCAGTTCTTCTTCGGCCTGACGGCTCTCGGTGATGTCGACGATCGCGATCAGAATCTGCGTCCAGTCCCACGCGGGTTCAGTGAGGCGAACGCAGTGCGCCTTGCCGATTCGCGTCTCGCCGGTCAGCGTGAGGAAGGTCGTCTCAACCTCGTAGGTGCTTTCGCCCGACCACAGCCGTGCGAGAAATCCGCGGAAGGCCATGCGGGTGGCCTCGGTAAACAGGGCGGGGATGTTGTTGCGCAGCGCGAGTTCGGAGGCCGCCCGGAAAACGCGCAACGCCGTCGCGTTGATCGATCCGAAGCGCAACGCCTCCATGCACCGACCCATTAGCTCCGGATGACGCTCCAGCCACGGTTCGAGCGGCTCGTGCGGAAGCGCGCCCGCCTGCAGCAGCACGGCCCGCGCTGCGGAGACATCCAATTCCAACTTCGCCATGGGCGACTCATTGAACAGGTGTCGGAAGCGCGACTCGCTCTGCCGCAACGCTTCTTCGGCCTTGCGCTGGGCGGTCACATCGATCATGCTGGTGATCACCAGCCGCCAGGTCTCCTCATTCCCCGGGGCAATCATCGAATAGATTACCACCTGGCGCGGCATGCCCTCCAGCGACATGAGCGTGGTCTGCTCTTCGTACTGGGTGCATCCCGCCCAGAGCGCCAGGACAAACTTGCCGAACGACTCGTACGACGCAGGCGTTGACAGCGGCATGATACCCAAAGCGAGGTCGGCACTCGAGCGCACACCCAGCAAGGCGCGGCCCGCCGCGTTGATCCCCAGCGGCCGGATTCGGTTGTGGCATTCCTGCAGCAACTCCGGATGAGCATCGAAGTGGGCCTGCAAGTCCGTGATGCCTTCATCGGCCAGCGATTGCAGATACTCGCGGATCCCCGAAAAGTCATCCTCCATCAGCGCGATCGGGGCGTCCTCGAACAACCGTCGATAGCGCTGCTCGCTGTTGCGCAACGCCATTTCCATCGCCTTCCGGTCGGTGATGTCGTTGGCGACGCAGTTGAGGCCGATGACCGCACCGCCGCCGTTGAACTCCGGCTCGATCGCCAAATCGTAGGTGCGGCTCACGCCGCCGGGGCTCAGGGTCACTTCGGTCTGTGCGCCGACGCCCGTGCGCAGGACATTGCGCTTGACGCGTTCCAGCGCCTCGGCTTCATCCGCCGGCAGCCACTCGCGGTCGGTCCGCCCGACGATCTCGCCGGCGTCCGGTTGCGCCGGGTTGTGAATCCACGTATAGCGCAACTGCGCGTCCTGATGGAAGACGATGATGTGGCCGGCCTTCAGCGACAAGCGGAAGCGCTCTTCGCTTTCGCGCAACGCTTCGGCCGACCGCTGCCGCTCGGTCACGTCGACCGCGGCGCAGGTCACGCCGGTCACCATCCCGCCGGCATCACGCAGCGGCTCCACGGAGAGATCAAAATGCAGCCTCCGACCGTCCAGCGTCACCACCACCTGTCGACGCACGCCGACTCCGGACTCCATCACCCCGCGTTTCAGTTCGGTCAATAACGCGGCTTCTTCCGGCCGGAAGATATCCGCGTCGGTCAGCCCGATGACGTCTGACGGATCGTACCCGGGCAAGGGATTGTACATCCATGTGTAGCGCAGATCGCGGTCCTGTTGAAAGACCTGGATCGCCGAATTGTCCAGCGCCAGACGGAACCGTTCCTCGCTCTGCCGCAGCGCCTCGGTGGCGCGCCGGCGCTCGCTTTCAGCCGCCGCGCGCACCGCGAAGATGCGCAGTAGCGAGACGGTCCGGGTGATGTCCTCCACCGGACGACGGAACACCACCCACAGCACGCCGAGGATGGCGCCGGCGCTGTCGCGCAGCGCCTGCCCCACATAGGCCGCCGCTCCGTGCTCGCGCAGGTAATCGTCGTAGGGGAATTGCTCCTGCACCCCGTCCACGCAGGCAAGACTTCCTTCGGCCAGAGCGACCGCGCACGGTGTGCCGGCCAATTCGTATTCCATGTCTTCGACGACCGCGCCGTCTTTCACGTAGGCGATCGTCCGGATGCGCGTGGCGGGGTTGTCAAGCGTTTGCCCGATGCTGACCATGTCGGCGCCCAGCGCCTCCGACAGGTGCAACGCCAACGACCGGAAGAACTCATCGCCGGTCGCCGACGATATCCCGCGCGCCACCTGCCAGATCATCTGATCGGCCTGGCGCCGGTCGGTGATGTCCACCGCCGAGCCGACAAACCCCTGGTAAGTTCCGTTGGCGTCCCAGCGCGGCGCGCCGGTGTTCAGAAGCGTCCGCCAGCGCCCCTCCGATGACTTCACCCGGAACTCATTCTCAAAACGCTGCCGATTGCGCAGCGACTCTTCGATCGCACCCCACGCCGCGCGCCGGTCCTCCGGGTGCATGACCGACAGCCATCCGTGCCCCATCGCCTGCGCCACCGTCTGCCCGGTCAGTTTCTCCCAGGTCTGGTTGACAAAGACACAGTGCGTCTCGACGTCGGTCATCCAGATGACCGCCGGCGTCAGGTTCGCCACGCTGCGAAAGCGCTCCTCGCTTTCGGCGAGCGCCAGAGTGGCCTCGTGCTGTTCGGTGACATCCTGCGACGAACCGATGTAGCCCATGAAATCGCCGCCGGGCGCAAAGCGCGGCACACCGTTGATGTGCACCCAGCGCCACTGCCCGTCATGACGGCGCAGCCGCACGGTGGTCGCGTAGGGCTTCCAGGCATGGAACGCCTCGGCGTAATCGCGCATCACCCGTTCGCGATCGTCCGGATGGATGGCGCTCAACCATCCCGACCCGACCAGATCGTCATACGCCAGCCCGGTGAATTGCATCACCCGCAGATTGGCGAAGGTGATCCCCATGTCCAGCCCGGAGGCCCAGATCATAAACGGTGTCGAATCGGCGATGCTGCGGAACCGCGCCTCGCTTTCGCGCAACGCCTCCTCGACCCGCTTCTGCGCCGTGATGTCGGTGATGAATCCCTCGAGGCAGCGGATGTGGCCGCCGCGCCCCTGCACCGCCCGTCCCTGCTCCCAGACCCAGCGGATGTCGCCTTCGGCGCGCACAATGCGGTATTGCATCTGGAAGCTGGTGTCGCCGCGCACTCCCGCCAAGACCGCCTCAGTGACCATCTGCCGGTCGTCGGGATAGATCAGCCGGGCGTAGGTGGTCGTGCGGTTCTGAATCAGGTCGTGCGGTTCGTATCCGGTCAGGGCCCGGCAGCCCTGACTGACAAAGAGCATCGTCCAGTGTTCGTCCAGCAGGCAACGGTAGGCCATCCCGGGCAGGTTGGACAGCAACGTCGACATCGCCCGCTGGTTTTCGCGCAGGCGCAGTTCGCCCTCGCGGCGCTCGGACACATCGCGCATGACGGCGCTGAAGAGCCGGCGGCCACGGGCCTGGAATTCGGACACGGTGACTTCGATGGGAAAGACCGAGCCATCCCGCCGCTGCGCGTCCACTTCGCGCGTCACTCCCATCACCTGACGGCCATCGATGCGCCCCTCCACATACCCCGACAGCGCCTCCCGGTGCGCCGCCCGGTGATGATCCGGCATCAGTTGCTCAAGCGACATCCCGCGCAACGCCCCCGGCGGATAGTCGAACATCGCTTCCGCCGCCGGGTTGGCGGAGACAATCACGCCGTCCGCGTCGGCGGTGAGAATGCCGTCGCGGGTTGAGCTCAGAATCGCCTCGTTCTGTGCGCGGCTGTCCTCCAGCGCAATGTACATGCGCTCGCGCCGGATCAAGAGAAGCGCCATCAGCCAGATTGATCCCAGAGCCAGCACGCGCTCCAGCGTAATCTCAAGCGTGATGTTCTCCGCCGAGATCCAGTGGTAACCGTGGTCGGCGGCCATGAGGGCGGTGGAGAGGATCGTGATGAACACACCCTGCCGTCGCCCAAGCGCGATGAACGCCAGCGCCACCAGAGGCACGTACCCCATCGACAGCACCGCACCCCCGACCCGGAAGAACTCCAGCACGGAGATCGCCACAATCGCGGCAAGAATGCCCAGACTGATAAAAGGTCTTGGCTTGGCGGTCTGATGCATGGAACGGTTCACGCCATCCCCCGTGGCTGAAGCCCACCGCGCGCGAATCCGGCCGGTCAAGGTCGCGATTCACCTGCCCTACCAATGAGTTATCGGGAAGTCCTGAAATGTCTTAACGCGCGCCGGGCCGACTGTCACTGCGGCTCGCCCAAGGTCAACGTCGTCCGGACGCGAAAGACCCTGCCAAAGGAGCCAACGAGTCGCTGTCGCTGAGGGGAAGTTTAACAGTCTGCCGGACAGCGGGATCAGGCGCCAAGCCGTGCTGGCGCAAGAGGTTCGACGTCATCAAACCATCGTGATGGACAAAATAGTATTTGCCTTGAACGAATGAATACATAATCTGTCACCTTTACCGCAGCGTCAAATTGACGCCCGGTCATTTTCGCCCCATTGAAAGGAGCACACCCGTGAAGGATCGCACGATCAGCCGTCGGCAGCTCGCGGCCGCCCTTGTCTGCGCCGGACTCATCACGCTGGCCGGATGCGGCGGCGGCGGGGGAGACCAATCCGCCTCCAAGCCGGCCGGCCAGCCGTCCACCCAGGCCCCGCCCGCGCAAGCCGCGGCGGCCACCGCGCGCATCAACGGACGGATCAAGTTCGATGGCGCCGCGCCCAAGCCCACCAAGATCATGATGGACGCCGACCCCGTCTGCCAAAAGCAGCACGCCACCGAGGTCTACACCAACGAGTATGCCGTCGATGCCAACGGCGGCTTCGCCAATGTCTTCGTGTATGTGAAAAACTACAACGGGCCCAAGCCGCCGGTCCCGGCCGACACCATCATCTTCGACCAGAAGGGATGCGAATACTTCCCGCATGTCTTCGGTCTGCGCGCAGGCCAGCCGCTGGCCATCCTCAACAGCGACCCGACGCTGCACAACGTCCATGCCGTCCCCACGATCAACTCGCAGTTCAACCTCGCCATGCCCAAGCAGGGCATGCGCGTGACCAAGGTCTTCGACAAGCCCGAAGTGATGGTAAAGATCAAGTGCGATGTGCACTCGTGGATGGCTGCCTATGCCGGCGTGCTTGATCATCCGCACTTCGATGTCTCCGAGGCGGGGGGCGCCTACGAAATCGGCCCGCTGCCGCCCGGCACCTACGAAGTCGAGGCCTGGCATGAGAAGCTCGGCACGATGACGCAGACGATTACCGTTGGCGACAACGCCGCCGCCACCGCCGATTTCACATTCACCCCCAAGGCTGGCGCCTGACGGCGGGGGAGAGCGCGAACGCACCTGAACACCGGCGCGGCCGGGCCTGATCGACCCGCCGCGCGACGAGGCAACGGATGGACCACCAGCAGACCGCTCAACCGACCCACAGCGCGCACACCGCGCCGGTCCACGGCCATCACGAGCCGGATTTGGGCTTCTGGCGCCGGTACATCTTCTCCGTCGATCACAAGGTGATCGGCGTGCAGTATGGCATCACCGCGCTGGTTTTCCTGTTTTTCGGTTTCTGCCTGATGATGATGATGCGCTGGCAGCTCGCCTACCCCGGCGAGCCCATGCCCCTCATCGGCAGTTGGATCTCCGAGAACTTCATGCCCGGCGGCATCATGCTCCCCGAGTTCTACAACTCGCTGGGGGCGATGCATGGCACCATCATGGTCTTTCTTGGCGTCGTGCCGCTCGCGGTCGGCGCCTTCGGCAACTATGTCATGCCGCTGCAGGTCGGCGCCCCCGACATGGCCTTTCCGAAGCTCAACATGATGTCCTACTGGGTCTATTTCGTCGGCGGTGTCATCATGCTGGCCTCGTTCTTTGTCCCCGGCGGCGCCGCCAACTCCGGCTGGACCTCGTATGCGCCCCTCTCAAGCATCGCCACCGCCGGCCAGACATGGTGGCTGTGCGGGATGGTGTTTCTGATCACCTCGTCGCTTTTGGGCTCGATTAACTTCATTGTCACCATCATCCAACTGCGCGCCAAAGGTCTGACTTGGATGCGGCTGCCGTTCTTCGTCTGGGCGCAGTTCGTCACGTCGTTCCTGCTGCTTCTGGCCTTTCCACCGCTGGAGGCGGCCGCGATTCTGCAACTGATGGACCGTCTGGTGGGCACCTCGTTCTTCCTGCCCTCCGGGCTGGTCGTCTCCGGACAGGCGCTCGATGTTGCCGGCGGCGGCAGTCCGCTTCTGTGGCAGCACCTCTTCTGGTTTTTGGCGCACCCCGAAGTCTATGTGCTGATCCTGCCGGCGTTGGGCATCGTCGCCGAGATCATCGCCAACAACACCCGCAAGCCGCTATGGGGGTACCGGTCGCTCGTCTACGCGACCATCTTCCTCGGCTTCATGTCGTTTATCGTCTGGGCCCACCACATGTTCTTAACCGGCATGGGCACCGCCATCTCGGCCTTCTTCCAGACCACCACGATGATCATCTCGATCCCGTCGGTGATCATCATCACCGCGCTGGTGATCTCGTTGTGGGGCGGTTCGATCCGTTTTTCGACACCGATGCTGTTTGCCCTCGGTTTCCTGCCGATGTTCGGCATCGGCGGGCTGACCGGCCTGCCGCTCGGGCTGGCCACCACCGACATCCATCTGCACGACACGCTCTATGTCATCGGGCATTTCCACTATGTCGTCGCGCCCGGCTCGATCATCGCGCTGTTTGCCGGCATCTACTACTGGTTCCCGAAGGTGACCGGACGCAAGATGAGCGACGCCCTCGGCAAAGTGCACTTCTGGGGCACGCTCATTTGCATGAACGTGATCTTCATGCCCATGTTCATTCAGGGACTGGCCGGGGTGTCGCGCCGCCTCTACGATGGCGGGCAGCAATACGCCCACGCGCAGGGAGTCTTCCATTGGAACGAGATCATGTCGTGGGGTGCCTGGATACTGGCAATCGCGCAATTGCCGTTCATCTTCAACTTCTTCTATAGCATCTTTAAGGGGCAGAAGGTCGACGCCAATCCTTGGCAGGCGACCACCCTCGACTGGGCCGCCGCGCCGTCGCCGCCGCCCCATGGCAACTTCACCGCCGAGCCGGTGGTGCACCGCGGACCGTATGAATACTCCGTCCCCGGCGATCCCACCGACTTCACACCCCAAAACGCGCCGGCGAGGGCTTAGACCATGCAGATACCCTATTCCGTCGACCCGCGCGCCGACACCGGGCTCTACAACGGCAAACTCGGCATCTGGCTGTTTTTGGCCTCCGAAGTCATGCTCTTCGGCGCGCTGTTCTCATCCTATGTGCTCCTGCGCGTCGGCGCCGCGACTTGGCCGCATGGCGCCGACATTCTCAATGTCCCCCTGGCGACGCTCAACACCATGGTCCTGATCACCTCGTCGGTCACCATGGTCATGGCCTGGGCGTCGCTGAAGATGGGACGCTTCGCCGCGCACCGGATGTACCTGCTGTTGACCTTCCTGTGCGGCTGCGGCTTCATGGTGATCAAGGCGATCGAGTATGGCGCCAAATTCTCGCACCATCTCTATCCGTCCAACGACACCTTTCTGGGGATCTACTTTACGCTCACCGGTCTGCATGGACTGCATGTGCTCGGCGGCATGGTGGTCATGGCCTATCTCCTGATCACCGGGCCGGGAATGTGGAAGCGCGAGCCGGGACGGTTCACCAACCGGGTCGAGGTCACCGGGTTGTACTGGCATTTTGTCGACCTGGTATGGATCTTTCTCTTCCCCCTGCTCTATCTCCTGTAGGGGGAAGGAGGATTTGAACATGGAGCGTGTCGGACATCTGATCACCGCCGTCGGCGTCTTGGCGCTGGTGGCGTCCTGTTCTTCCGGTTCGTCGTCGCAAAGCACCACCGCGCGCAAGGCGCCCAAGCGACTGGGCGAAAAGCCCGCGGCCGTCGTCCCCGCCGCCGCCGAGACCCCGGTGGCTTCCGCCGCCGCGGCCGACACCGTCGCCGCGCCGGCCACTCCGCGGATCCTGTTTGTCAATGTCGCGGCCGCCAATGTGCGCGCCACACCCTCCCGCGAGGGCGCCATTGTCACCAAGCTGAAGTTCCTCGATACCGTGACCGCCACCGGCGCGCTCGACGGCGAGTGGGTCGAGGTGGACGTGAAGAAGGCGGATGGAACGACACAGAAGGCGTGGATCCACAGCACCCTGATTTCGGCCTCGCGCGAGCAGGCCGAGGCCGTCAAGGCCGCCGCCGGCAAATAGACGCCGCGGCGCGTAAGGAGAAAGAATGGCAGATGCGCATGCCCATGATGTGAAAAAAGAGGTCCGCGGCTACATTGGCGTCTTCGTCGCATTGGCCGCGCTCACCGCCCTGACCGTCATGGCCTCCTATCTCGATGTCTCCAAGACCATGCACATCGTGATCGCGCTGGCCATCGCCGTGGTCAAGGGCTCGCTGGTCGGCATGTACTTCATGCACCTGATCTCCGAACGCAGACTGATCTACTGGGCGCTCTATCTGACCGCGATTTTCTTTGTCGTGCTCATGTGCCTGCCGCTGTTCACACAGGCTGATCATCTGGGACACTGATCGATGTCGCTGAAGGCCTTTCATATCGCGTTCATCACGCTCTCCTCGCTGGTGTCGTTCTTCTGCGCCGCCTGGGGGCTCTGGCATTACGCGGCCGGGGAGGGGATGTCATCGCTCGCCTTTGGGCTGTGCTTCCTCCTGGGCGGAATCGCATTGATCGTGTATGGCATCCATTTCCTCCGCAAACTGAAAGGCATCAGCTTCCTATGATCCGCCCCCTGATGCCATTACGATCCATCGGGAGGGCGAGGCTTCTGCCGAGCCTGCTCTCTTTGGCGCGTCACGCAAGACGGCTGGGCGGGATGCGGATATTCTTCGTCGTGTCGGCCGTACCGGTCATTCTCCTGCTCGCCGCCGCCGACACCCACGCCTGTTCCGTCTGTCTGGGTGATCCCTCCTCGCCGATGACCCAGGGGATGAACAGCGCCATCTGGGCGCTCTTGGCCGTCACCGGCACCGTGCTCTCGACCTTTGTCGCATTCTTCCTCTATCTCTGGCGGCGTGCCCGCGTTTCACGGCACACCTCCATCGACACCGAATGGCTCGAAGGACTGCGAGGTGCCAAGCATGTATGACTGGCTGGGGCTGCCCCGTCTCGCCTCCGCGCACGGCGGGCAGATCGACTCGTTGATCGGCATCGTCCACATCATCATGTTCGTGCTCTTCATCGGCTGGGGCGCGTTTTTCGCCTTCATCCTTATGCGTTTCCGCAAGGGCGCGCATCCGAAGGCCAACTACACAGGCGTCAAAAGCCATGCCTCTTCCTACATTGAGGCGGCGGTGGCGGTCGTCGAGGTGATCCTGTTGGTCGGCTTCTCGATTCCGCTCTGGGCCAAGGTCGTGGTTGCGACCCCGTCGGAAGCCGAATCCACCGTCGTGCGCGTCGTGGCCCAGCAGTTCCAGTGGAACTGCCACTACCCCGGCCCCGACGGCAAGTTCGGCCGGGTCGATGTCGCGCTCATGGATGACCAAACCAATCCCGTCGGTCTGGATCGCAACGATCCCGACGCCAGGGATGATGTCTGGACCATCAACCAACTGCATCTGCCGGTCAACAAGCCGGCCCTGATCTACCTGTCCACCAAGGATGTCATCCACTCGTTTTCGCTGCCCGAAATGCGGGTCAAGCAGGATGCCATCCCCGGCACGCGCATTCCCGTTTCCTGGACCCCGACCGTGGCCGGCGACTACGAGATCGCCTGCGCGCAACTCTGCGGCCTGGGGCACTACCGAATGCGCGGCTACATGACCATTCACACGCCCGAATCATTCCAGACCTGGCTGGACGGCAAACAGGCCGAATTGGCCCCGTCGCCGGAATCGTAGGCAACATTCGCCGCACTGGCGCGTTATACCCGGCATGAAAGACGACTCGCTTTACACCATTGCCTCTCCGGTCGACGTGTCCCGTGTCGAAGTGTCGCGTCTGGCCGACTACTTTGCCCTGACCAAGCCGCGGCTGGTCAGTCTGGTGTTGCTGACCACGGTCGTCGGATTTGTCGTCGGTTCCGGCGCCGCCGTATCCTTCGTCGGCCTGTTGCATGTGCTGATCGGCACCGCACTGGTTGCCGGCGGCGGAGCGGCGCTCAATCAGTATCTCGAGCGCGACGCCGATGCGCGGATGCGACGCACCGCCGCGCGTCCGCTGCCCGCGGCCCGTCTCGAACCGCGCGACGGACTGATCTTCGGCGTGACCGTCACTCTCGCTGGGCTGGTCTATCTCTGGACCCTCACCGGCTGGCTGACATTCGCCATTGGCGCGATCACCGCGGCGACCTATGTCCTGATCTACACGCCGCTCAAACGGCTCACCCCTTGGTGCGTCGCCGCCGGCGCGTTGGTCGGCGCGTTGCCGCCGGTCATGGGCTGGACCGCCGCCGCCGGCGCGCTCGGCTCCGGCGCCATCGCCCTGTTTGTCATCATGTTCGTCTGGCAACTGCCGCACTTTCTGGCAATCGCCTGGATCTACCGGAGCGAGTATGCCAATGCCCGCATGGCGGTGGTGCGTCTGACCGATGAATCCGGCGAACACACTACCCGTCACATCCAATGGCTCAACCTGTCGCTGATCCCGCTGACGCTCCTGCCGTCGCTTTTGGGCATCGCCGGCGTGGGCTACACGATCGTTGCCGCCATCCTTGGCCTGGCCTTCGCCGCGCTGGCCCTGCGACGTCCCACCAGCGACATGGCCGCCTATGCGCGTCGCATCTTCTACGCGTCGCTGGTCTATCTGCCGATTCTGTTCGTCGTGCTGGCCGCCTTCCGGGTCCCATCCTGAGCCGTCCCGCGCCATCCCCAAAAAGATTGCTTCCTCGTCCGCCTCCGGCGGACTCCTCGCGTTGACGGTGATGAAAACCTCCCGGCGAACCGTCATTGCGAGGAGGAACGATTCGCCGTAAGCGAATCGGGTCGACGAAGCAATCCTTGTTCACCCCGCCATCCCCCCCCGCTCATGCCACGCGAAATCCTGCCACCCCCCTCCGACACCCCTTGGGCTGGCCGTCGCCATCACGTATCTTCCGCCCCCATGCCCGTGGATGACACCACCGCCGTATCGGTCACACGCCTGGCCTATCACTATGGCCCGCGACGCGCCCTCGATGAAATCACCTTCGACATCGACCCCGGCGAATTCACCGCCATCCTCGGCCCCAACGGCGGCGGCAAGACCACGCTGTTTCGCATCATCGCCACCCTGGCCACCCCGACCTCGGGCGAAGTGACCGTCTTCGGTGACGATGTCGTCGCCGCCCGTAACCGTGTCCGCCATCACCTCGGCGTCGTCTTCCAGGCGCCGGCGCTGGATGTGAAACTGAGTGTGCGCGAGAACCTTCTCCACCATGGTCACCTGCATGGCCTCTCCGGACGGCCCCTGCGCGCGCAACTCAATTACGCGCTCGAACGCCTCGAACTGGATGACCGCCGTCATGACCTGGTCGAGACTCTCTCCGGCGGATTGAAACGCCGTGTCGAACTGGCCAAGGTGATGATGACCCAGCCGCGCCTGTTGCTGTTGGATGAGCCGACCACCGGCCTCGATCCGGTGGCCCGCGACTCCTTCTGGCGGCTGATCATGAGTCTGCGCGAGGATACCCAGGCGGCGGTGCTCTACACCACGCACCTGTTGGAGGAGGCGGAGGACTCGGGGCGGGTCCTGATTCTGGACCGCGGACGGATCGTCGCTGATGGCGCGCCCGCCTCGCTGCGGGCGCAGATCGCCGGGCAGGTGGTGCACCTGAAGGGACGCGACCTCGCCGCGCTGCGCGAGCGCCTTCAGACCGCGTTTTCGCTGGAGGCCGAAATCGAAGGGGACAGTGTGCGGGTCGCGGTCACCGACGGCGGCGAGTTCGCCGCCCGGGTTGGACAGGTCCTCGGTGACGCCATCGACTCGTTGCAGATCGCCCGTCCATCGCTCTACGATGTCTTCCGCCAACGGACCGGGCATGCCTTCAGCGAAGAGGGTGGCCTGTGAACACCCCTGCCGTCGCCATCTCCGCGCACACCCGGGGCTGGCTCGCCGTCGGCACGCTCTTGCGCCGCGAGTTCACCCGCTTTGTCCGCCAGAAACACCGTGTCTTCGGCGCGCTCGGCCAGCCGATCCTGTTTCTGCTGCTGTTCGGCGCCGGCTGGAGCGGCTCGTTTCAGCACCCGCTGGTGCCGGAGAAGACCTATGCCGAGTACTTCTATCCCGGCACGCTGGTCCTGATGGTCCTGTTCACCGCGATCTTTGCGACGATCTCGATCATCGAGGACCGCACCCAGGGGTTCCTGCAATCGGTGCTGGTGGCGCCCTGCCCGTCCTGGTCAATCGCCCTCGGCAAGATCTTAGGCTCGACCGCGCTGGCGATGATGCAGGGGATCGTCCTCTTTGCCGCCGCGCCCTTCGTGGGAATCGAGTTCCACCCGGTCGGCTGGCTGGGCGCCATCCTCGTCATGGCGCTTGTCGGCATCGCCATGAGCGCGCTCGGCTTCGTCTTCGCCTGGCGCATGGACTCGGTGCAGGGCTACCACGCCGTCATGAATGTCCTGCTCATCCCGATGTGGCTTTTGTCCGGGGCGATGTTTCCCGCCGCCGGCGCGGCGGGCTGGATGCGCCTGATCATGGCGGTCAACCCGCTCACCTATGGAACCGCCGCGTTGCGTCAGATGTTGTATGTGGATCAGCCGGCGATGACCGCCGGCCTCCCGCCGCTGGCGCTCACGCTGCCTGTGTTGTTATTGTTCGCGTTGGCCGCCTGTGGAGTTGCCGTGTGGGTGGCGGGACGTCCCCGAAAGTGAGCCCACAATGAACCAGATCGCCAACGACGCCAAACCCGCGCTGCCGGTCCGTTCCATCCTCTGGGCCGTCGGCCTGCTGCTTTTCGCCTTCGTCCTGGCCACCGCCATCATCGGCTACACCCAATTCCGCGGCGATGACGCGAGCCCGGAGGCGCCGATGGCCGATTTCGGCGCGGTCCCGGATTTCGCGCTGACCGAACGCTCCGACCGGACCGTGACCCTCAATGACTTGAAGGGCCGTGTCTGGATCGCCGACTTCATTTTCACCCACTGCGCTGGCCCCTGCCCGAAGATGTCGCTGCAGATGGCCGAACTGCAGAAGACCATCCCGGCCGACTCCAAAGTGAGGCTGGTCTCCTTCTCGGTTGACCCCGAACGCGACTCGACCGCGCGGCTGCGCGAATACGCCGAACTCTATGGCGCCGATCCTGAGCGCTGGCTGTTTCTCACCGGCCCGAAGGACACCATCGCCATGCTCGCCACCGATGGCTTCCACGCCGGCGCCAAGGATGATCCGCTGCTCCACAGCACCTTGTTTGCGATCGTGGACAAACGCGGCCACATCCGCAACTACTACCACAGCGATGACCCCGAATTGATCAAGAAGGTCACCGCCGACATCGCCGTGCTCATCCGCGACAAGGGAGTCTGATGGACTGGACCGTCCTGCCCGCCCTCAACGCCGCCCTCAATGGCGTCGCCGCCTGTTTTTTGCTGCTGGGCCTGTACTTCATCCTGCGCAAAGACCGCAAACGCCACCGCGCCTGCATGCTGGCCGGGGTGACCTGCTCTCTGTTATTCCTGACCTCCTACCTGATCTACCACTTCGGCCACGCCGGCATCACCCGCTTCACCACCGAGGGCTGGCCGCGCACGCTCTACTTCGCCATCCTGTGGACCCACACGCCGCTGGCGGCG
The DNA here is from genome assembly GCA_964593585.1 of uncultured Ignavibacteria bacterium. GTDB lineage: Bacteria > Zixibacteria > MSB-5A5 > WJJR01 > WJJR01 > JACQFV01. The sequence goes on from CAZQIZ010000007.1 coordinate 40,636, forward strand.
TTGGTGGCCCCGCTGATCATCATCACCCTGCGACGCGCGCTCCGTTCGGATTTCTCCGCGCACCGTCGTCTGGCCCGCTGGACCTTTCCGATCTGGATGTATGTCTCCATCACCGGCGTGCTCATTTATTTCATGCTCTACCGTTGGTTCCCCTCCGCCGACCGCGCCGCGCTGTAGAGGGAGTCGCAACCGGACCTCCGCCGCTCAACAAAAATTGCTTCGTCGTCCGCCTCTGGCGGACTCCTCCCAATGACGGGGTTCTCATGTCCCCTCCTGAAAACCGTCATTGCGAGGAGGTCCGATCCGCCAAAGGCGGATCGGACCGACGAAGCAATCTCTTCTCCCGCGACCGGACACCGGGTCATTCAATATCGGCCCGGCATCTCACCCCAACTTCCGTTTCGCTTCCTCCCACAATTCGTCCATCTCCGCCAGCGACGCCTCGCCGAGTTTCTGGCCGCGCCGGGGCAGGTTTCTCTCAATGTAGCCGAATCGCTTCATGAACCGCCTGTTCGAACGGGCCAGCGCCGTCTCCGGATCGACCTTCAGATGCCGCGCCAGATTCACCAGCGCAAAGAGCAAATCGCCCAGCTCATGTTCGACCTCGCGCTTGCGGCGCGCCCCGCGCTTTTTCAGCGAACGACGCAGCTCCCCGACCTCTTCATTCACCTTGTCGAGCACCGGGGCCGGGTTGTCCCAGTCGAAGCCGAAGCGCGCGGTCTTTTCCTGCACACGGTACGCCTGCAGAAGCGCCGGCAACGAGCGGGGAATCCCCGACAAGACACCGCCCGGCTTGCCGTTCTGCTTCTTCTCGGCGAGTTTGATCTTCTCCCAGTTGTTGAGCACGTCATCGGCGGTCCGGGCAGTCACGCTGCCGAAGACATGCGGATGCCGCGCGATCAACTTGCGGCAGATCACGTCGCTGACATCATCGATGTCAAACCGCCGCCGCTCGTGCGCCAATTGCGCGTGGAAGACAATCTGCAAGAGCAGATCGCCCAGCTCCTCGCGCAGGGCCCGGTAGTCGCGGCGATGCAGCGTGTCGACCACCTCGTAGGTTTCCTCGATGAGGTAGGGGAGGAGCGTCTGGTGGTTCTGCTTACGGTCCCACGGGCATCCCTTCGGCCCGCGCAGCCGCGCCATGATTCCCACCAGATCATCGAACGAGTATTTCCGTCTCTTGGCCATGCGCCAATATCGTCAAATCCATTGCCGCACGCCACCGACGGGCTGAAAGCCCCTTGTCCCGGTCGAGGTGCCGATGAGAGCGGGGCTGAGATCCGCCCCGGCCGCCCGCCATCATCTCATTCCAGAACTCCGTCATCCCAAGACCCGGCGCTCTCTGCCGGGTCTTGGGATCTTTGTTGACCTTCGACGCACGTCCCGTGTAGGGCGGGCGAACGCGCGGCTACGGACGTCCCGACGTGCGCGCCGCCGTCATCCCGCGGAACTCCCGTCGCTCCGGAATCCGCACTCCATTGTCACGCGCCCATCGGGCAAGCACGAGGATGGCATAGTCATAACAGGAAATCGATGGCCGCGGCCCGCCGTTACAGGGCCGCCACAATTGGTACACCGACGAGAAGTTCCCGGACTGGTACATCAGCTTGTCATCGCCCAACCGGGGCCGTTCGAAGCCGGCCACCATCGTGTCGACCGTCGTGATGTACACCGCCGGCGCCCGCTTCATCACCGCCGCCTGCCGCGAACTCTCGCGCGCGATCTCGGCATCGCAAAGCCCCCAGACATCGATGGTGGGCAGATCGCTCCAATAGGGGATCAGCCCGGCATCGATGATGGCGATCGTCGGACGCCCCGGCAATTCGCGCAACGCCGCCACGATGCACCGCTGCACCCGCTGCTGGTACATTTCGACTTCATACCGCCGCTGCACCGATGGCCACCCCTGCGCCGACCAGAGGATCAGCGCGAGCGCAGCCACCAGCGCTGTTCTCCGCCGACGCCGCGCCAGCCAGTCCATCACCGGCGGCAGCGCCAGGAGCCAGTAGGGGAGTAGCGCCACATGATAGCGGTGCAGGAAGTTCATCACCGGGTGCACCGGCAAGATCATCAATGTGTGCGCCGCCGCGCACAGGGCCGCCACCGCCAACGGCAGAATCAGATCATGCCCGAACCGATGCCGTCGATGGAGTGCCGCCACGACAACCCACGCCGCGATGAACGGCAGCGCAAACATCATCCATTGCCCCACCTGTCCTGACGATGGCAGAAAAGTCGAGAATTTTGCGTACACCGTGTTCGGCAGCGGATAGCCGAAATACCACAGACGGAACCCCACCAGCCCCGCCAGCGTGAACAGCCAGGAAAGCAACGGCAAACGCGCCATCCGCCAACGCGCGCCGATCGACTCGCCTCGCATCAGCAGGATCCACATTCCGAGGATAAACCCGGCGACGACGAATCCCTCCGGACGGGTCAACGTCAGACCGGCGCACGCCGCCGCCAGCACGAAGCCGCGCCGCGGCGATGTGAGCGTGAATGCCCCAAGCGCAAGCAGCAGGAAGAAGCCGAACAGCGCAATCTCCAGCCCGCTCAACGACCAGGCCGTCCATTCCGGCGTGACCGCCACTACCAGAAGCGGCGTCCACCAAAGACGGTACCCGCTGAAGAGCCGACGCAGGACCATGGCGAACAGCGCGATGTTGGCCAACGCCAGCGCGAAGCCGAGAATCTTCGAAGCCACGGCGATGTCCATCCCGAACGCGCCCGGAATGGCGATCAGAATAACCCAGAGGAAATTCGAATATCCCTCGACCGACGGCCCCTCGAGATTCCACCGCAGCCCGTGTCCATCGGCCAGATGACGCGCATAGCGCCACGAGATCCCGACATCATCGATGCTGAAATCCCACAATATCGCCCCCTGCACGCCCACCACCAGGAGCGCCAGCAAAAGCGGCAGCATCCAAGAGGACGGGCGGGGCGGCGAAACGTTGTCCGAGGTCGTGGTACGGTCGGGCATTCCGACCGCATTTTACGTGATCATCATTCCCGAGGCAACCGGTCCGCTTTGCCCGGAAAGGGGACCGGCGGAATCCGTATTGGGGACGGGAGAGGCCGTGGTTAGAGCGCCGAGGTGGTGTCGGGGACGCTCAAGGGTGGGCCGTAAGGGGGAACCCGGCTGGCCGAATCGGCAGCGCGTTCGCAGGGACTCTGTCCGCGGGCCATGGTCATCGCCTGACCGTCGGGCGATGGCGCCAGATCGCGGAATTCCCGCCGCTCCGGGATCCGCACCTCATTGTCGCGCGCCCAGCGGGCCAGCACGAGGATGGCGTAGTCGTAGGCCCCCTCCGGGCGGCCGGAACCGATGCACGGACGCCACAGGCGGTACACCCGCGCGAAGTTGCCGGTTTGGTACATCCACTTGTCCGCGCCCAGAAGCGGCTGCTCAAAACCCAAGGTCATCGATTCAACGCTGGTGACATACACCGCCGGAGCGCGTTTCATGACCTCCGCCTGCGGCGAGGTGGAACGCGCGATCTCGACATCGCAGAGTCCTCCCGCGTCAATCGTCGTCAGATCGCTCCAGTAGGGAATCAGCCCGGCGTCGAACATCGCCACCGTCGGATTGTTCGGCAGTTCGGCCAGCGCGGCCACCACACAACGCTGGATCTTGTGCCGGTAGGCCGCCGCGTCCGCCCAATGACGCGCCGTCGGCCAACCCTGCGCCGCCCATACGGTCAGTGCGACCACGACGACTGTTGCCGCCGCCCGATGTCGCGTCCACAGCCATGCCAGCGCCACCGGCAACGCCAGCATCCATAGCGGCAGCAGCGCGACGTGGTAACGGTGCAGATGGTTCATCACCGGGTTGACCGGCAGGATGGCCAGCGTATGCGCCGCCACCGCCACCAGCGCGGTGCCGATGACCAGCCGCTGCGCCGGCGAGACCCCCTTGCGCAGGATCACCAACGCGGCCACAAGATAGGGCAGCACAAACACCAACCACTGCCCGACCTGCTTCAGCGACGGCAGCGCTGAGGAGAACTTCGCGTAGACGGTGTTCGGCAGCGGATAACCGAAGTAGAAGAGGCGAAAACCGACCAGCGCCGACAGCGTCAGCGCCAGCGTCGCCAAAGGCGCAGCGACCATCCGCCAGCGCGCCTTTAGCCCGCTGCCCCCGAGGAGCGCATACGCCGCCAGAATCACGCCGCCCAGCACAAACCCCTCCGGGCGCGTAAGGGTTAACCCCGCCATCGCCACGCTCAACCGCCAGGTGCGTCCAGAGACGCCGGGAATGATCGCATGAGTGGCCAACAACGCGAAGAAGCCAAACAGCGCAATTTCCAACCCGCTGACCGTCCAGGCGATCCACTCCGGCATGACCGCGACAATCGCCGCCGGCGCCCACCAGAAACGGCTGGATCCAAACAGACGGCGCAGCATCAGCACGAAGAGAATCAGCGTTGCCAGTGCGCACTCAACTCCGATGACCTTGGCCGAGGTTTCAATCTCAAACCCCAGCCACCCCGGCACCGCGAGCAGGATGACCCACAGAAAATTCGAATACCCCTCAACCGGCGGGCCCTGCAGATTCCAAGTCAACCCATGGCCGTCGGCCAGATGATGCGCGTACCGCCACGAAATGCCGACATCATCGATGCTGAACGCCCACAAGTAAGTCACCTGCGCGATCACCAGCAGGACCAACAATGCCACGACCACGGCCGTCTCGCGTCGCGAGACACTCAGACATTGATTGTTCGCCCCGTCCGCCATCTCGTCGCATGGTACGGGCGGTTGCGCTGATCGCCGCAGATGCGGCGGCATTTTGTGTCATGCGCGCGTGATTGTGACATTCGCATCGAATGGCATCCCAGTTCTTCATCACGGTTTTCACATCCCATAAAACCCACCAACAGGAGGGCAGACATTCCTGTCTGTCCATCGCCTCGTGAGTGCGGGTCGGCATTATGACCCGCCGAACGAGGCGACTCTTCAAGCGTACACAATTGCTCTCAAGCGACCCTGACCCCGTAGGGGCGAACCTTGTGTTCGCCCGACCGCGGCAGGGCACCCCTTCCGCGCAATGCCATCGCCGCTCGGGGGCAAGAAAGCCGCCCCCAGTCGGCGATGGCAGGTCAGACAAGAATGTCCGACCTCCTGTTACTCGCGAACCGGACGGGCCATCCTCGTGTTCGCTCGACGGCCTGTTGACCCCATCCGCTTTTGTCGATAACTTCAGCAACTTGATTTGGCCGGGCACGGTCAACGGACGCGCCGGTGGCGGGCCGAAGATGGGACATTATGAGCAAGATCGAACTGCCGAAGAACTACGACCCCAAATCCTCCGAAGCCAAATGGCTGGAGGCGTGGGAACAGAACCGCTATTTCCACGCCGACCCGAAGTCCGCCAAGCGGAAATACACCATCGTCATCCCGCCGCCCAATGTGACCGGCGTCCTGCACCTCGGTCATGCGCTCAACAACACGATGCAGGATATCATGATCCGCTACAAGCGCATGTCCGGATTCGAGACCGAATGGCTTCCGGGCATCGATCATGCCGGCATCGCCACGCAGGTGGTGGTCGAAAAGCAGGTCATCAAGGATGGCCAAACCCGCGAGGGGCTCGGACGCGACGCGTTCCTTCAACGCGTCTGGGACTGGAAGAAGAAAAACGGCGACACGATCCTGCGCCAATTGCGGCTGATGGGCTGCTCCTGCGACTGGGAGCGCACCCGCTTCACCATGGACGAGGGGCTTTCACGCGCGGTGCTGGAAGTCTTTGTTCGCCTCTACAACAAGGGCCTGATCTACAAGGGCACCTACATCGTCAACTGGTGCCCGCGCTGCGGCACGACGCTCTCCGACGATGAACTCGAGCGCGAGGACCGCGACTCCAGTCTCTGGTACATCAAATACCCGCTGGAGGACAAGTCCGGCTACATCGTCGTGCCGACCACCCGTCCCGAGACCATGCTCGGCGACACCGGCATCGCGGTCAATCCGAAGGACAAGCGCCACGCCAAGTCGATCGGCAAGCGGGCGGTCCTGCCGCTGATCGGACGGATCCTCCCGGTGGTCGGCGACGCCTACATCGACATGGAGTTTGGCACCGGCGCGATGAAGGTCACGCCCGCGCATGACGCCAACGACTTCGAAATCGGCCGACGCCACAATCTCGAGACCGTCAAGGTGATCGACAAGGAAGGCAAGATCACCGCCGAAGGCGGGCCCTATGCCGGGCTCGACCGTTACGAGGCCCGCAAACGCATCGTTCGCGACCTTGAAGCCCAGGGTCTGATCGACAAGATTGAGCCGTACAAGCTCGGCGCCGCGGTCTGCTACCGCTGCAACACCATCATCGAGCCCTTCCTCTCCGAGCAGTGGTTCGTGAAAATGTCCGAACTGGCGCCGCCGGCGATCGCCGCGGTGCGCGACGGGAAAATCCAATTCCATCCGCCGCACTGGTCGAAGGTCTACCTGCACTGGATGGAGAACATCCGTCCCTGGTGCATCTCCCGCCAACTCTGGTGGGGGCACCGGATCCCGGTCTGGTACAAAAACGGCGCCAATGAAGTGTATGTCGGCGCCACACCCCCCTCCGGCGACTACCGTCAGGATGAGGATGTCCTCGACACCTGGTTTTCCTCCTGGCTCTGGCCGTTTTCGACCTTCGGCTGGCCGGAGAAGACCGATGAGTTGCGCGCCTTCTATCCGACCGATTCGCTCTTTACCGCCTCCGAGATCATCTTCCTCTGGGTGGCGCGCATGGTGATGGCCGGCTGCGAGTTCATGGGCGAGATTCCGTTCGCGGATGTCTACATCCACGGCACCGTGCGCGATGCGCAGGGACGGCGCATGTCGAAGTCGCTGGGCAACGGCATCGACCCGCTCGACGTCATCGCCGAACACGGCGCCGACGCGCTGCGGCTGTCGCTGGTCCTGGCCGCGCCCGAAGGTCAGGATCCCAACGTCGGGCCCTCCACCTTTGAACTGGGACGCAACTTCGCCAACAAACTCTGGAATGCCTCGCGTCTGGTGCTGGCCAATCAGGGCGAGGATCCCCGGCCGCGCCCGCTGGCGTTGACGATTCCCGACGAGCGACTCCACCTGGCCGATCGTTGGATCTTAAGCCGTCTGGCCGCCGCCATCGAGACCGTTACCGGGCAGCTCGATGAGTTCAAGTTCAATGCCGCCGCCAAGTCGCTTTATGATTTCGTCTGGTCCGACTACTGCGACTGGTACCTCGAGCTGGTCAAGCAGCGGTTCCAGAAGGGTACACCCGAGGAGCAGGAGGTGGCGCGCGCGGTGTCGCTGCATGTCCTGCACCACATCGTGCGGCTGATGCATCCGGCCGCGCCCTTTGTGACCGAGGAACTCTGGGCGACCATGCGTCCGCTTTTGACCGATGCGCCCGCCCATGTCGCCGTCGCCCCCTGGCCGACCGCCGATGCCGCGCGACTCGACAGCCAATTGGACGATGAGATGCAGCATGCCTTCGATGTCATCGTCGGTATCCGCGGCATTCGCTCGCAGATGAACATCCCGCCCGGACGTGAAATCGACTGCATCGTCAAGGTCGACACCGATGTCCTCCTGGCCAGTTTGAAGCATCTGGAGGCCAACATCCGCGCCCTGGCGAAAATCGGCAACCTGACCGTCGACAAGAAGATCAAGAAGCCGATCCCGTCGGCGACCGCCGTCATCCGCGACGCCGAAATCATCATCCCGCTCGAGGGGTTGATCGATCTGGAGGCGGAACGCAAGCGGCTGGAAAAGGAACTCAAGCACAACACCGAACAGTTGGAACGGATCAACAAGAAACTCTCCAACGCCGACTTCCTCGCCAACGCGCCCGTCGACGTGGTCAATAAGGAAAAGGCCAAACGCGACAACTTCGAGGCGATGGTCAAAAAGCTCGAATCCAACCTCGAGCAGCTGGTCGGCTGGTAACCACGCCCCCATATGTCGCCAAATCCTCATCGTGATGCGCCGGGGCAGGTCTGAGCTCCCCCGCCGCGCAATCACCACACACGAACTGCAATGCGGTGGCTGGCGACGCGGCTCAAGAGCCGCTTCTACGAATTGGGAAACCGATTTGCAATGGCGCGCCGGGCCCGTCGCCGGACAAGGGGCTTTCAGCCCCTTGCCGCCACGCCGCAATTCCACTTGCAACAAATCGCGCTTTCGTTTGTAATACCCCTGTGAATGGACAGCGAATCGCCACGCGGCGCCGCGCGGGCGCCGTCGGGACATCCACAAGCCCGGTCAGGGGGAGGGTCATGCGCCGCCTCATCATCGCCATCGCGCTCGTCGGCTGGCTCCAGGTGACGCCGGTTGCCGCCGGCGTGCAGATCACGATCTACAACGACAATCTCGCACTGGTCAAAGACACCCGCGAGCTCGACTACCAACGCGGCATCTTCGATCTGGCCTTCACCGACGTCGCCTCCGCCATCGATGCCACCTCGGTGTCGTTTTCGGCCGTCCGCTCGCCCGGCGACGTCATCCTCCTCGAACAGAACTATCGCTACGACCTGGTCTCCTCCGAAAAGATCCTGGAGAAGTACATCGACAAGACCATCCGCGTGATGAATAAGGAGGGGAAGGTCCATGAGGGAGTGCTGTTGGCCGCCGATCCCGCGGCGCTGACCCTGCGTCTGCCCGATGGCGGGCTGGTGATCATCAGCCGCACCGAAATCGTCGACTTGAGCTTTCCTTCACTGCCCGAGGGGTTGATCACCCGCCCCACGCTGGTCTGGAAGCTGAACTCCAACCTCGAAGGCAAACATGCCTCCGAGGTGCGTTACCTGACATCACAGATCAACTGGAACGCGCAGTATGTCGCCAACATTGCCGCCACCGAAGATGCGCTCGATTTGTCCGGATGGGTCTCCATCGACAACCACTCGGGCGCCACTTATGAGGAGGCGGCGATCAAGCTGATCGCCGGCGATGTCAACCGCGTGCGTCCCCCGATGCCGCGTGGCAAGGCGGCGATGGAGATGCTCGCCTACGCCGATGCCGCCGGCTTTGAGGAGCGAACGTTCTTTGAATACCATCTTTATACCCTCGACCGCCCCGCCACCGTCCGCGACAACGAGATCAAGCAGTTGTCGCTGTTTGCCCCGGCGCGGGTCAAGGCGCAGAAGATCTTCACCTACGATGGCGCGCGCGACAACACCAAAATCCGCGTCTCGATGGAATTCGTGAACTCGAAGGAAGCCGGCCTCGGCATTCCGCTGCCGCGCGGCACGATCCGCGTCATGAAAGCCGACACCGATGGCTCCCTCGAATTCGTCGGCGAGGACCAGATCGACCACACACCCAAAGACGAAAAGGTCCGCGCCTTCCTCGGCAACGCCTTCGACATCGTCGGCGAACGGGTGCAGACCGCCCAGCGCAACATCTCCAGCCGGGTCTCGGAAGAGGACTTCGAGATCAAGTTGCGCAACCACAAGACCGAAACGGTCGTGGTCACGGTGATCGAGCGCAACTACGGCGACTGGCGGATCGTGCAGGAGTCGCACAAGCACACCAAGAAGGACGCAGCCAAGGCCGAGTGGGAAATCACCGTGCCCGCCGATGGTGAAGCTGTGCTGACCTACACCGCGCGCCGGACCTGGTAGGTTTGCCGACGATGACGACTGACACAAACCGCGCACCGGCGGGCGGAACTGTCAAAATGTCCTTGAAACCGTGAGGCTTAACCCTATAATGGTGGGCTTCCGGCCGCACTTCGAATCGGGCCGGGTGTATAACCAGATGGAGGCAATGACGATGACCACCCGACGGGTGATTTTGCTGACGGCGCTTGTGACCCTGGGGCTTGCGTCCATGCTCCGGGCCCAGCCGCAGACCGAAATCGTGCAGCCGGTCGATGTGTACCTGCGCTCGGCGCGCATCGCGCTGGGTACCAACCCGCCCGAATACAACCGCGCGCAACGCAACCTCGAGATGGCGCGCCAGCACTACCCCGAAAACTTCGAAGTGCATTTGCTCCTGGGAACGGTCTGGGCCTCCCGCGACGAGATCGACAGCATGATGGCCGAGTATGCGCTGGCCCGCAAGTTCGCAGGCGAAAAGGACTGGGCCAAAAAGGGCAAGGACATCGGCAAACTGATCGACTCCAAATGGCTCGACCGCTTCAACCGCGGCGTCAACCTCCTCTCGCAGTCCGACTCGCTGGCCGACATCGCCCAGCAACAGGCCGACTCGGCCAAGGCCGACAGCATGCGCACGGTGGTGGAAAAGGTCCGCAAGATGTCCATCGAAGCGCTGCGTCACTGCACGCTGCTGCGTCCCGATGACTTCCGCGCCTATGCCACCCGCGGCATCGTGCTCCAGCGCATGGGCGACAACACCTCCGGACTGTCCGATTTCGTCCGCGCCGAGTCGCTGTTCCACCGCTACGAGTTCCTCGATTCGACCACCAACTGGTATGACACCACCGTCTTCTTTTCAGGCCAGGGCGAAAAGACCGAGGCGTGGAAGGAGTTCGAGGCGAAGTACAAAAAGCTCAACGAGGAAAAGCGCAACCGCTACAACAACCTGCTGCGCTCGCTGGGCGCCGGCTATTACGATGCCCAGAAATGGCAGGAGTGTCTCGCCATCAACCGGCGCTACCTCGGTCTCTTCCCCAAGGACATCAACTCGATCGTGACCCTGGCCGACATCTTCTCACGCCTGGGCAACGAGACCGAGGCCTACAAGTGGCAGGAAATCACAGTCAACGAGGACCCCAACAACAAGGACACCTGGTACAACCTCGGCATCTTCTACTACAACAACGCCGTCCGTTTGCAGGACTCGATCGCCGCGGCCACCAAGGTGGTCGAGCGCGACGGCCGCAATTCGCCGGCCAAGGCCACGCGCTTAAGCTTCCTCGAGTCGTCGCTGGAGAACTTCGCTCGCGCCATCCCGCGCTTCAAGAAAGTGGTCGAACTGGATGAGAAGGACCATGAGACCTGGCGGCTCCTGGGCATCTGCTACTACTCGGTGGCCAGTCTGGCTGTCGACACGCAGCTGGAAGAAGATGCCGCCCGACAGGGCGCCACGCTCAACAAAGTCTGGGAGATCATCAACGCCCAGCCGGGCGCCTTCGATCAGAACGCGATCTGGGGCAGCACCGAGGGGGCGCTGCGCAAGGGCACCGAACTGTTCCCCGATGATCAGGCCCTCTGCAAGATGATGAAGGTCACGCTGGCCCAGCTCAACCGCGTCGATGAACTGCGCGAGTGGGCCCCGAAGTGCCCGTAGCCGTCGCATCCCACGCCAATCCACGCAGGGGCGGGTCGCTGACCCGCCCCTGTTTGTTGGGCGCTCCGACGGAGTGCCGGGGCGGAACAAAGATTGCTTCGTCGTCGTCCACCTTCGGCGGACTCCTCCTCGCAATGACGGGAGAAGTTATCGCCATTCACACGCGACCGGCGCATGTGGCGGTGTCTGCACACGCGCCCAAACCGCCGCAGAATCATCAGGAGTCTCGCATTCCGACTCACACCGTTATTGCGAGGAGCCCGAATCGCCGCAGGCGAATCGGGTCGACGAAGCAATCTTTTTGCCTGCGGATCGACGTGCGCACTGGCATCGGTCTGCCTCGCGCCACCTGCAGCTCTCGACTCCCAGCTCCCCGTCATGTGCGCCACGGCATCACCACCACAAAATGATCCACACACCTCAATCCCCCGTGACATCCGCCGCATCGGCATCGCACCTTTCCGCCATGCTGCTGGCTTCGTTGGCGTTCAACCTGCCTCTGCGCAAGGAATTCACTTACATCGTCCCCGAGGACTGGCCCGGCGGCATCCAGGTCGGCGATCGCGTGGTCGCGCCATTGGCCGGACGCGACACCATCGGCATCGTGGTCAAACTGCAGAAGGAATCCGGGCCGATCACCGGCCTGAAGACCATTCACCGCCCGGCGGCCGGATTCCGCATCCCCACCGGCATCCTCGCGCTCACCCGCTGGACCGCCGACTACTACCTGAGTTCCTGGGGCGAAGCGCTTGCCTGCGCCGCCGGCCCCTCTCTGGGCACCGCAAAACTGGTCTACCGCCGCAAACCGCTGGCCTGGGACACCGGCAGGCAACGCATCGAACGTCTCGCGTCCGCCGATCAGGAACTGCTCAACATCCTCTCCGCCCGGCGCCATGTCACGCTCGACACCATTCTCAACAGCACCGAACGCAAGCGCGCCGCCGTGCTCGGGACACTGCGTCACCTCATCGAAAAGGGCTGGGTCGAATCCGAATGGCGGATGACCGCCCTCCCCGAGATCCCGCCGCCTGAAATGACCGCCGCCGCGTCCAGCATCGCCGCGGAACCGGGCAGCGACCGTTTCGATGACGATCAACGCCAGGTCTGGGAAGCGCTGCAACCCCTGCTCGATGCGGCCTCCGGCCAGACCGCGCTCTTGTGGGGGCCGACCGGATCGGGAAAGACCGCGCTCTATTGCGAAGCGATCCGTCGGGTCTGGACACAGAATCGCACCGCGATTTTCCTCGTGCCCGAAATCGGCCTGGCCAGCCAGATGATCCGCCGCCTCGAGGCGACCCTCGGCGAACCGATCGCCGTCTGGCACAGCGGCCTCTCCGCTCAGGCGCGTTTCATCGTGGCGCAACAGATCGCCGCCGGCGCCTACCGGCTCGTCGTCGGCGCGCGCTCGGCGATCTTCGCGCCCATCCCAAACCTCGGGCTGATTGTCGTCGATGAGGAGCACGCCGACTCTTACAAACAGGCCGATCCGGCGCCGCGCTACCAGGCCCGCGACTTGGCGGTGGTGCGCGCCCGGCTGGAGAAGGCCCTCTGCCTGCTCGGTTCGGCCACACCGTCCTGCGAGAGCATCCACAACGCCCGCGCCGGAAAATACCAGTTGCTGCGTCTGTCCCGGCGTGTCCAGGGACGGCCGCTGCCGACGGTGCGTGTGGTCGATTTGCGTCGACGCGCCGCTCGCGGCGGCGACGGCTGGATCACCAACGACCTGCGCGATGCGCTGCTGCGCACCATCCGCGCCGGACACAAGGCGATTGTCTTCCTCAATCGCCGCGGCCACTCGACGCTGGTGTCCTGCGAACTCTGCGGCCACACCGAAACCTGCGCCGACTGCGGTCTGGCGCTCACCTTTCACGCCAGCGACCGCACCTACCGCTGCCACATCTGCGCCCGGTCGCAGCCGGCGTCCGAATCATGCCCCGCCTGCGGCGGCGTCGACTTCCTGCTGCGCGGCGTCGGCACGCAGAAAATCGAGGAGATGCTCGCCGCGCTCGATTCGGAGGTTCGTCTGGCCCGTCTCGACGCCGACATCGCCGCCAGGGTCGGCGCCGCGGCCGCCGCCCTCGATGGGTTCGCCGGCGATCAATTCAATCTGCTCGTCGGCACTCAGATGGTCACAAAGGGGCTTGATGTCGCGCAGGTCGGCGTCGTCGGCGTGATCTGGGCCGACCAGCAGATGGCCATCCCCGACTTCCGCGCCGAGGAACGCACCTTTCAGTTGCTGACGCAGGTTGCCGGACGCGCCGGACGCGGCGAGGGGGCCACCGGCGAGGTCATCGTGCAGACCTTCCATCCCGACCATGAACTCATCGAACTGGCCGCGGCCCAGGATGCCGAATCCTTCTACGAACGCGAATTGCCCCGCCGTCAGCGTCTCGGCTATCCGCCGTACACCCGCCTGATCCTGCTGGCCTTCTCCGCTGAGAATCCCAAAACACCGATGGAATCGGCGCTCGCGTTTGCCGCCTACTGGAAGACACGGCAGGAGGAAAGCCGCCTCCTCGGCAAACTGCTCGGCCCGGCGCCGGCCCTCATCCCGCGACGCGCCCGCAGGCATTATGTCAACGCGCTGATCAAGACCCCCAACATCCGCGCCGCCGCCGGCGCCGTTGAGGAATACCGCGCCCAGAACGAGACGCTCCTGGCGCGTCGCCGTGTGGCGCTGACCATTGATGTCGATCCGCTGGACTTCACATAAACGCGCCCGCCGGGCCGCCGCGCGCGATTCCTCGCGATTGACTTCCGCGGAAAAACTCCCCTTAATGTCCGGCCCAGAGGAGAGCCATGCCGGAAAAACTCACTTACGCCGCCGCTGGAGTCGATCTCGAAGCCGCCGATGAGGCGGTCTCCCGCATCGGCAAACTGGCCCGCAAGACTTACACCCCCAATGTCCTGGCGGGTGTCGGGCCGTTCTCCGGTCTGTTTCGTCTCGACCTGAAGGGGTATACCGATCCGGTGCTGGTGTCCAGTTGCGATGGTGTCGGCACCAAGCTCAAACTGGCGATCCGCTGGAACCGCCACACCACCATCGGCGCCGACCTGGTCAATCACTGCGTCAACGACATCCTGACTTCCGGCGCGCGCCCGCTGACCTTCCTTGACTACATCGCCATCGCCAAAATGGACCCCGAGGTGGTCGCCGCCATCATTGAGGGGTTTGCCGAGGCCTGCCGTGAAAACGGCGTCGCGCTCATCGGCGGCGAGACCGCCGAGATGCCGGGCATCTACAAAAGCGGCGATTACGACGTCGCCGGCTTCATCACTGGCATCGTCGAGCGCGAGCGCATCCTCGATGGTTCCCGTCTCAAGGCGGGGCAGACCCTGATCGGCCTGCCGTCGAGCGGCCCGCACACCAACGGGTACTCCCTGGTGCGACGGATCATCTTCGACTTGAACGACTACGGCTACGACGACAAGCCCGAGGCGCTCGATGGCGCCACCGTCGGCGAATCGCTTCTGGCGGTCCACCGCTCGTACTTGAATATCCTCCGACCACTTCTGGATGCCGATCTGATCCATGCCATGGCCCACATCACCGGCGGCGGCATTCCCGGCAATCTGATCCGTATCCTGCCGGAGAACATCGCCGCGGTCATCGACACCTCGCTGTGGACTGTGCCGCGCGTCTTCACCTTCCTGCAGCAGACCGGCCAGGTCGACCGTGATGAGATGTTCCGTGTGTTCAACATGGGCATCGGCATGATCATCGCCGTCGACGCCGAGCCTTCGCGCGACATCCTCGCCCGTCTGGCCGACGGCGGCGAGAACGCCTGCGTCATCGGCCACCTGATCTCCGCCCCCCGCGAAGTCCGTCTGAAGTAGCCGCCGAGCCGCGCCGTTCGTCTGAGTGCGATTCGTCGCAGCGGCGAGCCTGCTCTTCGTCGCGGGCCACATGCTTTGGGAGGGCGAGGTTTTTGCCGAGCCTGCTCTTTGCAACCCGGGAACGAAAAGCAGGCTCGGCAGAAGCCTCGCCCTCCCCGTTCAGAAGATGCACGCCGGATTCCCACCACACCGCGCTCTAAACTATTTCAACGCCTATCTCCGTCAACTCGAACCCCGGCGCCACCACCCGCCACACACCCGTCATCCCAAGACCCGGCGCTCTTTGCCGGGTCTTGGGATCTTTGTTGCCCTTACCGGCCACCCTCGCCCACGCCCCCGACCCGTCCCATCCACTTGCTCCTTGCTCCACGCCCCAAACTCCCTGACCTTTTGCGCGATGCCACCGGTCGAATCACGCGATCTGTTCGCCCGCGCCCCGCTCTCCTGGTCGGTGATCGCCGGCGCGGCGTTGGCCTTGGCCTACCCACCCTTCAATCTCGGCTCGCTGGCCTTCGTTCTGCCTGCCATCGCCCTGTGGATTGTCGGTCTGGCGGGGGAGAGCATGCCCCCCTGGCGCGCGGTCGCCTGGCGGGCATGGGTTTTCGGCGCAGTCTTCCACTTCTGCACGCTCTATTGGGCCGGCTGGGTTACGGTCGCGGGCATGCTGGTCATGGTGGCGGTGCTCGGCGGGTATGTCATGCTTGTGGTCCTGGCCACCCGCGCCGCGATTGTGCGTCTCGGCCCCGCCGGCATCTGGACGTTCCCGGTCCTCTGGACCGCCCACGAGTACCTGCGCACTCTTGGCCAACTCGCCTTTCCCTGGACCAATCTGTCGCTTTCCCAGGTCTGGGCCCTGCCGCTACTGCAGATCGCCGAGTTCACCGGCGATCTCGGCGTCGGCTTGCTTGTCGCGTTGATCAACGTCTGCATCTTTGAATCCTGGCGCCAGTATTCGGACCGCGGTTGGCGGGTGGCGTTGCGCTTCACCGTGATCGCCCTGCTCCTGCTCGCGGCGCCGATTCTCTGGGGCGCCCGGCGCATGGGGCAGATCGCCGCCGCCGACACGGTCCGTGTCGCCGTCCTGCAGGGAGACATCGACTCCTACGCCAAATGGGAAAACGATTTCGTCGACCGCTCGATGGCGATCTATGAGGCGCAGTCGCGCGCCGCCGCCGCCGCCGGCGCCGAGCTGATCGTCTGGCCCGAGACCGCCGCCCCAATGTACCTGCGCGCCGACCAGCGCTACCTGAAGGAAATGCGCGATCTGTCGCGCGAACTGCGCGCCCCGCTGCTGGTCGGCACCCTCGAGTTCAAGCGCCTCGACAACGGCGGCTATCTGCGCTACAACGCCGCCGTGCAACTGGTCCGCGGCGTTTACCAGCCCGACTTCCACGCCAAGTTGCACCTGGTGCCCTTCGGCGAATGGATTCCGTTTTCGAATTATGTCCAGGTGCTCGACAAACTCGAGGTCGGGGGCGCGCATTTCACGGCGGGGGAGAAGTATGTTCTCTTCGAGCATCCCAAGGGCCCCTACGCCGCCGCCATCTGCTACGAATCTGTCTTTCCCGGGATCATCCGCCAGTTCGCGCGGCGCGGCGCCCGGTTTTTTGTTACCATCACCAACGATGGTTGGTATGGCTTCAGTTCCGGGCCGCCGCAGCATGCCGCCCATGCCGTCCTGCGCGCGATCGAGACACGTTGCCCGTTCGCCCGCGCCGCCAACACCGGCATCTCATGTTTCGTTGATCGGATCGGAATCATGCACCAGCCCACCCATCAGTATGTCCCGGATCTGCGTATCCAGGATCTGCCCCTCGGCAAACCCGGCGAGATGACCTTCTTCGTGCGCCACGGCCTCTGGCTCGGCCAGGCCTGCGCCGGCTTCTCGCTGGCGTTGATCCTCTGGTTGGCCGTCCCCACCTGGCGCCGCAGACCCCCGGCCAAATCGCCGCTTCTGGCCCTGCTGATTCTGCTGCCGTTCGCGACCGCGCAGGCCACGCCGCGTTCCTGGACCAACTTCACCGACGTCAACGATGTCAACGCCATTGCATCACGGGGCGACACCGTCTGGGTGGCCACCGACGGCGGCCTGGTCCGTCTGCTGGATAGCGATCCGGACAATCAGACGCGTTTCACCAACGCTGATGGCCTCGGCGGCAACCGGCTGCGGTTTGTGACTGTCGACTCAAACGGCGTGGTCTGGTGCGGCGGTGAAAATGGCCGCCTCTCGCGCCGTCTGCAGGACCAGAACTGGCGAACCTATCTGTTCGAGGATGACGCCGGGCTGCCCATCCCGCTCAACGCCGCCACACCCGGCCCCGATGGCTTCCTCTGGGTGGCCTCCGACAGGGGTGTGCACAAGTTCGACACCCAGCGTAACGGCGGCGAAATCAAGGAATCGTACACGCGCATCGGCGACTGGCCGGATGAGTCGGCGGTTGCCGACCTCGTCGTCGTCGGTGGCATCCTTTACGCCGTTGGCGTCAGCGGTGTGGCCGCGGCCGATGTCAACGATCAGTTCCTGCTGGATCGCGGGCATTGGGCGACGCAACTGACCGCCGAACCGCTGCGCTTTCTCGCCTACATCGGCGATGTGGAGTCTCGCATCGTGGCCGGCGCCGCTGCGGGGTACTCCCTGGTGTCATATGACTCCGGAGAACACTCGCTTAGTCTGGGCGTCTTTGTCAATTCGCCAAACCTCGCCGACGCCTACGGCAGGGACTACCACATCTGGTTTCTCTCTGCCGATGGCCGTTACATTGCACGTAGTTTCCCCAGCTTGCGCGTCCCGCCGCAAGGCACCGTGCCCGCGCCCGTGGCCGCGGGATTCACCAGCATTCACCTCACCGACAACGCGGTTTATTTCGGTCAGACCAATGGCGGCCTCTGGCGGCTCGGTGACGCCGGCTGGACCCACATTGAGCCCGATGGCCCGCTCGACAACGATCTGGCCGACCTGGCCGTTGACCCCGATGGCCGTCTCTGGACCGCCCACACCAACCGCGGCGCTGCCTTCCTCAATGAGAGCGGCTGGCACACCATCCCTTACATCTCCGCCGGCGCCAGCGGCCCGATGACCTCGGTCGATGTCGCCCCCGATGGCGGCGTGTGGTATGGCATCTTCGGCGGCGGCGTCTGGTTTGTAAACCCCGATGACCCGCAAAACCCCGGCGCCGCGATCAATTACAAAAAACCCAACAGTTCACTGATGTGGGTTCAAAACCCGACACGCCCCGGCGACTTCGAGTATGTCGTCGTGCAGGATGTCGTCGTCGACTACCAGGGACGCGTCTGGTGCGCCAACGGCTTCGCCGACTCCGGTGCGGTCGTTGCCTGGAATGACCATGGCTGCTGGGGACGTTTCGATCAGGCCGATGGCATCCCCTCCAACCGTCCCGGCGTCGTCTATCCGCTCGACTCCAGCGTGCTGGTCGGCTTCGCCAACATCGGCATCGTCGAGATCAACTTCCGCGAGCCGCTCTGCGACAATGGCCTGCCGGTGACCCAAATTCCCCGTGTCGCCCGACGCACCTCCGCCGATGGCCTCCCGTCCGATGACATCCGCGCGATCCTCTATGACCAAAGCGACTCGCTCTGGGTTGGCACCAATCTCGGGTTGGCCCGCTATGCCCGCGACCGCCGCCGCTTCTTCGAAGTCGAGATGCCATCCGAGGCCGGGCTGACCGTCAACACGCTGGCCGTCGATGACGCCAACGGCATCTGGATCGGCACCACGCTCGGTCTGGTCGTGCGGGAGGCCGATGGCGCGATGACCTTCTACAATTCGCGTAATTCCGGCCTGGTTGGCGATCATGTCACCCACATCGACATCGACCGCCGCACCGGGGACATCTGGATCGCCACCCGCTCCGGCGTGTCGCGCACTCAGGGACCGCTCCCGGAAACCGGCGACATCGAACAGACCGTCGCCTACCCCAACCCGTTCGAAATCGGCGTGCACAACCGGGTCCGTTTCAACGCCCCCTCCGGCAGCCGTGTCACCATCACCACCGCCGCCGGATTCACGGTGGCGCAGATCGATTCCGATTCCGGCTGGGATGGACGCAACCGCGCCGGTGAGCTGGTCGCAACCGGCGTCTACCTCTTTGTCGTGCGCTCCCCCGAAGGCGACTACGGCGCCGGCAAGATCGCCGTCATCCATCGGTAAGCGCGCCGCGCCGCCCGCACTTGCCGCCGCGCGTGCGGCAGCGTACCTTTGCCCCACACCACGAGGCCAGCGTGTCCAGCATCGTCGCCGTTCCCTACCAGCCCCAACACCGCGCGCAATGGGATGATTTTGTCGCGCGTTCCAACAACGGCACCATGTTTCACCTGCAGCAATTCCTCGACTACCATCCGGCGGGCAAGTTCAACTTCCATCACTTGCTGTTCTTCGAGGAGGACCGCCTAATCAGCGTGCTCCCTGGCGGTCTGCATGCCCCCGATGTCTTCGAGTCGCCGGTCGGCGCCAGCTATGGCGGGTTTGTCCTCCATGACGCCTCCTTCGATCAATGCCTCGGGCTGGTCGATGCGCTGCTCTCATATGCCAATCAGGCCGGCTGGAACGACATCTCGCTGACCGCCGCGCCCTTTGTTTATCAGGCCTCGCTGGCGCAATACATCGATTACGCGCTCCTCTGGCGCGGCTTCCTCTACGATTGCCATTACATCTCCAGCGTGATCGACCTGCGCCGTCACGGCGATGACCCGCTGCCGCGCTTCTCTGCCTCGGCGCGCCACATCATCCGCCGCGGCCAGCGCGCCGCCAAGCTGCGCATCGAGCAGAACGAGGATTACGAGGGCTACTACCCGGTGCTGGTCGAAAACAAGGCCCGCCACGGGGTCCGTCCCACCCACACCCTCGATGATCTCCACCGTCTGCGCGAGCTTCTGCCCGGACGGTTTGTGCTCTTCAACGCCTACCTCGATGATGAGCCGATCGCCGGCGCGCTCAACTTTGTCGCCAACCCGCGCGTCCTGTTGGTGTTCTATCTCATGATGCGCTACGAGCACGAGGAGCACAACCCGGCTTATGCGCTCATGGAACGGGTCGTGCGCCATGCGCTCGAACACGATTTCCAGTATGTCGACATCGGCGTCTCGCAAGACACCCGGGCCGCCAACCCGATGACCCCCAGTCTCAATCTGATTCGCTTCAAGGAACGGTTCGATTCCCACGGCGTCATGCGGAGCACACTGCGGTGGCGAAGGCCGCGATGAACGAGGACGCTTGCTTTCTGTTTCGCGGCGACATCCGCTACGACACCCGTCTGCGCAACATCGTCCACGCCTTCGCCCGCATGGGCAATCGCTGCCGCGTGATCCAGGGCGCCTTCGAAGATGCGCTCTTCGAAACCGCCGATGCCCGCATCGAGTCATTCGCCTGCGAGCAGACCGGCCCGCTGGGATTTGTGCGCTGCTGGCGGCGGTCCGCCCGGCACACCGCCGGCATCCATGCCCGTGTCTGGTGGGCGGCCGACCTGTACTCACTGCCGCTGGCGGTGCGCCGCGCGCGCGCCAACGGCGGTTATGCCGTCTATGATGCTCGCGAGATTTTCGCGCATTTGGGTGCGCTGCGCGCGCGCCCCCTCACGCAGGCCTTCTGGCGCATGCTCGAACGACGACACATCCAACGCGCGCACCTGGTCGTTGCCTCCGGCGACCTCGATGCCCGTTTCCTCGCCGAGCGTTACCGGATCACTCCGCCGCTGGTGTTGCGCAACTTGCCGCACTACCAGTCACCCAAACCCAATCGCCGCCTGCATCAGACGCTGGAATTGCCGAAGGACACTCCGATCGCGCTTTACACCGGCGGACTGCAGGAGGGGAGAGGCATCGAGTTGATGCTGGCCATGGCATCGCAGTTGCCCGATACCGCCTTTGTCTTCCTCGGCAATGGTCCGCTGGAATCGCGTATCCGTGACGCCGCCCGCACGTGCCCCAATGTTCACCACCTTGACGCCGTCCCCAACGAGCAGGTGGTCGAATACACTGCCGGCGCGGCCATCGGCCTGGCGTTGATTGAGCCGATCTCGTTCAGTTACCGGCTCGCGCTCCCCAACAAACTGTTCGAGTACATCATGGCCGGCATCCCGGCGGTGGTCACCGACCTGCCGCAGATGCGCGATATCATCGACGAACACAAAGTCGGGCTGGTCGTGCCGCCGGGCGCACTCTCGGAGGCGGTGGCCGCGGCACGACGGCTGCTCACCGATGCCGCATTCCATGCCCAATGTGCCGCGAATGCCCGTGCGGCCGCGCGTGTCCTTTCGTGGGATCGTGAAGAAGAGAAATTCATCGCCGCGGCACGTGCCGCCGGACTGATGTAGACTTATGCCGCGCCTCCTGCTCATCGCCTACTACTTTCCCCCCTGGGGCATGGGGGGTGTGCAGCGTGTCGCCAAATTCGCGCGCTATCTCCCGGAGTTCAGCTGGGAGGTCACCGTGATCGCCCCGGAGGCGACCGACTACATCCGACACGATCCCTCACTGTTGGACGATATCCCGTCGAGCGCGTGCATCGAGCGCATTCCCGTGCGTGACCGGGCCGGCGCGCTGGCGCCCGAGCAGGGCGTGATCCGACGTATGGGCGCGGCGCTCTCTCGCTGGCGCGATTTTCCCGATCGCCACAAGGGTTTCGCGCGTCTGGCCGTGACACGCGCGCGACAGTTGATGGCGGACAACCCGTTCGATGTCGTGCTCACCTCCTCGCCGCCGCCATCGATCCATCTGGCCGGTCTGGCCCTGCGCGACCGCGCGGTCTGGATCGCCGATTTCCGCGATCCCTGGCGGGTGCGTCCCGATGACTATGGACCGACGCTTGTGCACCGTCTCCGCAACAGCGCTCTGCATCATCGCATCCTGACTTCCGCCGATGCGGTGGTCGCCGTCACGCCCGAACTGGCGGCGCACTTCCAGTCGCTGGCGCCGACCGCCGTTGTGCACACGATCCGCAACGGGTTCGATGAGGCCGACTTCGACGGTCTCGCTGCGCCCGCGCCGCGCGCGCAGACAACGGCGCTCTTTCCCGGCACCTTCAGCCGCCTGTCCGATCCCCGCTCCGCCTTGCGGGCGCTGGCTGTCTGGCGAATGCAGCGTCCCTCACAACCGCTGCGGATTGTGCACACCGGAGCGACACTGGACTTGTCCTTGGCAACGACGCTCGCCGAGACCGGGCTGGCCGATATCTATGACGACCGCGGCTATCTCGATCATCGCCGCGCCGTCGCCGCCTTGCGGGAGGCCGATTTGCTGGTCATCGCGCACACCGATCCCGATGCGGCGGCGGTCAGTGTGCCCGGACGCATCTACGAAATGCTCCGCGCCGGCCGACCGATCCTCGCGCTCGCTCCCGCCGGCAGCGCGCTGGCTAATCTCCTGCGCGATCAACCCGCCTGTGCGGTTATCGCGCCGCATGACCATGCCGCGGCCGTCGCTGCGATCGACCAACTGCTGAGCAAACAGACGCAAGCGGCACGTTCGCCCGCATCGTTGGCGCCATTCGAGCGTCGCCATCAGGCCGGTCTGCTATCCGAATTGGCGCTGCGAATCCTGCAAACGCGGCAAGGGAGAGGGCGATGACGGACACCTCCATCGGCGTTGTGATCGTCACCTACAACTCCGCCGACATCATCGGCCCCTGCCTGCAGTCGCTGCATGGCGCCGCGTCCTGTCCGCTCAAGGTCGTGGTGGTCGACAACAACTCCGCCGACCGCACCGTCGATGCCGCAACCCGCGCCCTGGCGGCGGTGACGATCATCCGCAATGACGCCAATCCCTACTACGCCGCCGCCTCCAATCAGGCGCTGCGCGAATTGGATGATCCCTTCATCCTGCTTCTCAATCCCGACACGGTGCTGCCCGCAGGCGCGCTCGATCAATTGCTCGCCGAACTGGCCGCCCATCCCGAGGCCGGCGCGATTGCGCCGATGCTGGTCTTCCCCGATGGCACACGCCAGCCCTCGCTGCGCGAATTCCCCGGCCTCGACACCCTCTGGTATGACCTGACCGGGCTCTCGTTTCTCTTCCCGCGCTCGCGGATCATCGGACGCTGGCGCATGGGTTATTTCGATGGACTGACCGCCCGCGCTGTCGACCAGCCGATGGCCAGCTGCCTGCTCATCCGCCGGGAAGCGCTCGACCGCGTCGGTCTTTTCGATGAGTCATACCCGATGTTCTTCAACGATGTCGACTGGTGCTTCCGTCTGAAGTCCGCCGGTTTTGCGATCTGGTACACTCCCGCCGTGCGGGTCCGTCATCTCGGCGGCGCCACAGTGAAGAAATACCGCGCCCGCATGATCTGGATGAGCCACACCGCCTATTTCCTCTATCTGCGCCGCCTCCACCGCCGCCATCCCTTCCGGCTGCTGCTGACCTATCTGTCGTGGCCGCCGCTGATGCTAGCCGCCTTCCTCCGCTCACTCCGCCATCTGTTTCGCTAATACTCCTCGATTCAGGCCAAGGGGACTTTATCCTGCGGCAGCGGTTCTTCTCGGGTGACTAAGGTGCCGTGAACTGCGACGAGGACGGGTCTCAGACCCGCCCCTACGATCCTGTGATTCACACCTTGTAGGGGCAGGTCTGAGACCTGCCCAGCACTCCCTAATCCCAGGGAATCATCCGGGAGGGCGAGGCTCCGCCGAGCCTGCTCTTTTTCCGATGGTGATGAAAGGCGGACTCACGCGGGGAGGCACGCCCCCTGCGAGGCAAGGGACTTTCAGCGCCTTGTCGGCTGCGAAGGAACCAGAGAATCATCCGGGAGGGCGAGGCTTCCGCCGAGCCTGCTCTTTTTCAGGTGCCGACCTAGAGCAGGCTCAGCAGAAGCTTCGCCCTCCCCTGTGGGATTTCACAGGCGTCGGTAGCAGGGGGCTTTCAGCCCCTTGGTACGCATTTCAATTGCTCGGAGTTGCGCACTACCGCAGCAGGACCAACTTCCGCATCACCACGCCGCGCGCGGTTTCCACCCGCGCGAAATACACCCCGCTGGCCAATTCTTCTCCCGCATCGTCGCGCGCATCAAACGTCAACCGCTGCGGTCCACTGGTCAATGCTCCGCGGTAGAGACCGCGCACCCGGCGTCCGAGAATGTCATACACATCGATCCGGACATCCCCTTCCACCGGCATAGCCAACAGGAGCACCGTCGCATCATTGAACGGATTCGGGTAGTTCGACAGCGCCAAATACTCCGATGGCACCCCATCTTCATCATCAAAGACATCCGAGACAATCGAAAACGGGAGGGTGTCCACCCAGACACGGTCCCCGGCACGCGCGGCGGTCAAAGTCGCCGCTTCGGCATACGGCAACGACACCTCGACGGCCAGCGTCCCATCCGCGCCGGTCTCGCCCAGCCACCATACACTGTCGCCGATGGAAAGCGCGATCGCCACACCCGCCGCGGCGGCGCCGTCACTCGTGGCATACAGATTCCAGCGGTTGACGCCGGCGGAGAAATTCGACGGCGCCACCACCTGCAACGCGCCCGGCGCCGATGTCCACACCGGCATCTCCGGATCGCCATACAGATTGTTGCCGAAGACCAGATCGCGCATGGACCCATACGCCAGTTTCGCCAGGGTCTGGTAGACGCCGACATGATTGGGTATCTGCGGGTCGGCGACACGTTCGTGAAACGCCCGGATCAATTTGTAGGAACTGGCCACCCAGCCCCAGCGCGACTGCCCGACAAAGGCCGCGGCCCCGCCCACCGGCATCAGCAGCAGCTTCTCCGCCATCGATTCGCCGACCGCAAAGGAAAAAGGCGGGCTGTCCAGATCGAATCCCCCTTGGTCGCAGGCGGCCGAAAGATGGATGCCGGGTGTCGGTTTCGGCGCAACCAGATTGAGATACCCATTGTCATCGCCGCCGGGGCCATTGGAGAAGACCTGCGCCCGCGGCCAGTTGTTGATTCCGGCCGAGCGCACCACAAACGCATCGGCGCGTCCATGGGCGAAGTAGTTGACCCAGCCGAACCCGCTGCACAATGCATCCTCAAACGTGGGCCCGTCGGGATAGGAGGGGGCGGGGTCGCTTCCCGATGGCGCTTCGATCATGGTCGACAGGTCATGCGCCAGCGTCGGCAGCATTGCTGCCGCCACCAATCCGTGCTGGCCGATCCCGCCATCCCAGTCACGGAACTGGTCGGTCGACACCGACAACGCCCGCACGAGGTAATCGCCATCCTCCGGTCCGCGCTCGTAGGCGATGATCTTGCGGACCGCCGCCTCGGCCTCGGCCGCCGTCGAGTAGGGGAGACGGCCCACGTACAGCTCCGGATAAATCTCCGCCCGATCATCAAAGAATTCCCCGAAGATGCCATCGCCGTCGACATCCCACTCGCCGTCCAACTCGCCGAAATACAGATCGCAGACCTGCAGCTTGTATGGATCGCCGTCGAAATCGGGAATGTCGGCGTAGGCGTACCGCACCGGCGCGGCCGTCTCATCCCCGCCGATCACCGCCCAGCGCAGCCCCGCCGCATACGCCGCCTTCAGGTATTCACGCACCGCCGCCGCCGCATCCGTGCCGGGATACTGCGCCGTCACCGCCTCGATCGTCGCGATGCCTGAACGGATTCTCCGCGCGCCTCTCCAGCGCGCCAGTGGACGCACCGCCTCGACAAACGCGGAGGCGGTGATGATCACATGCTCGATCCCCAGCGGCGCGCCGGTTTCGATGACATGCCAGGGCGTGTCTCCGAACGCAGGGGAGAGGCCGCCGCGACCCGGCGCGCTGAGCGCCTCACGAACAGTCTCGCCCAATGGATCTCCCACCGCCAGTGTCTCCGCCGGCCAGTCGCCGGGACCGGCGGCAACACCGTCCTCGATGGTGATGGTGGCGCGTCGTGCCACGATCAATCGCTGGCTTTCGGGCAGGTAAACCAGAGGACACCAGACCAGGCCGGTCAGGCCATGGCCGCTGAAATCGCCGCGATGGACCCGACGCCAGCCGATGCCGGGGAAGGGCTGAGCGCTCTGATAAATCTCCGGACTCGGCATCGCCGCCGGCGCGGGCGCGGCGGTGTCGCTGGTCATGACATCCGCCGGCCATGGCGCCAACGGCAATCCCAGAGCCATTGTGTCTGCGACGAGGAATTCAAGATCCAGGACAGAGTCTGCGGCAATCGGCAGAGTCAATACAAGCCAGGGCAGACTGGGCTCGCCGGGCATACCGCGGACGCCATCCGGCGACTCGGGCAGCGTGGCAAACCCCGCCACGCTGCCGATGTCGCCAACTTCTATGTGGGTTGGAATTGGTAATTCGAAGGTGCGTGGCCGTGCCTGTGCCCATCCGCCCGATAGGCACATCACCACAAAGAACAAGACCCCCGCAATACCTCTGCGCCCGCGGACCATCTCCCCCTCCGCCTCGCTCCCATCACCCCCCGTGATGGACAGTCATCGGACTTGGGCAAGCGGGGTGCCGGAACTGCCAGGACGCTGACATTTCAAGCGTCCGCTGCAAGTCATTGTACTCTAGGTTGTTATCTGTCTCGAGAAATTTTACTGGCTGGCGATTTGTGCCGCTTGTAGACCAAATCTCCCCAACTCTATGGGTTTTGGGCCATAGTCTGGATGACTGTCGCAACGTCCTCAGAGACAGCAACTTTTCTCTGCCAGGAAATCAAAATAGTACTTGCGTCGGTGGTGGGGGATGGCGTAAGATGGCACAGGAGGGCAGAGATCTTCTGCCGGATCGGCCGCTGTTGAACAAGACAAGTTGTTGATCCGCTTTGTATTATAAGTGTCTGGCGGATCTTGCAGTGGGGTGGGTCGTCCTCCTTTGGTGGCATCAGATGGCAGAGAACCAGTCCAAAATCTTCCCGACCGGGTTCTTCGGTTCCCACGACGGCCGTGTCGATGACAAGGGCCGTGTCGCGCTGCCGACCAGCATACGCAATCAAGCCACCGGCGATTTGTCGCTGCAGTTTTACTACGTCACTCCGCGCGCGCATCTGCGCATAGTCTCGCTGGCCGAATGGCGGCGCATGCAGTCCCGCTTCGAGGAATACGGATACGGCAACACCCATGTCGAAACATTCACGACGTTGATGATGGATTACTCCGGCCCGGCGGCCCTCGACACTCAGGGTCGTCTGCTTATCAAGGCCCGCGATCTCGAGCTCATCGGCGTCGATCCCAAACATCGCGATGTGCGCATCGCCGGCAGCGGCGGCGTCATCAATATCTGGGAGAAGGGCCGCATCGAGGCGTTCAAGGGGGGCGAACGCCTCGTGCTCAATGAAACCTTTCGTCAGTACCTGGAGGCAGCGTCGCAATTGACTCTCTAAGAGGGCAGGGCAGGGATGATCAGTCGGGGACGGGCCACCGGCCCGTCCTCGCCGATCAGGTCGCGGATGCGCTGATCACGGATCGATCCGGCATCTACCTCGATGGCACCGTCGGCGGAGGAGGGCACGCCGAAGTGATTCTCGGGAAACTGACCACACACGCGCGCTACATCGGGCTGGACCGCGACGCCGAGGCGATCGCGCGGTCGCGCGCCCGTCTGGAGCCCTTCGGCAGCCGGGTGACGATCATTCACGCCGACTACCGCGATCTGGCGCGCATTCTCCACGATCTTGGCATCGCCGAAATCCACGGCGCCCTGCTCGATCTCGGGCTCTCGTCGCTGCAACTCGACAACCCCGAGCGCGGCTTCGCCTATCGTCTGGCCGGCCCGCTCGATCTGCGCTTCGACACCTCGACCGGCCCGACCGCCGCCGCCTGGCTGGCCGACGCCGACGAGGCCACCATCGCCGAGGCGCTGCGAACCTACGGCGAGGAGCGCCACGCCCGCAGGATCGCCCGGCTGATCATCGCCCAAAAATCGCGTGGGCTGCCCATCCTGACCACCGGCGATCTGGTCGCGCTGATCCGGCAGGCGGTCGGCGCGCACGGCCCGGAACTGGGACGCTCCGCCGCGCGGGTCTTCCAGGCGCTGCGCATCGCCGTCAACGATGAGCTGGCCGCCATCCCGAAGGCGCTGACCAACGCGGTCGATCATCTCGCCGATGGCGGGCGGCTGGTCGTCATCGCCTACCATTCGCTGGAGGATCGCATCGTCAAAGACTTCATGCGCGAAGCCGCGCGCGAATGCGCCTGTCCGAAGATGTACCCGCAGTGCGTCTGCGGCGCCGATCCCAAGGGGATCCTGCCGCTGCGCCGCGCGCTGCGTCCTTCCGCTGACGAGATCAAGACCAACCCGCGCGCCAAAGCCGCGAAACTGCGCCTCTTCGAGCGGCGCCGTCGTCTGGGGGGCAGACGATGAGCCGCGGCGTTGTTTCGCTGGCGCGCAAGGTGCGCCCGGCCTGGTGGGTCCTGCTCTTCTGCGTTGCCACGGCGGGCGTGTGGCAGCGCTATGAAGTGGTCCGCATGGCACGGACCATCGAGCTGACGCAGGGGCGCATCACCGTGCTCCGGCGTCTGCACGCGTCGCTGTCGGCCGACTGCTCACGCCTGGCCGCGCGCGAGCGGATTGAGGCCATCGCGGTCAAGCAGTTGGGGATGTCGCCAACGACTCGGGCGCAGAAACGGACACTTCTAATCGACACGTCCGTCGCCGCCTATGCCGCTGGTGAATAGGACGGAACCGTTGGGACCGGGGGGTACCAACACACGGAGGCGCGGGGCCCGAAACCGGAAACGGTGCACGGCCGCGAGGGAACGCTGATGAACGGGATGGAAGGAACACGCCGGGCACGGTTGGCGGTGACGTTCGCGAAACGCCGCCAGGTGCTCCTGCTTCTGGCCGTTGTCATCTGGGGGGCGGTTTGGGCCCGCGCCATCCAATTGCAGTTGGTCGCCGACGATCAACTGCGCGATCTGGCCTACAGCCAGAGCAACCGCCGTATCTCCCTGCCGGCTCCGCGCGGCGAGATCCTCGACCGCGAAGGACGCCTGCTGGCCATCAACAACGCCGTCCGCTCCTACTTCTCCTACCCGGACAGTCTGCAGCCGGCGCATGTTCTGGCCGAGCGCTTCGGTCCGCTGCGCGGCATGTCGATCCATGCCGTCGCGCGCGAATTCAGCGAGCGCGCCAACCGCTTCACCTGGATGATCCGCCGCTGCGACACCGATCTGGCCGAGCGGATCGACAGCTGGCAGTTGCCGGGCGTGTTCGGCACCTGGGAATTTCAACGCGTCTACCCGCACGCCATGCCCGGTTTCGCCGGGCCGCTGGGCTTTGTCAATGACACGATGGGTGGTGGCGCCGGACTCGAGAAGTATTACGACGAGGTCTTACGCGGCAAGGACGGCGAGGGTGTCTTTGTCGCCGACGCCACCGGACGTCGTTTCAACATCACGCCCAACGAGGGCCGCCGGCCCGAACCCGGCGCCAACCTGCGGCTGACCATCGACGCCCGCTGGCAGTCGATCCTCGGCGAGGAAGTCGCCCACGCCGTCGACACCTTCCACGCCAAAAGCGGCATGGGTCTGATCATGGACCCGCACACCGGCGGCATCATCGCCATGGTCGATGTCGACCCCGGACGCCCGGCCAACCGGCCCATCCTCAAAAGCCGCCTGGTCTCCGATGTCTTTGAGCCGGGCTCGACTTTCAAGCTGATCACCTTCGCCGGCGCGCTCGCCGATGGCGTTGTGACTCTGCGCCGCTACTTCGACGGCAACATGGGTGTCGGCCTGTTCTCCGGACGCCCCATCCGCGACGACAAACGCCATGGCGTCATCTCGGTTGAGGAAGCGTTTGTTCTCTCTTCGAACATCGTCACCGGACGGATCGCCAATCTGATGGAAGACGGCCGTCTCGACTTCTGGGTCCGCCGTTTCGGATTCGGCCAGCGCACCGGGATCGATTTTCCCGGCGAGTCTCCGGGACGCATCGCCCAGCAGCAAAACTCCGAATTCAACATCGCCCAGCGCTCCTTCGGGCATGGCATTGCGGTGACGCCGTTGCAATTGGCCGCCGCCTACTCGGTCATCGCCAACGGCGGCTACCTGATCAAGCCGCACCTGGTCGAGGCGATTGAACACGCCGACGGCACCGTCGAGCGCATCCCGGTGCAGGGCGAACGCATCCTGCCGCCCGAAGTCGCCCATCTCATGCAGCGCCTGGCCCGCGGCGTGGTCGAACGCGGCACCGGCAAATACATCTATGATTCGCTCTTCCTGTTCGCCGGCAAGACCGGCACCGCCGAAAAGCCCGATCCGGCGACCGGCACTTACAACAAGAACAAGTATATCGCCTCGTTCATCGGCTTCTACCCGGCCGACAACCCGCGCATCGTCGGGCTGGTCATTCTTGATGAGCCGGAACCAATCCACTACGGCGGCCTGACCGCCGCGCCGACTCTGCTGAACGTCGTGCGTCGTGCCGCCTCCTCCGGCGATGTGCCCGGCACCCGCTTTGCCGCTCCGGATGAACCGCCGGCCCGTCAACTCGACTGGGCCGACCGGTTGCTTGAGTTTGTCGGACCGCTCATTACTCCCGGTCCGCTTGAGGCGCATGCCTGGCCATCTGACAGTCTGAAAAATGTCGACGATACCTGGGAATCCGAATTGCCGCCCGGGTGTGTAAGCGGCTGGGATCGTTTGATGGGACACGCCGCCAAGGTGCGCGCCGAGAAGGAACTGGCGCCGCCGGCATCCGCGCCCGCCGTGACAACGCCCGTGGTCGAGCAGCAACACGCCGATTCGCTGTCCCGGCCGATTGCCGCCACACCGTCCGCGGATGATGCCGGCTGGGCCGCCGCCGAAAGCGAGGATGAGCGTCCGTGACGACGATGCCGCGCGCCATGACTGCCGCACCCACACGCACCCTTTCGGAGCTCCTGCCGGAGCGCACGATCACGCGTGACGCCGCCATCAGCGGCCTCTGCTATGATTCCCGGCGGGTCCGTCCCGGCGATCTGTTCTTCGCCCTCCATGGCGAGAAGACCGATGGCGCCCAGTTTATCGCGCAGGCGATCGCCAATGGCGCATCCGCCGTGGTCACCGGCGCGCCGGTCGATGCCGCCGTTCCGGTGATCGTCGATCCCAGTCCGCGACGCCTGATGGCCGACATCTCGCACCGCTTTTATAACCACCCCGACCGCAGCATCGATCTGGTCGGCGTGGTCGGCACCAACGGCAAGTCCACCGTCGCCGCCGGACTGCAGACGGTTTGGGAGACCGCCGGCGTCAAGGCGGGGCTGTTCGGCACGTTGCACTATCGCTGGGGCGATTTCTCGGAGCCCGCCGCGCGCACCACGCCCGAAGCCCCCGATCTCGACCGTCTGCTGGCGCGCATGCGCGACGATGGCGTCAAGCGCGCCGTCATGGAAGTCTCCTCCCATGCGCTCATTCTCGACCGGGTCTGGGGACTGCGCTACAAGGGCGGGATCTTCACCAACATCACGCGCGATCACCTCGACTTCCACAAGACGTTCGAGAACTACCGCGATGCCAAGCGCCTCTTCTTCGAGCGGCTGACCGCGCCCGGATCGTTCGCCGCGATCAACATCGAAGACCCGAACCACCCGCACTTCGTCGCCGCCTGCCCGCAGGCGCGCCTGATTCGTTACTCCGGCTCCGGCGAAGAGGTGGATGTGCGCCTGGCGATCGTCACTCATGATCTCGATGGCACTCATGGCCGCCTGTTGATCGACCGCCGCTCCTGGCCGTTTCACACCCGCCTCTGGGGACGCTTCAATCACGCCAACCTCGCCGCCATCGCCGCGGGGGCGTATGGCTCCGGCGTGGACGGCGACCTGATTGCACGCGGCATCTCGAGTTTCCCTGGCATCATGGGCCGCGCCGAACGCGTGCCGACCGGCGCGCCGTTCCATGTCTTTGTCGATTACGCCCACACCCCCGATGCGCTGGAGGCTGTGCTCTCGGCCGCGCGTCCGCTGGTGCGCGGCAAACTGATCGCGCTCTTCGGCTGCGGCGGCGACCGCGATCGCGGCAAACGCCCCGAAATGGCGCAGGCCGTCGCCCGCTGGGCCGATGAAATCATCCTGACCTCCGACAATCCGCGCAGCGAGAATCCCGCCGCAATCATCGAAGAGGTCAAGCAGGGGTTCACACCCGAACAACTGACACGGCACGTCTGGACCGATCCCGACCGCGCCCGCGCCATCCATCATGCGATCACCGTCGCGCGCGCCGGCGATGCGGTCTTTCTCTGTGGCAAGGGCCACGAAGACTATCAGGAGATTCAGGGCGTTCGCACCCACTTCCTTGATCATGAAGTGGCGGCGCGGGCGCTGGCGGCGGCAGGGTACCCGCCGGCAAAGGGACCGACTCCTCCCGGGGGGGATGGGAGTTGAACCCGCGGGGCCGTGAGCTCAGGGGGGAGCTCACGGCCTCGAGCATTCGATCTTTGACAGCGGCGCCGGCGGCGCCAACCGGGATACCGTGTTTGTCTGCGACGCCCAAACTGCCTGCGAGATGACCAACGGCATCCTCGCCAACCCCGCATGGGGGCGGACGCGCTTCCGTGGCGCGACCAATGACACCCGTGCCCTGAAAAAGGGGAACGCCTTCTTCTGTCTGGCCGGCGGCAACACCGACGGCCACCAATACGCCGCCCGGGCCCGCGATCTCGGCGCCGGCGCGATCTTCGCCGAAAAGTCACGCGCGATCGAATGGAAGGACTGGCCGATTCCGGTCATCGGCGTCAATGATCCGCTCACCGCGCTCGGCGATCTGGCCTCGATCTACCGCCGGAACTTCAAGACCCGCTACGTCGCCATCACCGGCTCCGTCGGCAAGACAACGACGAAGGAGCTGACCGCCGCGGCGCTCGCGGCGAAATATCCCGTCTTCAAGTCGCCCGGCAACTTCAACAACCTGATCGGCATTCCGCTGGCGCTGCTCTCACGCCGCCAGGGCGGCGCCCCGGAGCGCGAAATCGGCGTGCTCGAATTCGGCATGTCCACCCCCGGCGAAATCCGCCGCCTGGTCGAAATCGTCGGGCCGTCGTGGGGCGTGGTCACCCGCATCGGCGCCGCGCATCTGTTGCAGATGAAGTCGCTGGCGGCCATCGCCAAGGCCAAGCGCGAGCTCTTCGACTATGCCGACCCGCGGATGACCGCCTTCCTCAACAGCGATGACCCGTTCCAGCGTCGCTGGATGGCGCGCTGGCATCGTCCGACCGTCACCTATGGCCTCGATCCATCCCATACGCCCGACATCAGCGCCGCCGACGTCGAGGTGACGTCGCAGGGCATTCGCTTCACCGTGGCGCGCCGTCGCTTCACGCTTAAGCTGGCCGGCGATTACAACGTCCCCAACGCGCTAGCGGCCATCGCCGTCGCCCGCCATCTCGGCGTGCCCTACGAGGCCATGATCGCCAAGCTGGCGCGCGTCAAACCCGAAGGCGACCGCTCGCGTCTCATCCGCAAGGGCGGCGTCACCCTGATCGCCGATTGCTACAACGCCAACCCGACCTCGACCGCCGCGGCCATCGCCGCATTGCGGCGTTTTCCCGGCGCCTCCCGGCGCATCGCCGTGCTCGGCGCCATGCGCGAATTGGGCGAACATGAAGTCGCCGCCCACCATGACATCGGCGCCGCCGCCGGCGCCCTCGACATCGTCGTCACCGTCGGCCCCGACGCCCGTCAGTACCGCAACGGCGCGGCCGGCGCCGCCGAGTGGCACACCCTCGATGACCGCAACACCGTCGCGCCGTTCCTGGCCGCGGCGCTGCGTCCCGGCGATGTTGTCTTGTTCAAAGGCTCGCATTCGGAACGTTTGGAAGAGATCGTGAGGGAACTGACTGACGCGCTGGTGAAGGGCCAAACGACTTAATCGCGCGGCCGCATCCGCCGCGCCACGGACTCACAGGAATCGTCGACCGGAGAATCGCGCATGTTTTACCACCTTCTCTATCCGCTCCACGAGACGATTTCGGCGTTCAATCTCTTCCGCTATATCACCTTTCGCTCCGCCTACGCTGTCGTTACCGCGCTGGTGATCTCGATCTGGATCGGCCCCTATATCATCGCCGCGCTGCGCCGCCATCAGATCGGCCAGTCGATCCGCAAGGAGGGGCCGAAGTCGCACTACGCCAAGGAAGGCACCCCGACCATGGGCGGGCTGATCGTGCTGGCCTCGATCCTGATCCCGACCCTGCTCTGGGCCGACTTGACCAACCGCTACATCCAGTTGATCCTCTTTGTCACTGCCGGCATGGGCGCCATCGGTTTCATCGATGACTACTTCAAGGTGGTGCGCAAGCAATCGAAGGGATTGGTCGCCAAGAAGAAACTGGCCGGCCAACTGGTGCTGGGGCTCCTGCTCGGCGCCGCGCTGGTCGCCTGGCCGCCTTCGCCCGAGTTTTCCACCACCCACACCGATGTGCCATTCTTCAAGAATCTCGCGCTGCACCTCGGCGTCTTCTTCATCCCGTTTGTGCTGCTGGTGGTGGCCGCAACCTCGAATGCCGTCAATCTCACCGATGGCCTCGATGGGCTGGCGATCGGGCTTTCCGGCATCGCCTTTGTGGCCTTTGCCGGAGTCTGTTATGTCTCGGGGCGCACCGACTTCTCACGCTATCTCGGCATCACCTATCTGCCCGGTGTCGGCGAGCTGACCATTTACTGCGCCGCCACCCTCGGCGCCGCCCTGGGGTTCCTCTGGTTCAATTCGCACCCGGCCGAAGTCTTCATGGGGGACACCGGCTCGCTGGCGCTGGGCGGCGCGCTCGGCGCGATCGCCGTCCTGACCAAAAAGGAATTCATGCTGCTCATCCTGGGCGGCGTCTTCGCGGCCGAGGCGCTCTCGGTGATTCTGCAGGTCGGCTACTTCCGGATGACCGGCGGCAAACGCCTCTTCCGCATGGCGCCGATCCATCACCATTTCGAATTGATCGGCTGGCCCGAATCGAAGGTCGTCATCCGTTTCTGGATCATGGGCGCCATCTGCGCGCTGTTGACATTGTCGACGCTGAAAATCAGGTAAACGGGTTCGGGGGCTTTTGCTCCCCGTCTCCAAATCGCCCAATGACACGAACCCATGACACTCACCGTCATTATTCCGAGCGCCGCACGTATGGCCGCGCATGACCGCAACAGCCGACGCGTCCCCGACGCGCGCACCATCGCCCGCTCGTCGGTGGTGGTGATTGGCATGGCCCGCTCCGGTCTGGCCGCCGCCGGTTTGCTGGCCGAGCGCGGCGCGCGTGTCTTTGTCTCCGATGCCGCCCCCGCCGAAAAACTGGGCGAGGCGCTGGCCGCGTTGGACCGTCAGCAGATCCGCTACGAGACCGGCGGCCATAGCCCCGCCTGCCTCGAGCACGCCGACTTTGTCGTGACCAGCCCCGGTGTCGCCAACGACAATATCCTGATGGCCGCGGCGCGTGAGCGGGGCATCCCGGTCTTCTCCGAAATCGAAGCCGCCTTCTGGCTATCCGCCGCGCCGATTCTGGCCGTCACCGGCGCCAACGGCAAGACCACCACCACCTCCTGGCTGGGGGCGATCTACCAACGCGCCGGACGCGCCTCCCGCGTGGGCGGCAACATCGGCAACGCCTATGCCGACTTCGCCGCCACGCTCCCGCCGCAGGCGCGCGCCATCCTCGAAGTCTCCTCGTTCCAGTTGGAATACATCGCCGCCTTCCGTCCCCACGTCGCCGTGGTCACCAACATCACGCCAGACCATTTGGACCGTCATGGCTCGCTGGCCGAATATGCGCGCATGAAGTTCCGCATCTTCGAAAACCAGCGCGAGGATGACATCGCCGTGCTCAACGCCGACGATCCGATCTCGCTGGCCGAGGAAAACCGCCACCGCGTCGGCTTGGGACAGCGCTGGTGGATCTCCGCGACCGCGCCGCGCACACCCGGCGTCTGGGTCGAGGGCAATCTCCTGCGCTATGACACCGGGCGCGCCGCCGGCATCGTCCCCGGCTCCGACCGTCTGATTCCTCCCGGCCTCCACAACCGCATGAACGCCGCCGCCGCGGTCGCCATGGCCTTGGCCGATGGCCTGGCCCCCGAGGAAATCGAGCCGGGGCTGACGTCCTTCCCCGGCTGTGAGCACCGTCTCGAATTCGTCGACGAAGTCGGCGGGGTGCGCTTTGTCAACGACTCCAAGGCGACCAACCCCGACAGCGTCGCCAAGGCGATTGTCTCCTTCGACCGTCCGTTGGTGGTCCTGATGGGCGGGCTCGACAAGGGCACCGATTTCTCCGTGCTCGGCGATGAGCTGTCCCGACGCGCCCGCGCGCTGGTTTTCACCGGCAAGGCCGCGCCGAAACTTGAAGTCGAGCTCGGCGCACGGCTGCCATACCGGACCGCGGCGCGTTTTGCCGACGCCTTCGCCGCCGCCGTCGAACTGGCCCAGCCCGGAGACATTGTCCTGCTCTCGCCCGGGTGCGCTTCCTTTGATCAGTTCAACAACTACGAACATCGCGGCCAGGTCTTCAAGGACCTGGTCCGTGAACTTGCGAAAGCCAGCGGGGGAACGACATGACCAGGACCGTGGCAATTGCCCACAGCATTCTCGATCTGTTCAACCCGGCCAACGCCGGGCTCACCCGCGGCGGACGGTCGAAGGTGCCGCCCGCCGACCGCTGGATCTGGTTGTCCGCTATGTTTCTCATGGCGCTGGGCACTGTGATGGTCCTCTCGTCGTCGGCGATGCTCGCCGATCGCAAATTCGGCTCGCCCGGATTTTTCTGGGCGCGCCAATTGGTCTGGTGGGGACTGGCGACCGCGCTCTTGATCGGCGTCTCGCGCATCGATCATCGCAAGTTCCGCACCTGGGCGCCGCTCATGCTGTTGATCGCCTTCGCGCTGGTTGTCACCGCGCGGTTGTTGCCGCCGATCAAGGATGTCCACCGCTGGATCGATCTGGGGCCGTTCCGTCTCCAGCCCGCCGAGGTCTTCCGGCTTTCGTTTGTCGTTTACGCCGCCGCCTTTCTCGCCAAGCGCGGCGAAGCGATTGAATCGTGGAAAAGTTGGATCGTGCTGGTCGGCATCCTTGGGGTCGGGTCGGTCCTGCTCATCTCGCTGCCGGAGTTTTCCGCCGCGCTCACGCTCTGGGGCACATCGGGCCTGCTGCTGATTGCCGCCGGCGTCCGCTGGCGCCATGTCCTGCCGGCCGCCGGCGTCGCCGTCATCGGCGCGATCATCGTCGTCTACGGCATCGGCTACAAAACCGAGCGCGTCAATCAGTGGGCCGACGGCCTCACTGTCACCGGCGGGATGTACCAGGTCCAGCAATCGAAGTACGCGTTCGGTTCCGGCGGACCCTTGGGGCAGGGGCTGGGGCAGGGGATCGCCAAGATGTCGTATCTGCCCGAACCCCACACCGACTTCATCCTCGCCTCCATTGGCGAGGAACTGGGATTTGTCGGCGTCACCTGTGTCTGGATGGCCTTCGGTCTCTTGGTCTATCGCGGCTGGCGCGCCGCCATGCGCGCTCCCGACCGTTTCGGCTATCTGCTCTGCATCGGCATCGGCGCGTCGCTGTTCGTCAACGCCGCGCTGAACGCGTCGGTGGCGATGGGGCTGTCGCCCGTCACCGGGTTGCCGCTGCCCTTGGTCAGTTATGGCGGCTCATCGCTTCTCTGCACCGCGATGGGCTGGGGAATGGTTTTGAACGTCTCGCGCTTCCGTCTGGCGCAGGCATAGGAGTGGGCACCGCATGACCCAGACCGCGCAACAAAGATTGCTTCGTCGGCCCGACCATGAGACGTCGGGCCTCCTCGCAATGACGGTGATGCCGATGACCACCGTCATTGCGAGGAGGGCGCGCGCAGCCGCGGATCCTGAGGCGAGCGGATGCGCGCGCCCGACGAAGCAATCCTTGTCCAGGACGGGCGGCTGAATGCGCGTCCTGTTGGCCGCCGGCGGCACCGGGGGACACCTGATCCCCGCCGTCCGCATTTCCGAGGCGATTGCGCGTCGCCGACGCGACGCCGAGTTTGTGTTTGTGGGGTCCGACAAAGGGTTTGAGGAACGAGTGATCAGCGCCCGCCACCAACGCTACATCGGCCTTCCTGCGCGCGGGTTCTCGCGCCGGCGTCTCTGGCGCAACATCCCGGCGCTGGTCCACAACTGGCGCGCTGGACGCATGGCCAAGGCGCTGGTGCGCGATTTCAAGCCCGATGTCGCCGTCGGATGCGGCGGCTATGCCTCCTATTTCCCCGTCCGCGCCTGCGCCGACGCCAAACTGCCGTTTATCCTTCAGGAGCAGAACCGTCTGCCGGGGCTGGCCACACGCTGGCTGTCCGGCGACGCCGACACCGTCTTCATCGCCTTCGATGAAAGCCGCGCCCATCTTCCCAAAGCGCGTCAGATCGTGCTCTCCGGCAATCCGATTGATCCGCGCCTGGCGACGCTGTCGCGCGAAGAGGCCCGCCGCGCCTGGAATCTCCCCGAGGATGCCACCGTGCTGCTGGTCACCGGCGGCTCGACCGGCGCGCGCTCGATCAACGACAACATTGCCCGCGGCCTCCATCAACCCGCCGAACAGCCCGTCTATCTGCTCTGGCAGACCGGCGCGCAAGGGTCGCCGTGGGATGGACGCGCCGCCGCCGGCTGGCATGTGCGCACCTTCGCCTTCACCGACAAGATGACCGAGGCCTTCGTCGCCGCCGATCTGATCGTCGCCCGCTCCGGCGCGCTGACCATCTCGGAACTCTGCGCCTGCGGACGTCCCGCGATCCTGGTGCCGTATCCGCTCGCCACCGGCGACCATCAGACGCAAAACGCCCAAGTGCTTGCCGAGGCCGGCGGGGCGCTGCTGTTGCGCGATCAGGATCTGGAAAGTGAATTACTGCTGGCGCAATCGCAACTTCTGTTGAATGATCCGGAACGCCTTCGCCAGATGGCGCAGGCCAACCGAAAACTGGGCAAGCCCGACGCGGCCGACCGCATCGCCGCCCGCGTCCTGGAGCTCTGCTCTTAAGAGGTCCCATCGGGCCCATAGGACCGATAAAGTATCATGTGGCACCGTAGAGTCAGAAAACTCCACTTCGTCGGCATCGGCGGCGCCGGCATGTCCGGGATCGCCGAAATCCTCAAGGCCTCCGGCTACTCGATCTCCGGCTCCGATCTGGCCGAGTCCGAAGTCACCGACCACATGCGCCGCCTCGGCATCCCGGTGGTCATCGGCCACGAGGCCGAAAGCATCCTCGGCG
The DNA here is from genome assembly GCA_964593585.1 of uncultured Ignavibacteria bacterium. Taxonomy (GTDB): domain Bacteria; phylum Zixibacteria; class MSB-5A5; order WJJR01; family WJJR01; genus JACQFV01. Next base: position 79,792 of record CAZQIZ010000007.1, read on the forward strand.
CCGATGTGATCGTGATCTCCTCAGCGGTAGGGGAGGATAACCCCGAAGTCCAGGCCGCCCGCGCCGCCAAGGTCCCGGTCATCCGCCGCGCCGAAATGCTCGGCGAGCTGATGCGGTTGAAATTCTCCATCGGCATCGCCGGCACCCACGGCAAGACCACCACCACCTCGATGATCGGCCACATCCTCACCAGGGCCGGCCTCGACCCGACCGTGATTGTCGGCGGACGATTGATTAATCTCGATGCCAACGCCCAACTCGGCAAAAGCGAGTATCTCGTCGCCGAAGCCGACGAATACGATCACTCCTTCCTGGCGCTGCATCCGACCGTGGCGATTGCCACCAATCTCGAGGAAGACCACCTCGACTGCTACAAGGACCTGGCCGACCTGCAGGAGAACTTCCTGCAGTTTTTCAAGCGCGTGCCTTTCTATGGCACCGTGCTGACCAACGCCAACTCGCCGGCCCTGGCGGCCATCGAGGAGCGCATCGAACGTCCCCATCGCACCTTCGGCATCGGCGTCGCCGCCGATATTGTTGCCGAATCCCTGGTGGTTTCGTCGCGCTCCAGCCGGTTTGATCTGTACAGCGACGGCAAACGCTGCGGCACGGTCGAGGTGCCGCTCCCGGGACGCCACAACGCCGAAAACGCGCTGGCCGCCTGCGCCGTCGGATTGGAACTGGAGCTGCCCTTCGCCCACCTGCGCGATGGCATCGCGACATTCACCGGCGTGGGACGTCGTTTCGAGATCAAAGGCGCGGTGGGCGGCATCACCGTGGTCGATGACTATGGCCACCATCCCACCGAAGTGCGCGCCGCGCTGGCCGCCGGCCGCAACTGGCTTGATGGCCAGGGACGGTTGATCGCCGTCTTCCAGCCGCACCTGTTTTCGCGCACCCGCGACTTCCATGCCGCCTTTGCCGAGGCGCTGGCGCAGGCCGATGGCATCGTGCTGGCCCCGATCTACCCGGCCCGCGAAAAACCGATGCCCGGCGTAACCTCCGCACTGATCGCGCAGCATCTCAGGGGCAAGCGCTTCGTGCTGGGTTGTGTCACGCCGCCGGATTTGAACGCCTGCGTCGATGCCGTCCTCGGCTGGGCCCAGCCCGGCGATCTGGTCATGACCATCGGCGCCGGTTCGGTCTACCGTCTCGGGCCGGAGATTCTCGACAAACTCAAACCCACGCTGGCGGCTGTCTGATGCGCGAGACCATTCTCCATTCCGATCTTGCCGCCGCCCCCGACCGGGGGGCGAGTGTCTTTGGCCGCCGCCGCTGGCGTCTCTGGGTCCTGGTGGGCGAAACCGCGCTGCTGATCGGCGGAATCGCCGCGCACCTCTGGCCGGTGCTGACCGTCAGCGAAGTCCGCTACCAGGGACCGTCGCTCTGGGAGGCGGAAGTCCGTTCGCTGGTCACGCTGCCCTCCGATGGCAACATCCTGCATTTCCGTCCCGATGACGCCGAATCCCGCATCGAATCGCGTTTCAGCGACCGCGGCGACGCGCAGGTGCGCATCGAGCTGCCCGGATGCATCGCGATCAGAATGAATCCGTATGAGCCCCGTCTCTGGGGTGACGGCGGCATCGGCATCGCCCCCGATGGCTCGCTGTTGGCCGATCCGGCTGAACGTCCCGAGTTGCCGCGCTGGAACCCCGGCATCGATTGGGAGGGCTCCACGCCTCTGGCCGAACGCGCCCGCGCCGCCGCCGCGACCTGGGCGGAATTCAAACGCGCTGACACACGTTTCGAGTTCATCACCGACGAGTGGACCTGTGATCCGACCTGTGGCTGGACGTCGACCGCCGTCGACGGCAAGACCCGGATCATTCTTGGGCATACTGACATCGCCGCGCGCGCCCAGCGCGTTGCCCGGCTTCTGGCCCAGGGCGATACCCTGTTGGCCAAACCCTGCGTCATCGATGCCCGCTTCAATGGCCAACTGCTTCTGAGTCTGGTCCCCGAAGCGCCGCCGGACAGCGCCGCCGCCGACTCCACCATGGTCGCTGCGGGCGACCCGGCGCCGGCCCCGACAAAGCAAAGCAAGGCCGCTCCGTCCAAACGCCAGGGAAAGGCGAAGGGGCGTCCCGAACCGGTCAGATAGATGAGGAAGAGGATGGATAGACAAGCGAAAGGACGCGCATGAAAAGCGAGATCCCGGTATACGCCGCACTTGACATCGGGCACTCCGAGGTCACCGCGATCATCGCCGAAATGATCGATGGCGAGAATGTGAAGGTCGTGGGGGTCGGACGCGCCCCTTCCTATGGCTTGAAGAATGGCGTAATTGTTGATCTGGAACGCACCACCGAGGCCGTCCGTCGCGCCGTCTCCGAGGCCGAAGGCATGGCCGGCGGCGAGATGCCGCCCCTGCACGTCAACATCGGCGGCGGCCATATCCGCAGCGTCAACTCGCGCGGTGTGGTGGCGGTCTCCCGTCGCGGCGGGCCGATCGAGCCGGAGGACGTCGAACGGGTTCTCCAGGCCGCGCGCGCCATCCCGGTGCCCCCGGATCGCGAAGTCCTGCATGTCCTGCCGCAGGAGTTCATCGTCGATGACCAGGGTGGGATCAAAGACCCGGTGGGGATGATGGGCGCCCGCCTTGAAGTGGCGGTTCATATTGTGACTGGTAGCGCCTTGTCGGTCGGCAACATCCACACCTGCGTCCAGCAGGCCGGCTATGCCATTGAGTCTCTCACCTTGACCTCGCTGGCCGCGGCCGAGGCGACCATCACCGAGCGTGAACGCGAAATGGGCATCGCCATCGTCGACGTTGGCGCCGGCATAACCGGCGTGGCTGTATATGCTGACAACGCCGTCCGTCACACCGGAACCGTGCCGGTCGGCGGCCGTCATGTCACCAACGATCTGGCCATCGGTCTGCGCACCCCGGTCGATGCCGCGGAACTCATCAAGACCGAGGCCTGCGTCGATGGCATGTGCGTCAATGTCGACTGGGAGGCCGTGGTGGCCGTGCCCGGTGTCGGTGATCAGCCCGAACGGGCCGTCACACGGCGTGTGATCGGCGCGATCATCGCCCCGCGTCTCGAGGAAATCTTCCAACTGGCGGCGCGCGAGATCCAAAAGGCCCCGACCACCGAACTGCTGGCCTCCGGCATCGTCCTGACCGGCGGCGGCGCCTGCATTCCCGGCGCCTGCGAACTCGCCGAACGGGTCTTCAATCTGCCGGTGCGTCTGGGATGTCCCCAGAACCTGCTGGGGCTGTCCGACATGATGTCCAGCCCGGCCGATGTCGGCGTGATCGGCCTGGTCCGCCATGCCGCGCGCACCTGGCGTCCCTCGGTCGCAACGCGCAGCGGGGTGCGCCGTCTGACCGGCAAACTGTCGAATGTGCTGTCGCAACTGATATAGGTCGAATGGGACTTATAGGACCTATTTTTGTCTTGACGGTGTTTTCAGAGTCTTTATCCTAATCGGGCAGACAGGTTCGCAGGGAACCTGAGGCAAAACAGGGGGCAGGATGACGTTCGAATTCGCGTCCGATGCGGACTCGGCAGCGAAGATCAAAGTTGTCGGCGTGGGCGGCGCCGGCGGCAACGCTGTCAACCGCATGATCGCCGCCGGGCTCACCGGCGTCGAGTTTCTCGCCATTAACACCGATTCCCAGGACCTCGAAAAATCCAAAGCGCCGGTCCGCATCCAGATCGGCGAAAAAGTCACGCGCGGCCTCGGCGCCGGCGCCGATCCCAACGTCGGGCGCCGCGCCATCGAGGAAGACCGCGACCTGGTCATGCATGCCCTCGCCGGAGCCGACATGGTCTTCGTCACCGCCGGCATGGGCGGCGGCACCGGCACCGGCGCCGCCCCGGTCGTGGCCGAATTCGCCAAACTGCAGGGCGCGCTCACTGTGGCGGTGGTGACCAAGCCCTTCGAATTCGAGGGACGCAAACGCGCCGACCGCGCCGATGATGGCATCTACGAACTCAAGCAGAAGGTCGACACGCTCATCTGCATTCCCAATCAGCGCCTCCTGGCCGTGGTCGACAAACTGACCCGCCTGACCGATGCTTTCAACATCTGCGATGAGACCCTGCATCAGGCGACCAAAGGCATCGCCGATCTGATCACCATTCCCGGCCTGATCAACTGCGACTTCGCCGATGTCCGCACCGTGATGTATGGCATGGGCGATGCCATCATGGGCACGGGCAAGGCCGACGGCGAGGGCAAGGCCGCCATCGCCGCCCGCTCGGCCATCTTCTCGCCGCTTCTGGAGGATGTCTCGATTTCCGGCGCGCGCGGCGTGCTGGTCAACATCACCGGCGGCCCCGATCTGGCCCTGCATGACGTCAACGAGGCCTCCTCGATCATCCGCGACGCCGCCGGCGATGACGCCAACATCATCTTTGGCGCGGTGATCAACCATGAACTGGGCGATGAAATCCGCGTCACCGTGATCGCCACCGGCTTCGGCGGCGCCCGTCCCGGCAAGCCGCAGATCGCCTTGGCCGAGGAACCGGAATTCACCCTGCCCGCCGGACGCAAGACCGTACGCGTCGTCGGCAACGCCCTCGACATGTTTGTGCCCGAAATCCCGGTACACAACCGTCTGACCAGTCTCAATCTCGGCGAGCATGACATCCTCGCCCAACCCGGCAACGGCAACGAGGCCGACAACCTCAATGTCCCGGCCTTCGTCCGCAAACACCTAAGCAAGTCCGAGCCTGCGCCCGTCTCTGAGTAGGATCAGTAAATCTCTCCGTGAGAATGCCCGGGCGGGTGACCACGCAGTCACCCGCCCGTCGCATGTCCAGTCATGGATGCCAGGGCAGGATTCCCGCTTTCGCGGGAATGACGGGGTAGTAGGGTGGGTGCGCTCTTTGCACCCACCGCTCCTGCCTCATGCGAGCCGAAGTCTCCTCGTCGCCCCGCGACCCTCGTCTACGCTCGGCATCTCCGAAAAGCGGGGGCCCAGACCATGGCAGCCATCGCGTGACTCTCGATAATTCCCGCGCATCACCCCCACATCCGCCCTATCTTCCGCGCAACGAAAGGACTACCATGCCCCGCCGACTCCTCCCGATTCTCGCCGCCGCGCTTATCCTCTCCTGCGGCGATGATGGCACCAGTTCTCGCACCGATCCCGGCATCTTCGCCGAGATGACCGAAACCCTGGCCGCCGCCGAGGATGATTTCCTCGATGCCCATGCCGCCATCTATGCCAGCGCCGCTGCCATGTTCCCCGATATCGCCGCCACGCTGGGGCTGATCCCGGTCCCCTTCGCCGCCGCCCCGGTTCCGTGTCTCCCCGAGGGCACCGGCGGCCAGACTTACACCTTCAACGGCGAGGTCTATGTCGGCGCTGCCGATCCGGTCGTGCCGAACTACACCGCCCGCTTCCATCTCTACCAACTCGGCAACAATGGCCTTCCCCAGACAGGTCAGATGATCGGCTACATCGACATCACCTGCGCCGACCTCCTCGGCCCCGTCACCGAAGTCCAGGTCTATGCCGATTCGGCGATCATCTCCTCGACCACCCTCGCCTCGCAGTCGGCGAATCTGACCGGCACCCTGCGCGATCCGGAGAGCGATCGGTCGCTCATCTATCTGGGAAACATCGATGAGGAAGGGGCGCTCGGGATCCGTTTCCTGCTGAGTGATGAAATGCAGGCCGTCTACGAATTCCCCTTCACCGCCGAAGGCACACGCCGCCTCGAAGCCGAAATCGCCAGCGCCCCGGCGGTCAACTGGGGCCTGCGCATCAGTCTCATCGTCGATGGAGAGGACGATGTCAGCGATTCCGGCTACGCCCTCTATTATCCCGAGGGGCAATCTCTTGACTACGATCTGGCCGCCTGCATCCAGTCCGGCACCATCGACGCGCCGGTCTTCACCCAGCCGTCCGCGTCCTGCTTCGCAGGCGCCGACCCGATGTCGATCACCCGCGGCGAGCTGGACGCCCTCGCCGATTCGTATCAATCACTGCGTCGCCTCTGGCTCCATGCCGCCTTCGCCACGCGGATTTGCCGTTTGCTCGTCCCGCAATTCGAGTCGTAGTCGTAGTCGTAGGGTGCGTGCGCTTTTTGCACGCACCGTCTTTGCCGCCCCCGTATTTGTGATACCACGGCTCGCCCCCACCCTCTATCCTTCTCCCGATGCCGGAACGTCGCACCCCATCCGACTTCTGGACCTCCGAGGTCACCTACGTCAAGGGCGTCGGCCCCGCCCGCGCCCGCTTCCTGCGCACGCAGGGCATCGAGACCGTCGCCGATCTCCTTTTACACCTGCCGCGCCGCTATCTCGACCGCTCCAACATCGCCGCCATTCGCGATGTCCTCCCCGGCACGACCGTCACGGTCATGGGCCGGATCATCGCCGCCGGGGTTCTCCCCGGTCGCAAGAAGCGCTTTGAGGCGATCCTCGCCGATGGCACCGGACGGATCGCTCTGCTCTGGTTTGCCGGCTGGCGCTGGATGCAGGAGGTCGTGAAAAAGGGGGTGGTGCTGGCCGCCTCCGGCGAAGTCGGGCAATATTTCGAGGACACCCAGATTCTCCATCCCGAACTGGAATTCCTCGAGGATGTCGACGCCGACGATCTGACCCACACCGGACGCATCATCCCGGTCTATGCCAGCGGCGAACCCTGGCAGAAAGTCGGGCTGGCCTCACGCAGTCTGCGTCGGATCATCAAGCCCCTGCTCGATGGACCGGTGGCCACACTCCCCGATTACCTTCCCGACAGCGCGCGTCAACGCCATGGCCTGTTGCCCTTGCCGGAGGCGCTTGCCCAGGCCCACTTCCCCGACTCCCTCGACCGCGCCGAGGCCGCCCGCCGTCGTCTGGCCTTCGATGAGCTGCTCTTCCTCGAAATGGCAATGGCTGTCCGACGCGCCACCGTCGATGCCCGCCATGATGGCCGCGCCTGCGCCGCTGCCGGTCGCTTGGCCAACAAGATCATCAACCATCTCCCGTGGCCGCTGACCGCCGCCCAGCGGCGGGTCACCGATGAAATCACCGCCGACCTCCAGTCGCCGCGCGCCATGCGCCGCCTGCTGCAGGGCGATGTCGGCTCCGGCAAGACCATCGTCGCCGCGCTGGCGATGTCGCGCTGGATCGAGGATGGCGCCCAGGCGGCGCTTCTGGTTCCGACCGAAATCCTCGCCGAGCAGCACCACCACAACCTGCTGCGCCTGCTCAAACCCGCCGGCATTGTCCCCACGCTCCTGACCGGCTCGCTGCGCGCCAAGCCGAAACGCGCCGCGCAGGCCGCCATCGCCAACGGGGAGGCGCGCCTGATCGTCGGCACCCACGCGCTCTTGACCGGCAAGGTCGCCTTTGCCGATCTGAGTATGGTCGTAATCGATGAACAGCACCGCTTCGGCGTCGCCCAACGCGAGGCATTGGTCGCCAAGGGGCGACGTCCCGACCTGCTGGTCATGACCGCCACCCCGATCCCGCGCACTCTGGCGATGACCATCTACGGCGATCTCGATGTCTCCGTTCTCAATGAGAAACCGCCGCAGAAGGGGACCATCAAGACCGTCTGGCGCACCGAGGAGGTCCGCGACAAGATCTATGAGTACATCCGCGATACCACCGCCAAAGGCAACCTGGTCTACATCGTCTACCCGCTCGTCGAATCCTCCGAGAAGATGGACCTCAAGGCGGCCAATGACGCCTACGATGACCTCTGCGCGCGTTTTCCCGACCGGCGGCTGGGGCTGGTCACCGGACGCACCCCGCCGGAGGAGCGCGCCGCGGTGATGGCCGAGTTTTATGGGGGCCGTCTCCACATCCTCGTCGCCACCACCGTGATCGAAGTCGGTGTCGATGCCCCCGATGCCCGGCTGATGATCATCGAGAACGCCGAGCGCTTCGGCCTTTCGCAATTGCATCAACTGCGGGGACGCATCGGACGCGGCCCCGGGCAGTCGGTGTGCGTGCTCATGCTGGGGGGACGTCCCACCGCCGTCGCCTCCGAGCGTCTCGAGACGATGTGCCGCACCGACGATGGCTTCGAGATTGCCGAAGTCGATCTGCGTCTGCGCGGACCGGGCGAATTCCTCGGCACCAAACAGCATGGCATCCCCGAACTGAAAGTCGCGCACCTGCTGAGAGACGCCGCTTTGATCGAGCCGGCGCGCAACGCCGCCTTCGAGCTGGCCGCCCGCCCGCGCGCCGCCCTCGCTCCGCTCTGGAATGAATGGGCGCGCCGCTTCGGACAACGGACCCGCTACCTCCACGCCGGCTGAACGGAGCGTAGCAATACAGAGGAAAATAGTCCGGATAGTGATTTTGACAATCCCGCCGCATTTGCGCTTGACCATTCTCTTCAGAATTCGTTTTGGTTGACCGTATCTAAGGATAGATGCCGAAAGCGGTATCTATTCGCCCATCGACACCGCGCTGACATACCCTCAAGCGAGGGCCATAACCCCAACAGGTGCCCATTAATGGCGCCGGGAGGAATTGCATGCGTTTCGCAATGCGGAGTATTCCAGTCCTTGCCATTCTCCTGCTGGCAACCGCCTCATCCGCCCAGGCCGGTGATCCCCCCGGCAAGTCCGACACGCTCAAGTGGGCCGAAGCGCACAATTCCTACGTGGGCACCAACAGTTGCAAGATGTGCCACAAGGTCCAGTATGACTCCTGGGCCAAGACCAAGCACGCCGGCGCCTGGGCCGCGCTCAAACCGGAAGAGCAGGCCAAACCCGAGTGCGCCGAATGCCACATGGTCGGCAAGACCAAGACTGATTCGGCCATCGTTGACGTCGGTTGCGAGGCCTGCCATGGTCCCGGCTCGGCCTACAAGAACATGAAGACCATGAAGGACCCGGCGCTGGCGAGCGCCGCAGGGCTTCTGCCCGTGACCGAGGCCACCTGCGTGCGCTGCCACAACGCGCGCAGCCCGCAGTTCAAGGGCTTCGATTACGCCAAGGCCCTGGCCGCCGGCATCCATGAACACAAGCCGAAGGCGCAGGCGAAGTGAACCGCGGCACGGATCAGATCGTCGAACAGACTCCGGGCGCGCCGGTCACCCGCCGCGGATTCCTCGATTGGATGCTCGGCACCGGGCTGATCGCCCTGGCCGGCGCGGCGGTCTATCCGCTGGTGCGTTTCGTCATTCCGCCCCAGGTCCCGGAGGCCGAGGCCGCGCAAGTGGTCGCCGCCAAAACCGGCGAACTGGCCCCCAACACCGGCAAGATCTTCCGCTTCGGCAAGGACCCGGCCCTGCTGGTGATGACCGCCAAGGGCGACTACCGCGCCTACTCCGCCATCTGCACGCATCTGGATTGCACCGTGCAGTATCGCGGCGATCTCGAACGCATCTGGTGCGCGTGCCATAACGGCCACTACGATCTCAACGGCAACAACATTCAGGGGCCGCCGCCGGCCCCGCTCACCGTGTATAGCGTCGCCGTCCGCGGCGACCAGATCATTGTCTCGCGCGCATGAATACCACCGCCACCACCCGCGCCTGGAACTGGCTCGATGAACGCCTCGGCATCGGCGCCCTTCGCGATCTGGCGATGCATAAACGCGTCCCCATGCACCGCCACTCGCTCTGGTACTACCTCGGCGGCATGACGCTGTTTTGCTTTCTGATCCAGATCGTCACCGGCATTCTGCTGTTGGTCTATTACCGTCCGACCGCCGAGGCCGCCTTCGAGTCGGTCGAGTTCATCATGACCGAAGTGCCCTTCGGCTGGCTGGTGCGCTCGATTCATTCCTGGTCGGCGAACCTGATGCTCTTTTTCGCCTTTGTGCACATGTTCTCGGTCTTCTTCCTGCGCTCCTACCGGCGGCCGCGCGAACTGACCTGGGTCTCCGGCGCGCTGCTTCTGTTCCTGTCGCTGGGCTTCGGATTCTCCGGCTATCTGCTGCCCTGGAATCAACTGGCCTACTTCGCCACCAAGGTCGGCACCGACATCTTGGGCGAGGTCCCGCTGATCGGCCACTGGCTGCTGACCGTTGCCCGCGGCGGCGATGATGTCACCGGCGCCACCCTCACCCGCTTCTTCGGCGTGCATGTCGCGATCCTGCCGATGATCGCCACCTTCTTCTTGGTCGCGCACCTGGCGCTGGTGCAGAAGCACGGCATGAGTCTGCCGATCGGCGAAGAGTACACGAAGTCGCCGACCATCCCGTTTTTCCCCAACTTCGCCCTGCGCGATCTGGTCGGCTGGACCATCGCGCTGGGTGTGCTGGTGCTCCTCGCCTCGATCTTCCCATGGGAACTGGGGGAGAAGGCCGACCCGCTCGCGCCCGCCCCCGCCGGGATCCGTCCGGAATGGTTCTTCTGCTTCATGTTCCAGACGCTGAAATACATCCCGGCGCAGGTGTTCTTCATCAGCGGCGAGTTCCTCGGCATTCTCGGCTTCGGGTTGGGGGCCCTGCTTTTGATCCTGGTGCCGTTTCTCGACAAACGCGCCGCACGCGAGGAGCGCAACCGTCTCCTGGCCGCCATCGGCTGGATCGTGCTGGCGTACATGATCATCTTCACCCTTCTGGCCTACGTCGCATGAAAAAGCGCCCCGCCATCACCCGGTCCGTATCGGTCCTTTTCGTCCTGCTGGCGCTGAGCGTCTCGGCCGCCGCTCAGTCGCGCCCCTCCAGTTGCATCACCTGCCACTCGCGGCTGACCGATGCCCGTCCGCACAACCCGACAGTGCGCATCCACGAAGATGTCCACCTGCAAAAGGGTTTATCCTGCCACAGTTGCCATGGGGGCAATCCGGCCGTCGGCGCCGTTGAGGGCGATGCCTCGCCGGCGCATGATTTCGACAAGGGTTTCGTTGGCGCGCCTGCCACCGTCGATATCCCCGCCTTCTGCGACCGCTGCCACGGCGATGTCGAATTCATGAAGCAGTACAATCCGAAGCTGCGCGTCGATCAGTTGCTCGAATACAAATCCAGCCACCACGGCAAGGCGTTGGCCGAAGGCAACACCGACGTCGCCACTTGCATCTCCTGCCACGGTGTGCATGGCATCCTGCCGATCGCCGACACCCGCAGCCCGGTCTACAAGACCAACGTCGCCGCCACCTGCACCGGCTGCCATGCCGATGCGGCCCTGATGACGCGTTACGGGTTCGCCCATGATCAGAAGGAGAAGTATGCCGGCTCGGTCCACGGCCGGAAACTGGCGGCCGGCGATCTGGCCGCGCCGACCTGCAACAACTGCCACGGCAACCATGGCGCGACACCCCCGGGGCTGACCTCGATCGCCAACGCCTGCGGCGAATGCCACGCCAACAACCGCGACTTCTTCAACGAAAGCCCGCACAAGGCCGCCTACGCTGAACTCGGGGTCGGCGACTGCATCATCTGCCACAACCACCACGACATCGCTGAACCCGACGACAGAATGATCGGCACCGGCCCCGGTTCGATGTGTATCACCTGTCATTCGGATGGCGAGCCCGGATACCGAGCCGCCGCCCTCATGGCCGATCAACTCGACTCGCTCAAGACCGCCCTGGCCGCCGCGCATGGCCTGCTGGACCGCGCCGCCCGCGGCGGCGTCAATGTCGCCCTCGGCAAGTTCGACATGCATGCCGCCGATGACGCCTTGATCAAGGCCCGCACCGCCATCCACTATTTCGACACCACGAAATTCGGCGCGGTGATCGCCGCCGGGTTGGCGGACGCCGGACGGGTCATCGCCCATGGCGAGAATGCCCTCCACGACCTGCGCGTGCGTCGTCTCGGACTGGGCTTTTCGCTGCCCTTGATTTTGCTGGTCGCCCTGGGACTTGTCTGGAAGATACGCGCGCTGGAGCGCAACCATCCATCCCGCCCACAGGAGGTCCGTCATATGCCGTTGGCGCAATGGAGCACCGCTCGCATTATGGCCGTCTGGGCCGCCGCCGCCGCCCTCGCCGTGGCCGTCAATCTCCTCTCCGAATCCGCCGCCTTCAAGTCGGCGCTCTTTTTCGACTACATCTTCCAACTGGTCTGGATCGTGCTTTTGGCCCCCGCCATCATCCTGACCTACATCTGGGCCAACGTTCACCTCGACGAACCCGCGCGCCAACGCGTGAAGAATGCGATGATTGCCACCGCGGTGATACTCATCCTGCTGTGGCTGCGCTTCTCCTGCACGCGCTTCCGTTAGCGCCGGGATTGACAGGGGAGTGGGGGACAGAGCATACTGTCCCCATGAGCGATTCCGCCCTCTTTATCGGATTGGTGGCCTCGTTGCATTCCTCCGGAATGATCCAACTGGGCAAGCTGGCCAATCCCCTGACCGGCAAGGCCGAACGCGACCTCGATGCGGTCCGTCAGACCATCGATCTTCTCGATGTAATCCAGCAGAAGACACGCGGCAATCTGACCGACGGTGAAACGCGTTTCCTCGAACGCGCCCTCTTTGAACTGCGAATGAACTTTGTCGAGGAATCGCGCCATCCCGCCAGCGCCGTCGATGACAAACCCGGCGCCGCCTCCGGCGAAAATCCCGCGAACCATCCCCCGGACGCCTGAGTATCACCGGCGGGGGAGGACCGGACCATTCCGCTGTTTTGCGCTCACGGCCGGGTTTGGCGTTGACTGATCGCGCCCCTGTTCCGACTCTATCCACAGACGGCCGCCGGCATGTGCATGCCCGGCGGCGGGTCGCTCTCACCGCACCGCAAGGGGGAGGGACGGTGGAAACCGCCAACGTGTCTGCGCCCGAAACCTGGCCCGCCTGGACTGCGCCATTGCGCGAGCACCTGCGCGCCGATGTGCCGCTGGGGCCCTTGACCACACTGAAGATCGGCGGCCCCGCCGACTGGTATTTCCCCGCGACCAGCGTCGATCAGCTCGCTCTGGCGCTCACCGTCGCGCGCGAACACCGGATTCCTTACACGCTGCTGGGCGACGGCTCCAATGTCCTGATCTCCGATCTGGGAATCCGTGGACTGGTAATTCATAACCGCGCCGGACGGATCGAACGCCGCGGGAACAATCTCCACTCCGAGGCGGGGGCGCTTCTGGCCGCGCTGGTGGATCGGTCGCGCGCTGAGTCGCTCACCGGAATGGAGTTTGCCTCCGGCATCTATGGCAGCGTCGGCGGCGCGGTCTTCGGCAACGCCGGCGCCTATGGCAAGTCCATCGCCGATGTTCTCGTCGATGTCGAGGTCCTCACGCGTGGTGGCGAACGTCTGCATCTGCCGCCGGAGAAAATGGAGTTCACCTACCGCGCCTCGGGCTGCGCCCGCAACGGCTGGACCGTGCTGGCCTGCGAAATCGGCCTGGCGCCGGGGGATCGTGACGCCATCTCCGCTGAGATCGATCGCATCATTGGCATCCGCAGCGCCAAGCTTCCCGCCGACCTGCCCTCCGCAGGCTCGTACTTCAAGAATATCGAGGATCCCAAGGCTGAGTACGGCAAGATCCCGGCCGGAAAGTTACTGGAAGCCGTTGGGGCCAAGGAGCTTAAGGTTGGCGGCGCCGGGGTCTACGAAAAGCACGCCAACGTCATCGTCAACCTCGGTGGCGCCACCGCCCACGATGTTCTGGCGCTCGCCGAATTGATGAAATCCAGGGTCCGCGATGCCTACGGCATAGAATTGCATAGCGAGGTCCGTTTCATCGGCGAACCACATCCGGTCGGCGGATCATCCAGCTAAGTGTATCATTGGGCGGAGTGTCGTCTGTTGCATTGCCACGGCAGCACCCAGAAGGTATATTTTCCTTCTGTGCGGCATTGGGTTTGCTCGTTTATCGCCGACACCATTAACGAAAGGAGCGCGTATCGCCCGACTCGACTGATTAGGACTAACCCGTGAGGGTGGGTGTGCGTTACTGGCACTGCTTGGATTTGCACAATCGCATACGTCGTCGGTCGCGTGGGCCGGTCCTGTTGGCGCTGGCCATCTTGCTCTTTGTTGCGCGCGCCGACGTTTCCATTTGGGCCGCCCCGGGTCTGTCGCTCCCCTCGGATACCCCCTCGCATTATTGGACGCTTGAACTGACCCCGCCGCCGCCGGACACCGTCAACACGTTGCCGACGATGTATCTCCTGGCCGAGCCGCTCGGCCCGGTGAGCAGCGCGCCGACACCCACGCCCAACCTGGCGGCCAGCCGCGGCGCCGCCACCACCCGTCTGTCGACCGCGCAACCGGTCGCGCAGACCGGCCGACGCGTCCTCCGGCAACACAAGGATTCCACCGAGGTCAACCCCTGGGCGCTCGATCTGCGTCTCGGCGAGCGCACCCGCCGCGATTCTCTCGACCTGCGCACCTACGAGGCCTTCCACCGCCGCGAGGGACTGGTCCGTGTTTGGAACGACAGCGTCATCACGCTCCTCTCACGCAGCGACCGCCAGAAGCAGGGCGAATTGAAGATCGGCCTGCAACTGCCGTCGGCAGTCACCAGCATCGTCGGCGAAGGCGGCGCCGGATTGAAGGTCTCCGGCTATCAACGCATCGCCTTCGCCGGACGCTCGCAATGGAACGATGGGCAGAGCGTCTCCACGGTGAAACAGAACAAGTTCCCCTCGCTGAAGATGGAGCAGATCAACCGCTTCACCGTCGAGGGGACCATCGGCTCGAAGATCACCGTCTCGGTCGACCAGGACTCGCGACGCACCACCGATCTGGAAAACCGCATCATCGTGCGCTACAAGTCCGACGAGGATGACATCATCCAGTCGATCGACCTCGGCAACACCACCATCGCCCTCTCCGATGCCCGTTTCATCGGCTACTCCGAGCGCATCCAGGGCCTTTTCGGCATCGGCATGGCCGGCAAGGTTGGCGCGGTCGACTGGAAAGCGATCGCCTCGCAGGAGAAGGGGAACACCGCCCGCTCACGTCTGACCGCCGGCGCCAACGAGCAGGAAATCATCATCCGCGACTACCAGTTCGACCGCTATCGTTTCTTCGATGTCGGCCGTATCGGCGGCGAAAACTACCTGGGCCCCGGCGACCAAATCGTCGAATTCTGGCTCTATCAGGGTGTCGGCAGTCTCGATCCCAATCAGCCCGAGGCCGTCGCTTATCCCAACTCGCAGCAACCCAGTGCCTCCCCGGACTCGGTCAAGCAGCGCTTCCGCGAACTGGGCATCACCGAAGATTACGAACTGATCCAGGACACCGCCGCCGGCAAGTACTATGTCTTCTTCCCGACGCGCCTGCAGAACATCCAGACGTCGGTGATCGCCTACTACATGGTCGTGCGCAAGGCCAACGGCGCCACGCTCGCCTTCGGCGATCGCAGCACGTCGCCCTTCCGGTTGCAGATGCTCAAGCGGGCCAACCCGCAGCCTTCCGACCCGCTCTGGGAGGCGGAATGGAAAAACGTCTACGACTTGCGCATTCGCAATATCGACTACCTCCAGTTGGATCTGGACATCTACAAGGGTGCCGTCGGCGACGAGGCCAACCGCGCCAACAAGAATCAGCAGTCCGACGGCCAGTACTACCTGCGCATCTTCGATCTGGACCGGACCAACTCGACCGGCGCGGCCACACCGGATGGCAAGGTCGATGACGACGCCGCCATCCTCGACACCACCCGCGGCCTGCTCATCTTCCCGTCGCGGCGGCCCTTCGCCGACAACGAACTGCTGATCCAGAGGATTCCGAGTCTCTACTCCTCCGCCAACCCCAACGACCTGCGCGATTCATCGAAGTATTACCTGAAGCTGACCTCGCGCCAGCGCTCCAAGCAGGTCTCGCTGGGCACCATCAACATCCTGGAGGGCTCCGAAGTCGTCACCAAGAACGGCCAGCGGCTCTCGCGCGACCTGCATTACGAGATCGACTACACCACCGGCATCGTCACCTTCATCGACGACAACGTGCTCGATCCGACCGCCACGGTGACGATCGACTACGAATACGCGCCCTTTATCTCGGCGGAGAAACGCACGCTCTTCGGCTTCTCGGCCAAGTACGAGCCCACCTCGACGTTGCGCACCGGCGCGACCGTGCTCTACAAGGGCACCAAGGCCACCGACCGTCCCGCGCAACTGGGCGCCGAACCCTACCGCGACTTCGTCGGCGAGTACTTCCTCAACTGGTCGACCTCGCCGGACTTCCTGACGTCGATGGCCAACGCCGTGCCGCTGATCAATACCAAGGCCAATTCCGCCCTCTCCTTCCAGGGGGCGATCGCCCGCTCAATGCCCAATCCCAACACGCGCGGCAGCGTCTTCATCGACGATTTCGAGGGGACCAAACGCGCCTCCGGGCTGGGCGTGATCCGCGAATCCTGGTCGATCGCCTCGCCCCCGTATGCGCCCAACGGCTCCGATCTCTTGGCGTCCCGCGGCCTCCATGATCCGGCATTCATCTGGTTTAACCCGTACACGCAGTTCCAGGACATCGACATCTACGACCGCGATCCCAACCGCGATCGCACCGCCGACCGCCGCACCCATGTGCTGGTCCTCGAGGCACGGCCGCAGAGATCGCAGACCCGCGAGGCCGGCGATCCCAACACCGCCGCCTGGGGCGGCATCATGCGCGGGCTGCCCTTCTCGCAATGGGATCAGTCGCGCGCCGAGTACCTCGAAATTCGCATGGCGGTCGTGCGCCACGGCAACAACGCCGGGATGCTGCGGGTCGATCTCGGACGTATCTCCGAGGATGTCAACGACAACGGCAGCCTCGACACCGAAGACCGCCCCGAAGGACCCGGTCTGCCGCCCAACAAGATTCTCGACATCGGCGAGGATGTCGGGCTGGATGGCTTGACTGACGTCGATGAAGTCAGCGCCGATGGCACCCCCTACGATCCGGTGACCAACCCCGACCCCGCCGGCGACAACTGGTCCTACGACAGCGATCCCGACACGCGCAACAACTACGACCGCATCAACGGAACCGAGAACTCGCTCTCCGACCCGGTGCGCGGCTCGCGTCCCGACACCGAGGACCTCGGCGGCGAATCGGAATTCGACCGTGTCAACGCCTACTACCAGTTGGCGATCAACCTCGATGACGAATTCGATCCGGCGCTGGTGCAGAATTCCGAGAAGACCTCCGGCGACGTCACCGGCTTCGCCAACGCCCTGGTATGGAAGACCTACCGCATTCCGCTGTGGGATTCGAAGTATTACCAGACCTTCGCCGACCCCGGCGTCAAGCCCGACTCCAACCAGATCCAGTACGCCCGCCTCTGGCTCTCCGGCGCCGACTCGACCACGCGCATCTATATTGCCGCCGCCGACATCGTCGAGCGCACCTGGAAGTCCACGCTCGTCGGCGGCGACACCATCACCGCCCAACCCGCCCCCGACTTCCAATTGGGCGTCAAGAACACCGAGGAAAACGCCGACTACTTCTCGCCCCCCGGCGTGAGCGGCTACCGCGACCCGCGCACCAACTACCGCGAGAAGGAACAGTCGCTCATTCTGGTCTATCAGAACTTCCGCGCCGGCGACGAGGGCAAGGCCGAAATTACCGTCACCAAGGAAGACTTCACCGGCTACCGCAACCTTGCCATGTGGGTTCACGCCGATTCGTCGGCGCGCGACGGCAAGACCCTGTTCTACCTGCGCTTCGGGCAGAACGCGCAGAATTACTACGAGTACATCGACACCCTGCGCTTCTTCGACAACCACGACGAGAACTGGCGCGCCAATCAGATGCTGATTGATTTCAATCAGATCACCGCGCTGAAGGACACGACCGGCGTCGGGCGGTCGGATAGTCTGGAGTATGTCTTCGATCCGGTCTATCGCACCGGCGTCCGCGGCCAGCCCAGTCTCGCCAGCATCATCTACCGCGAGATCGGCGTTCTCCGCGTCGGCGACCCCATGGACCCGCCGGTCTCCGGCGAGACCTGGTTTGACGAATTGCGTCTGGAGGAGGTGCGCAAGGATCCCGGTCTGGCCGCCTCGGGCCGCCTCACAGTCCAGATGGCCGACCTGATCGGCGGCACCGTCGGCCTCGATGCCAAGACCTATTCCTTCCGCCAGTTGAACGAGGGCCGCAGTTCCAGCGTGCAGGCCGGCGGCGACCAGTTGAAGTACAGCGCCAACGGCAACCTCGCTCTACATAAATTCCTTCCGGAATCGTGGGGCGTTAACCTGCCGATCTCGGCCACGTTCAATGAGGATCTCAGCACACCACGGCTCCTGACCGGATCAGATATCGTGCTCACTGAAGAGCGCCAGAAAGACGAACGCTCCAGGACCATCAGTAAGGGCCTCTCGATCCCGGTGACGATCCGTCCCAAGTCCACCAACTGGTTGGTTACGTCGACCCTCAGCGCGCTGACCACTCGATTCTCACTTACGCACACGCGGCAAACGACGCCAACTCGCGGCAAGTCGACGGCCGACGGCTACACTGCCTACGCCGACTACAAACTGAAGTTCGGCGAACGGCTCACCTTCCCGCCGCTTTTCTGGACACGCTACCTGCTGTTCCCGAAGCGCCTCTACGCCACGCCGTTCTCCATTCTGCCGACCGACTTCCGCGCGCAGGGGACGATGCAGCGCACAAGTTCGGTACAGGAGAGCACACTGGGTGACGTCACAACGTCATATGTGCGCTCATTCAACGGCACCTCAGGGGTCAACTTCTCCCCGATTCCATCGGTGGCTGTCAAATTCGACATGACGACCAACCGCGATTTGTCTGACGAAAACGATCTGAACCTTTCACTCAATCCCAGGAAGTTCAAGTTCGGCCGTGAACTGGGCTACTCGCAAAACGCCAGCGCCAGTTACCGTCCCAACCTCGTCTCGTTCCTGGCGCCGACGTTCAACTACACCACGGTCTTCAACGACAAGATCGACCGTCTCAACGACGACCACGATGTCTCGGGGTCGCGCAGTTGGTCGATCTCCGGCACCTTCGAGCCGGCCAAGTTCTGGGGCTTCATGGGCGCGCGCGCCAAGGCGGGCGGGGGTGGCGGCAACCGCGCCGCCGCCAACCAGCCGCGCACCGACAAGCGGATGGGCGCCCGCGCGCAGGAAAAGGATCGCGACAAGGAAGAGAAACCCGACACCACCGAGGCGCCCAAACCCGCCGCCACGGGCGGCGGCGGCGCCATGCCCGTCGATGCCTGGCGATCGCTCATGGGCGGTCTGCGCTGGCTCACTTCGCCCATCGGCGCGACCACCCTCAACTATGGCCGCTCCAACGGCGACACGCGCCGCGATCTCGACAACCGCCCCACCTGGCGCTACCGCTTCGGTTTCGATCTCGATGAGCAAACGCCCCTGGCCCCCAACCTCGGCAGCGGCTCGCAGATTCTGGTCAACACAAAAACCGACAAGGAAACCTTCAGCGCCAAGAACCAGATCAACCTCTTCGGCGTGATCAATCTCAGCAGCGGCTACACCGCCAACAAGACCTCGACGATCAAGGCCGGCTCCTCCAGCAACGCCACCGAGGGCCAGATCTTCCCGTCGCTGTCCACCGGCCTGCAGCGCCTCGAACGCTTCTTCCTCTTGCGCTGGCTGTTCTCCTCCGCCTCGGCCCGCTTCGGCTATGAGCGCAAGCGCGACGAGACCTTCACCGGCGGCGTGCGCCAGTCGGAGACGATCACCAAGCAGTTCTCGCCGCTGTTCTCGGTGCAGGGCACGACAAAAAACGGGATCACCACCAACGTCAGCTACGATATCGGCGAGGCCGAGACCCGGCAGTTCAACAACCGCCAGGTCCTGCGCAAAGAGGCCAACTCCGTGCGCATCACCGGCAACTACTCCTTCTCCTCGCCCAACGGCATCCCGCTGCCGATCCTGCGCGGTTTGCGGTTGCGCTCGACCATGTCGCTGTCGGTCGGCATCAACTACAAAGTCGACGAATCGTACAACCGCCCCGACAGCGTGGCCAGTTTCACCCTGACCGGTTCGAGCAAGTCGCTGTCGATCACCCCGCAGGCGACCTACTCTTTCTCGATGCGCGTCAAGGGCGGGATGACCGCCGAGTGGACCGACCGCAACGACATCTCGCCCAGCTCCGGCCGTCGCAAGACCCATGTCCGCAGTCTCGGCTTCTGGGCCGAATTCACCTTCTAACACCGGCCGCGTCCGGCCGATCCTCGCGCTACCGCGCGCCGCCGTCATCCCCTATACTCTCCCCATGCGCATCGCCCTGACTCTGCTTTTGGCGCTCTCCGCCGTGGCTTGCGCCGCGCCGCAACTGACCTTCGATGGCGACCGCGCCTTCGCCGATTTGGCCCGCCAGGTCCAATTCGGCCCGCGCATCCCCGGCAGCGGCGGCCACCTCCAGTGCGCCGAGTGGATCATCGCCCAATTGCGCCCGCTGGCCGACTCGGTCTGGACCCAACCCTTCCGCGGCACCATCCTCGGCCGGTCCGACACCGTGGCGATGATGAACATCATCGCCCGCTTCAATCCCGACGCCGGGGAGAGGATTCTGCTCAGCGCGCACTGGGACACCCGGCCTCATGCCGACTTCGATCCCGATTCCACGCTCCGCACCCAGCCCATCGCCGGCGCCAACGATGGCGCCTCCGGTGTGGCCGTCCTCCTCGAATTGGCGCGGCTGTTTGACTCGATGCCGCCGCCGATCGGCGTCGATCTGGCCTTCTATGACGGCGAAGACGGCGGCGACTATGGCGACAGCCCCGGACGCTGGTGCCAGGGTTCATTTCACTTCGCCGCCCGTCTGCCCGCCCGCTACCGCTGGGCGATCAATGTTGACATGATTGGCGACAAGGACCTGACAATCCCCATCGAAGCCAATTCATACCGCCTCGCGCCCGAACTGGTCGATCGCGTCTGGTCCCAGGCCGAAAAACTGGGCGAGACCGCCTTTCAGCGCGCGCGCGGCAGCGATGTCTTCGATGACCACATGCCCCTGCTGGCCAAGGGCATCACTGCCATCAACATCATCGACTTCGACTATCCCCATTGGCACACCACCCACGACACGATCGACAAGTGCGCCCCGGCGTCGCTAACGGCCGTCGGACGCGTCCTCGTCGCCGTGGTCTATGACCTCTGATGCCCGACCGCGAATCTGACCATCACGCCGGGCCGTATGGCTTCAGCCGCCGCGAGATCGTCGCGCTCTTGGCGCTCGCGCTCGTCGGTTGCGCGTTGGTGGCCATCGATCACTGGGTCGAAAGCCGCCGTCCCCAGGCGCCCGTCTGGGCATTGGAGGATGTCTTCCTCGAACCGCGTGCCGAGCCCGACTCCGCCCGACACGACGGCGATTCGGCCGCCGCGCGTCCCCGTCGCGACTACGCCCAGGAGATCGACATCAACACCGCCGATGTGCGCGCCCTGGCGCGTCTGCCCGGCATCGGCCCGGAGCTGGCGCGACGGATCGCCGCCGAACGCGAAGCCAACGGGGCCTTTGTCAATCTGATCGATCTGCAGCGCGTCCGCGGCATCGGCCCGCGCAAGGCCGCGATGCTCTCCGGCTGGGTCAAATTCTCCCAGCCCATGGCCGACACCACGGGCAAGGGAGAGGAGCCGTGAGGATCATCGCCGGCCGCTTCAAGGGACGGCGTCTTGCGCCGGTTCCCGATCCCGCCGTACGCTCCACTGCCGACCGGGTCAAGGAATCGCTCTTCAATATTCTCATGCACGATGTCCCCGGCGCGGTGGTCCTCGATTTGTTCTGCGGCGCCGGCACACTCGGCCTCGAAGCGATCTCGCGCGGCGCCGCGCATGTCGTCTTTGTCGATCGCTCGCCGAAGTCGTTGCGCAAGACGCTCGAAAACGCCAAGTCGCTGGGCATCGGGTCGGAGATGGAGACCATGCGCGCCGATGCGTTGACCGCACTCAAGTCGCTGCGCGCCGACCGTCACGCCTTCACGCTCATCCTCGCCGATCCCCCCTACGGCGAGGGCTGGCCGGCCAAGGTCCTGCGCGCCGTCGCCGCCGCCGACTGCCGCGCCGAGGAGGGGGTCCTGGTCATCGAATCGCACAAGAAGGATGAACCCGGCGATCCGCCCCCGGGATTTTCCGTCTGGACTACGCGGCGCTTTGGCGATACTCTGCTTTCCTTCTGGCGCTGGGCGCCCAGCCAATCGCAGGAGCCATCATGACCAACCCCGCCGCCAACGACCGTCTCGGCATCTATCCCGGCACATTCGACCCGATCACCAACGGCCATCTCGATCTGATCGACCGCGCCCTGCATCTGTTCGACCGCCTGTTGATCGCCGTGGCGATCAATCCCAACAAGTCGCCGCTGTTTTCCGGCGCCGAGCGGGTCAAGCTCATCCGCGAATCGCTCCCGTTCCTGAAAGCGCAGGACTGGGCCGAACGTGTCGAGGTGGTCGAGTTCGAGGGGTTGACCGCCTATCTGGCCACCGACCGCAAGGCGCTTTCGATCATCCGCGGTCTGCGCGCGGTCTCTGACTTCGAGTTCGAATTCCAGATCGCCCTCACCAACCGCTCGCTGGCCCCGACAATCGAGACCGTGTTCCTGATGCCCAACGCCAAGTACACCTATCTCTCCTCGGCCATCATCAAGGATGTCGCCCGCCACGGCGGCGATGTCGCCGCCTTCGTCCCACCCCCGGTCCTCACCGCCCTGCGCTACCGCTTCGCCCGCCACTAAACGCCCATCATCGTGCGCAGGGGCAGGTCTGAGACCCGCCCTCACGACTACACCGGCAACCCGTCATCCCAAGGCCCGGCGCGCTTTGCCGGGTCTTGGGATCTTTGTTGCTCTTTGCCGTTGGCAACTGAGGGCAGGTCTCAGACCTGCCCCTACAATCCTAATTTGCATTCCGATATCCAACTTTGTCATCCCGAGCGTAGCGAGGGAGCTGTTTTTCCCGCCGACGGTCAAAAGCAGATGCTTCGCTCCGCTCAGCATGACAAGACCAGACTGCAACCGGGAAGACTCCCATTCGCGCGCTCCACGATTCACCGGGAGGGCGAGGCTTCTGCCGAGCCTGCTCTCTTTCCGGTTGCGACCAAGAGCAGGCTCTCCGCCGCAGGCGGAGAGGGATCTGCTCTTCCCGCCGACGGTTATGAGCACATCCCTCACATCGCCCCGCATGACAACCTCGGAGCCACACCGGATGCCACCCCCGCCGCCCTTTACTACCCCCCGGCAATTGCCGTTATTACCAGCGCATGGCCAGCGTCCTCGAACGACAACTCAAACGCCTCGGCCTGTTTGGGCTGGCACGGTTGGCGCGCACACCGCGGCAGGGGCGAGCCGACATCGACCACACGGCCGTGCGCCGCATCCTGGTCGTTCGTCCCGATGAACGCATCGGCAACGCCATCCTGATCATTCCGCTGCTCAATGCCCTGCGGGGGTGCTATCCGCAGGCGCGTCTCTCGCTGGTCATGGCGCGCCGGTATTGGGATCTGCGCGAGTTGATCCCCTCCGTCGATGAGTTCATCCCCTTCGACAAACGGCGCTATGCCCGCAACCCAATCGCGTTCGCGGCGTTCATCCGCCGTCTGCGCAAATGCCGCTACGATCTGGTCTTCGATGCCGCCGGTGACCATTCGGTGTCATTCACACACCTGGCCATCGCCGCCTGCTCCGGCGGTCGCTTTCGCATCGGGCATGACCGCGGCGGGGCGGGCCAGTGCTATGAAGTCCCTGTCCCGGTTGCTCCGGATGATCGCCACGAGACAGAGCGTCACCTCGATCTATTGCGCGCGATTGCCGCTGTCGATCCCGACCCGCGTCCCCTGCTCAAGCCGCTGGGCGACCACAGCGCCGCCGAACGGATCTGGCGTGACCAGGGGTGGCGCAGCGACAAGCCCACCGTGATCATCCATCCCGGCGCGCGCGGTCGCAAACGCTGGCCGGCGTCGCATTTTGCCGTCAGTGCCAACCGTCTCGCCGCGCAGGGCTGCCAAGTCGGTGTGGTCTGGGGACCGGCCGACACACAGGCCGCCGAGGAGATGATGCGCGCGGTCGACTCCGGCGTTCGCCCGCTCGGTGTCCTCAGCTTTCCTGATTTCGTCGCCGCCGTGGCGTCGGCCACGGTCTTTTTCTCCGGCGATTGCGGCCCGATGCATCTGGCCGCCGCCACGCCGCCTCGGCAGGGCGTCGTCGCCGTCTTCGTGGTCGACAAACTCGCCCGCTACCGCCCGCTTGGCCCGCGCGACATCGCCGTCATCGACGATCCCGACCATCCCGACATCGCGGGGATCGTCGCGCACATGCTCGCACTCGCCAACGTCGGCGACCGGTCCGAAATCCGACGGAGCGCGATCGCGTGAACGCCACCGTCCCAACCCGACGCTCCCCATTGTGGCGGTTTGTTGCTTACATCCGTCCCCACCGCGCGCTCGTGGTCTGGTCGGTCGCCGCCACCGTGCTGTTTGTCCTGCTCTCGGCGCTGCAGATCTGGCTCATCGGTCCGTTGGTCGGCGCGCTCTTCGGCCAACTCCCGGACGCCGCCTCGCCCGCGGTTGAGACCCTCTCCGGCGGCGGCATCGATCAGATGTTCGCCGGCATCAAAGACTCGTTCCATCGTTTCCTGCGCGATTTGATGGTCACCGACGACACCACTGCGACACTGGCGCGCCTCTGCATTGCCATCCTCATCATCTCGCTGTTCAAGGCGATCTTCGCCTACATTCAGTCGTTCGCCGTCGCGCTGGCCCAACAACGGGTCATCCGCATCCTGCGTGATCGGATGTTCGCGCATTATCATGACCTCTCGCTGGCCTACTTCACACGCACCCGCACCGGGCAGGTGATCTCGCGCGTCGGCAACGATGTCCGCATCCTCAACGACATGCTCGATCTGGCCCTCGGACGTCTCTTCCGCGATCCGCTGCTGGTGCTGGTGCTATTGATTTCGCTGTTTGTGCTCAACTGGCGTCTGACGCTTCTGGCGATGCTGGTCCTGCCGCTGGCGATCGGCGCCATGACGCTGGTCTGGCGCTACATCCGCCGCTACTCCCGACGCGCCCAGGAACGCATGGGCGATATCTCCTCGATTTTGGAGGAGTCGATCGGCGGTGTGCGTGTCGTGAAGGCCTTCGGACGCGAGGACCACGAAAAGGCCCGCTTCGCCGAGGCGAACAAGGGGTACTACAAGGCGATGGTGAAGATGGCCCGCGCCCGCCTGGCCAGTTCGCCGATTAACGAGCTCCTCGGCACCGTCGCGGGCGTCATCATCCTCTGGTTCGGCGGGCTGACCGTGCTCGATGGTTCCGGCTTCACTCCCAGCGAGTTCATGACCTATGTTCTTCTGGTCTTCTCGCTCATCCAGCCGGTCAAGGCGCTGGCGGGTGTGCATGCCCGCCTCGCCGAAGGCGAAGCCGCCGCCGAACGTGTCTTCGAGGCGCTCGACACCCCCGTCGATGTCAAGGATGCCCCCGACGCGCAACCCTTGCGCGGCTTTCATTCCGAAATCCGCTACGACCGTGTCTCGTTTTCCTATGGCGGGGAGCTGGTCCTGCGCGACATCGACTTGACCATAAAACGCGGCCAATCGGTGGCCCTGGTCGGCCCCTCCGGCGGCGGCAAGTCGACCCTCTGCGACCTGTTGGCCCGTTTCTATGATCCCGTCGCCGGCGCCATCACCATCGACGGCCATGACCTGCGGACGCTCACCGCCAAATCCCTGCGCGACCATCTCGGCGTGGTCACGCAGGATGTCGTCCTGTTCTATGACACCGCGGCGCGCAACATCGCCTACGGCTACGATCCCATCGACCCCGATCGTCTGCGTCGCGCCGCCGATGCCGCCTATGCGCTCGAATTCATCGAGGCGCTGCCGGAGAAATGGGACACGCTGATCGGCCCGCGCGGCGTCAAGCTCTCGGGCGGTCAGCGCCAGCGATTGGCGATCGCCCGCGCCATCTTCAAGGACCCGCCGATCCTGATCTTCGATGAGGCCACCTCGGCCCTCGACACCGAATCCGAATTCGCCGTCCAGCGCGCCATCGACAACCTGCTGGCCGACCGCACCGCGCTCATTGTGGCGCATCGCCTCTCGACCGTGCGCCGCGCCGATCTGATCGTCGTGCTCGACAAGGGGCAGATCGTCGAACGCGGCACCCACGAGGAACTGATCGTCCGCGACGGCCTCTACCGCCGCCTGCATGATCTGCAGTTCGTCGCCGACACTCCCGTCACGGAGGACGCCGATCGCACACCTACTCTTCTGTGATTCGCTCCCCTTCTGGGGCGGGGGAGAGCATTGGATTGTGCAGGTGGGCTCCGCCCTGGCCGCGCGTGGCTGGCGGATCACCGTGGCCGGACGACACCACGCTGAACTGCTCAATCGCGCCGAGGCCGCCGGATTGCCCACTGTCGCCTGGCCCTTCCAACGCGACTTCGACTGGGCCACCATCCGCGCCGCCCGTCACTGGCTGCGCGAGCACAAACCGGCAGCCGTCCTCGTCACCACCGGACGCGACATCCGCACCGTCGGCTGGGTCGCGCGCTGGCGGCACACCCCCGTCGTCTGGCGCATGGGCCCCAAGCCCAAGGACAATCTCGTTCACCGCCTCACCGGCCATCTGATCTCCCGCGTGATCGCCCCGTCGGAAACCGTCCGTCAGGAACTGCAACCTTTCGCATGGCTGCGCGAGAAGATCACGGTCATCCCCAATGGCATTGCGCTGCGCCCACGTCCCTCTGAAGAGGCGATTGCCGCCGCGCGTTCCCTGCTGGGTCTGCCACCCGATACGTTCCTCTGTCTTTATGTCGGACGTTTGATGCCCGGTAAAGGGATCGACACTCTGATCTCCGCCTTCGCAACCGTCAGCCGCCGCCATCCCCATGCCCGCCTCTGGCTGGTGGGGACCGGCCCCGATGAGGGAAAGGTGTGCTCTCAGGTGGCCGCCCTCGGCCTGACCGGCACCGTCGCCCTCACCGGCTATTCCAGCGACCCAACGGTCTACTTCACCGCCTGCGACCTGTTTATTCTGCCATCGCGCTACGAATCCTTCAGCTATGTTCTGCTCGAGGCGATGTTGCACGCCAAGCCCAGCATAGCGACCCATGTCGGCGCCATCCCCGAAGTGGTCGGCGCCGCTGCCGCCTGGCTGGTCCCGCCCGATGATGCCTCGGCGCTCGCCGACACCATCATGCAACTCATTGAGTCTCCCGACCGTCGAAGAGAATTGTCCGAACGGGGACATGCGCGCGTGATCGACACCTTTGACCTGAACAAGACCGTCGATGCCGTCGAGGCGCTCTTCGGCGCGTTGGGCAAAACCGCGACGTGATGGACCAGACCCCCATCGATCCGCTCACCGCGCAGCTGCGCGCGCACCCACGGCCCCCACGGGTCTCGGCCTGTATCATCGCCAGGGATGCCGCCGCCACCATCGCCGCCACGCTGCAATCGCTGCGTTTCTGCGAGCAGATTATCGTCATTGTCGATGCCGCCACCACCGACAACACCGAGGCCGTCGCCCGCTCGCTGGCCCATGAGGTCGAACGCCGCCCCTGGGAGGGCTTCGCCCGCGCCCGCGCGCATGCGCTCGGCAAGGCCGCCGGCGAATGGGTGCTCATGATCGACGCCGATGAAGTCGTCACGCCGCCGCTCGCCCAGTCGATCATCGAGGCGGTCACGCGCGATCAGGGCGAATACGATGGCTTCCTCGTGCGCCGCCGCACCCGCTTCCTCGGACGTTTCCTCGCTCATGGTGACTGGGGACGCGACGTCATCCTGCGATTGGTGCGCCGGAGCCGTTGCGAGATCAACGACGCCCTGATCCACGAGTCGATGAAAAACCCCGGACGCACCCGCATCCTCGATGGTCTCCTGCTGCATGAGGGCGAACGCACCATCGAGGAGCATCTGGCGCGCCAGAATCTCTACACCACGCTCGCCGCGCGGCAGATGCTGGCGCAGGGAAGAAGCGTCTCGGCCCCGGCGGCGGCGTTCAAGCCGCTCTTCCGCTTCCTGCGCTCCTATGTTCTGCGACTTGGTTTTCTCGATGGCTGGCCGGGTTTCGTCCAAGCCTGGTACTCGGCTGTATATGTCTTCACTCGCTACGCCAAATTGCGCGAACTTCGCCGCCGCGCCGGCACCGACGGGCAAAACTCCGGTCAATGACAACTCCCAACCCAACCAACGACTCCGTCGTCCCCGCGCAAGCGGGGACCCAGACCCCTGCCGCGGCAAGTCTGGATTCCCGCTTTCGCGGGAATGACGTTCGTGCATTCGAACCAACCCGCCCGGAGGCGCGCTAACCTCCCATGCCGCACATCCTCTTCTGTGACAGTTCCGAGGGCTGGGGTGGCCTGCAACAGTGGATGCTCTCCGCCGCCACCGGCATGAAACGAGTGGGCTGGCGTGTGACTGTTGCCGGACGCGCCGGCAGCGCGCTTCTGCCACGAACCGCCGCCGCCGGTATCCGCACCGTCGTCTGGCCCTTCCGCTGGGAGCTCGATTTGGTCACTTTTGCCCGCGCCCGCGGGTTCTCACGTGAGGACCGTCCCCAGTTGGCCGTGGTCGGCTCCGGACGCGACATCCGCTCGCTCGGGCTGGCCGCCCGGCAACTGGACATCCCGGTGATCTGGCGCGTCGGCGGACGTCCCAAGTTCGCCTGGTTCCAAAGGCTCACTCGCGACCGCCTGGTCGACCATGCGCTCGTTCCCTCAGAGTACTCGCGCGAATTGTTGCGCCTGGCCGGCTGGAAGCCCGAGACCATCACCGTCATCCCCAACGGCATCGTCCCGGTCGACCCGTTGCCGTCGACAGAAGTCCTCAACCTTCGCCACCGTTTGGGGATCGTCGATCATGTTTTCCTGGCGCTGTTCGTCGGGACTCTGCGGCGTGTCAAACAGGTCGATGTCCTCCTGCGTGCCTTCCAGATCGTGCTGAAAACACTGCCGCAGTCGCGGCTGGCGATCGTCGGCAGCGGCGTCAAGGAGAGGGAATTGCAGGACCTGGCCTCGCAGTTGGGGATTGCGGCGCATGTCGATTTTCTCGGCTTCCGCAATGACCCCGCCGATTTCCTCAACGTTTGCGATCTGTTGGTTCTTCCGTCTCGCGAAGAGACCTTCGGTTGGGTATTGTTGGAAGCGATGACCCGGGCCAAGGCGGTGGTCGCCTCCGATGCCGGGGCCATTCCCGAGGTGGTCGGACGCGAGGAGGCCGGGCTATTGGTCCCGTCGGGTGACATTGCCGAACTGGCCGCCGCCATTCAGTCGCTGGGCGCCGCGCCCGCCCGCCGCGAACAACTGGGGCAGAATGGCGCGCGACGGGTGCGCACGATGTTCACTGAGGATCTGATGCTCGAGCGGCTCGAACACTACTTCCAGGGACTCCTGCCATGAAGATCCTCGTATCGGCCACACTCGGCGGCGGCTCGGCCGGGACCTGGTATGCCATCGAGACGGCCAAGCGGCTGCAGGCGCGCGGCCACCAGGTATGGTATCTGTCGCGACGCGGCCATTCCGCCCTCGAACGGGCCCGCGCCGCCGGTCTGCCGCTGATCGATAATCTTGATTTCGAGGAGAAGTCCCCTGGCCGCTTCTATCACAATCTGCGCGCTGTCACGGCGTTGATCCGCGAAAAAGGTCCCGATGTCGTCCTTGCTCATGGGGGCGAGGATCATGCCCTCTGGGGGCTGGCCAAAGCCCTGCGTGCGTCGAAGCTGACGGTCATCCGGGTGCGCGCCCTCGATCCCAAGCCGCCGAAACGCCACCCGCTGGCGGTGTGGCTGCATCGACGCGCCACCGACTTGATTGTCACCGCCAACAGCCGCCACTTCGCGGCCTACCACGATCGCCTCGGCATCGCGCCCGAACGCATGCGCATCATCGAAGCCGGCATCGAGCCGGCTGATTACGCCGACCTGTCGGCCAATGCCCTGCGCGAAAACGGCCTCGCTCTGCCCGAGGGGGTGCCGCTGGTCATCATGGTCGCCCGCTTCGCGCCGATCAAAGGCCACCGGGTCCTCATCTCGGCCGCCGGCATTCTCAAACGCCGCAACATCCCGGCGCACTTCCTCCTGGTCGGCTATCCCAAAGACTACACCGCCGACCAGTTCAAGCGCTGGTTTGTCGAGGGCAACCTGGTCGATGCCTTCACCGTGATCGATCGCCGCCTGCCGCGTCTGCCGGCCCTGTTGGCGCGTTGCGATCTCGGTGTGATCGCTTCGTTGGGCTCGGAGACTGTCTCGCGATCGCTGCTGGAAAACCTCGCGTCCGGCCTGCCGACTGTCGCCACCGACGTCGGCGGTATCTCCGACATCATGGCCCGCGGCGCCTTCGGCGCTCTGGTCCCGCCCGACAACGCGCCCGCGCTCGCCGACGCCATCGCCGCCCTCCTCTCCGACGACAACCGCCGTCTACGCATGGCCAGCGCCGCCCGCAACTATGTCCACTCCCACTGCACTTGGGACCAACGCCTCGACCAATGGGAGCAGACTCTCTACGAAACCGTCGCCCGCGTCCGCGGCAACTCTCTGCCCACGCTCCGAACCGACACTCCGCCTGATTTGTGCAAAGACTAACAGCGACTTTTACAAATTGACTGCCGAGCAGCAGGTTCCCCTCACCCTAACCCTCTCCCCTTACAGGGGAGAGGGGACAGAGTAGAGTAATTCACGCCAACAGAATTAAAACCGAGAAGCAATCCCCCTCTCCCCCGAAGGGGGAGAGGGCCGGGGTGAGGGGCGACATGTACGCGCCCCTCACCCTAACCCTCTTTGCTTGCAGGGGAGAGGGGACAGAACCAGAGCAATTCACGCGATCAGAGACATACCCGCGAGGCAATCCCCCTCTCCCCCAAAGGGGGAGAGGGCCGGGGTGAGGGGCTACACGTGCGAGCCCCTCACCCTAACCCTCTCCCCTCACAGGGGAGAGGGGACAGAGTAGAGTAATTCACGCCATCAGAACTAAGACCGCGAGGCAATCCCCCTCTCCCCTTACAGGGGAGAGGGGACAGAACCGGGAGTGTAAGGATTTTTGTGTTTGTCGGTCGTACATTGAACCCAGAGTTGGG
>CAZQIZ010000008.1:0-97395 GCA_964593585.1 uncultured Ignavibacteria bacterium
GACACTTAACCGACACGTGAACCGAGACTGTCAGATCAAGTAGTGGTAACTACAGGTGATCAAAACGGCTACATTCGACTAGCGCGGCCGTGGCCAAAGGCATTGATCTTCAGGGTTTACTATGCACTCTGGCATCGCCGTAGTGAATGGTCCGTGCACATGGAAGAGTTCTATCTCCGACACAGCAAATCACTAGCCCCCTATAGCTTCGGCATCGCGTTTTCACCTACGACCACTGGGCCAACCGCGCAGTCCTTGATGCGTTCAAGCGCATCGGTACCCCGCCCGAGAAATCCCTCCGCTGGTTCGCGCATATTCTCGCCGCCGAAGACCTGTGGCGCGCGCTTGACAAACGCGGATCGCAAAGTCGAAGTCTGGCCGGACCTGACAGTCGATCAATGCGACTCGTATCTGGGTGAGCAAATCGCAGCATGGGACGCTTATCTCGCCAAACTCACGCCTGACATCCTGACATCGACAATCACCTATCGCAACACAAAGGGCGATCTGTGGACGAACACGGTCGCGGACATCCTCATTCACGTTCCCATGCACTCCGCTCACCACCGCGGGCAGATCATCGCCGACCTGCGCATGCATGGCTACGAGCC
Source organism: uncultured Ignavibacteria bacterium (assembly GCA_964593585.1). Taxonomy (GTDB): domain Bacteria; phylum Zixibacteria; class MSB-5A5; order WJJR01; family WJJR01; genus JACQFV01. The sequence continues at coordinate 612 of CAZQIZ010000008.1, forward strand.
GCCCTACATCGATTTCATCGAGGCGGTCCGTCGCGGCCACCTCGCGTGACCCCTCACCCGTCTCGGCTTTCGCCGAGACGACCTCCCCCGAAAGGGGAGTTGAACAGTACGGCCGCGAACTCTGAATCACTAATCTGGGCAACCTTGTCGGTGAGGATGAATTCGTTCACCTCTCCCTCGGAGAGGGAGAGGTCGTCCCGTGCCGAAGGCACGGGACGGGTGAGGGGACCCATGCGGGAGGTCGCCCAAACAGCTATCTTAATTAGATGGCCATTGAATACCTCCGACTCGCCCTCGCCGCCGCGCGTGCCGCGGAGCCGATCATCATGCGCCACTTTGGGCCGCATGTCGCGCATGAGGCCAAAGCCGACGGCTCGCCGGTCACCGTCGCAGACCGCGCCGCCGAAGAGATCATCCGCGCCACGATCAGCGCCGAGTGTCCGGACCACGCCTTCCTCGGCGAAGAGTTTGGCACCACCGGCGACTCCGATCATGTCTGGATCATCGACCCCATCGACGGCACCAGGAACTTCATGACCGGCATCCCCATCTTCGGCACCCAGATCGCGTTGATGGTGAACGGGGAACTGGCGCTGGGTGTCTCCAACTGTCCCGCGCTCGGCGAACTGTGCTATGGCGAAAAGGAGAGAGGAGCGTTCCTGAATGATCAGCCCGTGCGTGTCAGCGATGTCGATCGTCTCGATCAGGCGCGCATCTCCTTTGGTGGGCAGAATTACTTCCAAAAGATCGGCCGCGAAGAGGGCATGCTGCGTCTGATCCACACCGCGCGGCGTGTGCGCGGGTTCGGCGACTGCTGGGCCTATCACCTGATCGCCAGCGGTCGTTTCGAGGCCAATGTCGAAGCGTCGATCAAAATCTGGGACATCGCCGCCGCCGCGGCGATTGTCGAGGCGGCCGGCGGATCGGCCACCGACCTCGACGGCCGCCCGGTGACCCGCGACATCCGCACCTTCATCGCCTCCAACGGACGAATCCATAATGAGATTGTTTCAGCGCTGAAGTAGCACAGCTTCACGGGCGCCACACAAAGATTCCAAGCCTCCACGCCGCCGCTTCGCAGCGGCGTGGAGGCTTGGAATGACGGGATATATCTCGCAGGAACGTCATTCCAAGTCGCGTTCGCGGCTCTCTGCGAACGTGACTTGGAATCTTTGTCAACCCCGGCGGAACAATTTGGCATCCAGCGAGTACTTCCCCGCCCCGGTGAAAAACAACGTGAGGAAACCAATCGCGTACAACAGCGCGAACTCCTTGCGCCCCCAAGGGTCATCGGCGTGCACAATACCGGCCGCTACCAGCATGGTCACCAGCAGGGGAATGGCCGCCACCCGCGTGAAAAGCCCCAGGATCAACGCGGCCGAACAGATGAACTCGGCGAACACCGCCAACGTCAGAGTCAACGGACTGCCCAGCCCGATCGGGTCGGAGAAACTCTCCAGCCTCGCGCCGTAGTTGGTGAGCTTCCCCCAACCGTGAAAGGCGAGCATGAAGCCGCCGATGGCCATCCGCAGCCAGAGCAGGCCCAAACTCACATGGGTTTCGTCGGTGCCGCTATCGGTGATCCAGTCGATCAGTTTGCGCATTGGTCCTCCGGGACGGTGATGGATATGTCGGTAACCGCCGCGAAGGGCGTTGGGTTTCCCGATTATGCGCCGCCATTGCCGAAACGCACGAGCGCGCGCCGGATATCCTCCGCCGAGCCGGCCAGCGCGTCGGCCGGATCGAAGTTCATCGTCGCGGTCGTCGCGGTGGGGAAGGCGATCACATACATGCCGGCGTTTTTGGCGGCGCGCACCCCGACATCGGTGTCCTCGATGGCGGCGCAGACCGCCGGCTCGACCCCGATCCGACGCGCCGCCTCCAGATAGATTTCCGGCGACGGTTTCGGCGCCGGAATGTCATCGGCCGAGACCACCGCGCGGAAATGCCCGCGAATGCCGCCCCGTTCGAGGGTGTACTCAATAATCCGCCGCAGACCGGAGGAGGCCAGTCCCAGCAGACGCCCCTCCGCGGCGAGCTCGGCGATCAGTTCACGGATCCCCGCACGCCAGACCAGCGCGCCGTTCTGAATCAACTCGAGATAGATCGCCTTGCGCCGGGCGATCAGCTCGTCGATCTCCTCCTCCAGCCCGTGCTGCCGCTTCAGTTCGGCGAACATCACCCGGTCGGTTGAGCCGATGAACCGGCGGTTGTCGGCGTCGGAGAATGGCAACCCGAATTGCCGCATAACCCGCACGGTCGACTCGAAGTGCACCGGTTCGGAGTCGACCAAAACCCCGTCCATATCGAAAATCACCCCACGGGGCCGCCCCGGGCGCTGTAGTGTATTATCATGTCCTGCAATGAGTTGCTCTCCGTCTTGTCGGTGTGGTGGGTTGGGCGGATTCAGCGGTAACCTCTTATGATTGACAAGTTTTCGGGTCTTTACGTAATTGTACGCTGGTGGCGTGTCCCATTGATACGCCGGCATAGACAAGTAAATAACGGGAGTCTTTGGCAATAAACACTTAAACATGCCAGTAGCCGGATTTGGAAGGAGTTGAACGCTCTTAATGACCGGCGTTCGCGTACGCGACGATGAATCCTTCGAGAAGGCCCTGAAACGCTTTAACAAGACTTGTGAGAAGGCGGGGATCCTCTCGGATGTCAAGAAACACCAGCATTTCGAAAAGCCATCGGAACGCAAGAAGCGCAAGATGAATCAGGCCAGACGGCGCAACCGGAAACGCGGCGGCGACTATTGAGCCGACCTTTTCGCTGAGGGCAAAGCGTATCAGGTGTGATCTTGACGCAGTGAATTGACAAAGACGACGGCGCTCGCGCGGGCTGACAACAGTCCGCGCGGGGCCGGCGCACTTGGGGGGCCAAGGGCAGTCTTTCGCAACACCGCCAAAACGGAAGCGTAGGTTCCGTCGGTTCGGCATGGGGCAGGGGGCCCGCCGCAAGGCCGGCACAGAACCGTGGTGCGACTCCACACGTTCGCGTCATCCCGCATCATGCCGCCCCGGCGACCAAACGGGGGGCACTATTGATGAACCTGATCGATCTGGCGTTGCTGATCGGCGTGATCGCCTGCGCCGGCTGGGGCGCCAAACGCGGCTTTGTGCGCATGATCATGATCACACTCGGCCTCTGCGCCGCGATCGTGATCGCCGTGCACTACAACGACTCCTTCACCCGCGAGCTGGCCGGGTACTTCCACGCCTCGCCCTTGTGGGTCTCGATGTGGGCGTTCCTCATCGCCTCGATGCTCATCTTCGCCCTCTTCCGCCTCGGCGCCAAGGTCTTCTTCCGGGTCGCCAATGTGCAGAAACTGGGTAAGCACGACCAGTTCGGCGGCGCCTTCGTCGGCCTCATCTTCGGCTGGGTGATGATGGGCTACCTGGTCTTCCTCTCGATGTTCCTCCCGCTGCCCTACACCATCGAGGAGCGCTTCGAAAACACCGTGCTGGCGATGAAGATGGGCGCCTCAGTCCCGTTCCTCTATGAGACCACCGCCAAACTGCACCCGTCGCAGTCGAGCTTCATCGACAAGATGGAACTGACCCTCGATGAGGCGCTGGTCATCGCCGAGAAAAACAAGTCCGGCCGCCGCCGCGCCGCCAAGTCCGGCGTCACCGACCAGAGCCGTGTCGACGATTTCCTCGACCGGATCGAACGGTACTTCGCCTCCGACGAGTACTAAAGTCCGCGCTGACATAATTGGGCAGACAAGGGGCTTTGGCCCCTTGTTTGCCATTGGGACGGTCGATTCATCTCGCAATCCGGCGCGGAATCACGTATACCATTCACAGATGAGACGTTCGCACCTCCACCGACTGACACTGGTCGCGGCGCTGGTTCTCCTGGGGGCCGCGGCGGCGCTCGGCGCATCGGTCCACGTGATGACCATCAAGGGCCCGATTGGCCCGGTCACCGCCATGCAGATCGAAAACGCCCTTGAGGAGGCGGTGGCGGAGGACGCCGAAGCGCTGATCGTGCAGATGGACACCCCCGGCGGTCTGGTCTCCACCACCCACGAGATTACTCAGCAGATTCTCAACGCGAACGTGCCGGTGGTCACCTATGTCGCCCCCTCGGGGGCCAGCGCCACCTCGGCGGGCGTCTTCATCCTCGTCTCCGGCCACATCGCCGCCATGGCCCCCGGCACCAACGCCGGCGCCGCCCATCCGGTCACCCTGCAGGGGGAGATGGACTCGGTCATGTCCGGCAAGGCCACCAATGACGCCGCCGCCAACATCAAGGCGATTGCCCAGCGCCGCGGACGCAACGCCGCCTGGGCCGAACGCGCCGTGCGCGAGTCGGTCTCGATCACCTCCCACGAGGCGGTCGACTCCAACATCGTGGATCTGATTGCCGATGACCTCGACGATCTGATCGACTCTCTACATGGCCGCGTCGTGATGCTCCCCTTCGGCGAGGACACCCTCGACACCCGCGGCGTGGCGGTGGTGCGCATCGAGCCGACCTGGCGCGAAAAACTCCTCGGCCTGATCAGCAATCCCAACATCGCCTACATCCTGATGTCGATCGGCTGGATCGGCATCCTGATGGAACTGTACAATACCGGCTCGATCTTCCCCGGCGTCGTCGGCGCCATCTCGCTGATCCTCGGATTCTATTCGCTGCAGACGCTGCCGATCAACTACGCCGGTCTCTCGCTGATCCTCGTCGCCATCATCCTGTTTATTCTCGAGCTGAAGATCGTCAGCCATGGCCTGCTGACCGTGGGGGGCGCCATCGCCATGATCATCGGGTCGGTCATGCTCATCGATTCCCCCGATCCGGCTGCGCGGATCTCCTTCACCGTGATCCTCGCCGTGGTCGGGACCGTAGTGGTCTTCTTCACCTTCGGGCTGGCCATGGCGCTGAAGGCGCGATTGCGCCGTCCGGTCACTGGCTCCGAGGGCTTAATCGGCCAGATCGGCACCGCGCGCGACGCCTTCGAGACAACCGGGATGGTCTACGTCGCCGGCGAATACTGGCAGGCCGAGACCCAGGTGCCGGTCGCCGCCGGCACGCGCGTCGAAGTGGTCGGCAAACAGGGCATGAAACTGATCGTCAAACCGATTCCGTAACGATCGCCGACGGCCCGCCGGTCGGGCCGCCTCACGCGGAGGGGTTCACCATGGAAGGAAACATGCCGTCGTTGGCGCCGTTTATCATCATCCTGGTCGCGCTCATCATCCTGGGAAACGCCATCCGGGTGCTGAAGGAATACGAGCGCGGCGTCGTGTTCCGCCTCGGACGCCTGATCGGCGCCAAGGGGCCGGGGCTCATCCTGCTCATTCCGATCATCGACAAGCTGCAAAAGGTCGATTTGCGCACCGTGACCCTCGATGTCCCGCCGCAGGATGTGATCACGCGCGACAACATTTCGGTAAAGGTCAACGCCGTGGTCTATTTCCGCGTCATCGACGCCAACATGGCCATTGTCAACGTCGCCAACTACCTGGTCGCCACTTCGCAGATCGCCCAGACCACGCTGCGCTCGATTCTCGGCCAATTCGAACTCGATGACCTGCTGGCCAACCGCGATCAGATCAACAAGCAGCTGCAGAAGATCATCGACGATCAGACCGAACCGTGGGGCATCAAGGTCTCCGTCGTCGAAGTGAAAAACGTCGATCTGCCGGTGGAAATGCAGCGCGCCATCGCCCGCCAGGCCGAGGCCGAACGCGAACGCCGCGCCAAGATCATCCACGCCGAAGGCGAACTGCAGGCCTCGCAGAAACTGGCCGAGGCCGCCGAAATCATCGGACGCAACCCCGCCACGTTGCAGCTGCGCTACTTGCAGACGTTGACCGAGATCGCCGCGGAGAAGAACTCGACAACGATCTTCCCGATCCCGATCGATCTCATCACGCCGTTCCTCAAGAGGTGACAGGGCTTCGCATTAACAACCCGAACGGCCGACGTATCGAGTCGGCCCGTTTCGCTATTTGGCTGAATTGCATGGAGTTAACAGTATGCAGGAATTGCCGCACCACAGCCAATCGCTGCGTGAAACCGACCGGACACAACCCCTTGTGGCCTGTGACGATATGCGATTGTTCCACATCCCGACAATTTCCGTTTGACTTAGGCGCGCCAAATCATTGATTCGCTGGCTTTTTCAGGGGGGCGGAAGACACACAAACCAGAGAGGGTGACGGGACAATGGTCAAAACCAATGCCGATGTTCTCACTGCCTTGGACAAGAACAATGTGAAGTACATCCGCCTTCTCTTCACGGATGTCCTGGGCCACATGAAGGGGATGTCGATCACGCGCTCGGAAATCGAGGGCGTGCTTGAAGAGGGGCAGGGCTTCGATGGCTCCTCGGTCGAGGGATATGTGCGCATCGAGGAATCCGACCTGATGGCGCGTCCCGACATCGCGACCTTCCGCATCATCCCGTGGCTGATCGCCGGCGAGCGGGTCGCGCTGATGTTCTGCGACATCGAAAAGCCCGATGGCACGCCCTTCGAGGGCGATCCGCGCCAAGTGCTCAAACGCGCGCTGAAGAAGGTGCAGGACAAGGGCTGGACATTCTACACCGGGCCGGAAATCGAGTACTTCTACTTCCGCAATCCCAACGGCACCGAACTGCTCGACCGCGACGGCTACTTCGACTATTCGACCATCGATGAGGGCACCCGTCTGCGCAAGAAGGCGGTGGTCTCGCTCGAGCAACTCGGCATCCAGGTCGAATGCTCGCACCATGAGGTCGCGCCCTCCCAGCACGAGATCGACCTGCGCTACCAGGAAGCGCTGACCATGGCCGACTACGCGATGCTCTACCGCTTCGTGGTCAAGGAACTCGCGCTGGAGGCCGGCGCCTACGCCAGCTTCATGCCCAAGCCGATCTTCGGTCAGAACGGCTCCGGCATGCACACGCACCAGTCGCTTTTCGAGGGCGGCAAGAACCTGTTCTTTGAAAAGAACGATCCCTACCACCTCTCCAAGGTCGCGCGCCACTACATCGCCGGACTCTTGGAGCACATCCGCGAGTTCACGCTGGTGACCAACCAGTGGGTCAACTCCTACAAGCGGCTGGTCGTCGGCTACGAGGCCCCGGTGTACCTCTCCTGGGGCATGCGCAACCGCTCCTCGCTCATCCGCATCCCGATGTATCGTGTCGGCAAGGAAAAGGCGACCCGCGTCGAACTGCGCTCCCCCGATCCGGCCTGCAATCCCTATCTGGCGTTTGCCTGCATGCTGGCCGCCGGTCTGCGCGGCATCGAAAAGCAGTACTCGCTGGGCGAACCGGTTGAACAGAACATCTTCCACATGGACGATGCCGAGCGCAGCAAAAACGGCATCAAAGCCCTGCCCGGATCATTGGCGGAGGCCTGCGACGTCTTCGAGAAGTCGGACTTGATGCGCGAAACCCTGGGCGATCACATCTTCCACACGCTTCTGGCCAACAAGCGTCTCGAGTGGGACCGCTTCCGCATGCACGTGACCGATTACGAAATGAACGAATACCTGCCGTTGCTCTAAACTCCGTCGGGCCGCACCAGCCTCTCCCGCTCCGGGAGAGGCCGGTCGGTCGCGGGTCGGCGACCGCGGATTGATTTCAGGTGCGGATCGTCCTATCATTCAGGATGAGCCTTGCCCCGACACACTGGCCGATTGCCGAAACCGTCCGTCGCGTTGCCGCGGGTGACATTTCCGCTTCGAAGATCGTCGATGCCCACCTCGACCGGATCACCGAACGGCGCGAGTTGAACGCCTACCTGCGCGTCACCGACACCGACGCCCGTATGCAGGCGGCGGCAATCGATGGCAAGCGGGCCGCCGGACGGTCCCTCGGTCCCCTGGCCGGCGCGATCGTGGCGATCAAGGACAACATCGTGATCCCCGGTGTGCCCTGCACCTGCGGCTCGCGCATGCTCGCAAACTGGAAGCCCCCCTACGAGGCCACGGTCGTCTCGCGCTTGAAAGCCGCCGACGCGATCATCATCGGCAAGACCAACCTCGATGAGTTCGCCATGGGCTCATCCACTGAGAATTCCTACTTTGGTCCATCGCGCAATCCGCATGATCCCGGGCGTGTGCCGGGCGGTTCCTCGGGCGGCTCGGCGGTTGCGGTCGCCGACTTTCAGGCGATGGGCTCCCTCGGCTCCGACACCGGCGGCTCGATTCGCACGCCCGCCGGATTCTGCGGCGTGGTCGGCCTCAAGCCGACCTACGGCTCTGTCTCACGCTGGGGGCTGGTCGCCTTTGCCTCGTCGCTGGACCAGATCGGCCCCTTCGGACGCTCGATCGCCGACGCCCGCGCCGTCTTCGATGTCATCAAGGGGCCTGACCCGCATGATTCAACATCGATGCCGCTCCGCGATGGCCGTCCGCTTCCCGAACGATTGACGATCGGCGTTCCGCGGGAGTACTACGGCGAGGGGCTCGATCCCGAGGTCGCCGCGGCGGTTGGTGAAGCGCGCGTTCGTCTCGAACGACAGGGGCACCGCTTCGTCGATGTGTCGCTGCCGCACACCAAGTACACCATTGCCGCCTACTACGTCATCTGCACCGCCGAGGCCTCTTCCAACCTGGCCCGCTATGATGGCGTCAAGTACGGCCATCGGACCGGCACCGCCCGCGAGTTGATCGAGATGTACGAGAAGACCCGCAACGAGGGCTTCGGGGCCGAGGTCAAACGCCGAATTCTCCTGGGCACCTATGTCCTCTCCGCCGGGTACTTCGACGCCTACTATGGCACCGCGCAGAAGGTCCGCGCGCTGATCGCCGATGATTTCCGCCGCGCCTTCGAGCGCTGCGACTGCCTGCTCACGCCGACCGCGCCGACCGTCGCCTTCCAACTCGGCGAACGCACCGAGGACCCGCTGGCGATGTATCTGTCCGACATCTACACGACTTCGATCAATCTTGCCGGCGTACCGGCCGTGTCGGTGCCCTGCGGCAAATCCTCCAGTGGACTGCCGATCGGCGCGCAGCTGATCGGTCGCCCCTTCGAGGAGCACATCATCCTCGCCGCCGGGGAAGCCATCGAGCAATCCTGATTGCGTCTATGACATACGAGCCCGTCATCGGACTGGAAGTCCACGCGCAGCTATTGACCGAGACCAAGATCTTCTGCGGTTGCCGCGCCGCCTATGGCGCCGATCCGAACACCCAGACCTGCCCGGTCTGCCTCGGACTGCCTGGCGCGTTGCCGGTGCTCAATCGCCGCGCGGTCGAGTACGCCATGAAGATGATTCTCGCCACCGGCGGGACCGTCAATCGCGAGTCGATCTTCGCGCGCAAAAACTACTTCTATCCCGACCTGCCGAAGGGGTACCAGATCTCGCAGTATGACCGTCCGCTCGGCGAAGGCGGCGCGGTCGCCTTCCTCGAGGACGGCGCCGAGGTTGCAATCGGCCTCATCCGCATCCACCTCGAAGAGGACGCCGGCAAGTCGTTTCATCCGGAATACGCGCATGACGCCGACGCCACATGGGTCGACATGAACCGCTGCGGTGTGCCGTTAATCGAGATCGTGAGCAAACCCGACATCCGCTCCCCGCGCCAGGCCGGGCTCTACCTGACCCGTCTGCGCCAGACGCTCGAATACCTCGGCATCTGCACCGGCAACATGGAGGAGGGGGCGTTGCGTTGCGACGCCAATGTCTCGATTCGTCCGGTCGGCGCGACAAGATTCGGCACCCGCACCGAAGTGAAGAACATGAACTCGATCCGCGGCGTCGAACGCGCCCTCGCCTACGAGATCGAACGTCAGACACGGCTGGTCGAATCCGGCGGCGTTGTGGTCCAGCAGACGATGCTGTGGGACGAGAAGGCGCAATCGGCCCACCCGATGCGCTCCAAGGAGGAGTCCTCCGACTACCGCTATTTCCCGGATCCCGATCTGCTCCCGCTGCGTGTGTCACAGGACTGGATTGAGTCTGTCCGCCGCTCGCTGCCCGAATTGCCCGGCGCGCGCGCCGCGCGTCTGGCGTCGCAGTATGGCATCCCCGACTACGACGCGGCCGTGCTGACCGACACCCGCGCGCTGGCCGATTACTTCGAGGAGACCGTTGGCCATTTTCCCGACGGCAAGAAAGTCTCCAACTGGATCATGACCGAGGTTCTGCGCGTCACCAAGGAGAAGGGCATTACCATCGATCAGTTGCCGGTGACCCCCGCCGCGTTGGGCGAGATGTTCAACTTGGTGGCGAAGGGCACGATCTCCGGCAAGATGGCCAAGGAGATCTTTGACCGGATGGTGGCCACCGGACACACCGCCCGCGAGATCGTCGCCGCATCGGGGCTCGTCCAAATCTCGACCGATGCCGAGTTGTTGCCCGTCATCGACCGCGTGCTGTCCGAACACGCCGACCAGGTCGCCCTTTACCATGCCGGCAAGACGCAACTGTTCGGCTTCTTTGTCGGCCAGACGATGAAATTGACGCAGGGCGCCGCCAACCCCGGCAAAGTGAGCGAACTGCTCAGGCAGCGGTTGAACGAACAGCGTTAGGCAGGGTATGGCGAAGTCGACGATGCGACATCTGGATCATTGTGGATGTGGTGGCATCCGGCGTGTTATCAATCCCCCATGCGGGAAGCAGTTAGAAGAGCCGTTGGTGCTCGTAGTGGCGTATTGCATACGCCCCTGTTGCCACGCACGTGAAAAGCGTATGCAATACGCCCCTACGTGAGAATGGAGATACATGGTGCTACGGTTACCCCGGCCCGCTGCCCAACCAAGATTGCTTCGTCGGGCGCAAAGAGCGCGCCCTCCTCGCAATGACGTAGGAGCGACGGCTGGACGCCTACATCGTCATTGCAAGGAGGCCCGACGGCTCTATGTCGGGCCGACGAAGCAATCCTTATTCCGACCCGTACACATGAACCGATTCCGACCAACACGGATCCCCCGACCATGACCACCAACCCCATCCGCATCACCGTGCTCGCCTCCGGCAACGGCAGCAACTTCCAGGCGATTGTCGACAAGATCGCTTCCGGTCAGTTGAACGCCCGGATCATGGCGTTAATCTGCAACAACCGCAACGCCTATGTCCTCGAACGCGCTCGTCAGGCGGGCATCCGTGCCGAGCACTGGTCGGAAGTGCGCGCCGGCTCGCGTGAGGCCTTTGTCGAAGGATTGCTCAACATCCTGCGCGAAACCCGCACCGAATTGATCGTGCTGGCCGGCTACATGAAGCTGTTGCCGGCCGAGGTGGTCAATGAGTTCGCCGGCCGCATTATCAACATCCACCCGGCGCTCTTGCCCAAATTCGGCGGGCAGGGGATGTATGGCATGTTTGTCCACGAAGCGGTGATCGCCGCCGGCGAAACCGAAAGTGGCGCGACCGTGCATTTTGTCGACGCCGAGTACGACCGCGGGCCGATCTTCCTGCAGCGCAAAGTCCCGGTCCTTCCCGATGACACCCCCGAAACCCTGCGCGAACGGGTCCTGAAAGTGGAGCATGAACTTCTGCCCGAAGCGATTGCGAAATTTGCCGCCGAGCGCCGTTGATTCCGGCGCATCGGCCGCGCTACATTCCCGGCAACGAAAGGATGACCAAACCATGACAGTGACCACCGACCATGGCGCCATCGTTCAAACCAACATCCCCGGCGTCCCGCTCCATGCCCGCGGCAAGGTCCGCGATGTTTATGATCTCGGCGACAAACTGCTGATCGTGGCCACCGACCGTCTCTCGGCCTTCGATGTCGTGTTGCCGACCCCGATTCCCGGCAAGGGGAAACTCCTCACACGCATGTCGGCCTTCTGGTTTTCGCAGACACGGCACATCGTGCCCAATCATCTGCTGGCCACCGACGTTGCCGCCTTCCCGCCGCCGCTGCCGAACTTCGCCGATCAACTCGACGGGCGTTCGATGCTGGTCAAGAAATGCCGCCGCATCGACTTCGAATGCGTCGTGCGCGGCTACATCACCGGATCGCTGATGGCCGAGTATGAGGATGCCCGTCCGAACGCCAAGGGCGGCGTGGTTTCGCTTCATGGCTTCCGCTTCCCCGACAACCTGGTGGAGTCGCAGAAACTGCCGGAGCCGATCTTCACCCCGGCCACCAAGAGCGATACCGGCCACGATGAGAACATCTCGTTTCAGCGCATGGCCGATGAACTGGGCGCCGATCTGGCCGGAAAACTGCGCGACACTTCGATCGCGCTCTACAACTGGGTCGCTGACTACTCGCGCGCCCGCGGCGTGATCATCGCCGACACCAAGTTTGAGTTCGGTTTCGACGGCGACACCCTCACGTTGATCGATGAGATTTGTTCTCCCGACTCCTCGCGCTTCTGGCCCGCCGCCCAGTACCAGCCGGGCAAGGTCCAGCCCAGTTTCGACAAGCAGTATGTGCGCGAGTATCTCAAGGCCATTCGCTGGACCAAGACCCCGCCGGGGCCGGAACTGCCGGCCGACGTGGTCGCCAACACCGTGGCCAAGTATGAGGAAGTCGCGCGGCTTCTGATTCCGTCATCATGACACCCGAACGCCGCGGCCCCGCGCCGCGGTCAGAGAGAAGACATCCGATGAATCCCCCCACCACCGCCGAGTCCGACACCATGACCGCCGCGGCCGCCACCCCCGACTTGGTGCGCGTTCGGCGCGCCGTGCTGTCCGCCTACGACAAGACCGGCATCGTCGAGTTCGCCCGCGCTCTGAACTCCCACGGGGTCGAGATTATCTCCACCGGCGGCACTTTGAAGGCGCTGCGCGACGCCGGCATCGCGGCCACTGCGGTCGAGGACTTGACCGGCGTAGGCTCGATGTTCGATGGCCGTGTCAAGACCCTCCATCCGATCATGATGGGCGGCATCCTCGCCCGCCCCGGCCATCCGAAAGACCGCGACCAGATGCGCAAGCACAACATCGCCGCCTTTGAATTGGTGGTGGTCAATCTTTACCCGTTCTCCAAGGCCGCCGATGACCCCAACGCCACGTTGGCCGAGGCGATCGAACTGATCGACGTCGGCGGGCCGTCGATGATCCGCGGTGCGGCGAAAAACCACGCCACCGTCGCGGTGGTCTGCGATCCGGCCGACTACGCCGTCATCACCGCCGAACTGAACGCCCACCAGGGACAGACCACGCGTGCCACCCGTGCCCGTATGGCGGCCAAGGCCTTTGCGATCACCGCCGCCTACGATGCCCGGATCGCCGCCTATCTGCACGACCGCTTCTCCGGCGAGGAGCAGGGCGTCTTCCCGGCGGTCTATATCCCGCGTTTCACGCGGATGGCGTCGCTGCGCTACGGCGAAAATCCGCACCAGCAGGCGGCAATCTACGCCGCCGATGACGCGCCCATTTCGTTGGCGCGCGCGCGGGTGCATGGCGGCAAGGAACTCTCCTACAACAATCTCAACGATCTCGATGCCGCCTGGCGGATGGCCGCCGACTTCGCGCAGCCCTTCGCCGCCGTCTTCAAACACGCCAGCCCCTGTGGCGCGGCGGTCGCCGGCAACATCCGCGACGCCTACCTTGCCGCGCATGACACCGATCCGCTCTCGGCCTATGGCGGCATCGTCGCGCTCAACCGTCCGGTCGACCTCGACTGCGCCCGCGCGCTCGATGAGACCACCTTCCTCGAATGCATCCTCGCGCCCGGCTTTGCGCCCGACGCGCTCGAATTGCTCAGGCAGAAGAAGACCCGCCGCTATGTCGAAGTGCCGACCATGAATCTCAGGGAGGCCCTGCGCTTCCGCATGCGCGATGTCGTCGGCGGCCTCCTGGTGCAAAGCGAGGACACCGCCGTCATCGGCGCGGAAAATCTGCAGGTCGTGACCCGCAAACAGCCGACACCGGCGGAGATCGAGTCGCTCCTGCTGGGACGCATCATGGTCAAGCACGCCAAGTCGAACGCGATCGTTCTGGTCAAGGGCAACGCCGCGGTCGGCTTCGGCGCCGGGCAGACCTCGCGGGTCGATGCGGTGCATCAGGCCATCACCAAGGCGGGGGAGAGATCGAAGGGAGCGGTGCTGGCCTCCGATGCCTTCTTCCCGATGGCCGATGGACCGGAGGCGGCGATCGCCGCCGGCATCACCGCGATCATCCAGCCGGGCGGCTCCAAACGCGATCCCGACGTCATCGCCGCCTGCGACGCCGCCGGAATTGCCATGGTCTTCTCCGGCGTACGGAACTTCCGGCACTAAGCCGCGTTGATAATGGCGATGGCCGGCTCACTGTGCCACTCACCGGCGCGGGGAAACAGCCGATAATCCGACTATGGCACCGTTGAAAGACCGTCACATCCTGCTGGGCATCTCCGGCGGCATCGCCGCCTACAAGACGGCCTATCTTTGCCGCCGTCTGAAGGATGCCGGCGCCGATGTTTGGGTTGCCATGACCCCGAATGGGGCGAAGTTCATCACGCCTCTGACGATGGAGACCCTCTCCGGACGCGATGTCTTAATCGACATGTTTCCGGCCGAGCGGTTTGTCGGCACACGGCACATCGATGTCGCCCAATGGGCCGAACTGTTCCTGATTGCGCCGGCGACCGCCAATTTGATCGGACGCTACGCCAACGGTCTGGCCGATGATCTGCTGACCACGCTTCTGATTTCCACCACCGCGCCGGTCATGCTGGCGCCGGCAATGAACACCGAGATGTGGTACAACGCCGCGGTGCAGGAGAATTTGCAGCGCCTGCGCCGTCGCGGCACGCTGTTCGTCGAACCCGGCACCGGTGAGCTGGCCTGTCACACCGTCGGTGTCGGACGCATGGCCGAGCCGGAGGAAATCTTTCAGGCGGTGCTCGATCATTTCAACGCGCGGCATCCGCGCGATCTGGTCGGTTTGCATGTGCTGGTCACCGCCGGACCGACGCAGGAGCCGCTCGATCCGGTGCGCGTGATTTCCAATCGCTCATCGGGCAAGATGGGCTACGCGGTCGCGCAGGCGGCCGCCGCCCGCGGCGCCGCCGTCACGCTGATCAGCGGCCCGACCGCGCTGCCGCGTCCGGCGGTCTCCGAGTTCGTCCCGGTGCAGACCGCCGCGCAGATGCACCAGGCGGCGCTGGCGCGTTTCGATCGCGCCGACATCACGATCGGCGTCGCCGCCGTTGCTGACTGGCGCCCCGCGCATCCCAGTGACACCAAACTCAGCAAGGACGCCGGCGCACCGCAAGTCGAGTGGGAGCCAACCCCCGACATCCTCGCCGATCTCGGCGCGCGCAAGCGCCCGCACCAGGTTCTGGTCGGGTTCTCGCTGGAGACCGATTCGCAGCGCCTCTTCTCCGGCGCCAAACTGGAAAAGAAGAACCTCGATTTGTTGGTCGCCAACAATCCCACCCATCCCGGCTCCGAATTCGGCGGCGACACCAACGACGCCATTTTCCTCACGCGCGACAGCGCTCCGGAAGAGACCGGCGTTTGTCCCAAACTTGAACTGGCGCACCGCATCTTGAGCCGCGCCATTGCCCTGCGCGGCGTTCGTCCGGCCCGCGTCGTCTGACCTTCACCCCCTGAGGTCAGCGATCACGCGCAATTCCCCGCGCGCGCGATCCTTCGTCTTGACAGCCCCGCCCCGCTTGCGTACCAAACATCCATGGAAGAGACCCCGGCCGCGATGGCGCGTGCCCTGCGCCAGGCCCTCGACATGGAACCGACCATGGAGCTGTTCGCTCCGGCGGGGGAGAAGCGGCGCGCCGCCACGCTCTCCGAACTGTATGATCGCATCCACACCTGCACCAAGTGCCCGCTGGGGCACACCCGCACCAATTTCGTCTTCGGCGTCGGCAATCCCCGCGCCGAGATCATGTTCATCGGCGAGGCGCCCGGACGCGATGAGGATTTGAAGGGTGAGCCGTTTGTCGGACGCGCCGGCCAGCTGCTCGACAGGATGCTGGCCGCGATCGAACTGGACCGCACCCAGGTCTACATCGCCAACATTCTCAAGTGCCGTCCGCCCGACAACCGCGATCCGCTGCCCGAGGAGTCCGAGGCCTGCCTGCCGCATCTGGCCGAGCAGATCCGTCTGATCGCCCCGCCCTTCCTCGTCTGTCTCGGGCGAGTCTCCGCGCAGATTCTGCTCGACACCAAGACTCCGATTTCCAAACTGCGCGGCCGCTGGTTTGAGTTCGGCGCCTCGCGCATGCTGGTCACCTTTCACCCGGCGGCGCTGTTACGCAACCCCGATTGGAAGCGCGACTCCTGGGAAGACCTCAAGGACCTGCGCCGTCAGTACGATCGCTACCACGGACGCGCGTCGAAGTTTTAGCGGCCGCGCACGGGGCACCCTATGGAACACGCCGTCATTCTCGCCGGGGGACATGGAGAACGCTTCTGGCCCCTGTCGCGCCGCCAACGCCCCAAGCAACTCCTGCCGATCCTCGGTGACCAGTCGCTCTTGGAGACCACCATTGAGCGCATCAAGCCCGACTTCCCCGCCGAACGCACCTGGGTGGTGACCAGCGAGGAGATCGGCCACGCGGTGCAGGAGCGAGTCACCTATCTGCCGAAGGAGAACGTGCTCATGGAGCCGCGCGGCTGCAACACCGCGCTGGCCATTGGCTGGGCCGCGGTCGAAATCGCCCGCCGCGATCCGGAGGCCACCCTGGTCGTGCTCTCCGCCGACCACGCCATCGAGCCGGCGGCGATGCTGCGCCGCATCCTCCGCGAGGGGATCCGTCTCGCCAAGGCGGAAGACAACCTCATCATCATCGGCATCAACCCCACCCGTCCCGAGACCGGCTACGGCTACATCGAACTGGGGCCGCACTTCGCCTCCGCCGACGGCATCAATTCCTATCAGGTCGAAACCTTCCGCGAAAAGCCCGATCGCACCACCGCGCAGGACTACTACTACGGCCGACGGCACCTCTGGAACGCCGGTATCTTTGTCTGGACGGTCAAGACCCTGCTGGAGGCGCTCGAAAAGCACTGCCCCGGCGTCCACCAGCCGCTGGCGGAGTACCGCAAGTCCGGACGCGACAGGAAGGCGCTGGCCAAACTGTACGAGACTGCCGAGAAGCTTCCGATCGACGTTGCCGTGCTCGAGCGCGCCAGCAATGTGGTGGCAATCAAGGGCGACCTGGCCTGGGACGATGTCGGTTCCTGGCTCGCGCTCTCGCGGTTGCGCAAGGCCGATGTCGACAACAACGTCCTCGTCGGCCGAGTGGTGGAGATGGAAACCTTCGACACCACCGTCTACAACGACACTGATGATCTCCTCTGCGCCTTCGGCGTCTCCGACCTGGTCGTCGTGCGCACCGACAAGGCGATCCTGGTCGCGCACAAAAGCCGCATCGATGAAATCAAACGGCTGATGGAACGGCTCAAGTCCGAGCCGCAGTGGGAGCCTTACCTCTGACCCAGGCGGCCGGGATGATCATTCCGCTCGACCGTTACAACCCCGAAGCCGCCGTGGGCCCGCTGGTGCGGCATCTGCGTCGTCGGGGGGCCGCGGTGATCCCCACCGAAACCCAGTATGCCCTGGCCGCCGATGCCACCAACGCGGAAGCGGTCGAGCGCGTGCGGCAGATCAAGGGACGCGGTCCCGGCGCGCCGTTTACCATCTTCCTGACGGGCGTTGATGATCTGGCGCGCTGGCGTATTGGTTGCCCTCCCGCCGCGCGGAAACTGGCGGCCGCCTTCTGGCCGGGGCCACTGACATTGATCTTGCCCACAGCCAACCCAATCTTCAAGTTGTTGGGGGGCGATGGACGATCGGTTGGGGTGCGTGTCTCCCCCGAACCATTAATCGCGCGTCTGCTGGCGCGGCTGGGTCACCCGCTACTGGCCACCAGCGCCAACCCGAGCGGCGTCCTGCTGGACCCGCGCGCGGAGAACCGCTGGCTTGTGCAACAGGCGCAGGCGCGACGGCTGGTCTGGGCGCGTCCGACGCGCTACCGCCGCCGTGCCGCCTCGACCATCGTCGACTGCACCGGATCCCGTCCGCGGCAGTTGCGCCCCGGACCGGTGACCCAACAGGCATGGAACGACGCCCTGCGCCGGGCTGTTTAAGTGACAACATGAATCGTATGCCCGAACCTGATCCGCCCGCCGCCGGTTCACGCGCCTATCGGGTGTTGTTTGTCTGCACCGGCAACACCTGCCGCAGCCCGATGGCCGAGGGAATCCTGAAGAAGGCGGTGGCCGAACTGCCCGACAATCCGGTGCGCTTCGATGTCCGCTCCGCCGGGACCTATGGCATGGACGGATTCCCTGCCACCGACAACGCCATCGCCATCTGCGCCAGGTATGGCATCGATCTCACCGCGCACCGCTCGCAGGCGGTGACGCCGGCATTGTTGCAGGAGTCCGATCTGATCCTGGCCCTGTCGGAAGAGCATCACGAGTCCTGCATCAACCTCGGCGCCGATCCCGATCGGGTCTTTCTTCTGCGCGCCTTTCCGAATGCGAAGTTCGAGCCGTGGCGCGACTCGATCCGTGATCCGATCGGCGGTGACTTGAATCGCTACGAGCAGGCCTTTTTCGAAATCGAGGAGGCGATCCGACGCGCTCTGCCGGGGATACGACAACGCGCCGGCGTCGCGTCATGACCGCGCCTGTCACCGAGCGCTCCGCACAGCGCCTGTCGCAGATGGCGCTTCTGGCGTTGGCCGCGCTGGCCGTGTGGCTGCTGGCGGCCGATCCCTACGCGCCGCCGCTGCGCGCCGCCGATCAAAATGAACCCGCCGATGCCGACACCGGCAAGCCGGTTAATGAACTCCCCGAAAGTCTGACCGTCGGCACCGGCCCCTGGCCGCCCCGTCCGGTCACCAACTGGGCCTTCGGCGTCGGCGAATCGCTCACCTATTCGATCGGCTGGGAGAAAATCAACGCCGGCACCGGCGCCATGTTTGTCGGCGCCCCGGTCGACACCTTCGGACGGCTCTGCTATCCGATTGTGTCCACCGTCAAATCCAACAGCTTCGTCTCCACCTTCTTCAAGGTCGATGACCGGGTCGAGACATTCATGGATGTGCGCGAACTCTATCCGCTGCACTTCGAAAAACGCCTCCATGAGGGACGCTACCGTTCCAATCGCCGCATCCGCTTCGATCCCGAGGCCGGCATGGGGTACACGCCCAAGGACACCTTTCCGGTGCCGCGCTATGTCCTCGATGATCTCTCGCTGCTCTACCATGTCCGAACGATGGAGCTGGTGCCGGGCCAGGATATCGAACTGGACATCTATTCCGGCAAGAAGCTTTACCGGCTGATCGTCAAGATTATCAAGAAGGAACGCATCAAGGTCAAAGCCGGCGTCTTCAACACGGTGGTGGTCGAGCCGCTGTTGCAGGCGGCCGGCCTGTTTAAGCACGAGGGCAAAGTCACCGTCTGGCTCACTGATGACCGTCTCCACCTGCCCGTCCTGATGAAAAGCAAGGTGGTGGTCGGCTCGATCATCGCCGAGCTCGAAGACTACCGCCTCGGGCAGATCCGTCGCTACTAGACCGCGCGTCCGCCAAAAAAGATTGCTTCGTCGGGCGCAAAGAGCGCGCCCTCCTCGCAAAGACGGGTCACTGCGATCGCCTCATTCCAAGTCGGCGCATGAGTGGGGATGCTACGATTCCGCCATTCCAACCCTGCGCTGTTCCGCAGACCCTGTGCGCAGCCGATGGCCGCCGGCTCGAAATCTCTGTTAACTCGCTTCCCATACTTGAAATGTTCACCTCTCCCTCTTGTAGAGGTCGGTCACGCGCTCGCGCGTGACCGGGTGAGGGGGGGACGCACTCCCTCTTGGCTTTCCCCGCGCATTTGCTTTCCTTTGGCCCGATGCCCAATCGACGAAAACACACTCATGACAATCTCCGCGGCCTCAAACGCGTCAAGGCCGCGCGGCGCGACTCGCTGGTTGATGTCACCCGTTTCGCTAAACCGCTCGACTCCGCCGACCGTCTCGCCGAATACCTGGATGCGCTGCCGGGATTTCTCAAGGCCAACGACTGGCGCGCGCTGTTGGATGCGGTCGTCGCCGCCCGCCTGAACGGCAAGCCGATCTTCTGGATGCTCGGCGCGCATGTGCTCAAGTGCGGCCTGTCGCCGGTGGTGATCGACCTGATGAGCGATGGACTGGTCGACCTGGTCGCCTTCAACGGCGCCGGCGCCATCCACGACTTGGAAATCGCCTTCCTCGGTCGCACTTCCGAGGATGTCGCCGCCGGCCTCGAGAATGGCCGGTTCGGCATGGCCGCCGACACCGCGCGCTGGTTCGCCGGCGGCGTGCGCGCCGCCGCCCGCGCCGGAGTCGGACTGGGCGAGGGAGTGGGACGCTACATCATCCAGAAACATCCGCCGCATGCGGTCCATTCGATCACCGCGCAGGCGGTGCGCTATGGCATCCCCGCGCTCGTCTTTCCGGCCATCGGCGCCGAGATTGTCGCCCAGCATCCCGAATTCGACGGCGCGGCGGTGGGGAAGACCGGCCACCTGGACTTCAAGATTCTCGCGGCACAATGCGGCCGCCTCCATGACGGCGGCGTGGTGTTGCACTTCGGCTCGGCGGTCATCCTCCCCGAAGTCTTCCTGAAAGCGTTGACCGTCGCCCGCAACCGCGGCAAGGTCACTGGCTTTGTCACCGCCAATTTCGACATGATCCAACACTACCGCCCCAACACAAACGTCGTCAACCGTCCCACGCTGCACTCCGGCAAGGGCTACTCCTTCACCGGCCATCACGAACTGATGCTGCCGCTTTTGGCCTGGTCGATCAAGTCGCGGCTAGGGCTGTAACCGCGCGGACCGCTTTCCCAGGTGTAGGATGGGTGCGCTCCCGAAGGGCACCCACCGTTCTCAACAGAATTGACGTGGGAGTTGAGACAATGCAAGAGTAAATGGACCAGTGAGGATCATTTTGTGCGCGATGCCGAGCCGAAACGGTGGGTGCCCTTCGGGAGCGCACCCACCCTACAGGGCGCGCCGTTCACTCCCCCAAACACCCATAGCCCCAAGCCCTGCCATCAGTTATCTTTGCAGTCTGGCCCCTGGGGCCGGATGCAAAGGACACCCACACCATGCCCGCACTCGTCGAATGCGTCCCGAATTTCTCCGAAGGACGCCGTCCTGAAATCGTCGATGCCATCATCGCCGCCGCGCTCGCTGAAAATGGCGTCATCTTGCTCGATAAGGAGATGGACGCCGACCACAACCGCTCGGTGGTGACATTGGTCGGCGCGCCGGAGCCGGTGGCGCGCGCCGCCTTCAACGCGGTGCGCAAGGCGGCCGAATTGATCGACATGCGCACCCACAAGGGCGAGCACCCGCGCATGGGCGCCACCGATGTGGTGCCGTTTGTGCCGATCGCCGGACTCTCGCTTTCCGACTGCGCCACCCTGGCGCGTCAATTGGGCCAGCGCATCGGCGAAGAGCTGGCGATCCCGATCTATTACTACGAGGCCGCTGCCACACGCCCCGACCGCGAGAACCTCGCCGATGTCCGTCGCGGCGAATACGAGGGCATCCGCGATGCCATCCAGACCGACCCCAACCGCCGTCCCGATGCCGGTCCGGCGATCATGAATCTCAAGGCCGGAGCGACCGCCGTCGGCGCGCGCATGCCGCTGGTTGCCTACAACTGCTATTTGGCCACCAACCGTGTGTCGGTCGCCAAGGAAATCGCCAAGGCGATTCGTTTCGGCGGCGGCGGCCTGCGGTACTGCAAGGCGCTCGGCTTCGAGATCAAAGACCGCGGTTGCGTTCAGGTCTCGATGAATCTGGTCAATTACGAAAAGACGCCGATCTTCCGCGTCTTCGAGATGGTGAAATCCGAGGCCCGGCGCTGGGGCACTTATGTGACGTCATCGGAAATCGTCGGCCTCACCCCGGCGCAATCGCTCTACGATGTCGCCGCCCACTACCTGCAACTGGAGCGTTTCTCCTCCGAGCAGGTGCTTGAGGAGAAACTTCGACGCGCGGTCGAGGCGCAGGCGCAGTCGGCCGGCTGGACAGTCTTCGCCGACAGCGTCGCCTCCTCCGCGCCCGCGCCGGGAGGGGGGACCGTCTCCGCCGCCGCCGGCACTCTGGCCGCGGCGTTGGCCGAGATGGTGTGCCGCCTGACGGTTGGAAAAAAGAAGTACGCCGCGGTGCAGACCGAAATGGAAACTGTGCTCGCCGAAGCCGAAACTTTGCGCGCCCGGTTGACCCGTCTGGCCGATGATGACGCCAAGGCCTTCGACCGTGTGATCGCCGCGCGCAAACTCCCGAAGGATTCTCCCGCCGAAATCGCCGCCCGCGATAAGGCCATCGACACCGCCACCCGGGAAGCGGCGCAAGTGCCGCTGGAGGTCTGCCGCGCCGCCTTCCGCGTGATCGAGCTGGCCGCTACCTGCGCCGAGAAGGGCAACGTCAACGCGGTCTCCGATTCGGGGGTCGCCGCGCAGATGGCCTATTCGGCGATTGTCGGCGCCGAGCTGAATGTAAAGATTAACATGGCGGGATTTCCCGATGCCGCCTTCCGTGAACAGATGCTCTCCGAAGCCGGGGAACTGCTGGTCCGGGGACAGAGTTTAAGCGATAAGGTCCTGCGGATGGTCCATGCCCGCATCGACAATCCGGAAACCGCCTAACCGATCCTGGAGGGAGCCCGCGTTGCGCATTCGAGTCCCATCGGTCCTGTTGGCCCTGTCGGTTCTGTCAACGCTTCCGGTCTTTGTCCCCGCGGCCCGGGCCGCCGATGCCGCCTACGAGCGCGACCTGATCGCCCGCCTCGAGGCGGCCTTCACGCCTGCCGGTCCGCTCGCCGTCGATGGCATCCCGGTCCACCGCACCTGCGCCTCGCCGCTTCTGCTCGAGACCCGTCTGCGCTGGCCCGATCTGTCGGCGGCCACGCGCGCGCGGATCGCCGGCGTGGTGGCCTTCGACCGTCCGGTGCTCCCCGAGTTCTATGACACACCCGATGGCCTTTTCCGCATCCACTACGCGCGCACGGGGAGCGATTCGGTCAACCTGTCCTTCGGTATTGGTCCGAACAACGTCCCCAACTATGTGCTCAACTGCGCCGAGATTCTCAAGCACGCCTACGCCAAGCAGGTCGACACACTCGGCTTTCGCGCCCCCGTCTCCGATCAGATTCCGCGCCCGGGCGAAAACCCCCTCTTCGATGTCTACTTCCAGATGCTGTCGACCACCTTCTACGGGCTCACCTATCCCGACACGCTCATCAACAACGGTGCCGGCAATCCCTGGTGGGCGACCAGTTGGATGGTGCTCCACAGCGACTACACGAAGTTGTCGGGCTACGAGAGCCGTCCGTTCGATGCAATGGAAGTGACCGCCGCGCATGAGCTCAATCACGCCATCCAGTGGTCCTACGACGCCTTTGAGGCCGAAGAACGCGTCGAAGGCGGCAGTCTCAAGAGCTTCCCCTGGTGGCTGGAAGTTTCCGCCACCGCGATGGAGGAGCTCGTCTTCGACGACGTCAACGACTACTACGGCTACCTGCCGTTCTGGTTTAACAACCCGAACGTGTCGCTGCGCGCCTTCTCCAACAGCGCCTCCGTCGATGGCCTGCATCCCTACGCGTCGGTGATCTGGGCGCTCTATCTGGCCGAAACCCAGGGCCCCGAAATCCTCACGGAGATCTGGGAGGAGGCCGGCGAGGTTGACGGCTTCAACACCTTCGCCGCCTTCGACAGTGTTCTGACCCGCCGCGGGACCACCTTCCGCGACGCCTGGGGCGAATTTCTTGTCTGGAACTACTTCACAGGCGACCGTGCGGTGTCGTGGAACTACGATGAAGCCGCTTCCTATCCGGAGTTTGATCTGCCCAATTCGCTGCGCTACGATGAATTCCCCGTCGCCGACACTTCCGATGTCTCCAATTATCCCAAGAGCCCCGATGAACTGGCGGCCGCCTACCTGCGCTTCGGGCCGGTGGCGTCCGACACCGCGCTGACCTTCAAGATCGCGGTGAATCCGCATCAGCCCGCCAACTTCGGGGACTGGACGGTCGTCACCGCCGGGCTGACCGGCACGCTCAAGCCGGACATTCAGGTCTGGGACATCTTCGAGACCATCGAAGTCCCCGGCTGGGATGCCTTCGATGAGATCTTGGTCATCGCCACGCCCTTCAAGTTGCAGCCGACGCCGGAGGATTTCGACCGCCGTCTCGGTTTCCGTTTCGAGGTGGCCGACACGCTCAATTCCGGCGGCACCCAGACCGCGATCCGCAAGATCTACTCCAATCCGCTGGAACTGAGCGCCGGCGGCGAGGCCGTCTTCCAGGTCGATGTCTCACGCGCCGATGCGGTCCCGGTCAGCTTGCGCATCTACACCCTCGATGGACGCGAGGTGCGCGGCGGCGCCAAGGACAACGACGCCGCCAATCTCATGCATCTGGAGGCCGGACGCACCACCGCCACGATGCGCTGGAACGGCACCACCAGCGCCGGCGAACCGGTGGCGACCGGCATCTATCTGGCATTGGTCCAATTCGGCAATCAGAGCGAAGTCCTCAAAGTCGCCGTGAAAAACCGGATCCAATGAACCCGTCGATCCGTCGACTCGCGCAAAGCGGCGGCCTTTTGGCAGCCGCTTTTGCGCTTAAGTACCCGCTCATCGGCCTACCGAATATCGAACCGCTGACGCTCGCCTTTTTCGCGCTGGGCTATGCCCACGGCGCGCGCTGGGGCGCCTTTGTCGGTTTCGCCGGCGAGGCGATCTTCGCTGCGTTCAATCCCCTCGGCATGCCGATCGCCCCGGTCTGGGCCGCCCAGGTCCTCGCCATGACCTTTGTCGGCGCATCCGGCGGGATGTTCCGTCCCTTCTATGACCCCGCCTGGTCGCCGAAAGTGCGCGCCGGGCTGGCGGCCGCCGCCGGCATCGCCGTCACACTGGCCTTCGATCTGGTCACCAACCTCGCCTTCGCCGTTGTCATCGGACCTTTCTGCGGGGTGATGCTGGCGGCGATGCCCTTTGCCGCCATCCATGTCGCATCAAATGCGTTGCTGTTCGCGCTGGTCTTTCCGATTCTGTCCCGGTGGCTGGTACGTCCCATTCATCCTGTGGTCGACTCGTCCGCCTCCTGACGGTCTCGTTGGCGCTCTGTCTGGGCGCCGCCGCCGGGATGGCGCAGACACTGCCCGCCGCGCCGGAGGGTGACATGCTGCCGCGGGCCGATTCGCTGGCCTACGACACCGTGCTTATAGCGCCGTCGGCCGACACCGCGCGTCGCTTCCTCCTGCCGCCCAGCCGCTGGCGCACCGCCGAACAATACCGGACCGAGGATCTCCTCGCCGGTCCGTTCTGGCCGATGCCGCCGGTCGATCAGATCGCCGGTGGCGACCTGGCCGACTGGCTGGCCTTTCATCCCGCCTATGATGTCGATGATGCCCCCGGCGTCGGCCAGACACGCTACTTCACCCACTGGGGACTGGTTGACCGCGCCGGTGGCTGGCGTGTCGATGGACGCACCGTCGCCTGGCAACGTCTCGCGTTTCCGATGACGGTCGAATACGATCCGGGCATACTGCCTGATTTTGCCTACGCCGATGCGCATGCCGGCGCGGGAGTGATCCTGCGACGCGACACCGCCTGGGGGGACCGTCCGGTCTTTGATTACACCTTCCGTCAGGGCGATTACTCCGACACCCATTCGGAGGGCTTCTTCCGCGCGCACACCCGCGGCGGATTCGGCCTCGATCTGTCCGGCCGTTTCTTTTCCAGCCAGGGACGCTACACCCTCGATGACCGCGATTTGCGCAATTTGCGGCTGGAGACCTTCGGCCCGTTGGGCGGCGGATATTTCTGGCGCGCCCGCTACGACCAGTTTCGTGACAAGACCTACCTGATCCCGCCCGAGCCGTTAGATCAATACCGCCCCCGTCGCAACGATCTGCTCTGGACCGGTGAGGCGGCCATCGGACGGTTCGTCGATTCGCTCCCGCTGTGGCAGGCGGGCGCGCGTCTGCAGTCCGGCACGCAGCGGTTCGCCACCAGCGGCTACGAGCAGGACAGCCGCGACCGCGACTGGCAACTGTTCGCCGAATCGCGATTGTTCGGTTGGAATGTCACCGCGCAGGGGGGATGGCAGGAGTTCGAGCGCGACAGCATCGAAGCGAGCCGCTGGTTCCTGATCGCCGACGCCATGCGTCGGTGGGACTGGCATCCCGACTGGACCGCCGCCGTCTCCGTCACGGCCTCCGACTGGGAGACCGATCCGCTCTCGCTCTCCGCCGTCGCCGCGTTGGCGCCCACACATGGCTCCACCTGGCGTCCGACATTGCGGCTGGCGCGTGTGCGCACGGTGCCGACCCTGCTGGACCGTGGCTATCCCGAATTGTCCCACAGTCTGGCCGACAACACGGGCGCGGGATTCATCTACACCGAAGCCGGGGATCCGTCACTGGAGGATCAATGGGAAAACGCGCTTTCGCTGCAATGGGGAGCCGACCGGATCGATGACTCCGCCGGGCTGTCCCTCGCACTCGGCGGGCAGGCCGCCTACGTCGAGAATTACACCCTTTGGGAGGGACGCAGCGAAGTCGACACCATCCTTGGAAATCCGGTGACCAGTCTGGTGTACCGCCCCCGTGCCGCCGATGTCCGCTCGCTGGGCGCGGCGGTGGGCGTCCATGGACGGGCCTTCTGGAAGATCCATTATCTCGTCCACTACGCCGTCAAGTACGCCGTCACGCTCGACGATGAGAAATTGTCCGGCTACTATCCGCACAAAGGCGGCGCGATGGTCTCGCTGATTGCCCCGCGCTGGAAATACGACGTCGATGTCCGTCTCAACGCCGCCGGGCTGTGGTGGTATGGCGATGGACGCATCGACCCGAGCGGGTACGCGTCGAATCATGTGTTCCGCTTCGATCTGTCCGGGTCGGCGCGGGTGGTCGGCGACCTGACGATCTATGCGCTGTTGCAGAATGTGGCCAATTTCCCGTACCGCACCCGCGTCGGCATGCCCATCACCGGACGCACCGTGCGGTTCGGCTTGCATGTCACCTTGTTCGATTGAACGCAGGGGAGAGATATGGCGGTACGCGGCATTCGCGGCGCAATTGATGTTCCGGCCAACACGCAAGCGGCGATCGCGCACGCCACCCAGACATTGTTGCGCGCCATGGTGGACGCCAATGGCATCACCACCGAACGGATCATTTCGGTCTTTTTCACCATGACCACCGACCTGAACGCCGACTTTCCCGCCGCCGCCGCCCGGGCCATGGGTTGGACCGATGTGCCATTGCTCGACGCGCAGGAAATGGAAGTCCCCGATGCCATGCCGCGCGTGATCCGTGTGCTCATGCACGTTGAAACTGACACCGCGCGCGCCCAGATCAAGCATGTCTATATCGGTCAGGCGGTCGCCCTCCGCCCCGACCTCGGACCGCAATGACCGGGCCACTCACCATCGCTACCCTCTCAGGACAAGGGATTTTCAGCTCCTTGTCCCGCAGAAAGTGAAACACTGATGCCCTCACTCCGCCCCCGCCTCCTCCGTGACAAGGTCATCGCCATCCTCGGCCTCGGCCAGATCGGCGGCTCGATTCTCAAACGCCTCGCGCCGCACCGTCCCGCCATCACTCTGCTGGCCCATGACCGTGACCGCCGTCTCGCCGAGCTCTGCGCCCGGCATGCGCTCTGGGTCAGCCACCTCGAGGATGTGGCGCAAGAGGCCGATCTGATCATCCTCGCCATTCCGGTGCCCGGCATCATTCAGACCATCGATGCCCTGGGCTGCTTCGGCGCGCGCCGCCAGCCGAAACCGCTGCTGCTTGACACCGGCACGGTGAAGTCCGCCATCGCCGAAACCGCCGCGCGCTGGCGCGCCGAGTTTGATTACATCGGACTCCATCCGCTCGCCGGCGCCGAGAAAGGCGGATGGAATGCAGCGCAGGCAAAGCTCTTCGTCGATCGCACCATCGTCTACACCCCACCTCGGCCGCGCCGGGAGCATGAAGCGCGGGAGCTGATCGCGCTTCTGGGTGGGCGGCCGCTGGCCATGACGGCGGATGCCCATGACCGGTATGTCGCCGAGGCGATCGGTCTGCCGCATTTGCTTGCCTTCGCCGCCCAGGGCATGGAGGGGGAAAACCTGCTGCGCGCCGGATCGTGGGCGTCGCTCACCCGAGTCGCCGCCTCCGATCCCGAGATGGTCGCCGGGTTTCTGAGCGCCAACGCGGTGGCGCAACGACGCGCGCTGCGATCGTTCGAACGCCAACTGGCGCGTCTGAAGACCGCCCTGGGCGCGCGCAGCGAACAGTCGCTGGTGAAACTCCTGTCACAGCGCCAGAGGGAAGGAGAGTAAATGCCGCTGGTCTACTTCAACGGCGCCTTTGTCACCGACGCCGACGCCCATGTCTCGATCTTCACGCATGCCCTGCACTACGGCACCGCGGTCTTCGAGGGGATCCGCTCCTATGGCGACGGCCAACGCGCGCACATCTTCCGCGGCGATGACCATTACGAGCGTCTGCGCGCCAACGCCGGTCTGCTGGCGATGGACTTCCCCTGGACTCCGGCCGAGTTGACCGCGCTGACCGTCGAACTGTTGCGCCGCAATCGTTTCTTCGATGACCGCTACATCCGCCCGCTGCTGTTCAAAAACGGCGCCGAGTTTGGCGCCGGTCTGCCGCCGGGAGAGACGCTGGCGATCATGGCCGCGCCGATGCCGCATGGCCCCGGCACAGGACGTCCCATCCGCGCTACCTGGTCGAGATGGCGGCGTTTTCCGGCCGCCGCCTGTCCCGCCGGCGCGAAGATCGCCGGTTTGTATGTGAATTCATCGCTGGCGCGCGCCGAGGCGATCGCGCGCGGATACGATCAGCCCATCCTGCTAGCCATGGATGGCCAGGTGGCGGAAGGGTATGGCGCCAATCTCTTCGCCGTCTTCGGCGATCAAGTCACCACACCGCCCGCCACCGCCGACATACTTCCCGGCATCACCCGCGCAACGTTGATCGAGTATTTCCAGAAACACCCCGACCTGCATCTCACCGTCGAGCCGCTGGCGCCGGAGCGACTGCAGCAGGCCGACGAGGCCTTCTTCTGCGGCACCGGCATGGAGATTCTCTCCATCGGTTCCATCGACGGCAAGCCCCTGGCCCACCATGAGCAGTCCGGTCCGGTCACCGCCGCCGCGCGCGCATGGTACAAGAGTCTCGTCACTGGCGGACTCTCCGATTTTGGCCACTGGCTGACCGCGGTGTCTTAATAGGGCCAATTCGACCAATATGTCCTATTCTCTTCTCCCCGACTGGGCCCGCTCCAAACCGATCATCGGCTGGTGCCTGTATGATCTGGCCAATTCGGTCTACGCCGCCGTCATCCCGGCAACGGTCTGGTCGGCGTACTACGCCGGCGCGATTGTCGGCGGGGCCGAAGGGGCGCAGTGGTGGGGACGGGCCGTTTCGGCCACCATGCTTTTTGTCGCGCTCACATCGCCCTTCCTCGGCGCGATTGCCGACATGGCCGGCTGGCGCAAACGGCTGCTTTTGATCTACACCTTCGCCGCGATTATCGGCACCGCGCTCTTTGCCACCGTCGCGCCCGGCATGGTCCTCTATGGCTTCGGCATCAGCGTGCTGGCCGGGGTTGGCTTCGAGGGCGCGATGGTTTTCTACAATGCCTACCTCAATGATCTGGCCCCGGCAGATCATCAGGGGCGGCTCTCCGGCCTGGGGTTCGCGGTCGGCTATTTCGGCTCGTTCCTCGGTCTGGCTGCGGCCCTGCCGCTGGTGCGCACGCAGCAGTTCGGTGCCGCCTTCGTCGTCTCGGCGCTCCTGTTCCTGCTATTTGCCATCCCCGCGTTTTTGTGGCTGCCGCGCGATCAGGTCGTCACCCACAGCCCGGCGCAGGCGGCGCGCGCCGGATGGCATGCCACTCTGGCCACGCTGCGTGAAATCGTACAGACTCGCTCGCTGCGCTCGTTTCTGCTCGCCTTCTTCCTCTACGACGACGGCATCAACACCATCATCGCCTTCTCCGCCATCTTCGCCAAGCAGGTGCTCGGCTTCACGATGACCGAATTGATCCTCGTCTACATCTGCGTGCAGTTGTCGGCCCTGGCCGGCGCGGCCCTCTGGGCGCGTCCGACCGACACCCGCGGCCCGAAGTTTGTCGTGTTGGCCACGTTGATTCAGTGGGTGGTGGTGGTCGGGTTGATCTACTTCGTCGAATCGCGGACGATGTTCTTCATCGTCGCCGCCCTCGCCGGCACCGGTCTCGGCGCGGTGCAGGCCGCCAGCCGCGCCTTCATGGCCTCGCTGATTCCCAAAGGCCGGGAAGGGGAGTTCTTCGGGTTCTACTCGCTCTGCGGCAAGGGGGCCGCGGTCCTCGGCCCGCTGGTCTTCGGCGAAATCGCCGGCGCCACCGGCGACCTGCGTCTGGCTGCGTTATCGGTGCTGGCCTTCTTCATCGCCGGCGCCGCCATCCTCGCCACGATCAAGGCCGGAGGCCCGGCCGTCAGCGCGTCTCGATCCGCTCCGTAATCGACGATCATAAACGTCCGCGTTACGCCCCATCTTCGTGCTTTAACATCCGCACGGTTCCGCTCTATCTTTCCGCGGACAAACGGCAACCTCGTCGCGACAGCGATCCGTTCATGCAGTCATTGAGCAAAGGAACGCGCCATGGCACAGGGCATCGTCAAGTGGTTCGATGAGCAAAAGGGGTATGGATTCATCGCGCAGGAGGGCGACGAGGACATCTATGTCCATCGCGACGCGCTCGGCAGCGAGGGCTTCGGCTCGCTGAAGGCCGGCGACCGCGTGGAATTCGACGTCGTGCGCGGACGCAAGGGACTGCAGGCCGCCAACGTGACCAAACTCAAACCGCGGCAATCACCCTTCGCGTAGCGCGAAAGTCCCATTGCTCTGCGCCGGACGGTGTCCGCTCTCTCACGCGTTGTCCCGTCTCGTCATCCCGATTCCCCGTCGCCCTTGCGTGAGGAAAAACCGTACTTGTTGATCTTGCGGTAGAGAGTGGATGAGTCAATTCCCAATATGGATGCCGCCTTTGCCTTCTGCCATTCGGTTTGATTCAGCACCCAGTAGATGTAGGCCTTCTCGATTGACTCCAGGGTCGGCGATTCGGGCGAACCTTCTCCGGCCGGGGAGACCGGCGCGGTCTGGCTCATCCGTTCGGGGAAGTCGGCCACATCAAGCGTCGATCCCTTGGCCAGCACCACCGCGCGCTCGATCACATTCTGCAACTCGCGCACATTCCCCGGCCAGCGGTACTTCTTGAACATCGCCAGCGCGGCAGGGGAGAGGTGTTTTTCGTCGCAGCCGGCGCGCGTGCAGCTGTCCTGCATGAAGTGCCCGGCCAGAAGTTCGATGTCCTCGGCCCGCTCGCGCAGCGGCGGCAGGTGGATCTGGATCACGTTGAGGCGGTAGTAGAGATCCGGACGGAACCGCCGCGCCGCCACCGCCGCTTCCAGATCGGCGTTGGTCGCCGCGATCACCCGCACATTGACCGTGCGCCCCGAAGTCGCCCCGATCGGCGTCACATTCTTGTCTTCCAGCACCCGCAGCAGTTTCACCTGGATCGCCGGGCTGATCTCGGCGATCTCATCGAGGAACAGCGTCCCCCCGTCGGCCGCGCGAAACAGCCCATCATGATCGCGAATGGCGCCGGTGAACGATCCCTTCACATGTCCGAACAGCTCGCTTTCCAGCAAGGTCTCCGGCAACGCGCCGCAGTTGACCGCGATGTATGGCTTCTCGCGGCGCGGCGAATGCTCGTGGATCGCCTGCGCCAACAGGTCCTTGCCAGTGCCGCTTTCGCCGCGGATCAGGATGGTTGAGTCGGAGGCGGCCGCCTGCCCAGCGGTGCGCTTGACCTCGTTCATTCCCGGATTGGTCCCGAGAATCCGCTCAAACGACATCGCCTCGCCCAGCCGCTGGCGCAACTGCCGGTTCTCCGATTTCAGCCGCGAGGTCTCCAACGCGTTGCGGATGGCCAGCTTGATCTCGTCGACCTTAAATGGCTTGGTGATGTAGTCGCTGGCGCCCTTCTTCAACGCCTCGATCGCCGTGTCCACTGACGCGAACGCCGTCATCACGATAAACGGCATCTCGGCGTGGGCTTCCTTCGCCTTCTCCAGCAATTCCAGGCCCGATAGTTCGGGCATCTTCAAATCGGCGATCACCAGGTCGTACTTGGCGTCCGCCAGACGTCCCACCGCCTTGACGCCGCTTTGCTCGGTTTCGACCTCGTATCCTTCCTTGCCGAGCATGATGCGCATCATCTCGCAAAGCGAGGATTCGTCGTCGACGACCAGGATGCGTTGCCGGAGGTTCTGTCGGTCTGGCATTTTGCAATGCTCCCTTGTTCCGGATTCGGGTCCTGTCTGATTATCGGCCGTCGAGCCGCAGGGGTTGAGGGGCGATCCGGCGATGATTACTGTCAGCCCACCACCGCTTACCCGTTGACAGAACGCGATTTCCGGCTAAATTGGCGGTGGGGTTTGGGGCCGGTGCCCTGGTATCCCGCCAACGGTCTGCCTGTTGTTCCCATGTGATTCAACCGAAGGAAGAGATGTGATATTTGCCGCGCGCCTCCGGGGCCGTCTTGTGCCCGCCCTCGCACTTCTGCTGGCAGTTGCCGCCACTTTGTATGTCAGTACCCATGCCGCCAAGGGGCCATCGCCGCATCCTCTGCGCCTGCGCACCGGCGACCGCCACCTGACCGTGGCCGACAGCGAGGCCTTCCTCAAGTCCGCCACCGGCGCCCGCGGCGGCATTGTCCAATTCGAATCCATCCCGACCGAGTCCCAGCGCGCCGCGCTGGACGGGCTCGGTGTCCAGTTGCAGCGCTATCTGCCCGACAACGCCTTTATTGCTTCCATTCCCGCGGACGTCAGCATGACGCAACTGGAAGCGCATGGCATCCAGTGGGTCGGCGCGTTGCGTGCCGAAGACAAGATCGCCGAAGCGCTGGCGGCCTATGGTGTCACCCCCGAATGGGCGGTCGGCAACGATGGCCTGCCGCATTTCACCATCGGGTTGTTTCCGCATGTCGAACTGAAGCAGGCGGCCGATTGGCTTCTGGCCGAGTATGGCGCGCAGGTCTCTGGCGCCTCGCGTCTGGGACACGCCGTCGAAGTCGCCCTCCCCGCCGACAATTGGGCCGAGATCGCCTCCGATGACCGTGTTGTCTGGATCGAGCCGTTCTGGCCGCGTGTGCCGCACAACAATTCCAATCGCGCGAATGTCACCGCCGACATCGCCCAGGCCGCGCCGTACAATCTCAACGGCCTCGGTATCGTCGTCGGCGAGTGGGATGAAGGCCGCGCCGATCCGAACCATGCCGACTTCGGCGGACGCATCATCTCCGCCGATGCCTCGGCGATCTCGACCCACTCCACCCATGTCGCCGGCACCGTCCTTGGCGCCGGCGCCGCGCCATCGTTCACCTACAAGGGCATGGCGCCGATGGCCACCCTGCTGACACACCAGTGGTGGAACACCGGCTCGGAGATGGAGCTCGAGTACCAAAACGGCATCGACAATGTCGACATGCGCATCGCCACCAACTCATGGGGTGTGGGCTACGGTCCGCCCAACACCTCCAACTGCAATGCCTTCCTTGGAAACTACTTCTCCGAATGCGGCAATCTTGATGATGTCGCCCGCGGCGAATTGGGCAAACCGGTGACCATCGTCTGGTCGGCCGGCAACGAGCGTTCGACCGGTTCGCAGTATTGCGGCTCGATTGGGTTCACTTGGGGCACGGTCACCCCCTATGGCACCGCCAAGAATGTCCTGACCATCGGCGCGATCAATTCCAACAATTCGACCATGACCGGCTTCTCCAGTTGGGGACCGACCGATGATGGCCGTCTCAAACCCGAACTGGTCGGACCCGGCTGCCAGACTTCCGTCGACTTCGGTGTCACCTCCACCAAACCCGGCAGCGGCTACACCATCGCCTGCGGCACTTCGATGTCGGCGCCAACCGTCAGCGGCTGCATCGCCCTCTGGATGCAACGCTGGATGGCCACGCGTATCGAGCCGCCGCTCTCCTCGACCAGCAAGGCGGTCTTCGTCGAAAGCGCCGATGACCTCGGCGACCCCGGCCCCGAATACGATTGGGGCTATGGCCGTGTCGATGTGACCGCGGCCGTCGACTTGATCGACCAGAATCGCTACATCGAGGACTCGATCACGCAAGGGGAAACCAAAAGCTGGACCTTCAACAACTCGGGCGCGCTGTCTTTGATTTCGGTGACGCTGGCTTGGGATGATCCCGCCGCCGCCCCCAACGCCGCCAGCACACTCATCAACAACCTCAACCTGCGCCTGATTCCACCGTCGGGACCGGCCGAGCATCTCCCGTGGGTTCTGAACCCGGCCAATCCCTCCGCCTCCGCCGCCACCGGCATCAACGTGCGTGACAATCTCGAGCAGGTTCGTCTGACCGGCGCGCTGGCCACCGGCACCTGGATCGTTGAAGTCACCGGCGCGTCAGTGCCGCTGGGTCCGCAGCGCTTCTCGCTGGCGTTCGCGCCGGGCATGACGCTCTCGTCGACCCAGCAGGCCTACAACCTCGACATCGAGCCGGTCACCAATCCCTCCGCGCTCGCCGGCGTCGCATCGCTGCCGTTTACGCTCGCCAACATGGGATTCACCGCCGACACATACGATGTCACGCTGACCAGCAGCCACGGCTGGGCCATCGCCGACAATCCGCGCGTGATCGCGCTGGGCGCCTACTCCGACTCGGCGCTCACTTACGGTCTGACCATTCCGATCGGCACTCCCTATGGGACGATCGACACGGTCGTCGCGCTCGCCGCATCGCAGGGTGCTCCGCCGCTCTCCTCGGTCGATACGATGTTTGTCACCGTTGTCTCCGGACGCGCCGTCTGGGCCGAGGCCGGATGCGATTCGCTGGGTGTCGTTGGACGCACCGTGCAGATGACCGCGCGCCTGACCAACGCGGGCATCGCCGATGATACGATCAACTGGACCGCTGGCAATGCTCTCGGCTGGAGCGTCAGCCCCGCTGCCGGTTCGGTGGCGGTAGTGCAGGGTGAATTTGCCGACATCGCATTCGATGTCACCATTCCGCCGTCGGTCCCCTATGGCACCACCGCCCAGATCATCGTAGCCGGCGTGTCGAACGAGGACCCTTCCGCCGCCGACGCCGACACGATGACATTGCAGGCGCTGCCGCGTCCGCCGCACCCGATCCTGCTGGATCCGGCCGACGCGCTCCTGTCGAATCACAGCGCGCAGACCCTGCGCTGGACGCATGACGCCTACATCGCGCCGCCGCCGGACTTCGCCAATTTCGACTACTACGTCGATTTGGCCGATGATCCCGCCTTCACGGTCAACGCCATGCGCACCGGCCCATTCCCGGATACCCAGACCGTGACCGCGACACTGCCCGATGGCACTCACTACTGGCGGGTGCTCACCGTAAACCCGCTCGGCGACACCAGCGATCCATCGGCCGCGCGACAGTTCACCATCGACACGCAGTCGCCGGCCGTTCCAACGCTAAATCCCGCCGCCGACAGTCTCTACGAGCCCGATACCAACGTGACCTTCACTTGGCAGAGCGTCCTCGATGCCGCGCAATACAAGTGGGAGATGGCGCCCGATCCGTCGTTTGCCGTCGACGTCGATTCGGCCCTGCTGGCCGTCGCCGCCCAGGATCGCGTCCTGCCCTCCTGCAGCACCGTCGTCTTCTGGCGCGTGACCGCCATCGACGCCGCAGGCAATCGCTCGGCGCCGTCGCCGCCGCATCGCTACGCGGTCTATCAGGTCGGCGACATCAACTTCGACTGCCAGTTGAGCATCCTCGATGTAGTCGGAATTGTCGAGATCGCCTTCCGCGGCGGCGCGCTCCCCGATCCCGAGGGCCGCGCCGAACTGCTCTGCAATCCGCCGATCGACATCACCGATGTCGCGCGGCTGGTCGATGTGATCTTCCGCAACGGTCCGCCTCCCTGCGGTCCGAATTAATCGCAGGTGGGCGCGCACCTGCGCGCCCACCGCCCGCATTCCCGCTTCGCCGCATGACGGGCGACCGGATGGCGCGATCACTGCCGCGCATCCGGGCTCGGGCCATCCCATCCCATTCCCATTCAATTCTCCGCGCGCCCCGCCGATAAGTAGACAAGGGCCGGTCGACAGGCCATCCGTCCGCCTGCCGACCGTATGACCGTGCTGTTGCGACCGTCTGACCGCAAGTGGAGGGCGTCTTGACTCAACGCCATTTACGCATCGTACTCGTCGACGACGATCCCGAGATCGCCCAGGCGGTGGTCAACTATCTCGCTCCCGAAAAGTACCACATCCGCGTCATCGGTGATGGCGCGCTGGTCATGACGGCGGTGCGGGAAGAGGCCCCCGACGTGGTCATTCTCGATGTCCATCTGCCGTCGATGTCCGGTCTGGAGATCCTCCGCCAGATCAAGGCCGAAACCCCGCAGACCCCCGTCATCATCGTCTCCGGCTACGTCTCCACCGACAACGCCATCGAGGCGATGCGCCAGGGGGCCTTCGAATACCTGACCAAGCCGTTCCGTCTGGCCGAACTCGAGCGCGTCCTCGGACGCGCCACCGGCCAGAACGCCGGCGAGCACATTCCCGACGACGAGAATGTTCCGTTGGACGGCGACCAGATTCTCGGCAAATCGCCGGAGATGGTCGCGGTCGCCAAGATGATCGGGCAGATCGCGCTGACCGACGCGCCGGTGCTCATCATCGGCGAGACCGGCACCGGCAAGGAACTGGTGGCGCGCGCCATCGTCCGCAACTCCGCTCGCCACAAGGCGCCGTTTTTCTCCGTCTCCTGCAGCGGCGCCTCGCCGCATTCGCTGGAGGCCGAACTGTTCGGCACCTTCGCCGATGGACGCACCGTCCGCGGCAACCTCGAAATGGCCAACGGCGGCACCATCTTCCTCGATGAGATCGCCGATCTTTCGCTTCTGGCGCAAAGCCGTCTCTACCGTGTCCTCGAGGAGAAAATGTCCGAGCCGCTCGAAGGCGGCGACAAGCGCCCGGTCAACGTCCGGGTGATTGCCGCCTCCAACCAGAGCTTGGTCGATGCGATGAAGGAAGGCCGCTTCCGCGTGGACCTCTTCTATATGTTGAAGGCGGTCTCGGTTCACCTGCCGCCGCTGCGCGAGCGCAAGGCCGACATCCGCCTGCTCTGCGACTACTTCGGGCGCAAGTACTCGCGCATGGAGCACCGGCCGCACAAGCCGCTGTCGACGCAGGCCTACGAACGCCTGCTGCACTACCACTGGCCGGGCAACGTGCGCGAACTGGAAAACGCCGTCCATATGGCCGTGCTCCTGTCGCGCGAGTCCGAACTGATGCCGGAGGATTTCCCGGTGCTGGCCGATGTCCGGCCCACCGTGTCGCTGGACACCGACCAGGTGCGCCAGGAGTGCCGCGACATCTTTGCCCAGATCCTCGCGCAGGTCTTCGACAAGGCCGCGGCGGCGGCGCCGGGACGGGTCTACGCCGACATCACTGCGGCGCTGGAGGAGACGTTGGTCGAAGCGGCGTTGGCCGCCACCGAACAGAATCAGGTGCGCGCCGCGCAACTGCTGGGCATCTCGCGCAATACGCTGCGCGAACGCATGAAGCGCATGGCGCCGCAGGCGGGCGCCGAGGCGGTCACCGCCGGGCCCGCCCAGAATGAGCCGGCGACACGCTTCTAATGTGAAATCCACAGTGTGGGACAAATCCCACACACGGATGTTCACGGACCGGCCGGGTCCGAGAAAAAAGCCCTAAATCGAACAGCCCAACCGGCCGATGCAGTAACAGACAGTCGGGAAACCCGATGGCCCGGGAGAAAGGCAATTGGCCGTCGCATCCCGCCAGGATACTCAAAGCACGACGGCGCCACGGCGCCGCATGAGAGCGGAAGTGGGGAGGATCATGGGCTTTCCATTCAAACGCCGTAACAAGTCGGTCGCCGCGCTCGACATCGGCGCCAACGCGCTGAAGTTCGTGCGCCTGGATCGCCACTCCGACGGGTTCACCCTGTCGGCCGCCGGCATCCGTGAAATGCCGCCCGAGGCTCTGGTCTCCCACGAGATCAAGGACCGCGACGCGATCATCCTCAACATCCAGAGCCTGCTGGACCAGTGCGATCCCCGCACCGACGAGGTGGTCGTCTCGATCGCCGGACACGGCGTCATCACCGACAAATTCGAAGTCGATCTCAAGACCGGCGGCGAGGCGGAGCAGGCCATCCTCTTCGAGGCCGAACAGCGCTCGCCCTTCGACGTCGACGACGTCTCCATGGACTACCACATCCTGCGCACCGACGCCGACCGCGGCAAGATGGAGGTCCTCCTCGTCGCCGCGCGCCGCGAATTTCTGCAGGAATATCTGCATTTGATCGAGGACGCCGGCCTGAAGACCAACATGGTCGACACCGACGCCTTCGCGGTGCTCAACGCCTACCAGATCAACTACGAGATCGACCCGGAGCGCGTCACCGCGCTGGTCAACATCGGCTTTGACACCACCAACGTGATCTTCCTCAAGGATGGTTCCTACCACTCGACCCGCGACGTCTCCGCGGGCGGGCGGATGATCTACGAAGCCATTCAGCGCGAGTTCCGTCTCAACCAGGAACTGGCCGCCAAGGTGCTCAAAGGCGAGCTGGAGTCGACGGTCGATCAGGACATGCTGCGCGCCACCGTGCGCAACGCCGCCGACGAACTGCTCACCGGCATGGAAGTGGCGTTCTCGTACTTCCGCACCCTGGCCAAGACCGACGCCGTCGATTGGATCGTGTTGTCCGGCGGCGGCGCCCTGATCCCGTATCTGCCCGAGAGCGTGCAGTCCAAACTCGGCATCCCGATTGAGATCTT
Source organism: uncultured Ignavibacteria bacterium (assembly GCA_964593585.1). Taxonomy (GTDB): domain Bacteria; phylum Zixibacteria; class MSB-5A5; order WJJR01; family WJJR01; genus JACQFV01. Next base: position 39,332 of record CAZQIZ010000008.1, read on the forward strand.
TAACCCGCTGCGGAACATTGAATACGATCCCGAACTGTTCGGCAGCATCGACCCGGAAAAGATCGCCCCGCTTCTGGCGGTGGGCGTCGGATTGGCTTCGCGCGAGGTCTGAGACCATGTCAATGATTGAAATCAATCTACTGCCACGCGAACTGCGCCGCTCCACAAGCGGCCTCGCTGTCCCGAAGTCGGCCGTCACCGGCATCATCGGCGCGGTGATCTTTGCCGGCGTCCTGGGCGGCCTCACCTTCTGGCAGACCCAGCGCCTGGCCGCCGTCGAAGCGGACATCACCCGCGCCCAGGCCAAGGTCGAAAGCATGCGCGCCGACATCGAGCTGGTCGACCGCCTGACCAACGTCAAAGCGTCGATTGCCCAGCGCCTCGAGGCCATCGAGGCCCTCGACCGCAACCGCGGCGAGTGGGTGCGCAACCTCGAAGACATCGTCGCGGTCATTCCCGACTACCTCTGGCTGTCGGGGTTCCGCCGCAACGACTTCAAGGCCAACCGCCCCGGACGCGGCCAGACCGATTCCACCGCCGCCCCGGTCAACAACGACTACCTCTTCGACGGCTATTGCTATTCGCTGTCGAGCCTGGCCAATCTCATCCTCAATATGCAGGATTCGCCGCGCTTCTCCGACGTGTCGCTCAAGCGCGCCAACTTTACCGACGTCAAAGACCGCAAGGTCTATGAATTCACCGTCTTTTGCCTCCTCCAACCGGTGTCCGACGACGAAGGCACCGGCGACGAGGCGGTCAACCCGGCCGAACTGGGGATCGATCCCAACGCGCCGGCGACCGAAGTTTCGGTCTACGACGAAACGATGGACGACGGGGAATAACTCCCCGCGACGGCAGTCAGGAGCGTATTCGCAGACGGGCGCTGGGCCGCCCATGGATGGATGACATGGACCTGAGGAACCCCACAACGCAAAAATGGCTTCTCGCGGGACTGGCGTGTTGCGCGGCCGCTTACTTCTGGTACACCAAGGTGTACGTCGACTACCAGGAGAAAATCGACGCCTCCTACACGCGTCTCGAAGCGCTCGAGACCGAGGTCAAGAACGTCGAGATGAAGTTCCGGACCCTCGATGCGCTCAAGCAGGAGTACAACGACATCACCTCCCGCTACCGCAACGTGTCCCAGTTGCTGCCGGAGGAAAACCAACTCTCGCCGCTGTTGACCAAGATCCACGGCGCGGCGCTGGAGACCTCCTCGCGCGTCGCCACCGTCGATCCCCAGCCCACCGTCGACGAGGGCTTCTACCAGCGCGAGAGCTTCAATTTGACGGTGCACTCGACCTTCCATGACTTCGGCGACTTTTTGTCGCGGCTGTCGAACCTGCCGTTCATCGTCAACGTGCAGGACGTCGAACTGGCAACCGTCGAAGACCAGAACAATCCCGAAATGGAGACCGGCGGCTACACGCTCACCGCGCGGCTGACCATCTCCACTTATCACGTTAAAGAATCCGAGCGCCTGATCCTTCTGGATCAGCCGTCGATTGCGCAAACGCCGGGGGAGTAAGACGATGAAGCGACTGGATAAGATCGTAAGTCTCGTGACGGTCGGCGCCGTCGTCTGCGCCGTGGCCCTCCCCGCAATCGCCGGGGCCGCCACGCCGGTGCGGAATCTCACCCTCGCCAAAAACGGGGACTTCACCGAGGTCACCCTGCCGGTGCCGTCGTCGCAGTTGTGCGATCATTTCACCGAGCCGGCCACCGCGGCCCGCCCGTTCCGTATTGTCCTCAACATCTGCAATGCCGAGCACGCGCTGGCGCAGCAGCACTTCGCCAATTTGCCGCCGTGCGTCGTGCAGAAGATCCGCACCAGCCAGTTCGCGCCGAATCCGGAGCCGGTTGTCCGCGTCGTTCTCGACTTGACGAAGTCGGCGACCTACACCGTGCGCACCGAGGCCGACCGTCTGGTGATCGCGATCGCCGACGCCTCGCCGGCGTTCGCCGCCTGGAACGCGAACGCCGATGCGCCGACCCTGGCGCAGGCCGTCGCGCCGACCAAGATCGAAACACCCGTGGTGGAAAAGCCCAAGGTCGATCCGCCGACCGCGGCTCCGTCCACGCCGGTCGAGACCAAGCCCGCGCAGTCGCTGACCGCCGAGGCGGTCCTCACCCAGAACGAACCGGTCAACACCAACACGCCGGTCACCGCAGCCGATCTGGCCGGCCCGAACGCCGCCACGACCACGACCGCGACCGAAGTGACACCGAACACCGCCGCGCCCGCGCCGAATTTCTCGCTGCCCTCGCAGCCGCTGGTCCTGGCGCCCGAACATCTCTCCGCCGCCCGCGAAGCCGAGACGGCGATGAAACAGTCGGAGACCGCCACGGCCCCGGTCAACCCGGACAACAATGGGCCCCCGATGCTGGCGGTCACCAATGACCCGCTGGCCAATCTCGGGCTGCCGCCGGAAAACACGACGACCGACACCGCGACCACGCAGGAAGCGCTGATCGATCGCCTCAAAGCCAAATTCTTCAGCAACAACCGCGCGCCCAAGCCCTATCTGACCGAAGAGGGGATTTTGATCGAGCAGTTGCAGAACATGGACAGCGCGGTCTATGGCCCGCCGACGCCGGGCACGGAGATCGACCGCGAGGTGCTCCTGGAGCGCATCCGCCTCGCCTCGCAGCATCCGGGCATTCCCGCCAACATGCTGCCGTCGGTGCCGGGCGGTCCGGCCCGCGTCGAGGTCTTCTACGATGACCTCGGCCGCCGCGACCCGTTCGAGCCCCTGCTCAAAGGCCTGCGCTCGGGCTTCATCTCCGAAGCGCTGCCCAGCGTCGAAACCCTGCGCATGGTCGGCGTGCTGAAGGACGAAGACCGCGCCATGGCGCTGATGGAAGACACCGAGGGGCACTCGTACATCATGCGCCCCGGCGACCCGGTCGAAAACGGCCGCGTCCTGTCGGTGGGTGAGATGCGCACCGTCATTCAAGTGGATGAATACGGATGGACCCGCACCGTGGTCTTGCAGTTGTCGCCGCGCGGCGCCGATCCTTCGAAGGCGCTTGGGGCCAACAGCTGGGGACCCGACGAAACGGAAACCGTGACGCCGACTCCGGCCGCGCCGGCCACCACCGCGCCCGCGCCGACGACGCCACAGCCACAGGGTAATTGACAGGCACTCTTACGGAGGGCGAAACACTATGCGACGCACCGAACACCGCCGCACACGCTGGACAGGCGCGGCACTGCTCTTGGCCGGAATCATCGGTCTTGCCCTGCTCTTCGCGAGTCCGGCGAGCTCCGAGCCGATCAAGAACATCAATTTCCAGAACGCCGACATCCGCTCGGTCATCAACTTTCTGGCCGAGTACGGCGGCGTCAACATGGTGGCCGCCCCCAACGTCCAGGGACAGGTGACCCTGAACCTGAAGAACGTCGAGTGGCGCCAAGCCCTCGAGATTCTCGCCAACACCTACGGTCTCAAGGTGGTTGATGAGCCCGAGGGGTATGTCCACGTCCTGCTCATGAAAGACTTCATGGAGCGCGAGGCCGAGCGCGAGCGTCACAACAACGAACAGCGGCAGATCGTCGACCTCGAAACCAAGTTCTTCCCGATCAAGCACGCCAACGCCAAGGACATCATCCCGCCGGTCAAGTCGATCCTCTCGACCCGCGGCAAGGTGGAAGTCGATGTCCGCACCAACGGCCTGCTGGTCTCCGATGAGCCGGGCAACCTGGTCCGCCTCGAGAAGTTCATCGCCGAGATGGACCGCGAGACCCGCCAGGTAAAGATCGCCGCCAAGATGGTCGAAGTCTCCAGCGACTACCTCCACGAGCTGGGCGTCAGCTGGCAGGTCAGTTCCGAGGGCGAGGACTCGCGCGGACGCGATTACTTAAATGACGCCGTCACCGACGGCGCCGACCGTCTGACCGACCCGTTCGGCCAGTACACGTTTACCACGATCCAAAATGGCTGGGATCTGGAAGCGAAAATCGCCGCGCTGGTCTCCGACGGCAAAGGCAAGATCGTCGCCCATCCCGAAATCACCACCGTCGACAACAAGGAAGCCCGCATCCAGGTCGGGCAGAAGGTCCCGGTCAAGCAGTTCTCCGCCACCGGCGACGTGGTCATCACCTTTGAGGAAGTGGGCACCATCCTCCGCGTCACCCCGCACATCACCTCCGACAATCGCATCCTGCTGCAGATGAAGCCGGAGCGCTCGTCGTTCTTCTTCGACCCGAGCGGCATCGTGATCAACACCAGCAACGCCGAAACCAACGTGGTCGTGGAAAACGGCCAGACCGCGGTTGTCGGCGGCCTCACCACGCAGGATGAGATCGTCACCGAAACCGGCATCCCGGTCCTCAAGGACATTCCGGTCATCGGCGTGCTGTTCAAGTCGAAGAGCACCTCGCAGGAGTCGCGCGACCTGGTCATCTTCGTCACCCCGACCATCGTCGACCCGGCCCTGATGGGTGCCGCCGACACCGAGGGCGCCACCCACGCCCCCGGCACCAACTAGCAACCCCCGTAGTGCGTGCAAGTCATAAACGTCCCGTGGCCCGCCAGCCACGGGACGTTTTCTTTGCCGCAGGCGTGGCGACGACCTTCAACCTGTGCCGAACAGGTTGAAAGCGCACAGCCCAAGGGCGGGTCTCAGACCGTCCCCCACGATTGACGCGCATTGAAATTGTAGGGGCAGGTCTGAGACCTGCCCTCTGCTGCTTATGTAACGGGAGGGCGAATCGGCCGCGGCGGAGAGCCCGCTCTTTGTCGTCGAGTCATCTTCCGCCGGTTCGTGGGCGTTGGGCGGCACGGTCGTAACGATCGCGGGCTTCCTTGATCGCGGTGCGATGCCGCTCGGCCCAGTCCGCCAACGCCATGATCGGCTTCAGCAGCGTGCGCCCTTGGGTGGTCAGTTCATACTCCACCCGTGGCGGCGTGGTGGGGAAGACGGTGCGCCGGATCAATCCATCCCGTTCCAGCCCGCGTAGCGTCGTGGTCAACATCCGCTGCGAGATGCCGTCGATGGTGGAGCGCAACTCGCTGAAGCGCCTGGCCCCGCCCCCCAGAAGCGCCACCACCAGCACGCTCCATTTGTCCCCCACCCGATTGAGAATCTCGCGGATCAGGCAGCCATCATCCCGACGGCCGCGCGGGGCACGGCCCACCTCGCAGAAGCAGTGACGCAATCCTTTGTGACGCAATGGCATAATGCGACCGTTTGTATCCCGTTTAAGGCACGGTGCCCTCTTGGTTCCGAAAAGTAACCAACAAACGGAACAAAACCTCTCCCGCTTCGTTAACGCAGATTACCGCGGAGAGTTTCTGAGAAAATGATAACCTCCGCGCTCCGATTTTCGTTTGCATCAGCGATTCAGGAGACCGTACTCCGCGAGGACCATGACCTTGACTCGATCCGCATCGCTTGTGCCGGCCACCCTTCTGGCGTTGGGCCTGACGCTCTTTCATTCGACGGCGTCTCATGCGCAGGGGCGCATTCTGCCCGACAGCGCGCTCTCGGCGACGCTCGACAGCCTGTCGGGGATGCCATTGCAGCTGTCGGAGGCCGTCCGGCACGCGCTGGCCAACTCGACAGCGGTCCGTGCCGCCCAGGCCGCCTATCTGGCCGCGCGCGGCGCCGCCCGCCGCGAAGCCGGCGCCTTCGATCCCGAACTGTTCTTCCAACTGAACTATCTGGACGATGAGCAGCCGACCGCCTCCTTCTTTGCCGGCGCGCCGACCCTGCTCACCACGACCACCACAACCACATCCGGCCTGCGTCTGCGTCTGCCGACCGGCACCAGTTTCGAATTGGCGCTCAACACCACCCGGTTGGAGACCAATTCCGGTTTCGCCTTTCTCAATCCGGAATACGACGCGTTCGGTTACTTGAGTTTCCGTCAGCCGCTCTTGCGCGGGTTCACCGCCTCCGGCGCCAAGGACTACCGTCAGGCGCGCCGTCAGCGCGATGCCGCGCGTGCGCGTTACGAACAGGCGATCCTCGCGGCCACCGCCGAGGTCGAACGCGCTTACTGGGACCTCTACGCCACCGTGCGCGATTACGCCGTGCAGATTCTGACCGTCGAGCGCGGCCGGGCGTTGCGACGCGAGACCGAGTTGCGCGCCCAGGCCGGGCTGGTTGGCCCCAACCAGGTCGCCAATGCCCGCACCTTCCTCGCGCAACAGGAATTGCTTCTTCTTGATCTGGCCGAGCAACTCGATGCGCAGTCCGACCGGCTTGCCTCCTTGATCGGGGTCCGTCCCGTATCCGGCCACCCGCGCTTCATCCCCGTCGGCGATCCGCCGGCGCGCTTTGCGACCGCACCGGTCGACTCCCTGGTCGCCTTGGCGCAGCGCAACAACCTCGATCTGCGCGCGGCCGCGCAGGATGTCGAGGCCGCGGAGGTTCTCGCGCGCGCGGCTGGCTGGGAACTGCTGCCCACCGTTGACGTCGTCGGTTCGGTCGGCGGCAACGGGCTGGCCGGATCACCGCAGGACGTCATCTTCGGCGATGACACGCTGCGCGTCGAGCGCCAGGGCGGTCTCGGCGATGCGATCAGCGAAGTGACCGGGCGTGACTATCCCAACTGGAGCATCGGCGTCGAGGTCACCATTCCGATCGGATTCCGCCAGGGACGCGGCGAGCGCGACCGGCTCAAGGCCGAGGTGCTGCTCTCCCAGGAGCGCCAACGCGAACTGTCGCGGCTGCTCGAGGAACGTGTCCGCGCCACCCACCGTGAATTGACCAACGGCCAGGCCCGGCTCGACGCCGCCCGTGAGGGTGTCGATGCCGCCCAGGAACAAGTGCGCACTGGTCTCATAGAATTCCATAATGGCCGCACCACCGCCTTCGAGCTGGTGCGTCTGGCGGCCGATCTGGCCGCCGCGCAGCAACGCTACTCCGAGGCGCTGGCCCGGACCGCCAAGGCCGCCGCCACGCTGCGGGAACTGGCCGCCGACCCCGATGCGGTCACCGCAACGCCGTGAAAGGACTGACGACATGACACGCTTGATGACAATGATTCACAACCGACGCGCCGGCTGGATTCTGCTGACCGGCGCCCTGACGCTGGCCGCGGCCGGCTGCGGCACTCAACAGGCCGGTGGCGGTGGATTCACCATGCCCCCCATGCCGGTCGAGGTCGCCCTGGCCTCCATGCAATCGGTCGCCGACAAGTTCGAGGCCGTCGGCACCATCGAGGCGCTGGAGGCGATCAGCGTGGTGGCCGAAATCGACGCCGCCGTCGTCAGCCTGCCCTTCGAAGAGGGGGGAAGCGTCCGCAAGGGACAGCTGATCGCCCGGTTGGATGACTCGCAACTGAAAGCCGAAGTCGACCGTGCCGCGGCCGTGCGCGATCAGTCCCAGGCCACCTACGACCGCGTCAAGGCGGTGGTGGAGCAGAAGGCCGCCGCGCCGCAGGATCTCGATGACGCGCTGGCCGCCCTGCGCGTGGCCGAAGCCAATCTGGCCGCCGCCAAGGCCCGCTTCGACAAGACCCGGATCACCGCGCCCTTCGACGGCATCGTCGGCGCACGCCGCGTCAGCGTCGGCGCCTTCCTGCGCGCCGGCGAGACCATCACCGATCTGGCCAACATCGACGAGATCCGCGTGATCTTCTCGGCGCCCGAACGGTTCCTGCCGCAGCTGACCCGCGGCGCCGATGTCACGATCTGGACCCCGGCCTATCCCGGCCACACCCACACCGGCAAGATCGCTGTGATCGAGCCGGTGGTCGATCCGGCCACACGCACCGCGCGGATCGTGGCGCGCGTGCCCAACCCCGATGGCGAGTTCCGCCCCGGGATGTCCGCCAACGTCGCCGCCGAGCTGGCCCGCCGCGACAGCGCCATCACCATTCCCAACGAGGCCATCTTCGCCAACGCCGGGCAGATGTTCGTTTTCCTGGTCAATCCCGACAGCACCGTCGCCCGCGCCGCGATCACCGTCGGCACGCGGCTGGCCGATGTCGCCGAAATCACCGCCGGTCTGACGCCCGGCAGCGTCGTCGTGCGCGCCGGTCACCAGAAACTCTTTGAAGGCGCGCGCGTCATGCCGATTGCCGACGCCGGCGCCGGGACCAGCGCGAATGCGCCCACGGCCCAGTAGGCCGAATCAGACACGAGGGCTGTCCGTATGAAACTAAGCGAGACTTCCATCCGCCGGCCGGTGTTTGCCACCGTCATGAGTCTGGCGATCGTCCTCTTCGGCGTGATCGCCTTCACACGCCTGCCGGTGCGCGAATATCCCGATATCGACCCGCCGATCATCTCGGTGGTAACGCTCTACCGCGGCGCCAGTCCCAGTGTGGTCGAGACCGAAATCACCAACGTCCTCGAGGAGCAATTCGCCACCCTCGAAGGGGTCAAGACCCTCAGCTCCGCGTCGCGCGAGGGCGGATCGGTCATCACCATTGAGTTCGAACTGGACCGCGATGTCGACGAGGCCGCCAACGATGTCCGTGACCGTGTCTCGCGCATCCGCGGCCAACTGCCGGAGGAAGTCGAAGATCCGGTCATCTCCAAAGTCGACGCCAACGCCCAGGCGATCATGTGGCTGGCGCTTTCCAGCGAAACCTACGATGGACTGCAGTTGAGCGAGACCGCCGACCGGGTGCTCAAGGAGCGCGTCCAGCGCCTCGACGGCGTCGGGTCGGTGATCATCGGCGGCGAGCGCCGCTACGCCATGCGCGTCTGGCTCGACCCCCTGCGGCTGGCGGCGCATGGGCTCACCGTCCAGGATATCGAAGCCGCCATCCGCCGCGAAAACGCCGAGATCCCCGGCGGACGCGTCGAAGGCGACCTGCGCGAGTTCGCCGTCCGCACCCGCGGCGAACTCTCCCGCCCCGAGGAATTCGGCGCCATCATCGTCGCACAGAAAGACGATGAGGCCGTGCGCCTGCGCGATGTCGCCGATGTCGCCGTCGGCGCCGAAGACGAACGCACCGTCGCCCGCTGGAATGGCCAGACCGCCGTCGGGCTCGGCATCGTCAAGCAATCGAAGGCCAGCACCGTCGATGTCGCCCGGGCCGTCCGCGACGCCCTCCCGGAGTTGATTCAACTTCTGCCCGAGGGCATGAAGCTTGCCGTCGCGTATGACTCCTCCGAATTCATCAATGACTCGATCGCCGAGGTTGCTGAGACGCTCCTGATCGCCATGTGCCTGGTGGTCCTGGTGGTGCTCGCCTTCCTCAAGAGCTTCCGCGCCACCGCCATTCCGTCGCTGGCTATTCCGGTCTCGATCATCGGCGCGCTGGCCGTGGCCTACTTCGCCGGTTTCACCATCAACATCCTGACGCTGCTGGCGATGGTACTTTCGATCGGACTGGTCGTCGATGACGCCATTGTCGTGCTCGAAAACATCTACCGGCACATGGAGATGGGCAAGGACCGCCGGCGCGCCGCCTTCGATGGCAGCCGCGAGATCGGTTTTGCCGTCATCGCCACCACCATCGCCCTGGTCGCCGTCTTTGTCCCGCTCGCCTTCCTGACCGGCTCGGTCGGACGGCTCTTCAACGAGTTTGGCATCACCGTCGCCGTGGCCGTGCTCATCTCGGGGTTCGTCGCGCTGACAATGACCCCGATGCTCTCCTCGAAGATCTTGCGGCCGCTGCACACCGGCAGCTCGAGTTGGGCGTCGCGCTCCTTCGATGCCTTCTTCGATGCGCTCGACCGCGTCTATCACCGCGTCCTGACCGGGGCGCTGCGGCGCCGCGGCCTCATGCTCGGCGCCGGCGTCCTGACCATCGGGCTCGCGCTGGCTCTGTTCAAGCTCCTGCCCAGCGAACTGGTCCCGACTGAGGACCGCGGTCTGGGATTCGGCATCGTGATCGCCCCCGAGGGCGCGACGTTGGAGTACACTGACAAATACGTCCGCCAGATCGAACAGCAACTGCTGGCCCTGCCCGAGCGCCAAGGGCTGTTCACGGCCATCGGGCTGGGATTCAACGGTCCCGGACAGGTGACCAACGCCTTCATGTTCCTGCGCCTCACGCCGCGCGAGGAGCGCACCCGCTCGCAGCAGGAGATTGTGCAATCGCTCTTCCCGCAACTGATGGCCATCCCTGGGGTGTTGGCTTTCGTCATCAACCCGCCCAGCATCGGCGGCGGTGTCTCGTCGACGCCCGTTTCCTATGTGCTGCAGGCCGACAGTTATGAGGACCTCAGCCAGGGCGTCGGCATCATGATGGCCGAAGCGTCACAACTCGGCTACATGATCAACCTTGACTCCGATCTGCGCCTCAACAAGCCGCAACTGGATATCGATATCGACCGCGAACGCGCCGCCAATCTTGGGGTGTCGGTCACGGCCATCGGCTCGACGCTGGAGACTTTCCTCGGTGGACGCACCGTCACCAATTTCAAGCGCGGCACCAAGCAGTACGATGTCATCGTGCAGATGCGGCCGCAGTCGCGCGCCACCCCCGATGCGGTGCAGGACATCTACGTTCGCGGCAACACCGGGCTGGTCCAGCTTGCCAACGTCGTCAACATCCGCGAGAGCGTCACGCCCAAGGAACTGAACCATTACAACCGCGTGCGCTCCGCCACCATCACCGCCAGTCTGGCCCCCGGCGCGACCGTGGGGCAGGCGCTTGATGACCTGGATCGCATCGCCCGCGAGAAGCTGCCCGCCGGCATCAAGCGCGAATATTCCGGCCAGTCCCTCGAGTACAAGTCGTCGAGCACGAGCTTGTATCTCATGTTCCTGCTGGCGGTCATTTTCATCTACCTGGTGCTGGCCGCCCAGTTCGAGAGTTTCGTGCACCCGCTGACCATCCTGCTGTCGGTGCCGCTCGCGGTCTTCGGGGCGCTGCTGACCCTGTTTATCTTTCGCGAGAGTCTCAACATCTACTCGCAGATCGGCCTCATCATGCTGATCGGGCTGGTGACGAAGAACTCGATTTTGATCGTCGAGTTCGCCAACCAACTGCGTGCCCAGGGCAGGGCGGTGATTGACGCGGTCATCGAGGCCTCGACCATCCGGCTGCGTCCGATTCTGATGACCTCGTTTTCGACCATTTTCGGCATCCTGCCAATCGCGCTTGGCTTGGGCGCCGGCGCCGAATCGCGCCGCCCGCTCGGTCTGGCCGTCGTTGGCGGCGTGTTCTTCTCCACCTTCCTCACGCTGGTGCTGGTGCCGGTCGTGTACACGTTGCTCGCGCGCTTTGTCTCCGCACGGGCCATCGTCGAGAATCCCGAGCCGGTCGCGACCGCGCACGGCCATGCGCTCCCAGGCCCGATCCCCGGCGCCCAGCCCGCCACACCGCAATAATCGTGTCTTTCGGAATGGCTGTCGCCTGCTTGACGGCGACAGTCATTCCGCGACCATTCTCTCAGCCCGCTTCATTGGCCGCCCGCCTCGCTTGACTTTGACCGTGCTCGGAATTAGGATGGAGTCAGGCGGAATTGCGTTCCCGCACCCCGCACTCCGATCCCCGCCAGCCACCCGATTCAAGGAGGAACGATGGGACCTGTGAAAGTCGCCACGTTGGCAGGCGTAGCCACCGAAGTTCCGTCGGATGCCGTAACGCAACTGCGCGCGCGACTGCGGGGCGCGTTGCTGCAATCCGGCGATCCGGGCTACGATGACGCGCGCACGCTCTGGAACGCGATGATCGACCGTCGTCCGGCCCTCGTCGCGCAGTGCGCCGGCGCCGCCGATGTCGCCGCGGTCGTCGCCTTCGCACGCGAACGCAATTTGCTGTTGGCCATCAAGGGCGGCGGTCACAACATCGCCGGCAACGCCGTCTGCGACGGCGGCGTGCTGGTGGAATTCTCCCGGATGAAGACCGTCGAGATCGACGCGAAGGCGAAAGTCGCGCGCGTCGGACCGGGCGCGACCCTGGGCGATTTCGATCAGGCGGCGCAGAAGCATGGCCTGGCCACGCCGCTGGGCATCAACTCCACGACCGGAGTCGCCGGCCTGACGCTCGGCGGCGGCTTCGGATGGCTGTCACGACGCTTCGGAATGACCATCGACAACCTGCTGGCCTGCGAAGTGGTGCTGGCCGATGGACGCGTCGTCACCGCCAGCGAGAAGGAAAACGCTGATCTTTTCTGGGCGCTGCGCGGCGGCGGCGGCAATTTTGGCATCGTCACCCGCTTCGATTTTCGTCTGCATCCGGTCGGTCCCGAAATCCTCGCGGGGCTTTTTGTCTTCCCGCTGTCCGATGCCCGCTCCGCGTTGAAAAAGTACCGCGATTACATCCAGTCGCTCGGCGATGAGACTACTGTCTGGGTCGTGATGCGCAAGGCGCCGCCGTTGCCGTTTCTGCCCGCGTCCGTCCATGGCACGGAAGTCATTGTCTTTCCCGTCTTTCATTCCGGCGACCCCGAGGCCGGTCGGCGGGCGATCGAGCCGGTGCGTCACTTCGGCACACTGCTCGGCGAGGCGATCGGCATGCAGCCCTACACCGCCTGGCAGGCGGGCTTCGATCCACTGCTCACACCCGGCGCGCGCAACTACTGGAAGTCGCACAATCTGGCGGAACTCAAGGATGGCCTGATCGATCTGCTTATCGAGTACATCGGCAAATTGCCTTCCGACCAGTGTGAGATCTTCCTCGGCGGCATCGGCGCGGCCACCGCGCGGCCGGCCCGCGACGCCATGGCGTACTCGCAGCGCGACACCGTCTATGCCATGAACGTGCACAGCCGCTGGGACAATCCCGCCGATGACCAGAAATGCATTCAGTGGGCGCGCGACTTCTGCCAGAAGACCGAGCCGTATGCCACCGGCGGCGTGTATGTCAACTTCCTGACCGCCGACGAAATGTCCCGTGTGCGCGCGGCCTATGGCCCCAACTACGACCGCCTCGTCGCGGCCAAGCAGAAGTACGATCCGGGCAACCTCTTCCGGATGAACATGAACATCGCGCCGGCGCGATGATCTTTATCCCGGGTCCGGCGAAATCGACGTGAGGCGCTCCGAGGCCGCGCGATGATCACGGGCCGGGGAAAAGTATTGCTTCGTCGTCGCCTGCGCCTCCCGCTTGGCTCCTCCTCGCAACGACGGAGAGGCCTTCACGATGGCCGCGGTGCGGTTCCTACCGCTTTGATAGCGGTCTATTCCATACCTACGTCTAGTACCCCTCCGTCATTGCGAGGAGGCCCGGTCGGCCTCAGGCGGACCTGGCCGACGAAGCAATCTTTATTGTCCGCCTCCGAACGAGGCACTAGTAAGGTCTTGAAATTCATAAGATTATAGTCAGACGATAAAGCGCGGAATTACTTCGCCATCGCCGTCACTTCCTGCCATTCTACAACTATCGACATTTCAACAAGATACCAGACTGATCGCGGAGATTTCTCTTGACGGCCAGCACACGCCGCCGTACCGTCTTTCCCATTGTCTGTCTTGCGGTTGTACAAATCATGCGAATCTGTCTGCAAAGAGTCCGGAGCGGCCGGGTCAAAGTCGACAACGAGGTTGTCGGCGAGATCGAATCCGGCCTGGTCCTGCTGGTCGGCTTCAAAACCGGCGACGATGAGTCCCAGCTCGAGCCAATGGCGCGACGGATCGCCAATTTGCGCATCTTTGAGGACGACCAGGGAAAGATGAACCTCTCGCTTCTGGATCTCGGATACTCCGTCTTGGTCGTTTCGCAGTTCACCCTCTATGCCGACACCGAAAAAGGCCGCCGCCCCTCGTTTACCGGGGCGCTGGAACCGGCGCTGGCGGAGAAATATTACTTGCGGCTGGTCGAGGTGTTTCGGAGTATGAACCTGAATGTCGCCACCGGGAAGTTCGGCGCGAAAATGCTGGTCGAAATCGCCAACTGGGGCCCGGTGACGCTCGTTCTGGACGCGTGAAATGGACGCAACGAGACTGGTCGGAACGCCTCGCGTGCGGGCTGTGGGCAGAGGATGCCGCGGCGGCGCGTCTCCGTGCGCTCTTGGCCGGACAGACGGTGATTCTCGCGTCGGCATCTCCGCGACGGCGCGCGATACTGCGGCAGTGCCGCATCCGCTTCCGCGTCTGGACGCACACGCTCGACGAGCCCCCGCCGCAGGGTCCCGATTGGCGCGGCTGGGTGCGTCGCTGGGCCTGGCGCAAGGCGGCCGATGCCGCCGCCCATCAGCGCCGCGGACTGGTGATTGCGGCGGACACCATCGTCGTCCAGGGTCCGTACGGGCTGGGCAAGCCGCGCACACACGCTCAGGCGCGCGCGATGTTGCGTTCACTCTCCGGCCGGACACATCAGGTCTACACCGGCGTGGCGGTCATCAACGTTACTGCGGCACGGCACGCCGCCGGTTCGGCGGTGTCACACGTTCATTTTCGCCGTCTCTCGGATCGGGAGATCGCCGGCTACATACGCTCCGGCGAGCCCGCCGATAAGGCCGGCGCGTACGCGATACAAGGGGGAGGGGGACAGTTCGTGGACCGTATCGCCGGTCCGCTCGACAACATCATCGGATTGCCGGTGGGTTGCCTGAACGCTGTCCTCGCACGGGTTCTCAGATGACAAACGGCCGCAATGACACAGGCAGCGCGCCCGAGCCCGGCAACACACCGGGCGCCGGGCGTATCGACATCGCCGCCGGCGAAATCGACATCACCAAAGACCGTCTCGGCGAAATCCTCGCCGCGCGCCGTCACCAACTCGGCCTCAAGATCGAGGAGATCGCCGAGGACATCAAGATTCGCGCCGAGTACCTCCGCTTTCTCGAGCAGGAGGCCTTCGACAAACTGCCCACGCCCGAGTACGGCCGTCTGTTCCTCAAATCCTACGCCGAGCGGCTGGGGCTCAACATCAGCGACATCTATGCCCTCTACGATGTCCATCATCGTCCGGCCTGGATGCCGCCGGCCCGCACCCGCGTCACGGCGACCGATGCGAGCATGCCCATCGGCCCAACCCCGCGTCTGCCCGCCGCCAAGCCGATCCCGTCGAAGGTCTGGCTCTATGTCATCTTTGGCATCGTCGCGCTGGCGCTGGTCATCTTCGGCGTGATGAAGCTGGTCGAATCTCGCAAGTCCGCCGACGCCGCCCCGTCGACGCCCACGTCGTACGTCGGGCAGCGGCCCGTGCGAGAGCCGGAGCCCGCGACAACCGCGCCGGTCGCTACGGCCGCGACCGACACCGCCGCGACTTCCGACGCAGCCGCCACCGACACCGCCGAGGTCCTTATCCCCGATGTGATGGAATTGACGCTCACCTTCAATGAGCTGACCTGGGTCGAGTTGTTTGCCGACAACGACAGCATCACTTCGCGCAACTACCAGCCCGGGGAGGTCCTCGCCGCCAAGGGGCTCGACCGGTTCATCCTCTCGCTGGGAAAGACCGACGGCGTCGAAGCCTCCGTCAACGGCCGTCCGCTGAAGCCGTTTAGGTCCTGGACCAATCGTCTCAGAAGCCTGCTCATCAACGCCGACTCGATTGCCGCCTGGATGTTGCCCGTTCCGGCCGGAGGCCCGATTCAGTGAGGTCACGATGATCAAAGAGTGGCTGATCAAGTGGTGGGCCAACAAGTGCGACGATGCCGAGTTCACCTTTCCCGCCGCCCTGCGGTCGGCCCGGCGCATTCTCGTCCTCATGCCCCTCGACCTGGAGGAGCTGCACCAGTCCGAGTTTTTCCTCTCGCGGCTTCCGCAGGCCTTCCCCGGCGCCAAGGTCACGCTGTTGTATCCGCCGAAGAGTCTGGCGCCGCGCTTCTACAACCCCTATGGCTTCACCGCGCTGGTGCCCGAGGCGTCGCATGTCGGCCCCTTCGGCATGCCCAAGCGTAAGTTCCTCGACCAATTATTCGAACAGCCCTTCGATGTGATGATCGCGCTCAACCGGCAGCCGACGGTCTTCTTCGCCGGCGTGGCGATGAGTTCGCACACGCCCGCCCGCATCGGTCTGCCCGGCGGCATGGGACGTCCCTTCGTCACCATCGAATTGCGCCATGGCCGCGAGGCGGCCGACACCAAAACCGAGTACATCCTGTTCGTGGAAATGCTGCGCAAACTCGCCGCCCCGCCGCCGGCGGCCGCGCCCACGGCCTGACGATCGTCGCTTGAGGATGACCGCATGTATCTGAAACGCATCGAACTGAACGGTTTCAAGACTTTCCCCGACCTGACCGAGGTCATCCTCTCGCCGGGGATCACCTCCGTCGTCGGCCCCAACGGCTGCGGCAAGTCCAACCTGATGGACGCCGTTCGCTGGGTGCTCGGCGAACAGCGCGCCCGCGTACTGCGCGGCGGCAAGATGGAGGATGTGATCTTCTCCGGCACACCCCAGCGTCCCGGGATGTCGGCCGCCGAAGTCACCCTGATCATCGACAACCAGTCCGGCGGTCTGCCCACCGACTTCACCGAAGTTGCCATCACCCGCCGTCTCGACCGCTCCGGCGAAAGCGAGTATCGTCTCAACGGCGTTCCCTGCCGGTTGAAGGACATCCACGACCTGTTGCTCGACACCGGGATGGGCTCGCACGGCTACGCCGTCATTCAGGCGGCCATGATCGACGCCATCCTCTCCGAAAACCCCGATGAGCGCCGGTTCCTGTTTGAAGAGGCCGCCGGCGTCTCGAAATACAAGGTCCGCCAGAAGGCCGCCCTGCGCAAAATGGAGGCGACCGAGCAGGATCTGCTGCGTCTCACCGATCTGAAGAACGAAGTCGCCACCCGCGTCCGCTCGCTGGCGCGTCAGAAAGGGATGGCCGAACGCCACCGCCAGTTGCGCGACCGCTGGAAGGCCGTCGATCTGGCGCTGGCCGTGCGCGAATACAAACGCCGCCTCGAACAGGCGTCCTCGCTGCATCAGGCGCACCAGCAGGCGCGCGAGGAGTCGGTCACTCTCGCCGCGCAGGTCGACCAACTGGAGATCGAATGGCAAGCGTTGCGCGTCGCCCTCGACGAGGCCGAACGCGTCGCCCAGGCCGCCGCCGACCGTCTCACCGAGGCGACCAACCTCCTCCACGCGCACAAGACCGAATCGATCCGCTGGGAGGATCGCCAGCGCCACCTGCAGGAGGACCAGACGCGCCTGTCCGAACGCCGTCAGGCGCTGGCGGAGCGTCTCGCCGAGCTGGAAAAGCGCCGCGGCGTCGCCGACTACGAAGCCAACAACGCCCGCGCCGCACGCGAATTGATTGCCGAGCGGGTGGTGAAAGTGGAGCAGGCCTACCGCGACGCCCGCGACGCCGTCGCCGCGCGCGAAGCCGCCCTGGCCGAAGTCGATGCCGAGCACACCCGCATCCAGCATGCCCACCTGCGGCTGGCCTCCCAACGCGAGGCCTGGGAACACCGTCGCGAGGATGTCCTGCGCCAGCGCGAGCAGTTGCGCGAGCGCCGCGAGCGTCAAGCCGACCTGGTGGCGCAGGCCCGGACAGAGACCGATCAACTCACCAGCGAACTCGAAGCCCGTCGCGCCGAGGAACGCGCGCTGGCTGACGCGCACACCCGTCTCTCCGCCCAGTTTGCCGAATGGGAGAATGAAAAGACCCGTCTGACCGAGGAGTCGCGCCAGCGCGACGCGCGCTTGGCCGAATTGCGCGCCGGACGCGACCTTGTCGCCGAGCTGATCCAGCGCGGCGAAGGGCTGGGGCAGGCGGCCGCGCAAATTCTCGCCGACCCGCGCTGGGCCGGACGCGTCGCCGGCTGGATTGATCGCCTCCATCCCCAGCACGATTGGCGGCATGCGGTCGAGGCGGCGCTGGCCGGCAAGATCGGCGCCATCTGGTGCGATGATCCCGCCACCGTCGCCGAACTGGTCGCGCATCTCGCCAGCGGCGCGCAGGGACGCGCCACCATTCTCGACCGCTCGCTTTTGGCCCCCGCCGACGCGCGCCCCGACATTCAGGCGCCCGAGTTCTCCGGCTGGCTTTCCGACAAGATCGAATGCGACCCATCCGACCGTCCCTGGGTCGATGCGTTGCTGGGGCCTGTCGCCACCGCCGCTGACACCAAGGCCGCCCGCCGTCTCTTTCAGGCGGGGCAGGGGCGCTACGCCGTTGTCACGCCCGATGGCACGTTGTTCGCCGCGCCCGGCATCATTCAAGCCGGCGCCGACAGTGCGGAACCGTTGGTTGGACGCGCCGACCGGCTCAAGGACTTCGATCAACGCATTCGCGAAGCCGAAACCGCGCTGGCGTCCTGCGAACAGACACTCGCCGCCCTCAGCGCCCGCCTGGTCGATCAGAAGCCGGCCCTCGACGATGCCGCGCGCTGTCTGACCGAGATGGAGGCCGAGATTTCCGCGCGGCAGTTGGCGCTCGAAGCGGCCAGCACCCGTCTGGCCGAATACCGCCGCCGCGCCGCCGAACTGGATGCGGAATGGGCCCAGCAGGAATCGCTCGGCCTGACCGATCCCGCCACCGATGGCGCCTCCGAAACCGAATTGCAGACCCGTCTGGCCACGCTGGCCGCCTCCCTGGCCGAGGCGCGCGCCGCGCTGGCCGCCGCCGAGGAAAAACAGAATCAGGCGGCCGCCATCCTCAATCAGGCGCGTGTCGAAGTGGTCGAATCGCAGGCCAAACTCGATGCCCACTTAACCGAGATCCGCCGCTGCGAGGAATCCGCCGCCGAGACCCGTCTGGAGCAGGAATCGATCCAGGCACGCCTGACGGAAATCGCCGCCGAGCAGGCGACGCTGGCCGCCAGTCTCGACGGGGCCGCTGCGCGCGAACGCGAGCTTCAGGCCGCCTGCGATCAGGCCGACAGCGAACGCGCCGCCACCCGTGCCGAAGTCGCCCGCCGCAAGGATGCGATGTCCGGCGTCGAGAATCGCCTGCGCGAACTACGGCACACCCGCGACGACGCCGAGCGCAAGCGCGCCCAGATCGAACTCGAACTCTCCGGGCTCCGCCACGATGCCGAGCAGACCCGTCTGCGCATCCAGGAGACTCACGGGATCGATCCCTCCTCGGCACCGATCGAGGAGACCGCCGACTCCGACGACGACCTGCGCGAGAAGGCCGAATCGCTCAAGCAGCAGATCGACCGCCTCGGCCCGGTCAACCCGTTGGCCCTCGAAGAGTACCAGACCGAAAAACAGCGCTGGGATTTCCTCGAAAAACAGGTTGGCGACCTGCGCTCCGCCAAGCAGCAGTTGCAAGAGACCATCGACGAGCTCAACCGCACCGCCGGCGAGCGCTTCATGGAGACCTTCAACTCGGCGCGCGCGCACTTCCAGAATGTCTTCACCGAACTGTTCCGCGGCGGCGAGGCCGATGTCCGTCTGACCGAGGAGGGCAACCCGCTGGAGTCGCCGATTGAAATCTACGCCCGTCCGCGCGGCAAGAAATTCATCGGCATCCGCCAGCTCTCCGGCGGCGAACGCGCCCTCACCGCGCTGGCGCTGCTGTTCGGTCTCTACTTGGTCAAGCCGTCGCCCTTCTGCATCCTCGATGAAGTCGACGCGCCCCTCGATGATGCTAACTGCGGACGATTCCTGCGGATGATCGACCGGTTCAAGGGACGCACCCAGTTTATCATCGTCACGCACAACAAGCTGACGATGGAGGCGGCCGACGCCCTCTACGGCGTGACCATGGAGCAGCCCGGCATCTCCAAACTGGTCTCGGTGCGTCTCAACCGCGCCGGCGAATCGGCCGCCGAACCCGGCCTGGCCGAACCGCGCATCGCCATCGACACGGCCGAACCCGCCGACGTCGACTCATAAGCGCCATCATCGCATCACCGCGACGTCGCGCATTCGCCGGACAAGGGGCTTCCAGCCCCTTGCAACCATGCGACGCAGGCGGGAGGGCGGTCCGCCGCGGCGGAGAGTCTGCCCGTTTGCATCCCGACCACCCGTCGTGCACGAATGTCAGAAGTACCGGGAGGGCGAGGCTTCCGCCGAGCCTGCTCTTTCTGCTGCGCCACCGAAGTCATGCTCAGATGCAGTGGAGACCCTCGAAGCACACAAGTGTCGCTGAATGCCCTGCCCGCGTGAATCGCAGTCGCGGCTATCGCCCCTTGTGTGACGCCCCGGGACGCAATATCCTTGCCCTTCGCGGAGGACATCGTGCGTTCCTTTTTTCAGAAACTCAAAGACGGCCTTTCCAAGACTCACAAGAACCTCACCGACAAGATCAAGGAATCGATCGGCCTCCAGCCGAAGTTCGATCCGGCGCTCTTCGATGATCTCGAGGCGGCCCTGATCGCCGCCGATTGCGGCCTCGACCTGGCCGTCGAACTGACCGAGACCACCCGCGAGACCTGCAAGCGCGACAACATCGGCGACTCCGATGGCGTGATTGCCCGTCTCAAGCAGGCGATGGCCGATGTCCTGCGCCACAGCGACCGTCCGACATCCCCGGCGGTCGGGCGGCCGAACGTGACCGTCTTCGTCGGCGTCAACGGCGCGGGGAAGACCACCTCGATCGGCAAGATCGGCTGCCACCATGCCCGCGCCGGACGCTCCGTCATCTTCGCCGCCGCCGACACCTTTCGCGCCGCTGCCGGCGAACAGCTGGAGATCTGGGCTGAACGCGCCGGCGCGCAGATCGTGACATCGCAGCATGGCGCCGATCCGGCCGCGGTCGCCTATGATGCCGTCGTCGCCGCCAAGGCGCGCGGCATCGATGTCGTGTTGATCGACACCGCCGGACGCCTCCAGACCAAGTCGAACCTGATGGCCGAACTGGCCAAGGTGCGCCGCTCGGTCGACAAGGCGCTGGGCAACGATTCGCCCAAACCGGAGGTCCTCTTGGTGATGGATGCGACCACCGGGCAAAACGGCCTCTCTCAGGCGCAGGAATTCACCAAGGCCGTCGGCGTCGATGGCATCGTGCTCACCAAACTCGACGGCACCGCCAAAGGCGGCATCGTGCTGGCCATCGCCCACACACTGAAGATTCCCGTCGCCTGGGTCGGTGTCGGCGAGGGAATGGATGACCTCGAGACCTTTGACCCCGACGAGTTCATCGAAGCTCTCTTTGCCTGACAAACCCCACCGGGACAAGGGGCTTTCAGCCCCTTGACGTCCACCGAGCACCCATGCGTCTGACCGTCATCGCCATCGGCAAACCCCGCGCCCCTTGGGCAAGCGCGGCGCTGGAGCACTACACCAAGTTCCTTTCTAAGTACACCGACGTACGCTTCGCTTGGCTCAAACCCGCGCCGGCCTCGCTGGGCGCTTTCCAGGCGCTTCTCCGCCAGGAAGGCGATCGGCTGCTGACTCAACTGGCAGGGGCCTCCGGATTCAAGATCGTCTGCGACAAGGCAGGGAAGACCTTCGACTCCGAGACCTTTGCCCGACGGTTGGAGAAGGGCATGGACGCGCACGGCGGGCAAGCGGCGATTGTCATCGGCGGCGCCTGGGGGCTGGATCCCCGGGTGCGGGATGCCGCCCATCTGGTCTGGTCATTCGGCCCGCTGACCCTACCGCACGAACTGGCACTGGTCACTGCCTGCGAACAGACCGCCCGCGCCCTGTCAATCTTGCGCGGCGAGGGCTATCATAAGTAGTAATTGTCCTGGCATCTCGTTGTCGGATAATGACATAACTTTAACCGTCGATATTTATCGCCCCGCCCGCTCGCGGCGATTGTTTTGACAGGCCAGTGGTAGGAGTCAACCAAGGCAACACATCCAAGGAGGGTGCATGCGTAAAGTGATCGTTCTGACTTCCGTGCTGATGGTCGCCCTGCTTTTCAGCAGCGCCGCCCAGGCGGAAATCCTCGGCAAGTTCGCCGTCTCGCCGTACGCCGGCGTGGTCATCCCGATCGGCGATGCGGCCGATACCGACCCGGACAATGAAAAGGCGCTTGGCGCCAAGACCGGCCTCGGCTTTGGCGCGATGGCCGAGTATGGTCTGACCGAAAACGTCATGGTCGGCGGGCGCTTCGGCTACAACATGTTCGGCTTCGACGAAGACTTGGACATCTTCGAAGGCGCGGAACTGGACAGCCCCAACTGGACCGTGATGGAATTCGGCGCTTATGTGAAACTGCTGCTGTCCGCCGGCAGCAACACCCGTCCCTACTTCAAGGCCGGAGTCAACGCCGGCAAGGCCAAGTTTAAAGCCGATGAAGCAGAAGCCGGGGAAATCGAACTCGACGTGGCTTCTGCGCTCGGTCTTGAAGGCGGCGTCGGCGTCCTGCACATGTTTTCCGAGAATATGGGCGGATTTGTCGAGGGCTCCTTCAATCACCTCATGACCGATGGCAAGGACGCCGAAATCCTCGTGGACGGCGACACCTTCCTCGAAGGTGAAGCCGAGGGCAACGTGCAGTGGATCGCTCTCCGCGCTGGCGTCACCTTCTTCTTCGGCGGCAATTAGTCCGTTCCACCACAAAGTTCGATACAATCAGGCCGGGGCATCCGCTCCGGCCTGGTGCTTTTTCGACCGATTCGATTTACCGCTCGCCATCCGTCGCCCGAATGACTATGTTTGCGGTCGTCTTTCAGTCGCGGTCCCACAACACAACCCGGAGGCACTATGCGCCGACTCACGTTGTCCGTTGTCACGCTGGCTGTGATCGTCTGCTGCGCCGTTCCCGCGTCCGCCTTCGACGCGTACCATCGCTTCTTCCTTTCGGCCGGCGGCGGTGTGGCCATCCCGATCGGCGACTTCGCCGATGACGATCTGGCCAATCCCAAGGCCGGCGGCGCCAAGACCGGCTTCGACTTCGGACTGTCGCTCGAGTATGGCGTCACAGAGACATTCCTGGTCGGCGGACGCTTCGCCTTCAACCGCTTTGACGTAAAGTCGGAGATGCTCGGTGAGATCGCGCCCGGCCTCGAGGCCCACTGGACTGTTACCGAGATCTTCGGCCTCTACGGCAAGTTCCTGGCGATGCCCGGCGCGGCGACCCGTCCCTATGGGCGCGCCGGCGCCTTTCTCGGCAAACCCGAATTGACCTTCGACAGCGGCGACGAGATTTGGTCGGGTGAATACGATGTCTCGCTGGGAATCGACGCGGCCATCGGCGTCACGCACATGCTCAGCCATCGCATCGGCTTCGGATTCGAGGCGCGTTTCACCCACCTGTTCACCAGTGACTCCGAGTCCGGTGACGAAGCGGAACCCCTGGCGCGCACCGCCGGTCCATCCGGTGTACGCGACCCCGGCGGCAACGTCAGCCTGATCGATCTTGCCGCGTTCGTCGACTATTCGTTCTAAGGAAGGTCCGAACCTGGCTCAGCGTTCAAGATTGTCATCCCGATCCGCCGCAGGCGGAGAGGGATCTGCTTTTCTCGCTGTCCGGTAACAGCCGCGACAACAGCGATCTGTCACCCGCGTATCTGCCCTCAACCCGCCGCGGAGAACAGGCGGCTTTTGCGCAATTGCCGCCACCACACCGACAACAGCGCGGCAATCAGCGCCGCCAGTCCCGCCCAGTGCCAGATGCCGATGCGCTCATCCGCCGCAACCGACGCGATCCGGGGTGTCCAGTCCCACGAACCCATCGTCGCATCGACCAAAACGCCCAAAAGCACCGCCGTGACCATCATCCCTGCCAGATAGACCGTCGCGGTCCGTGCCCCCAATTCGCGCACGATGACCGCAAACGACGCCGCGTTTGTCGCCGGCCCCACCAGCAGGAAGACCAGCGCCGCCCCGGGGCTCATTCCCTTGGCGAGGAAGACCGCCGCGATCGGCGTCGACGCCGACGCGCAGATGTAAAGCGGGACACCCACGACCACACCCATGACCATCTGCGCATACGATCCGATGCGTTCAAACCAATTGTCGGGGATGATCACCGCCAGCACTCCCGACAACACAATCCCCACAACCAGCCAGTTGGCGATGTCGGGCAGAAAATCCTTAATCACATAGTCGAACGATCCCCGCAGCCGCGTTCCCCACGAAGAATCGGTCCATTCAGTCCCATTGGTCCTATCCGCTTCCAATGCCGGTTTCCGCGGTGCAAACCGCTCCACTGCCAGCCCCGTGGCGATGGCCGTGACCAGCGCCGCGACGGGCCGCACCACGGTCATCAGCGGATTGATCAACGCCCAGGTCACTGCGATTGAGTCCGGCCCGGTCTCGGGCTCCGATACCAGAAACGAGACCGTTGCCCCGTCGGAAGCGCCGCTGCGACGCATCGTCATCGCCACCGGCACCACGCCGCATGAGCACAAGGGAAGAGGAATCCCTGCCAACGCCCCCTTGATGATCGAGCCGATCCCGCGCCGTCCTAGCCAGCGCATGATCTGCCCCTTCGGAAACGCCGCATAGATCAACACCGCCGCGATCAGCCCCAGCACGATATAGGGCGCCATCTCCAGCGCAATCCGCCCGGTTGCCACCGCCGCTTGTGTCAGCCAGTCAACCATGACTCTCACAAGTAATACGATAAAGTCAATCGCACATTTGAACAAGTGTTCAAATGACTGCCAATGCCGTCACGTTGCCTGACATCGGCTCACCCCCATCCGCGGGACAAGGGGCTTTCAGCCCCTTGTATCACCCATGCCGCACATGCTCCAGCCCCAGCGCAAACAGCGCCCGCACATGCTCATCGTCGATGGAGTAGTAGGCCATCTTCCCCTCGCGGCGGTACTTCACCAGACGCAACGCGCGCAGCGTTCGCAACTGGTGCGACACCGCCGAGACGCTGCTACCCAGCACCTGCGCCAGGTCGCAGACACACAGCTCGCCGGTGAACAGCGCCTGGATGATCTTGATCCGTGTCGGATGCGCCACGCATTGAAAGATCGATGACATCCGCTCGATCTCGTCGGCGGGCAGCATCAACTTCCGCGCCGCCGCCACCTTCTTCGGATCAAACGAGTCGATTTCGCAGCGGTCGTTGGGGCCGTCCGGGCCGGGCGTTCGTGACTTGGCTGGCATGCGGCCAATATAACCCGATCGCCGCCGCGATGCCGCGCCAAACCGGCCCCCCGCCACGTTGCCCATCTGCGCCCATGCATCCGTGCGCGGATTCGGTTATCATTGTCCCATGCGTCATCTGCCGGCATTGTCCCTTCTGATCCTCATCGCCATCGCGGTCCCGGCGCAGGCCAATCCCGCCGACAGCGTCTTCTCCGCCTATGTCGCCGCCGTCCTCAGCGACAACTGGACTGCCGCCGAATCGCTCTGGCTGCCGGCGGAGGTGGAGCTCGCCAACCGTCTCGAGATCCGCTTCACCGGGCTGCCGCTCAAGGTCGATTGCACTTCGCCCCTGCAGGAGCACCGGGCGGTCATCGCCAACGGAACAATCCAATACTCCGTTTCCGATTCGCTGGTCACCGACACGCTGGTCGCTAAAATTGTCGAGGTCCGTTCCGGCGCCGTCGCGGTACGGCACACCTATCTCCTTGTGCCGACCGAAACGGGCTGGCGTCTGACCTCGCCGATTTACCAAGCCACCCGCGACTGGCCGGAGTATCGCACCCGCTTCTTCCGGGTGCGCTGCCCCGACGCGAGCCTGCTTAACGACTTTGCGCTGGAAGCCCTCGATGCCGCCGTCGATTCGCTCGGCACCATTTTTCATTTCCACGACGAGCACTGGATCCGTCTGACCGCGCGTCGCATCGATTACTACCTGGCCGACCGCACGGGTGTGCGCGCGCTCACCGGGCATGACGCCCATGGCCTGACCTACCTGCCTCTGGATGCGATCGTCACCAGCCATCTGCCGCACCCGCATGAGATCGTGCATGCGCTGATGAATTTCCGTCTCGGCCAGTTGCCGATGTACACGCTGCCCGCTCTCCAGGAGGGCGTGGCGGTGGCCTACGGCGGACGCTGGGGCAAGGCGCCGCACGTCAGTTTACAGATGGGCGCGTTTGTCCTTGATGCCGAGTTGATGACCGTCGAGGACATCCTCACCTATGACGGCTTTCAGGCCGATGCCTCCGACCTGTCCTATGCCGTCGGCGGCCTGTTCACCCGCTGTCTGATCTCCTCCATGGGGTTTCCGAATTTCACCGTGCTGTACCGCCGTCTCTCCGGACCGCAGCAGTATGTGCGCGGCATCCGCGCCGAAGATATCCGGCAGGCAGTCGAGGAGAGCACCGGGCAGCCCTGGGAACGGGTCGTCCCTGCCTGTCTGGTGCGCGAGGTCGAAGTCTTCACCCACCGTGGCCTCGATCCCTGCCTCGAAATCCCGGATGCATCTCTCCTGTGGCAGGAGAGGGCCGATGGTCTGGATGTGCGCATTCTCGAGGATGGGGTCCGCTACTACGTTGAACTGACAGGGGAGAAGTCGGGCGGCCAGATCGGCATCATCCTAAGCGACCCTGACTTTGGCGACACCGCCTACCGCAGCCGTCTGTTTTCCGAGCAGTTTCCCGATGCGCCGTATGACCACCAGGTCGTCGGCATCGTTTGCGACAGTCTCGAGGCGGGCCTCTACGATTACCGCCGTGATTTGCTCCTGGCCAAGTTCGCCTCCGGCTTCTCGACCGGAGAGAGCATCTGGGACCCTGCCGCCCGACTCATCCGGTTTCAACTCGACAAGGCGATGCTCCCGGACACACTGGCTCCCGGATGGTTGCGTCTGATCCGCTGACAAACTTGCGCCGCCTTGTCAAAAAGGAGTGACCCATGCGACGTGTCCAATTGTTCATCCGCTACATTCTCACCGCGGCGATTGTCATGATCGCCGGGGAGAATGCCATGGCCGGCTGGTACACTGACTCGATCAAGACCGCGTCCGTCATCGAAATCCGCGGCGAGAGCGCCGATTCCGCCAAGTGCCGTGAATCCGGCGACCGCTACATCGACGACAACCTCGACTATCTGCTCTCGGCCAACGAATGGCTGATCGTCAACTTCTGCGCTTACTGGTGCGGCGACTGCAACAACTTCACGCCCGATTTCTACCGCGCCGCCGGCCAAACCGAATACGCCGGCATTCGCTGGGCCTACGCCGACATCGATGGCACCCGCGGCAACGAAAACCTGCGCAAACGCTTCAGTCTGCCCGGCACGCCGGTGGTGATCCTTTTCCACAAGGGCGAGATTGTCAAAGACGCCGACGGCAACCCGGCCATCCTCGATGGCCACGCCGGCGACAAATCCTACGACGACATCATCGCCTACCTGAACGCGCACTACCGTCCGTAGGCAACGCTCCGCTCGAGAACCTAATTCAAGTGTCGCGGATCAAGGGGCTTTAAGTCCCTTGATCGCCAGCCACCCGCAAGGCCGCCACAAGCAGGCTCGGCCGAAGCCTCGCCCTCCCAATCCTGCCACCGCCCCCCGAATCCATAATCGCCAATCGCCAATCGAAAATCGCCAATCCCCACCCCCACTTCGGGGGTGCCAGTCACGTGACCGGGTAGGGTAGATGCCGCACTCTCCCTCCTCCTGGTGGCAACGCCTCTTCGCCCGCCGTGTCTCCTCGCCGTCCGGCGACCGTCCCGGTCCCTTCACACGTGCCGCCGGTTGGTCGGCTCGCCCGCGCTCCCATCGTCCCGACTTCAGCGAGCACGAATGGACATTTGCCGGCGGCGCGGTCACCGACCGCGCCTTCGCCACACGTCTGCATCGCTTCATGCGCGACCACATCCCGATCCTCAGAGCGGTCATCTGGACATGGACACGCCTGGCCGCCGCCCCCTCCCGCTTCGAAATCAGCGCCTCCACCGAAGCCATCAAGAATAGGTCCTATAGGGCCCTATCGGACCTGTCACGCCGCATTCACCCCGACCGTCTCACCCGCTTTGCCGGCTTCGATGCCCTGCTGTTGCAGTATTTCGATGCGCTCTTCACCGATGGCGCCGTCTGCGGTGAACTGACCCTGTTGCCCTCTCGCGCCGGCCTGGCAAGGTTCGATTTCATCGACACCGCCACGCTCGAATTCGCGCCGGACCCTCAGGATGGCTGGCGGATGTACCAGCGCACGCCCGAAGGGCGCGTGACGCTCGATTCGGATGCCATCTACTATCAGCCGCTGGATGCCGAGGCCGGACGTCCCCATGGCAAGTCGCTGATCGGGGCGGTCGGGTTTGTCGCGCGCATCGAGCAGGAACTGGTGCGCGACATCGGCAAGGCGATGCACAACGCCGGTTATCACCGTCTGCATGTGGCGATCAAGCCGCCGACGCCGGGCGCGGCCGAATCCGACAGCGACTACACCGCCCGCGCCAACGCCTACTTCGACCAGACTGTGCGCGCTCTGCGCGAATTCGATGTCGACGACAACCCGGTCACCTGGGACGATGTCGAAATCCGCCACATCGGCCCCTCCGGCGAGGTGACCTCGTCCCGCAGTTGGTATCTCAACCACCGCTCGATGGTCGAGGATGTGATCGCCGGCTGCCATCTGGCGCCGTTCATGCTCGGATACGCCTACGGCGGCACCCAGACCTGGGCGAAGTTCAAATACGAGATGGTGGGCCGGCAGATAGCGACGCTGCAACGCGCCGCCTCGCGCTTCTGCGAGTGGATCGCCAACATCGAACTGGCCCTGCACGGTCTCGACGCCGAAGCCAGCCACGTCTTCAACAACCGCCTCGACTTCGACCGCCGCGAACGCTACGAAACCGACCGCGCCCTCACCGACCTGGTCCTCCGTCAACTCGAATCCGGCCTGATTACAATCGACGAAGCCAAGCAGAAGCTCGCGTAGGGTGCGTGGGCTTTATTCACGCACCGCGTGTCAAACGTCCACCCACAACCGGCATGTCGATCTCTTGAGCACACAGGTCAAATACTCTAATTCCCCTCTCCCCTGAAAGGGGAGAGGGCCGGGGTGAGGGGCTACTGCTACGCGCAAATCCCCTCACCCCAACCCTCTCCCCCTCCGGGGGAGAGGGGCTTGTGCCGGATCTTGAATCATGCATGTGCAACGGGACGATCAGCGGGAACGATAGCGGCAGACGATCATTCGCGCGGAACGTTCATGTTTTCTCCACCGTAGGATGTCCTCCAATTCCCCTCTCCCCTGAAAGGGGAGAGGGCCAGGGTGAGGGGCCTCTGCGCGCGCGCCTCACCCACCATCTGCCTTGCCCGTCCGATCACTCATCACTCACTCATGACTTCGGCAATCCCAATCTGCACCCCCATCTGCCCACCCCCTCCTTCCGCCGCGCGCTGGTAGATCCCGTCTACTTCGCGCAATCCTTCCTCCGGATCGACCCTCACCCCGGCCAGCGTCTCTGGCTGGCTAACTCAATCACGCCCGAGAACCTGCTCCACTGCGGCAACCGCTGGGGCAAATCGCTGGTGCAGGCGATCAAGATCGCCCATCGTCTGTTGTTCCAGATCCGCGACCCGCGCCATGACCGGGTCGGACGCTATGTTGTCGCCAATGTCTCGATTACCCTCGATCAGGCGCGGATCATCTTCAACGAGGCCGTCAATCTCCTGCGAAGCCTTCCGTATTGCGATTACCTGATCGACGATCTGTTGGTCACGCCCTTCCCGATGCTGCGTTTGACCAACGGCTCGGTGCTGTGGGCGCGTTCGACCCAGCGGCGCGGCGAGTACCTGCTCGGCCACGATTTCGATTTCATCTCGTTCGATGAGGCCGCCTTCGAGCCGGCCGCCGACTATGTCGTCGAGGAAGTGCTGATGATGCGTGTGGTCGACCGCGCCGGGCAGATCGATTATGTCTCAACCCCGCGCGGCAAGAACTGGTTTTTCCGCAAGGCCCAGGAGATCGCCGCGCGCGGCGCGCACGGCTACATACAGCGCGGCGACAGCCGCGACAATCCCCACCTGCCCGCCGCCTACCTCGAACGGACTATCGCGCGCCTGTCACCGCAACGCCGCGCCCAGAACATCGAGGGCCGCTTCGTCGACCTCGGCAACGAAGTCCTGCGCGAAGAAGACATCCAACGCGCCCTCGCTCTCTGGAGGGGTGCGCACGCCAACGCGGGACAAGGGGCTTTCAGCCCCTTGTCCCGCGGTCGGCATTTTGTCCACGGCTGGGACCTGGCCCGCAAACGCACCTGGACGGTCGGCATCACGCTCGACATCACCGAACGCCCCTATCAACTGGTCGCCTTCGAGCGCTTCCAGCATCGGTGCTGGCCGGCGGTCATAAGCGCCATACGCGAACGTCACTCGCGTTTCGGCGGCCGTGTGATCATCGACGCCACCGGCCTGGGTGATGTCATCCTTGCCGAGCTGGCCGACATTGGCGCTCAGGGATACAATTTCGGCGAACGCGGGGGGAAGGCAAAGGCGGAGTTGATCGCCACACTGGAACACGCCTTCGCCGCCGGGCTGATCGGCCTCCCGATGATTGAGATGACCACCGCCGACGGCGACTACTGGTCGCTGCCCAACGAACTGCGCGAATTCACCTGGGATGACAACCAGCGCTGCGATGCGGTCTTCGCGTTGGCGCTGGCGCTGTGGCTGGCGCGTCAACCGCGCGACCCGTTGATCGCGCCGTCATTCCGCGTCGCCGGATGGTGATGCAGACAAACGCCGGGGCGAACCTCGTGTTCGCCCTCGTTGCTTGTTTTCACCGATACCCCGACCGTGGGAACGCTACCAAACCCCATCACGAAGGCGCTCCAGCTCTCCGGCAAACTGCGCCGCATCGCGATAGCCGACCATCGGCCCGATGATGGTCCCGTTGCGCTGCAAGAACACCATCGTCGGCACCCCGCCCACATCAAAGACATCCCGGGCCATCTGCCTGCAGGTCACCATGCTGTCGCCGCAGACCACCATCGAGTCGAGATCGGGATTGAGGTTGACGATGTTGTACCACGATCCGAGCATGCGTATGACGGCGGTGTCGGCCAGTGTCTCCTGCTTGAGCCGCCGGCACCAACCGCACCAATCGGCCAGCACAAACACGATTGATACGTCCTTCTTGCCGGGTGTGTCCCGATACACGACCTCAGTCCCCACCCACTGTAGCTCGGTGTAGACCGGCGGATCGTCACTGCTCACGCTCTTGTCGTCGCCGCAGGCGGCCAGCGACAGAAACAGGATCATTCCCAACAGACACACAGCGCGTCGTGGGCTCATAGCGGTCTCCTTTGGCCGGTATCTACGCCGGTCACAATGCAGCGGTCAAGCCCCGGACGCGCCATCCTGACAAGAAAATGGGGCGAACCATGTTCGCCCCATCGGTCCATTTGTCGTGGCTTCCGGCTACGGGCACGGAGCCACGCAGGGATCGCAGAACTCCAACGCGGCGTTCGCGCCGCGAAATGCCACATTCACCAGGTGCACGACGTCCGAGACCGACACCACGCAGTCGCAGTCGACATCGTTGCGGCTGATGTGAGCGCAGCTTGCGTCCACAAGCGGTGTCCCGTTGCGGAAGGCCTCCGTGACCATCAGCACCACGTCCTGTACGTTGGTCACGCCGTCGCATTGCGGATCGGCGTGGCAGTCGCAGACGTTGATCGCGGTTGTGCCCCCGGTCGGGCTGGCGGCGCCGGACGCGCAGCCATTCTTGCCGAGCACATGGTAGTTGTAAGTCCCGGACGCGTGATTGGCCGTGTAGCTCAGATTCGGGCCATCATAGACCAACACATTGTTCTCGTAAAGCTCATAGGCGGTTGCAAGCGCCACGGCGTTCCAGCTGACCGTGTAGTCGACCGCCCCGCACGGCGCGGCGTTGGACGTTTGCGGCGCCGCCGGCGCGGCGGGCGCCGTCTGCACCGTCGTCGCGCCCCCCGCCGGACCCGATGGTCCGGTGCCGCAGGCATTGGTCGCCTTCACCGTGTAAGTGAAACTCCCCGACGTCCGCGACAGTGTCTGCTGGGTCAGCGGCCCGGCATAGATCAGATTCCCGTTCTCGTACAGTTCATAACCGGTCGCCCCGGATTCGGGCATCCACGAGATGATGTAGTTCTCGCTCGGGCACGGCGTCGCATCGGTGGTCGATGGCGCGTTCGGCGCCCCCGGCTCGGCGCAGCCGTCGTAGTTGATCGCCGCCATGATGTCGATGATCCCCCAGCCGTAGGTGTTGTTGGGGGAGAAGGCCTGTGAGGCGGTTGCCATCAAGGCCTCGCGCACCTGCATCGGCGTCCAGGACGGATTCGCCGACAGGATCACACCCACCGCGCCCGCCACCATCGGCGTCGACAGCGAAGTCCCGGAGACCCCACCGAAGGTGTTCGTGCCCGTCGCGGTCGCGCACCAAGTGGCGACACCCTGTGCGCAGACCTCGGGCTTGATGCGCGCATCGGCGGTCGGCCCTCGAGAGGAAAAGCCGGCGATCACGCCGTTGGAGTCAACCG
Organism: uncultured Ignavibacteria bacterium; assembly: GCA_964593585.1. Taxonomy (GTDB): domain Bacteria; phylum Zixibacteria; class MSB-5A5; order WJJR01; family WJJR01; genus JACQFV01. Next base: position 71,354 of record CAZQIZ010000008.1, read on the forward strand.
CGCCGCAGGCCAGGATCGAATCGGCATCGGCCGGCGCGCCGAGTGTCGATGCCCCCGGCCCGGAATTGCCCATCGCGTTGCACACCACAATCCCCAACACCGCCGCCGAATCCGCCGCCTTGGTGATCGTACAGTAGTCGCCGTTGTAATTGGCGAGCACATACCAGTCGCTATAGGTCAGCGACGAGGAAATCACATCGGCGCCGTTGAGATCGGCCCACTCCATCGCCGCCACCCAGTTGTCCTCTTCCACCGGCGTCTCGGAGGAAATATCCTCCGTCTTGCCCAGCAGGAATTCCGCCTCGAAGGCGGGCCCGTAGAGCGTGCCATCCAGCTTTCCGCCCGCGGTCGACCAACAGTAGGTGCCGTGATTGTGCTGGCCCGCCGGATCGGCCCCTTCGTTCTGGGTATTGCCATCGTTGTTGATGAAGTCCCATTCGGCGATCACCCGTCCCTCGGCATACGCCTCGGCAAAGGCGGTGTGATCCTTGCGGTAGCCGGTGTCGAGCATGCAGATGCGGACACCCTGCCCGCGGTGCCCGGCGGTGTGCGCCGCCAACGCGTTGATCTGTAAGTTCTGTCGATACGAGCGCCCGTAGTTGAGGATATCGGCGATGCCGGACAGGCGCTCGCCGCCCGTCGTTGCCGTCTCCTCTGACTCCGGCGTCTCCGCGCCGCCGCGGAATCCGACCACCGGACGGATTTCATACACAAACGGCAGATGCGACAGCGAGTCCAATTGCGCCGGATCGATGTCGAACGACGCCGCGTTCAGCCAGCGCGAGGCGCGCCTAAGCGTGCCGCCCAAATCGGCGACACGGTCGATGTACTCCTGACGCACCGGCATGTCGAGAAACATCACCCGGTCGCGGCCCATCTTGGCGCGACGCGCCGCGGCGCGCTCGGGCAACGTCACCGTGCCCTGCGCCGCCGACATCATGCCGCGCTCATCGTAAAAGCCCTTGTCGGTGAAGAACACCCACACCCGGGCACGGCCGGCGCGCAAATGCGCGGAGGTGGTCGCCGCCGCCCACGCGGAGATGACCGGATCCTTCTTTACGCGCACAAATTGACGGCTCGGCGCGCTCGAATGTGCGTTGAAAACCAGAGCCAGCGTCAACGTCCCGGCCGCACAAACTCCCCAAAGCCACCTGCGGGATTTCGCCAACTGCATCACACCCACCTTTGATCGCCGGCCGCCATCCGGCAGCCCGCACGTATGCCTTTCTTATTTTCGGCCGGAATTGCGACCGCTCGATGAGACCTCACGACGATTCCACGGCCGTCAGGCGGTGAGGGATCGCCGCCAACCGCTTCCTGCCACGCAAGATACCGCATTCCCCCGGGGTGTCAACCCCACCGGCGGATCGCCGCAACCTGCTTGGCAGATGTCCCGCCGCGACATAATTTCTCCTCATGCCACGCACCGCGACTGTCGTAACCGTCTCCACCGGTATCGCAAAAGGCGATCGCCAAGATGCATCCGGCGGCATCCTCCGCGATGGACTGGCCGCGCTCGGGCTAGAGGTCGCTGATGGCGGCGTCATTCCCGATCAACGGCTTGTCATTCAACAGGCCATTCTCCGCCTGGCGGATTTTGATCGCCGCGCGTTGATCGTTTTCACCGGCGGCACCGGCCCGACCCCCGATGATGTCACCACCCAGGCGATCCTGCCGTTGCTGGACCGTCGCTATCATGGGATCGAAAACGCCCTCTTCGATGATGCGCGCGGCTCCACTCCCCGCGCCCCGATGACCCGTCTTCTGGCCGGCGCGCGACACGGCAGCGTCATTATCGCGCTGCCCGGATCGCCCGGCGCCTGCCGCGATGCCCTCAGGACCCTGTCCGGCTTCCTCTCGCATCTTTTGACCCTGAGCGCCGGGATGGCGGATCCGCATTAGGTTCCTCCCACAGCGTGCACAACTGGATGCCGCGGCGCCGCGACTCATCCAGCCCCTCCAGCATCGGCAGCCCCATCCACATCAACATCCGGCAGACATCGGCCACCGGACGCTCCAGCCGCTTCGACAGCGTCTCCAGATGCGACTTCAGTTCTGTGGAAATAAAAAGCTTCAGCGCATGTTCCCCGCGCAGGTTCGGCACCAGCATCGGCGCTCCTTTCCTCGATATAGATTCGGTGTTTGCGTTGGTGGGCCAGAAGCGTCTGCGGACTGCGGGCGCGAAAGCCGGTCGCCCGCTCCAGCCGCGCGATAATCTGGCCCCAGGTGGTTGCCGGCGTCTTTCCGTCGATGATCGCTTCGGCGTCCTCTCGCCACGGCGCCGCGCAAATCGGGCATCCCGCCACCGACGCCGCGCCGATGCCATACAAACGCGCCACCAGCGGCGCCAAAGTCGTGCGCAGCGCGCGAAACGCTTGACGCTGTGCCAGCACCATGCGGTTGAGCGCGACCCCCTCGCGCTCGGCCAGTTGTCCCAGCGAACGGCCATCGAAGTAGTACCCCTCGATCACAATCCGCTCCAGCCCGCGTAACTGCCCCACCGCCCCACGCACCCCCCGTTCGATCTCTGCCTCATTACCCCATCGCTTCACGGTGCCTCCCGGACAGCCCGGCGCGCTCGCGCCGCGCACGCCAGAGGAAACGCCCGATCCGTATCAGTCCGCCACCATCTGACGGTCAGCGCATCGTCGTGTGTGCAACTGACCATCATCTGACCCATCACCGCGCCAAAAAAGATTGCTTCGCCGGCCTTCGGGCCGGCTCGCAATGACGTGTCTCCGGATACACCGTCATTGCGAGGAGGAGTCGCGCCGGAGGCGCGACGACGACGAAGCAATCTTTTTCCCGCCCATCCGGAGCGAATCCCCCGTCCCCATCTCCGCATTTGTTCGCAACCCCGCCATGTGCTATACTCGCGCCACCATTGGGCGGCATCCGACGGCAATGGTATCAGCACAGGCAGACAGGGAAGAGGGATGGACCCGGTTTACATCGTTGGCGCCACACGCACTCCGATCGGACGCTTCGGCGGAACCCTCGCCAAGTTCAGCGCCGTTGAGCTCGGCGTGACCGCCGCCCAGGCCGCCATTGCACGTGCCGGCGTTGATCCACGCTGGATCGTCGAGACCGTGATCGGCCATGCCCGTCAGGCCGGCTGCGGTCCGAACCCCGCGCGTCAGATGGCTATTCGCGCCGGGCTGCCCGACACCGCCCCTGCGGCCACCATCAATCAGGCCTGCGCTTCCGGTCTGCGCGCCATCGCGCTGGCGCATGACGCCATCCGTCTCGGACGCGCCGACATCATCCTTGCCGGCGGGACCGAGTCGATGTCGAACACGCCCTACCTGCTCACCCGCGCGCGCTTCGGCTATCGTCTCGGCCACGGTGAACTCCTCGATGGCAACTACCAGGACGGCTTTTTCTGTCCGCTGGCCGATCAACTCATGGGACGCACCGCCGAGACGCTCGCCCAGCGGTATGCGATCTCCCGCGACGAGCAGGACGAGTACGCGCTACGCTCCCAGCAACGCGCCGCCGCCGCGCGGGCGCATTGGCAGACGGAAATCGCCCCGGTGATGGTGGCCGACCGCAAACTGGGAATGATCCCCTTTTCGACCGACGAACATGTGCGCGGCGAGACCACCCTCGATGACCTGCGCCAACTCGCGCCGGTCTTCAAGGACCACGGCAGCGTCACCGCCGGCAACTCCTCGGCAATCACCGATGCCGCCGCCGCGATGCTCGTCGCCTCGGGGGAGGCGGTCAAACAGCATGGCCTGACGCCGCAGGCGCGCATTGTCGATTACACCGTCGCCGGCGTCGACCCAAAGGTCATGGGTCTGGGGCCGGTCCCGGCCATCCGGCAACTGCTGGAACGCACTCACATTCCGCTGGCGAAAGTCGATCTCATCGAACTGAATGAGGCCTTCGCGGCGCAGGTGATCGCCTGCGATCGCGAATTGCATCTGGACATGGAGCGCACCAACGTCAACGGCGGCGCGATCGCCCTCGGCCATCCCATCGGCTGCTCCGGCGCCCGCATCGTAGTCACCCTGGTTCACGAGATGAACCGACGCCAATCACGTTATGGCCTGGCCGCCCTCTGCGTCAGCGGCGGCATGGGCATGGCGATGCTACTGGAGAAACCTTGATGGCCCGCAAGGCATCCGATCGTCCGACCGCCCTGGTCACCGGCGGCGCCAAAGGCATGGGACGCGCCATCACGCTGGCGCTGGCCGAAGACGGCTACGATATCGGCATCGTCACGCGCAAAAGCGAAGCCGCCGCCCGCTCCGTCTGCGCCCAATGCGAAAAACTGGGCGTGCGCGCCGCCTACTGGAAGGCCGATCTGACCGACGTCGATACCACCGAGGAGATCGCCCGCGACTTCGTCCGCGAATACCGCCGCTGGGATGTGCTGATCAACAACATCGGCGACTACTGGAACGGCCCGATCCTGTCGATGAAGACCGACACGCTGCGCGAGATGTTTCAGTCGAACTTCTCCGCCGCGGCGCGTCTTTCGCTTCTGGCCACCAAGATTATGCGGATGCACCGCCAGGGACGTATCGTCAACATCGGCTGGGTCTTCGCCGACCGGCTGCAGGGCATCCCCGACACCGCCGCCTACCACGCCGCCAAGACCGCGCTTCTGTCGTTCACCTCGTCGCTGGCCAAAGTGGCGATTGTCGATGGCGTCACCATCAACACCGTGTCGCCGGGGATGCACTACACCTCGGTCGATCTGCCCAAGGATGTGCGCAAGGTGATCCCGGCCGGACGGTTCAGCAGCGACGAGGACATCGTCGGCGCCATCCGCTATTTCCTGTCGCCGCATGCCGCCTATGTAACCGGCAGCAACATCAAGGTCTCCGGCGGCTACGGAGTCTGAAATCCTTTCGTACCTATGGGACCAATTGGTCCAATCGCCATGTCATCCGGTCGCATCCATCTTGAGAGTGCCGGCGGCATCGCCACCGTCGTCATCGACAATCCCGGCAAGCGCAACGCGCTCACCTCGGCGATGCGCGGCGAATTGTTGTCGGCGCTCCAGCGCGCCGACCGCGACCCGGCCGTCCGCGTCATCTGCCTGACCGGACACGGCGACACCTTCTGTGCCGGCGGCGACATCAATGTCCTGCGCGAACTGAAGTCCGCCAACAATGAGGAGGGGTTTGTCCGTCTGCTCGATGAGGGCAAGGCGATCGTCGGGTTGTTGCGCAACTCGATGAAGCCCACCATTGCGATTGTCAACGGTCCCGCGCTGGGCGGCGGCTTCTTCATCGCGCTCTCCTGCGATCTGCGCCTCTGCGGCGCAAGCGCCAGTTTCGGCGCCCCGCTGGTCCGTCTCGGCCTCGGTCCCGACTGGGGCGGCACCTACCTGCTGCCCCGCCTCGTCGGCAGCGCCAAGGCGCTGGAGATGCTGTTTACCGGCGAACCGGTCGGCGCCGAGGAGGCCCTGCGCATGGGGCTGGCCAACCAAGTCTGGCCCGATGCCCAATTGACGGCAGCGGCCGGGGCGTTCGTGCGCAAGCTGGCCGCCTATCCGGCCGCATTGCTGGCCCGACACAAACAGGCCATTCACGCCACCTGGGACCAGACGTTCGACCAGACCGCCGACCTGGAACGCCGCCTCCAATTGCTCAACTTCCGCTCGGCCGACTTTGCCGAGGGCATCGCTGCCTTCCTCGAAAAACGCCCACCCGACTTCGCGTGAATGGATCCAGCATCATCCTCACAGTCTGGCTCGTGCCAATCTCACCATTCCGATACAGATCATCCCGGCCGTCCGGCTACGCTTGCAGTCTCCCCACAGCTCGTCATCCCAACCCTTGAGCGACGGCCCTTGGCCGTCGCTCAAGGGTTGGGATCTTTGTTTCTTCCCACCGCGCCACCAGCATTCAACGTGACAATCCCTCCTCCACCCGCCATACTTGCTACCTCTGCCGGCCCGGTGGAGCACACAGCCCCACCCCCGCCAAGTCAGAGGACCTGATGCCGGATTCTGCCACAATCACACCTCACCGTCGCGGCCCTGTCATCACCATCGACGGCCCCGCCGGATCCGGCAAATCCACCACCGCCCGCCTGCTCGCCGCGCGTCTGGGATTCTCCTATCTCGACACCGGCGCGATGTATCGCGCCGCCGCGTTGCTCGGCGACCGTCTCGGCACCCATTTGGGCGATGAGGGACAGGTGCAGGCGTTGCTCGACCGTCTCCATCTCGCCTTCGCCCCGCCCCACTCCGGCGATGACCGTCCGCGGGTCCTGCTGGACGGCCATGATGTCACCGACGCGATCCGCGATCCGAAGATCGACAAACTGGTCTCGCCGGTGGCGGCGCATCCGCTGATCCGCCGCCACATGGCCGCGCTGCAGCGCCGCTTCGCTCAGGACGGGAATGTGGTGCTGGAAGGACGCGACACCGGGACGGTGGTCTGCCCCGATGCCGATGTGAAGATCTATCTGGATGCCAATCTCGAAGAACGCGCCCGCCGCCGCATTACCCAGCGCGCCGAAGCCGCGTCCGAGGACAAACTCGACAGGGAAGAGGCGGAACTCGACCGCCGCGACCGCGCCGACCGCGAACGCGCCGTCGGACCGCTGCGCATCCCCGATGACGCCATCGTCATCGACACCTCCAACCTGACCATTGCCGACCAGGTCGAACAGGCCTACCGCATATGCAAAGACCGACTCCAACTTTCCTGATTACCAACGGAGCGCGAGAACGGACCTGACCATGCGTCCTATCTACTGGACCATACTGACGTTCGCCCGGATCGCCTACCATCTGCTCTGGTGGCCGCGGTACTCCGGCCGTGAGAACCTGCCGACCGGGCCGTTCCTGCTCTGCGCCAACCATCGTTCGTGGTTTGATCCGCCGCTCTTGGCGCTACTGGTCCCCCGCGAAGTCGGCTTTCTCGCCAAGGCGGAACTGTTCAAAAATCGTCTCTTCGGCAGACTCATCTGGACCATCAACGCCCGCCCGATCCGCCGCGGCGTGGTCGACCGCACCGCCATCGACCATGTGATCAGTCTGCTGAACGACAACCGGCCGGTGGTCGCCTTCCCCGAGGGCACCCGCTCGCGCGACGGACAGATGCATCCACCCAAGCCCGGCATCGGCATGATGGCGCGTCTGGCCGCGGTGCCGGTCGTCCCGGTCTACATCTCCGGCTCCTACAAACTCTCGCGCCACCTCTTCCATTGGGGACGCCTGCGCGCCCGCATCGGCGATCCGATTCCGGTCTCGGAGATCCTCTCGTTTGCCGACGACAAGGACGGATATCGTCGTCTTTCCCGTCGGATCATGGAACACATCTGCGCGCTGTCTGATGATCCCGACCGCGACCGCGCCACCGCGCTGCCCGCGGAATCCTGACTCCGACTGACGGATTTGACAGACTTGCGCCTTGCCACCAGCGCAGCTGTGAAACCTATCACAACGCCGGCCGTACTTGGGTTACACGCGTTGGACGCAACATCAATCCGACGGGTGATGCAACGAGGCCAACATGATGAGTCTGAATCGCGCCGCCCGTTGGCGCTGGATCGCGCTGTTGCCGCTTCTGGGAATGGGTCTGTTCGCCGCGCCGCTCCAGGCCGAGGCGCCCTGGACTCCGCAACGTCTCCCGCGCCTGGCCATCACCCGCGCCGGCGGCGACATCAAACTCGATGGACATCTCGATGACGCCGGCTGGCGCAACGCCGCGCGCGCGACCAGTTTTGTCGAACACGAGCCGGGCGACCAAACCCGGCCGCCGGTGGCGACCGTGGCCCTGGTCACCTACGACGACAGCCGGCTCTATGTCGCCTTTGTCTGCGAAGATGATCCCCGGCAGGTGCGCGCCTCGTTCTGCGAGCGCGACCGTATCTGGGATGACGATAACGTCGGCATCCTCCTTGACTCCTACGGCGACGCGGCTTGGGCCTATGAACTCATGATCAATCCGTATGGCATCCAGAGTGACCTGCTCTATTCGCCCGAAGGGGGCGAGGACGAGGGGTACAACATGATCTGGGAGAGCGCCGGACGGATCACAGACAGCGGTTACCAGGTCGAGATCGCCATTCCCTTCGCCAGCCTGCGTTTCCCCGCCGCGCCGCAGCAGTCGTGGCGGATGGACTTCTGGCGCAACCATCCGCGCGAGGTGCGCCGCCAGTATTCCTGGGCGCAATACGATCGCGATGAGCCCTGCTGGCCTTGCCAGTGGGGAACGGTGGAAGGGATGGAGAACATCGCTCCCGGACGCGGCATCGAGCTGTTACCGTCGGCCATCGGCTATCAGAGCGGGCTGCGCAACGACGTCACCGGCCGCGTCGACAACGCCGATCCCGACGGCGAGTTCTCGCTCAATGGCAAGTATGCCATTTCCTCCGGCGTCACGGTCGAAGCCACCGTCAATCCCGATTTCAGCCAGATCGAGTCAGACGCCGCTCAGATCGATGTCAACTCCGCCTTCGCGCTCGACTATCCGGAACGGCGGCCGTTTTTCCAGGAAGGCAGCGACCTTTTCCTGACGCCGTTTCGCACCGTCTACACCCGAATGATCAACGATCCCCGGGCGGCGGCGAAACTGGTGGGCCGGCTGAACCGGTTGAGCATCGGCTACCTTGCCGCCTACGATGAGCACTCGCCGATCATCGTGCCGTTTGAGGAGTTCAGTCGCAGCGTCCCTTCGCGGCTCAGCCCGAGGAGTTTCTCCAACATCCTGCGCGCCCGCCGCGCCATCGGCACCGATTCGTATGTGGGCATGGTCGCCACCGACCGTCACCTCGATGGCGGCGGCTACAGCGCTCTCGCCGGGATCGATACCGAAATTCGCTTCCTCAAAAACTACCAGTTCCGCCTGCATGCGGTTGGCACCAGCACCGAGGAACCCGACGATTCGGCCATGACCGCCTCGTTCGGCGACATTCTCTTCGACAACGGCCGTCACACCGCCGCCTTTGATGGCGAATCGTTCACTGGCCACGCGTTTCACGCCCGCGTCGAGCGTTCCGGACGGCATTTCTCCTCGGAGATCTACTACAGCGAGCGCAGCCCCACCTTCCGCGCCGACAACGGCTTCGAACCCACCAACGACCAGCGCAAGGCCGAGGCGGCGTTTGTCTATGAGTTTTTCCCCACACACGGCCCGCTCACCCACTGGTATCCCGAGGTCTCGTTCTACCGCCAGTGGAACTTCGATGGCCGGCGCAAGGCGGAGAACGTCGAGGTGGAATGCGGTTCCACCCTGAAGTGGGCGCAGATTCAACTCGTCGTTGCCGGAGCCTACGGCAGCGAACGTTACCGCGACCTCTGGTTTGACAACATGTGGAACGTGGGTTTTGCCTGCGAGACCCGCCCCAGCGACCTGCTGGCGTTCGGCACGGAGATAACCTACGGCGACCAGATCGCCCGCGGCGCGCGTGTCCTCGGACGCGAATTGGCCTTGGAGCCCGCGCTGGACTTGAAACCCAGCGACCGGCTGCTGATCGAAAACTCGTTTCAGTACGCCCGCAGCATCAATCCCGACACCGACGAGCGTCTCTACCGCGAGGCGGTGGCGCGCACCCGTCTGACCTACCAGTTCACCCGGCGCCTTTCCGGACGCGTGGTCGTTCAATATGTCGACAGCCGCGACTGGACCGACCCCAGCGCCGAACGCCATTGGCAGGTTGATCCGCTGGTGACCTATCGTGTCAATTCGTTCTCAATGGTCTACGCGGGCTCGACTCACAACTACGATGACCTCGCCGCCGACGATGGCGATTCCGACACCACTGACTGGTCGCTGGCCTCGCGCCAGTTCTTCCTGAAGGTCCAATACCTCTTCCAACTCTAGCGCCAAGCCAAGGGGCATTCAACCCCTCGCTCACCGTACACGCATCGATCACAAAAGGGAAAGCGAGGCTTCCGCCGAGCCTGCTCTTTTTCAGGTAGCGACCAAGAGCAGGCTTTCCCCGCGGCGAATCGCCCCCAAGGAGGGTCTCTGGCCCATTCCCCGGACAAGGGGCTTCCAGCCCCTTGTCCCGTCCCAATTTTCCGCTTGGCTGGATCGCGTTTTTGCCCCATCTTAAAGGGCTTTTTGCTATCCGCAAAACGCCGCCCTAGCGGGCGAATGCTGATCTATGTTTGGAGGATCCACCTCAGTGCCAACCAAATCCACCAAGACCACCGCCGAGGCCGAAGAGGCCAAAGGCACAACCGCAAAGGGCCGCGCCAAGAAAACCGAAGCCGCCGCCCCCAGCGCTCGTTCCCGCAAGAAGGTCACCGAGGTCAAGACCGAAGGTCTGGCCGCCGGTTCGACCCGCAAGACCAAGTCCCTGCGCCGCGCCGAAGAGGGCTACCAGGCCCCGGCCATGGCCGCCGTCGCCGAGAAGGAGGAGATCTACGCCCCCGATCTCGACGATGAAGAGTTTACCCCCGATGACGACGCGCGCATGGAGGAGATGTACCAGACCACCATCTCCGAATTGAAGGAAGGGGAGGTCGTCAAGGGACGTGTCCAGGCCGTCAGCCGCGATGTCGTCATTGTCGACGTCGGCTTCAAGTCCGAAGGCGCCATTCCGATCACCGAATTCTCCGAGCCGCTCAATGTCAAGGTCGGCCAGGAGATCGAGGTCTTCCTCGAGGCGGTCGAGGACCAGGAAGGCCAGTTGGTGCTCTCCAAGAGCAAGGCCGACTTCCTGCGCGTCTGGGACAAAATCCGCGACGCCCATGATCAGGGCGCGATTGTCGATGGCCGCATCGTCCGCCGCATCAAGGGCGGGCTGGTGGTCGATCTGTTCGGCGTCGAGGCCTTCCTGCCCGGCTCGCAGGTCGCGTTGCGCCAGGTCCCCGACTTCGATTCGCTGCTGGGCCAGACCCTGCCGATGAAGATCATCAAGCTCAACAAGACCCGCCGCAACATCGTCGTCTCCCGCCGCGTCGTGCTCGAAACCGAGCGCGATGTGATGCGCGAGAAGGTCCTGACGCAGATCTCCGCCGGCGAAATCCGCCGCGGACGCGTCAAGAACATCACCGACTTCGGCGTCTTCATCGACTTGGGCGGCGTCGACGGTCTCCTGCATATCACCGACATGTCGTGGGGACGGATCCGTCATCCTTCCGAAATCGTCTCGGTCGGCGACGAAATCGACGTCAAGATTCTCGACTTCGACGCCAAGACCCATCGCATTTCGCTCGGCCTGAAGCAGCTGACCGCCCACCCGTGGGAGAATATCGAATCCAAATACCCGGTCGGCTCCCGTGTCACCGGACGCGTCGTGTCGATCACCGATTACGGCGCCTTCGTCGAGCTGGAGAAGGGCGTCGAGGGGCTGGTGCACATCTCCGAGATGTCCTGGACCCATCATGTCCGTCACCCCTCCAAGCTGGTGCAGGTCGGCGACACCGTCGAGGCGATGGTTCTCAATGTCGACCGCGAGCATCAGAAGATTTCCCTGGGCATCAAGCAGCTGGAGCCCGATCCCTGGTCGACCGTCGAGCAGCGCTACCCGATCGGCACGCGGCACGAGGGACGGGTCCGCAACCTGACCGCCTTCGGCGCCTTCGTCGAACTCGAGGACGGCATCGACGGTCTCGTGCACATCAGCGACCTCTCCTGGACCCGGCGCGTCCAGCACCCCTCCGAGATCATGAAGAAGGGCGACTTGGTGCAGGTGGTCATCCTCAACATCGATGTCGAAAACCGCAAGATTTCGCTCGGCCACAAGCAGGTGCACGATGACCCGTGGCCGAACTTTCACGAACGCTTCCGCGTCGGCAACGAGATGCAGGGCAAGATCGTCCGCATGCTCGAACGCGGCGTCGTGGTCGAAGTCGACGGCGATGTCGAGGGGTTTGTCCCGCTCAATCAACTCGGTAAGAAGGACCTTGAGAAGCCCGAAGACGCCTTCAAGTTGGGCGACACCCTCGGGCTGAAGGTGATCGAGTTCGATCCGACCAACCGCCGCATTGTCCTGTCGGTGGAGGCCTACTACAAGGATCGCGATCGCGCCGAACTGGAGGCCTACCTGGCCGCGCATCCGACCGTTGCCGCGACCGTGGGCGAAACCGCCACGGTCAAAGGCGCCGAGCCGGAAGCCCCGGCGGAGCCCGAAGCCCCCGCCGAAGCGTAATCACAATCCCGCATCACCCAAGGCCGCCGAACCGAAAAGGTCCGGCGGCTTTGTTGTTTGCACAAACATTCCCCCATCCGCCCGACAAGGGGCTTTCAGCCCCTTGCTGCCCACGCACGCCGTGATCCCGAAGGGGAGGGCGAAGCTTCTGCTGAGGCTGCTCTTTATCCGGTGGCTACCAAGAGCAGGCTCGGCAGAAGCCTCGACCTCCCTCAACTCAGAATTCATGCCGCAGTAGGGGCGTATTGCATACGCCCAGACGCGCTCACGACAATCGAATCCACTTCATACCCCGCCACGCAATCCCAGTTCCGGGCGCTCCCAAACTTTCCCGCCCGATCCTGACTTTATTTTCAGTTCGCAAAAAACCCGGAATATTCCCGCCCCCTCGTCAGTAAACCGGGCAGAGAACAGACGCAGTGCACCCCGTCCTCCGCGCACGAAAGGAGGCAGTCCATGATCCGCCGCAGTCCGCTTGTGGCATGCGCCGTCGCCGTGGCGTTGCTCGTCGCCGTTCCGGCGTCCGGCATGATCATCATCACCCCCCATGACGGTCAGACCTTCCCCCGTCACACCGTCCAACTGGTCAGGCAGACGGTCGATGTCCGGCTGACCGACCGCGCCGCCGAAGTCTCGGTCGAGTGCGTTTACCACAATTCCTCCGACCGCGACCTCGAAGGGGAATGGATCTTCCCGCTGCCGCCCGAGGCGGCGGTGGACAAGTTCTCGATGTTTGTCGGCGGCGAGGAGATCAAAGCCGAGCTGCTCGATGCCGCGGCCGCGCGCGGCATCTATGAGTCGATTGTGCGGCGCACCCAGGACCCCGCGCTGCTGGAGTATGTCGACCGGCAACTGTTGCGCGCGCGCATCTTCCCGATCGAGGCCCGTAAGGATGCCGCGGTGAAACTCTACTACACCCACCCGCTGGTCGCCGACTTCGGCGTCACCGATTTCGTCTTCCCGGTGCTGAATGAAACCTGGTCGCCGCGCATCGCCGCTGAAGACAACCTGCGCGCCGAAAACCGCCTGCAGATCGAGATCAACACCGTCGGCACGCTCAAATCGGTCACCGTTCCCACCCATGAGGTCGGCATCCGCCATTCCGACCCCCACCACGCCGTGGTGGAAGGGGATCTGGAAGACTTGCGCGAGGCCGGCGACTTCCATCTGCTCTGCGCCTATGACAGCCGTGAGATTGCCGCGCAGTTTCTGACCACCGAAAACGACGATGGCCGCTTCTTCATGGGGATCATCGCCCCCGGCAACGCCGAGGGGCTGGCCACGTTACCCAAGGATGTGGTCTTCTGCTTCGACCGCTCCGGCAGCATGCAAGGGGAGAAGATCGTCCAGGCCCGCAACGCCCTGCGCTTCTGCCTCGAAAGTCTCAATCCCGATGACCGTTTCGCGCTGGTCTGGTTCAACGATGGCGTCGACGCCTTTGCCGATCATCTGGTCCGCGCCGATGGCCCCGATCGCGCCGCGGCCCTCGACCGCCTTGCGGGACTCACCGCCGATGGCGGCACCTTCATCGATGGCGCCCTGGCCCGCGCGCAGGCAATCTTTGAAAATAACGACCGTCCAAAGTACCTGGTGTTCCTCACCGATGGCCTGCCCACCGTCGGCCAACGCAACGCCGATCTCATCACCCGCGCCGCGCGCGAACGCAACAATCTGCGGGCGCGGATCTTTACCTTCGGTGTCGGCTACGACTTGAACGCCGGCCTGCTCAACGATCTGGCCGAGCAGAACCACGGGTTCTCCTCCTATGTCGCGCCGGAAGAGGATGTCGAAATCGCCGTCTCCAACTTCTTCCGCAAGATGAGCCGTCCGGTCCTCTCTGACTGCCGCCTCGAATTCGCGCCCGGGGTGATCATCAATGACATGTATCCGGCAACGCTTCCCGATGTCTTCGCCGGCAGCGAGATCGTCGTCTATGGCCGCTTCCTCAATGATGCCGAAACCACGGTGCGTCTGCATGGCACTCGCGGCGGCAAGGATGTCAATCACACCTTCCCGGCGGTCTTCAAGCCCAAACGCGATCAGTACCCGTTCATTGCCAAGTTGTGGGCGGGACGGCGCATCGGGCATCTGCTCGACGCGATGCGCGTCTCCGGGGAGAGCCCGGAGGTGAAGGATGAGGTGGTGCGGCTGTCGAAGACCTACGGCATCATGACGCCATACACGTCGTTCCTGGCCGCCCCCGAAGAGGTGAAGGTCGCCATGGATATGGCCACGCCGCAGCGTGCCTTCGAATCCCGCGGGATGGTTGCTGGCGCGCCGCAGGTCCTCTCCGCCATCGAAGCGAGCAAACTTAAGAAGTCGAATCTGGACCCGCACATCGCTGTCCCGAGACAGGCCGATCAACTTGGTTCGCCAGCGGCCAAGCAGGAGAAGGCCGTGTCCGGGCGCCGCTTCACCCTGATCGATGGCGTTTGGACCGACTGGAATGCCACCACGCCCAACCCCGCCATCACCGACACCATCGTGGTCAAGCCCTACTCACCCGCCTACTTCCGGCTGTCACAAAACAAGGAAATCGCGGCGATTCTGGCTCTGGGGAGCAAGGTTAAGTTCCTGTGGAACAATATGTTAATCAAGACCGACGAAAACGGGGCCACGGAGTGGAACAATAACTGGCCTCAACTGTAATAACAGTTGCGAGCACAGTGCGGGGCAATACCACCTCCTTGTCCCGCTTCTGCAAAAATCCCCGGGCGCTTTCCGGCCCGGGGATTTCTCCATTTAGGCAGGAGGGCGATCCGACGCGGCGGATCGCCTGCTCTTTCGTCATCGCCACCAAGGGCAGGTCCCAGACCTGCCCCTACTGCTTCCATCACGATGAAACGTGGCATGGGTATGTGACCTGACCCACTCCTCACCACGCACCAGATCACGCAATTCCCCAACTACCGTCATCCCAAGACCCGGCGCTCTTTGCCGGGTCTTGGGATCTTTGTTGCTCTTCGGCGCAGGTTGAAATCCCTTCGTTCCGCCTAACGACCAAGGGCAGGTCTCAGACCTGCCCCTACAGCTTCCACCACGTTGAACCATTCAAAAAAAGGCCGGTCAATGACCGGCCCTCTTGGTGCTTGATCGAGTCGTCAATTACCCCTGCACCACCATCATCCCGCCTACCAACATGGCCGGGAGACCCATCAGCACAAACCAGATGATGATCGAGACCACCAGGATCACACCCATGTAGGGCAGCCTTTGGTCGTCCGGTGTCTTCATCACATGCGGCAGCCCAACGTAGAACAGATAGAGTCCATAAAACGCCACCAGGATCGCCAGCATGCCGAGAATTGGGATGAGCGTGACCACCGATGCCACCCAATAGGGCGCCTGCGAGAAGGTCACGATTTTGAGGGCGTCCACAAACCCGCCCTGTGACTTGAACGTGGGCGCCAGTTTCTGCGTGATGAAGGCGGTCACTGCCACGCCGATCAGCCCCAGCACATACGCGAAGACCATCATCATAAGCAGCGTGCTGATTGCCGGACGCACCGACAGTCCGGTGAACGGAATCCCCTGTCCGAAAATCGCGCCGGAAATGAACCCGCACACCGGCCCGATCGCCGACAGCGGGATGATGTACTTCGTGTAGATCCCGGCGGTGCTCATCGCTTCCTGCGCGATCACCGGCCATTCCTGGCCGGGGCGCAGGGCGACGTTGATGACGCGCTGCAACATGGCAAGACCCTCCGTGGTCGGCCCCGTGTCAACGATCCCGTGCAGCCGCAACAAGCCGGACCCCGCCACATCTGTCAAGACGAATTGCCTGCTCTTTGGCCGTCGCGACCAAGGGCAGGTCTCAGACCTGCCCCTACGATCTCCATCACGATGAAACACAGGATGCGTCCGAGACCTGACCTACCACCCACCAGAACACTGAATTCCCCAATACCGTCATCCCAAGACCCGGCGCTCTTTGCCGGGTCTTGGGATCTTTGTTAAACACCTCCACGGGCAGGTCTCAGACCTGCCCCTACGATATCTTCACAATGAAACATGGCATGGGTCTGAGACCCGTCCTCCGTGTCTCATATTCGGGGGAATGACATCCGAACGGGCGGTTGCTCACCGCCCGCAACTGCGCGCCTGCACCTTCACCTCCGGCCAGCAGCTCTCGCCCGGCCAGACGCTCAGAAACTTGTCGACCACCAGCGCCTGCTCCCTGCCGGGGCCATCGGCCCGCGGACGATTGATGATCCGTCCCTCGACCGACACCAGCATCGGTTCCCCCGGCGCACTGCGCGCAAACGAATAGGAGCGCTCCAGCGTCGCGTTGTCCCCCGCGGTCGCCACCGGCAGACGCAGACGGGTCAGGCATTCGGTGATCTGGCCGGCATCGGCCAGGTAGGTGTACATCCCATGCAGACGCACCCGCGGCTCAAACCAGTCGATTTCGGGCTGACGCTCCAGCGCGTAGTTAAACGACGACTCGATCGGCCGGCCATCGAGATCCAGAAGCCGCAGAGCATTCTTCCCTTCGATAGCGAGGAGAACGGGAGTCTCCTCCTTGCTGCGCAGGACCAGCGACTTGCCATCCTTCGAGAACTCCCAGTATCCAATCTGATCGAAGTGCGCCACGCCCTCCGATTCGCCCCGGTAGGTCTGCCGCAGGAAATAGACGCCATCCGACCAGATGTTGAGCGTGTAGTCGATCCCGGCGCAGTCGGCGCAGGGGAGAGTCCCCTTGTATGTAGCCGGAAAATCCATCGGCAAGCGCCGGGTGATGTCGGCCATGCCGCCGCCGCCGGGCCGCGCGCAGTAACTGCTGCAACCGCCGGCGAACGACAACGAGAGTAACAGAACAACGACGAGTGTACGCGCCATCAAGCCCCCCTGTACTGACTATGTCGGCCGCCCGTGGCCGGGATTTGACTCCCGACGACACCGCCGCCGGCGCGCAAAAATAGGGGCGCGGGTGCCGCGCCCCTAAGGAAATCTCACGCCGGGATCGACCGCGCTACGGTGTGCGGAATTTGAGACGGTCGCCGTATTCCATCATCAGGCCGTCGCGGATCTGCTGGCCGGTCTTGCCGGCGGCCAGCTCCGACTTCACGCGGTCCTCGATGGCGTGCGCGATGTTGCAGTGGCAACCCAAGAGCGCCACCTGCGAATCCTCGGTGCCCGGGCAACGGAACCCGGCGATGATCCACTGGTCCTTGACCTCCAACTGATGCGGGCAGGTCGCCGTGGTCCCCGTGCCGGCCACCATCCCGGCGCCCACCGGCGCGGTGCGCTGCCCGACGAAATACCCGCCGATGAACCCGATCAACAGGCCCACCACCGCCATCAACACCACATTGACCGATCCGCCCTTCTGACCGTTCATCGCATGCCTCCCGAGAGCGGCGCTCTCACGCATTGGATCAATTCGGGCCCATCTTCAATTGGTTGCCGTATTGGGCCATCAACTCCTGACGAATGACCGTGCCGTCCTTGCCCTGGCCCAGCTCCTGCTTGACCCGGTTGCGCAATGTCTGCGCCTCGGCACAGTCGCAGTTGCGCAGTTCGCACTGCGGACAGGCCGGCGAGGGACATCGAAAACCGGCAATGATATATTCATCCACCGGCGACAACAGCGACGGATCGACCCCGGTGGTCAACGTCACCTGCGAGGCAATCGGCCCGCCCTGCCCGACAAAGAAACCGGCGATCCCCCCGACCAGCAGGCAGAGGACCAGCACCAGCGACGGGTTGACACCCGACAGATTCTCGCACACTGCGTTCACATTCACTCCACGTTGGGTTGGGTATCGCGCACGGTCTCCGCATGGATTGGCGGGTAATTCAAATACGTCATCAACTTGTATTCCCATTGACTGATCGCGTTCTGCGTCGGGTTGGGAATCATCGCCGTATACCCCATCGTCTTGCGTTCAAAGATGTGCGAATTGGCGAAGGCGATCACCTGGCCCTCGCCGACTTTGATCCGCGCGCAGATCGCGCTGCCGTCCGGCCCGGCCAGGATCGGTTCGCCGCCCACCACCCGTCCGCCGGCCGTCCACAACACCTGCTGCAGATAGTCGGTCATGCCCGATGGCGGCGCCTGCGCGCGCAGATCGAAACTGAGCCCGAAGCCCGCCAGCAACTGATTGGCGGATGAATGCGTCGCGTTGGTCGGATCATCCAGCACATACAGGGTCCCGCCGCCCTCGACAAACCGACGCGCCATCTCCAGCTCGGCGGCATCGAACGTTCCCTGCGGATCGATGATGATCTGTCCGCCCGGTTTGCTGAAGGACTCCTCGAAGGTCGGCCACTTGCGCGGCACCACACCGACGCGCTGCGTCCAGAGGAAGAACGTGCTGAAATCCTTGTCCGCTTCGCGCGCCAGTCGCAACTCCGGCACAAAGAACTTCGAATGCTCGCTTTCGAAATTCAGTTGGGCGAAGGGCGTGTGCGGCTCCGGCAGGGGATAGTTGGCGCGATTGATGCTCTCGATCCAACGCGCGCTCCCGGCAAACACCAGGCAGCCGACCGAGGCATACCACAGCCACCCCTCCAGCCGCAGCGAATGCGCCGCCACCGCGCCGCCGATCAGGCAGACGGACGCCAGCAGGAAGGTGAGAATGCGCCAGTAGGGGAAGGGATCATAGCGATTGCAGTACTCCGCCAGCCCCAGCGCCAACTCGGGTTTGCCGGGTATGAACACAAAGAAGTTGGACCAAAGCGTCGAGTCGGTGAACGAGACAATCCGTCCCTTGCCAAACCGCGTCTGCAGCGCGTTGAAGAAGACCCCGAACCGGTACCCCGTGCTCTGCGCCCGCTCCGGGAAGAAGTTGCGTTGCGTGTAGTCGGCCGGCAGCGTTTTCACCCCGATCGTGGTCATGATCGATCGCGCCGAAAGGTCGCCGTACATCGAGCAGGGCCCGCCGAACAGGAATGTCGGCATGTTCTGCGCCACCGGATGCGGGAGGATCCCCGGACGTTCATGCACGTTCAGATCGCCGGTCTTCAGTTCATAGATGATGTCGGAAATGAACCGCTGCCCGAAGCGCGTCGCCACCGGATTGAGGAAGGTGGCGTATCCGAACACGTTGGTGTGCTCGCCGATGAGGAAAAGCCCGCCGCCATCGGCAACCCACTCCTCGATCACGGCGATCTCGCCCGGCGAGTAGGGTTGCGTCGGCACCTTCAAGACCAGAATGTCGACGCTGTCGAGCACCGCCGCGGTGAGCGAGTCGAAATGACGCCGCACGTGGTAATGCTGGTTCCAGAATTCAGCGAGGCAATAGAAGTTGTAAGTCGATTGCTGGCCGTACCAGACCGTGTCAAACGGCATCTCGGTCCATTCCCAGTCGGAATGGTACTCGTCGATGAGCATCCGCCCCTGCTTCTGCACCCCGGCCGGGTGATACCCCTCGTAGGCGGTCCATGCCAGCGTGCCCACCGCCACCAGCGCCACCGTGAACGCCAACCGTTTCCCCGCCGAGGCCTGACGCGACGGCGGCAGGGTCACCGCCGGACGGTTCCAGATCGTCGCCCCGTGCAGGAAGAACCCGACCGGCCACACGGTCCAGGCGAAGACCTTCGGACTCCAGAATGTGTCGGCCATCCCGCCCTGGTTGTAGTCCCAGAGCACGATCGCCGCATAGCGCGCCAGCATGAACACCGTGATCGCAAACGCCCCGGTGATTAGCGACCGCAGACGAATCTTCCCGGCGATGCACAGGCCCACAAGCCCCATGAACATCATCAGGAAGACATAAACGCCCATGTTATTGAGCGACGGCACGACCTGGTAGAGGCGGTCCACCGCGAACAGATGCAGCCCATCGGGCAGCGCCGACGCATCGGCGCCGAACAAAAGAAACGCGCTGGCCAGGATATCGCTGGTGACCGCGCACCCATGCCCACGCGGCCCGACATAGACCATGTACAGATACAATCCGGCCAACTGCATCAGGGCGACACTGCCCGCCGCAACCAGTCCGTCCCCGAGACGGGCGCCAACCACGGTTCGCCCCATAACCACGAAGATGACCGCGCCGACGGCCAGGAGAAGCGGCCCGAGAAAGGGGAGATCAAACCACAGCCAGGCGAACACCGCCAGCCCCGCCGCGGCAATCAACACCCGTGGATGCCAACTCCGCGCGGCCACGTCGCGGTTCCACGATGCCGCCAGAATCAGCGCGGTCCCCAGTCCCGCCAGCCAGAGAAAGGTCTTCGCCGACGGATCGGGATTCGGCCAGACAAACAGCCACCCGATCGCCCACAGGATCACACCCCAGGTGTAGAGTCGCTTCATTTAGGACGCGCCGGGTCGAAACACCGCTTCCATCAACGCGCGGAAAAACCGCACATTCTCCATCACCACTTGTTCGTTTTGCCCCTCGAGATTCTTGCAGTAGAAAAACTGCGAATCGCCGATGGCGATCAGCCCGCCCTGTCCGCGACGTACCACCTTGGCCACCGGCTTCTCGAATGCCTCGATCAGCGTCTCGATCCCCGCGCCGTCGCCGGCCACCGGGTACGCGTCGGCCATCTTGACCGTTCCGCCAAAAGCCGCGCCATCGGCGGCGCCCAGCGGGACATTCTCCAGCCGCACACCGAACCGGTCGTAGAGTTCGCGCACATAAGGGTAGGTGTTCCAGCCCGCCGCGCTCAGCACCCAGCCGCCGCGCTCGGCAAATTGCTCCAGCGCGTCGATCTCCTCGCCGCTGAAATGGCGCGTCGGCGCAAAGATCACATACAAATCCGCCTCGCCCGGCTCCATGTCGGTGGGCGAATCGACAAACTTGGGCGAGAAGCCGGTCCGCATCAGATTGTACTGCAGTCCGCCGATTGACTTCGGCTCCCAGGCCATCAAGTCGAACATCGAACCGTGTCCCTCGTCGATCAGCGCCTGGCGATACGCCCCCGCCTTCCACTCCACCCGTCCGTCGCCCGGAATCATCGCGCCCAGTCCCACCGACAGCGCAGGCAAAAGCAGCGCCGTCATCATCCAGACTGGCTGCGAAAGCGAGAGCACGACCAGTACGGTGCCGACAATCCCGATCAACAGAAGCAGCAATTCGCTGCGCCAGCGGTCGACAAACGACAGCCACGAGTCATCGGTCAGCCAATGCAGCGTACGGTTGATCATCGCGTGCGACCGGATGATCGTGCCGTTCTGATACGGCGACGTGTCGCCGTGCAGCACCGCCTTGCCCTTGCCCCAGTGCGCCGCCGCCGCCAGCACGACATCCCCCAACGGCTCCCCCGGATCGTAGGCGAGGTTGCCGAGGTAGGAGCGCGCCTTGTTGTTCATGTCGCCCGGATCGGAGAAGGCGCCGCGGCCGACGACGAACGGTTCTCCTTTCGGCCCGGCGGTCACCGATGCGCCCAGCCACAACTCCGCATCCATCTCGCCGCCCGATCGTCCCAGTGGATGATAGAGGTACGACTTCGCCGCCACCCAACTGCGCCGCAACGGCACCGCCGTGTCGAAGTTCAGCTCCAGCCCGGTGGGGGAGAGCAGATCGTTGGTCGGCTCACGGATCGCGTCGGTGCCGGTGTGGTCGCCCACGATCAAAAGCCCGCCGCCGCGCTCGACAAATTCCCAGATCAGGTTGCGTTCATCCTCGGGGAATTTCTCGAGCAGATTGGCGATGAAGATGACGTCGATCGAGTCGAGAATCTCCCGACGGATCGCCGCGCGCCGCCAGGTGTGTCCGGTGCTCTCCAGATAGGTGGGCAGGAATCCGAACATGCCCCCCGAACGGTCGCCGTAGCGTCCATGCTGCGGCACTCCCTGATCGAGAATGTTGCGCTCGGGCAACAGCACCCGCACCGGCCTGTCCCCATACGATGCGGCCAGCGAGATCAGAACCGTCACGGCCAACAGTCCGAGGGAGACCCAGGCAGGCCGTGAAAAGGTACGCGCCCCGCCTCGACGCGCCGCGCCAGCCGGTACAGGAGTTACGCCCGCGCGCGCCAGCCACACGATCAGTGCAACGAAAAGCAGATACACCGCCGGTAGATCCAGATGCGGTGTGGTCGACACCGGAATCGCCTTATTAATGAATCCCAAAAGCGACGGCGCCGCCCAGATGTAGATGATCCGTCCCGCCTCCAGCACGATTACCAGCAGGACGGCATTCGCCCAGCGACGCACCGGCGCGGTCAGCGTCATCGCGACAATTCCGCACATGCCCAAGAGCAACAAGTCCATCGCACTTGCCGAGGGACCCAGCGCCAGCGGGATTGTCATCACCTGCGTGATGTTCGCCGAGTACCCAAGCGACAGATCGGAGACCCAACGATAGGGGACAGGCAGCTGGAAGAAGACCGTCCACCACAGGCCATAGAGAATGCCCGTGTAGACGAGCGGCCGGAATCGTCCGCGCTGCGCCGGCTCTCCGAAGCGATCGAAGGCGCCGATGGCCAGCGTGAGCAGCGCGATGCGCAGCGTCGGATGCACCGCCGCCACCACGCCGACAAAGACGACCCAGATTCCCCAGCGGAAGAGCCAGTTGATCCAGCGTGTCCAGGACGGCACCGGCGGGAATGCCCGCCAGCAGAATCCGATTAAGAACGCCGACACGAGCGCGTAAATCGGATCGCGGAAGTCGCCTAATGCGCGCGTCACCGCGGCAAGCGCCGCCAGAAAGAAGAACGACATAAGGTTGGCCTGCGTGCGTTCGGCACGGACCGAGTCTATCGTCCGGACCCGAACGCCGCCAACAGGATATGCCGCCCCCGCGGCCGACAAAAGAAAAATCCGCGCGACCTTCTCAGCGTCCATGGGCGCAAAGAGCAATGATCGAGTGATTTTGTGGATATTTATGTGACTGATCGCACATGATCAATGTGTCGAATAATGACACTGATGTCCTGTTTTTCTTGACATCGCCCCCGCACATGCTATGTTTTAGTGGTATAGATCGTGAAGTAAGGCACGACTCCGCGTCTCAACGACGATCCGACAACTGGCCTTTGGAGGTGGTGTATGTTCACGCCACACGGCGGCGCGCTTGCTCACGGCGGCTCTTTGGCTGCCCGTTCTCACCGCGCCCGCCTGCTCTGCGCGACCCTCCTGTTTGTTCTGCTGGTGATTTTGGCTTGGGCCGAGATCGCCGCGGCCGGACAGGACCCTCTGCCGTCACCGCTGTTTCAACAGAGTCTGAAAGTCTCCGTTGAAAAATTCGAGGAGCATGGCCAGACGCCCGCGGTCAGGACCGTGGCGGTCGCCGCTCCGGCCGACGCCGACTCGCTGCCGACGATGCAGGGTTTCCCCACCTGCTTCGCCGCTCCGACCTGCATTAACTACCAGACCTGCCCCGGGACACCGACTTGCCGCGGGACATTCACCTGCGATGTGACCTGCAGCGGCACGGCCACCTGCGCAGGCACCCAGACCTGCGGCTCGACCACTTGTAGCGGCATGTTCACCTGCCCCGGATCAGCCACCTGCGTCGCCACTCCCACGTGTGACCAAGCACCCACCTGCGTCATGTTCGCCACCTGCGGCGCCACAACCTGCACCGGCGCCAACACCTGCCCCGGCAGCTTCACCTGCCCGGGGACCACCACTTGCGATGGCCAGCCCACCTGCGGCTGGGTGCCAACCTGCATCGGCTACTCGTCGTGCCTGGTCGACTGCAATCCGACGATGGTCGGCGCGCCGACCTGCCAGGGATCGTTCACCTGTCCGGATGCGCCCACCTGCTCGGGCAACCCCACCTGCCAGGGTTCGTATACTTGCGTGGGATCAACGACCTGCCCGAGCACGCCGACCTGTCCCGGTCCGGCCACTTGCGTCGGCTACGCCACTTGCGATCCGAACCTGACCTGCGACCAGTCGCCCACCTGCTACATGTTCTGTCGACCCACGATGCCCGGGATGATGACCTGCGATTTCAACTACACCTGCGCAGGAGCATTAACCTGTCCGGGTCAACCAACTTGCCATGGTACATCAACCTGTGACGGATTCGCCACCTGTGCCGCGCTGCCGACTTGCGGTGAAGTTCTCGGGCCCACCTGCGCCCCCGAACCGACCTGCCCTGACACACGCACCTGCTGGGGCGAGGCGACCTGTCAGGGAGCGCCGACTTGTCCGGGTACGGAGACTTCTCCGGGAACACCCACGTGCGAAGGCACAGAAACATGCGTGAACGGCCCGACCTGTGTGGGCATGCCGACGTGCTACGGCTCGGCGACTTGCTTCATTACCTGCAATCTCACCTGCACCGGCGGTCCGACCTGTGATGGATCTCCGACTTGCGCTTTTGGTTCGACCTGCGTCGATCAGCCGACCTGCGGCCATTTCCCGACCTGTGACTTCGCCACCTGCGCCGGGCAGGCGACCTGCAAAGGCGAGCTGACCTGCCCCGGATCGCTGACTTGTCCGGACATGTCGACCTGCCACGGCTATGTCACCTGCGACAGTTGGCTGACATGCGCCGGCTTCACCACCTGCGGCGGCGCGATCGGCCCGACCTGCGCCGGGTACACCACCTGCGAAGGATCACAAACCTGTTGGGCCTCGTCGACCTGTAACGGTTACCCGACCTGTCCGGAGTGGCCGACCTCGCCGGGCTATCCAACCTGCGAAGGTTCCTTCACCTGCTACAGCAGTTACATGACCTGCGCGGGTCAGCCGACCTGCCAAAACGTCCTTGGCTGCGAACCGACCATGCCGGGGATCCCGACTTGCGCGTCGTTCCAGACCTGTCCCGGCACTTACACGTGCGTCGGCACACCGACCTGCCCCGACATGCAGACCTGTCCCGGCTACCAGACCTGCCGCGGTACCGCCACCTGTGAGGGCGGCACCACCTGTCCGGGTCTGGCCACCTGCTACAGCCAGTTCACCTGCTATGGCGCGATCACCTGCTACGGCAACATCACCTGCGGCGTCGACAACACCTGCTACGGCGCGACGACCTGCAGTTACACACCCACCTGTGTCGGCTACACTACCTGTCGCGGGACAACGACCTGCTATGGTGTGACCACCTGCATGGGTGAACCAACCTGCGAGGGCACGATGACATGCGACGCGGCGGGCGCGACCTGTCAGGGCGCGCCGACCTGCGCCGGAGCGCCAACCTGCCTGGGCGGGGCCACCTGCATCGGCAATCCAACTTGCGACAATGTGCAGACATGCGATGGCACGGTGACCTGCTATGGCACATCGACCTGTCTGGGCGCCGTGACCTGTCCCGGCTACGAAACCTGCGAGGGTTCGACCACCTGCGGTGTCACCTGCGATGGCGCGATGACCTGCAGCGGTCAGGAGACCTGTCCGGGGACCGGAACCTGTCCGGGGTCGTCCACCTGTGAAGGCATGCCCACGTGCTTCGGTGTCGAAACCTGCATCGGTATGGTCACCTGTGGTGACATCACCTGCACAGGGCCGACCTGCGATGCCGATGCGACTTGTTGGGGTGTTGTCACTTGCGCCGGCGCCTTCACCTGTCCGGGTACCGCCACCTGCGGCGGTCCGACCTGCGGCGGTGTGCCGACCTGCGGCGGACAGCCGACCTGCGGTCCGGTGGCCACCTGCAACTTCACGCCGACCTGCTGGAACATCTCGACCTGTCCGGGCTGGACCACCTGTCCGGGCACCGTCACCTGCGCCCCGCAGGCCACCTGCGCCGGCATCCCAACCTGCGCGGGCTATACCACCTGCCAGGCGATCCCGCAGTGCAGCCCGACACAGTGCGATTGCCCATGCCATGGCGATCCGGTTTGCGACAGCGTGATTAACAACGTGCAGGACGTGGTTGTGGTGATCAACGTCGCCTTCCGCGGCGCGCCGCCGACATATGACCCGAATTGTGTGCAGGGCGCGCCGGCCGAACGCACCGATGTCGATTGCAGCGGCTTCACCAACGTTGTCGACGTGGTGATGATCGTGAACGTGGCCTTCCGCGGTACGTGGCCGCCCGGCTACTGTGACCCTTGCGCCTGCAATCCTTATCTGTAGTTACCACTACTTGATCTGACAGTCTCGGTTCACGTGTCGGTTAAGT